>JBBDJA010000032.1:53980-56409 GCA_040880105.1 Waddliaceae bacterium | reverse complement strand
CACCCTCGACTTTCTTGCCAAAGAGTTAACCCCAAAAAAACGACTTGATCTCAAGACACGGGAAAAAGTGCTTTTGCGCATGGCAATCTATCAAAAAGTTTTCATGGCCCGCATTCCCGACCACGCAATTGTAAACGAAAGCGTCGAGCTTGCGAAAAAGCACTGCCACCCCTCTTTTGTCAACTTTCTAAATGCCATCTTACGCAAGCTGGTACAAGCGCCCCCCTTACTCCCGCAAGGCGTGACAGTGCCCGAACTTAGTATTCGCTTCTCTTATCCCGAGTACTTTGTGAACCTTTTGATCAATACGATCGGCCTAGAAAAAACAAAAGCGATCCTACAAGCAGAAAACAGCCCTCCAAAGACGATGTTTCGCCTCTTGCCAAGTGAAGAGACCATTGAAGAGAAAGATGGAACTACGTTGATTGCCGGCACCAAAACTCCCGTTGCCATCCTTGAAGACGCGACACTCTTAAATGAAATTGCCTCCTCCAGCAACTATTACATCCAGAACATTACCCAAATCACCCTGATGGATAAGCTAATAGAAAAAGCCCCTGTTCCAAGTCGCATACTCGATCTCTGCGCAGCTCCCGGCGGCAAACTCCTCTCACTCTATTCAGCTTTTCCCACCTCCAGCCTTCACGCCAATGACATCTCAATTGAAAAGTTAAAAAAGCTTGAAGAGAATAAAACTAAGTATCAGATCCCCGTTATGCTCTACAGCATGTCCGGTGAAAAGTTTTCAACAAACACCCCTTTCGATCTTATTGTTATCGATGCCCCCTGCAGCAACACAGGCGTCCTTGCCAAGCGTCCCGAGGCCAGATGGAGGCTGACAGCTAAGAACCTCGAGCAGCTGACCACACTTCAAATGCAGCTTTTGAGAAATGCGCTCACCCTCCTCAATGACGATGGAGAGATCTGGTATCTCACCTGTAGTATATTAAAAATTGAGAACAACGACCTTGTTGAAGAGTTCGCGAAAGAAAATGATCTTGAGATACGCCTAATTGAGACAATCTACCCAAATGAAGATGGGTGGGAAGGTGGATTTGCAGCTGCCCTCCGCAGAAAATAGCCTACTTTAACTCCGCCTGCAAGTCATGAGTCTTTAGATACTCCTGCGCTTTTTCAAAAGCTTCTTCGTAGGTTTCATTCTGTTCTTCTGATATTGGGTAAGAATTCTCTTCAGTCAATTTATAATACCAAATTTGACCCGAACCATATTGAAAGATCCCAATTTCAGGTGTAATCACCCCCAATCGATCAACTCCTACAGGAATAATAGACATGGAAATCTGATCATATGAAAATGGATAAGGATCCAAATATTCTTCTAATTCTTTACTGGAATTGATTTTATCAATAAAAGCCTCGAGGCATTTAACTAGAAGAGCCCTTCCTTGATCTTTGCTTAAAGTACGATTTATTTCAAATCCAATTCCCATACGCGTATACACCTCTTTAGTCCCTGCTTCGCTTATAGAGACTGCCTTGAGGGAGTACTTTTTTTGCATTTCTTCCTTAAACTCTCTAATCACTTTATGAGCGGCTTTCGTTGAAGGGTGACGATTATCAATCAAATCACAAGCTGTATGTGTAAAAAGAGCTAAATATAAGCCAATTAATCGAATTAAATTCATATCTCAGACACTGGTAATCCATTTTTAATAACAGTCAAGCAATTAAGGGACTGATGTTTGAATCTATATGAAAAAGATGGGGTTTTATTTATCTTGAAAGCTCCGCCTGCAAGTCGTGAGTCTTTAGATACTCCTGCACCTTTTCAACAGCTTCTTCGTAGGTTTCTTCTTCATCATAAACTAATTTTGCTTGATCGTAAGTAAAATATCTCACTTTTCCATTAGAACAAAAAATTGTACTTGGGAAAAATTTATCTATATCTTCACCATTATTTTTTATAATAATTCCGACCGATACATTCTGTAATTTTACTGTAGGAGATTCCCAATATTTCATAAACTTTTGATCTGAATTTAAGTGATCTACGAATTTTTCTGTAAAATCAGTCACTAAATAACGGCCTCTATCTTTGTTGATAGGACCACACATCTGTAACATAAATCCAACAGATCGAAAAAAATTTTCATCTCCCGATCGTTCTACTGCAGTTAGGTGGACATAATGCGTTTCTGATAAACGAGCCACAAATGAATCTATCGAAGAATATAGTTCTTTTTTTCCTTTCTCTTGAAATTGACATGAACTCAAAAAAACCAAAAATAATATAAGTATCATTCTCATATCTCAGACACTGGTAATCCATTTTTAATAACAGTCAAGCAATTAAGGGACTGATGTTTTAATCTATATGAAAAGGATGAATTCCTATTTATCTTGAAAACTCCGATTGCAAGTCATGACTCTTCAGATACTCCTGCGCTTTTTTAAAAGCTTCTTCGTAG
>JBBDJA010000032.1:0-53880 GCA_040880105.1 Waddliaceae bacterium | reverse complement strand
TGAAGACAATGCATTTCTGATAAACGTGCCACAAATGTATCTATCGAAGAATATAATGTTCTTTTGTTTTTTTTTTGAAATTGACATGAACTCAAAAAAACCAAAAATAATATAAGTACCAATCTCATAACTCTATTCACCTACCATAGTGAGGATGTTTGTTTTTAACGTTTTCATAAAAATATTTAATTCCATTCGTATAAGTTGGACTAGAAAAAGAATGGTCAAATAAAGGTGCTTCTGGATGAGGCTCAAGACTTTCTATGTTATAGCCTCCGGATAATCTTTTATTAAATCTGATCCAAGGGACGGGATCTCTAGAATTAACATGTCTTGCTTCTGCACATAACTTCTCATCTATATAGTCTGCATTTGCTACAGCGTACACAAAAATTCTTTGCCTACGATCTTCCGGATAATCCTTTAAAGCATTATTAACATTTATGGAGCCTTGACTTGTACAATAAGTAATTGCAGGTCCTTCTTTATTTTCAAAATGTGTGTCCCAATCTTCCCTTATCATCTTCACGGGAGTTGTCGCTACTCCCATGTATCCAAGAAAGGATTCAAAAACATCAGGAACAATAGTACCAAAGGTGGGATTATAACATAAGTTTACTTGAACATTCCCCAACTGTTCTGATAAATATTCAGCATGACTTCTAGCTTCATCACGAGTATTCTTCATACCATTTGCAAAAAAAACAGTTGTATAGGGGTCATATTCTGACCCAACTGTTTCTGATCCTGAACGATTTTCATAATTCAGTGGTTCATCATCAATACTATAAAAAACATGTGATCCACGCATGTAACCATTCATAAAAGTTTCATAACCAAACCACTCAAACGCATTGAGTCCCTCAGGATCGATAAGCACCATCGGGTTGTTGGACACATAAGCATAGAGGTTCGGGCCGTCGGAAAATCCGGAGGGGTCTGCGCTAATAAAGCGGCCAAGTGATGGCGAGTAGTAACGCTGCCCAAAATATATAAGACCGTGATCTTTACGCTTGCTGGAAAACCGCCAAGGTGAGAGGGCGGGACTTGGAGCTTGCTCCTCCCCGAAGGCTGTATAACGGTAGGTCTCAACTGGCAGGGAGGTTATGGGGTCAAGAAGGAGACAGATATTCCCTCTATGGTCATGAACTGGAGCATACGCTTGACCATTTACCTCGATAGCTATGGCAGCACCGACATCACCTTGAATGCCGCGTCCAAGTGTTCTAAATTCAATTAGTTGGTTATCTGCGTTCAGAGCACCGATTTCTCGGCTGTTTTGATAAAGATATGTAATCTCTTCATCCGAGGTAATTTTCTTTCGTCTGCGATTCTCGGAGTCATACCGATAGCAAATCTCATCGTATTGAATCAAGCGATCTAATGCATCGTAAACAAGCACTGTTTCATTGATCTGGATGAGATTTCCGGATGTATCGTAGAGATAGTCATTAGAGCCATCGCTTGTGACTTGATTTAAATCGTTTACAGTATTCTCTTGGCTATTTTGAGAACGGCGATTAGAAAGCGAGTCGTGAGTGTAGGTATGCTCTTCAACTCCTTGTTCATAGGTGATTTGACAGAGCTCATCGTATGCGAAATTGGGAGTGAAGGTACCAAGAGGATCTCTTGTTGTGTAGTGTACAAGCTGATTGTACACATCAAAAGAGTCCGGCTCAAAGCGTTGTTCAAAATGCTCGGTCGCAATTAATTGAGGACGGAGAGCTTCATCATATTCATATGAGATCTTTCCTGCATTTTGTATCATTTGCGCGGAAAGAGCCCGGCCGGTTAAATCCTTTTCAAGATACTGATGAGTGTATAAAAGATCACCCTCGGGACTGTAACGACTAATAGAGTCGAGGCGATATGAACCGAAGTTATATCGTATAGACCCAATTGTCGAATTGCTCCATTTGACAGGGCGTCCAATTAAATCGTATTCATACACTGAGCTCCGCTCATCCATGTGCTCTTCGATGACCTGATTGAAATTGTCATAAGTGCGCGTAAAGTCCATTCCGTGAACATGGTCTTTAGACGAGAGCAAGTTATTATTTTTGTCATAAGTATAACTATAGTGAACGGTTCCATCGGATGACTGAAGGGCGCTTTGCCTTCCTAGACTATCGTATGAGTATGTAAGTACGGTGCCGTTTGGCTTGGTCACTGTATCTAACCGACCCTTTTGATAGGAATAGCTGGTGTATTTCTTTTGCTGTTCACACATAGAAAGTAGATCATTCATCGAGTTATAGGTCCACTCAATCAGATACGTGCCGTCTAAGAGATCACCTTTGTAAAGGTAATGCAACTCTTTTGTCTTGTTACCCACTCGGTCGAAGGTGGACTCTACCAAGGAGATTGTATTGCCTTGAATGTCCTTTTCTTCAACTTTGATAAGATTTGAGTCGTTATCGAAGACTTCAATGGTCTGTTTCCCTTTCGCATCAACGGTGATCTTCTCTAAATGATCTGTCTGAGAGTAAGTATAATGGGTCTCATTTCCGGCAGTATCGATGAAGAGAATGGGCAGTGACTGAGAGTTGTAGATTGTGACCTCTTCAGCAAAACTTACCGCGTCTGTAAAGGTTCTTACATGGGTGCGGTTACCATTGATATCGTAAAGGTATTGCACCTTGGAAAAGAGCTCACCCTCAAGAGATTCCACTCTTACTTCAACTACACGATTTAAAAGATCAAACTCTTGAATTTCACAATAGGTGTCGTAAATTGTTTTGTGCTGTCTGCCGAGGGCGTCGTACTCAAAACATATGCGGTTTCCATTTAGCTCCTCAAAGACTTTACGCCCCGCGCCGTCATATCCGTATTCGGTGACATTTCCATTAAAGTCGATAGACTGGACTAGATAGTCTCCCTTATAGACGTTTTGTAGGGATCGGAGATTTTCTCCTTCTTTTGAGTAGGTCTCTTCTGTTAAGGCGCGATCAAGGTAATCGTAGGTGTAAAGCTGATAACTGCCGTCTCTTTCGACTTTTTTTACAAGATTTCCAGATAAAGAGTAGACGTAGCTCTCAACGGTTTGGTCGGGGAAAACAATCTTTGTCGGTTTTTTTCTGATATTATAGGAAATTGTCTTGATATTTCCATTGGGATCTTTAATTTCAGTGACTTGGTCTTGGCAATTATACTTTCTCTCAATGGTAGATCCACATAAAATTGGGAAACTATAATATTTGCCGTCTTTGAACTTAGTTTTGGGTCCGTTCTCAAAATAACCATTATAAACTTCTTTAATTAAGCGGCTATAATTGTCATAGCGAAAATAGCTCGCTTGGCCGTATGGATCGACTGTTTTGGTGCGTCTTGACATGCGATCATAGGAGTGGGATGTGACTAGAGTGCTTCGATCTGCTTGATGCGACTCTATTTCCTGTATGAGCCGTTTACAACAGTCATATTTAAATCTTTTGACTTTCCCGCTTCCGATCTTCTCTTCTCGAACTTTCTGATTTTCATTGTCGTACCCATACCGAACCTTTTCACCAAGCGCATTTGTCTCCATGATTACGCGCCTTTTAGTGCCGTATGCTTTCGTTAGTATATATTGCAGATTTAGATCCGCATCATAGACATGCGTCTCAGAAAGAAGACCGCCTTTGATATAATAATATTCTTCTCGACTTAAGAGATGCTCTTGTTGAGAGAGGGGATCTAGATACTTCTCTTCTTTGATTGCAGGCAAGATGAAACCAGGAATTTTTCTATCAATTTGAGGCGTAATTTCTGTGATGCGTCTATAGGTAATATTCTGAAGGTCGCTTTCAGATTTTCCGCTACCGTCATCTTTGATATGTTTGATGCAGATTGCATTTTTGTCGTAAGTGAAAAATTCACGCAGCTGAACCACTCCACCGGAAATGGTAAGCTTAGACCGTATTAGATTGGTATCCGGTACATAGGTGTAGTGCACCTCTGTTCCGTTTTGTAGCACCTCTTTAATTAAATTATTAAAACGGTCATTAGAATAGCTGCAGAGTATCTGAGCTTGTTCAACATTTTTTAAGCCCTTCGCAAGTGCGTTTGGACGGTTCCCTGTTAAATTCCCCAGCAAAATTTTTCGTACGGGATTTCCGCGTGCATCATAAACAAAGCGATTTTCTAAAAGCGCATGTTTCTCTCCCCTTAACGTATATTTCAGAAGCTTTCCGTATTCATCCCATTGATAATTATCACTTCTATAGCCTGGATCTTCAACTTTATAGACACGGTTATCCTTGTGATGGTAATTTTTTTGATAACCATATGTATCGGTCACTTCTGCACGATAGATGTACTTATTATCATTTTCTACCCACTCGGAAACATAATTAAATCGATACATGACATGTGACTCCCCATCGTACCCAATAGGAGCGGCTAAGGTTTTAACTTTTCCATATCGATAGTCAACATTCAGTCGATATCCCGAAGGGTGGATGACATCTTCCATTCGGAATTCATTATTTTGATGGGTGACTGTTTTGTATTTAAATTTTATTTTAGGAAGATGAGAGGATTTAAAGGAGTCCAAAACTGTTTGATACCTACAATACGTCCAGTTTCCTCCCTTCTTCCAGCCGATCACATCTTTCTTCACACACTCAAAAAACTGTCCGTTGCTTCCATTTAAAGTGACTTTTTTACTTGATTCATCAAAGGTGATATGATTAAGTAATAATGAGTTATCACTATTTCGTGTTGAGACTCGAGCGAGAGAGTAGTTATCTGTATCTATGTCATAAGAATAATACCTGTGGTTCCCTGAAGGAAGTATCTCGTGTCTTAAAAAGTACCGATCTAGTCCGTTTTGGTCATCAAATATATCAATTAAAGATTCGATAAAATTCTTGCGTGGAAAAATCTTAGGTGTAAAATATTGTATTGTCCCATCAGGTAAAGTCACCTTATAATAATATTTATCCCTCAAATATTCCGCCTTCATTTGTCTTGGAGAGGTGTTTTTATTAGACTTGATTGCGTGTAAATTCGTGTAAGCTGTATTAGTCTTATCTACTTTAATATTTGAAAACCATTTGCCGTCTTTTTTATGCAAATCCCACCAAAACCGGTTTCCATCTTGATAAAAAGTGCTACCTTCACCCGCGTTTTTTGTGTGATTAGCCTCATAATGGTGACGTAGCCCATTCAAATATCCCATTCCAAACTCTTTTCCTCTGATATTGTTGCTGCTGCCATAAATTAATGGAAACGTGAGAGGGTCGGGCCCGTCGATGTGAATTGCTTCATGGACTTGAAAAAATTCTTTTCCGATCACATTGACGCAGCCTGCGACTATTCCGATCTCTTGATTATTGGGAGTAAGATCGATGGGGTTTTCTTCGGAAAAAAGAGGAAGAAAAAGAAAAAGAAGAAAAAGAAAAACGGGTTGTAACATGTGCCTGAGCTCTCCATTTATGCATATGCCGAACATGAAGATTCAAGGCCGACTTAATTAATGAGCTCAGACTATAGGGTGATTTTTGAATAAAAAAATATAAAAAAATGGATACAAAAAAAAGATTTTACACTATCTAATTCGTATATATTTGATTTTAAAAAGGATAAAAAAACAATTAAAAAATGATTTTTAACAATCCCATTTTAGCTATTCAACCTTCAATTGAAATCGCCTTTAGAAACCCCTTAGAACATAAAATCACAAAAAGTGCGTCGGAAATATTTTCAGCCATTTCTGACCCTGCATTTAATCGAGACCGCCTATTTTACATGTGCAACGTAGTCTCTAAAGTCATAGAGCAATATGATGGTAACAAACGAGAAATCTTTCCGTTTAAAAACCAGGCTTTACAGTTTGCTGTCGACATGGACTCAAATGATATGGTTTTAATGCGAATGGATCGAGAAACGATTAAAGTCATCATTTCAAGTCAAAAAATTCTTGGGGCCGGCTCTTATAAGAAGGTATGGGCTGCTCATTGCCTATTTATCAGCTCTAGAGCCATTAAAGCCTATCCGATTGCACTCACAAAAACATTTGATAATGAAGATGACTCAGAGACTGTCATTGAGGGAATTAGACTGGAGCGAAAGTTCTATGAAAAGACCTCCTCTATTCAGCCGTCTGTTTTTTGGGATAATGAGAATGAATACCTCTATACAGAGCAAGAGCGGTTTGACAAAACGTTAATGGAGATCTCAAATTTTCTAAGACCTAAGGATTTTCTTCCTTTTTTTTCAAAGCTAGCTCTTCATATCGACAAGCTACATAAAGAAAACATTGTCCACTGCGATATAAAAAACACAAATATTTTCCTGCGCCTTAAAAAGGGTAGATCTGATGTGCATATTGGGGACTGGGATCTTGCTGTCAACTTAAGTCAATTGTGGGATTTTGATAGTATGATCGGCAATGAATACCCTTACTGGGATAGTTTGAGACGGAATAAATTTCCACTTCCTACAACCGATATCTTTGCCTTCGTTATCTGCCTTGCTGAAATTATTCTGGGAAGACCTTTTCAAGAGCAGTATTGGGAAAATCCTATTTTAGAGGATCTGAAAAAAAATAATAAACTCATTCTTAGAGAATCGCTTGCTCAACAGAATAGTATGATAGATAGAATAGTTGTATTATTTGCAAATAATCAACTGATTAATATCATCAGATCTGATCAACAATTTTTTGATTATGCGAAATGTCTATATGAAAATAATTACGAGGAGCCTGGATTTTCAATATATAAATTCCATGCGGTGCTTTTAAGAAATTATCCAAAATTCTATCCAACAATGAGTGATCTTCATTCAGAAATTGATACTGTTCTTAAATTTAAATAATTTTGAATATCATAAATTTATATCCACTTGCAACAATTTAATTTTTTAACTATAATATTAGATCTAATTAAAATATTAAAAACAAAATAATATTCCTTTCAAGGAAGTATTAGTAACATGATGAATTTGCTCGAAAATCACCTGCTTTTTAATCCTATATTTTTAGAAGACGAAGAAAAGTCCTGTTTACATTTCCCATTATTCCAAGAGCAAGACAAGCAGATTCAGATTACTGTGAGTGAAATTTTTAAAAACATACAAGATGTTTTTGAACCCCCTTTTGCATTAAATTTAAGTCAATTGATCTTCAATAAAATCAATGACCCGATTTTACCCTTTCTCAAGCGCGTATTCTTTTCTATTTTAAATGGTGAAATCCAAACTGAGACTAATGACAATTCACAAGACATTGTCATTGAAGAGTGCGCATCCTCTGTTTATAGGGTTATTATTTCAAAAGGATTCATCGCTTCAGGGAGCTACAAACAGGTTTGGGACTCATTGTCTATGACAATTTCGTTAAAAGAACGAAAAATCACTATCCAAAATACGGTTCTTACAAAAAGTAAATATGATTCACAACAAACGAAGATTATTAATGGGATTGAGATCGAACGACTCTTTTATCTAAATTTTGAAGACGCCTCAGAGTATAGTTTACCGAGAGCATTCACCGGAAGACATTGTGCTCTTTACACAGAGCAAAAGAAATTTGACCTCTGTCTTGATCAACTCTCGCTCCCACCTTCTGAGATCATCCATATTTTTCATAGTCTGGCAACTGAGCTCAAGAACTTACACAGCACATGGACGAAGCATGGGGATATTAAAAGTTCCAACATTTTTTTAACTAAAGAGTTGAGTTGTAAAGGTGAACCTATTTTTAAGCCGCGCTTAGGAGATTTTGATTTAGCCTCTCCGTTTCATCTTTCATCAAAATTCGGTAAAAACAATCACTATGCATTCTGGGACAAATTAGGAAGGATAGCCGGGGTTCTTACCCCTGCTTCCGATATTGTTGGATTTTGGGTTTCTCTTGCCTCTAAAATTCTTGGAAGACCGTTTGATATTATATATATTAAAACTCCAACTGTTCATGAATTTAATACATTTGGACCTAGTATATTGGATTGCAGCTTAAGGTCTGCCTCTTCATCTCATGATCGAATTGTCATTCGGTGGGCATATAAATGCTTTATGCAAATTCTTGAGTGTGATCAAAAATTCTACGCTTATGCTCAAGAAAAACGAAAGGAATCTAAAAATTTCAAAAAATTTTATAAAGAATTGCTTGCGAACTACTATAGATTCTTCCCAACATTTGATCAGAGTATTGAGGAAATTGATAGAGTAAGAGTCGCAGTTAACTCCTTACCCTCCGAAGAGAATCCTAAGGAAAGAGCTCAGATATGTATTTTTCCTGAAGATATTCATAGATCCCCGTCGGCCCCCCCTCCCTACCAAACCCCGACTGTTTCCGCCCACCAAAGGAGGCTTGATGAGTGGAAGGAAGCCCATCATTTATTCCAATGATCCCATAGTCAAGGGCCTCTGCTGCTTGCTGTGCGCGAGTGATATCTTGCGTAAAGAGGTAAGCAGCCAGACCGTATAAAGTGTCATTGGCAAGCGCAATCATCTCTTCATGAGAGGAGCAAGATGTTATGCTGGCCACCGGCCCAAAGGTCTCCTCACGCCAAAGCAGCATATCTGGGGTCACACCACAAACAACTGCCGGGTGATACGGTTGCTTGCCAAAATGAAAGACTTCCGCCCCTTTTTCTTTTGCATCTTTCAAGTGCCTTTCAACTTTTTCTGCAGCAGTGGGGTGGAGGATATTGCTAAGATCATTTTCAGGATCAAGAGGTGAGCCGATTTTTAGCTTAGAAACGGCGTCCTTAAATTTTTGGACAAAAGAGGGGTAGAGGGAATGATGAATAAGAAAGCGGTTCGGACAGATGCATGTTTGACCATTATTGCGAAATTTCGCTTGAATTGATTGCTGCAGCGCATGGTCAAGGTCTGCATCCTCAAACACAAGGAGTGGAGCATGTCCTCCAAGCTCTAATGTGAGCCTTTTCATCGTTTCAGCAGATTCTCTATAGAGTCGTTTTCCGACCTCAGTGCTTCCTGTAAAAGAGATTTTTTTAACAAGAGGTGAGCGAAGAAATGCCTCTCCTATTTCCTTAGGATCACCTACAATGACATTAAATACTCCATCCGGAACTCCACACAGTTTCGCTATATGCGCAAGTAGAAGCATAGAGATCGGGGTTTCAGTGCTTGGCTTAACAACAACCGTGCAGCCGGCGGCAAGAGCTGCTGCCACTTTGCGCGCTCCCATTGCAACAGGAAAATTCCACGGTGTTATCATCCCACAGACGCCAATGGGTTCATACTGGATCGAAAGACGCTTATTTGAAAACTGGGATGGGATAATTGTTCCGTAGACTCTTTTTGCCTCTCCGGCAAACCAATTAAAGTAATCAGCAGAATACTGAATTTCGCCCTCTCCTTCAAGGATCGTCTTCCCCATCTCATGAGCCATTATTTTTGCAAAGAGGCTCTGATGCTCTAAAAGCATGTGCGCAATTTTCTGCAGTACCAAAGAGCGCATCTGGGCTGAAACGCTCCAGCCGCAAGCGGCTGACGTAATTGCATTTTCCACATCATTTTTTGTGGCAGGGATGATTTCACGCCAAGCCGTTTTTTTTACCTGGCTGATAAGAGGTTCTCTTGGATTATCGGATGTAAGTTGGCACTTTCCATTAATAAAGCTTGCCAATACCGGTTGATCAAAAAACTGATTTAAATCCATTTTTTCAATCTACCACATATTTTTTATTTATTAAAATAAGGAGGATTCAAGCTTTCAATCCGGGCGCGAGTAGAGTCCTGAGGGAGCTCCGGAATTAGACTCAAGAAACTGCCCTCGTACATCGACTGCATTTACAAACTTTGCATGATTTTCCCACATACGAGAAAGTGAGACCTCTCTCTCATCTTTGATACTTTCGACAAATGATTGCATTTTGCGATACGTTTGTTCTCTATCTCTTAACGATTCTGAGGATTGACCAAGATAGCTGAGGGATCCATCTAAAGAAAAAAAGAGTTTTTCATGAGAAAAGTCTCTTGGAGCATCATTTTGGAAGTACCCGAGCCAAACGATCCATCGCTCGATCTGTACAATGAGAGATTTTCTAATCGCTCCCTCTAGAGTTGTCCAATGAGAGATCGGGATCAATTTCTTCACGCAAGACCTATCCGGGCCCATAGGAGTCGGAAGATAGTGATTTTTTTCGTTATTCTCATTGGAGAGTGCTTCCCAGAAAATCCAGTGATAGAAGGGGTTTTTTCCCATCACGATCTGAAAATCTTCACCTTCTACAGAAAATAGAGTAAATCGTTCATCACCAAGATAGGTTTCATAACGCTCTCCGGTGAATCGAAATTCGCGTCCAGCCCAACGAATCAGATCTCCCTTTACAAGTTTTTGTTGCCAACGGATAAATTCTTGATCTTCTTGCTCGATCAGTTTAAGTCCATGCTCTTTCAGTCTTATAATGAGCGTTTGAGTATTTATTCCAAGTGAATCAAGTATAGAGCTAAATAGAGAGGGAGTTAAGCCTCCTTCTTGATTGAGTACAACCACAAAAGTGACAAGATCTCTCATGTCTACCTGAAATCCTCTAGATAAACGTCTAAGTAGCATGTGTGGTAATTTTTGGTGTGTCGCATTTTCATACCGCACGAATTGTTTTGCCTCTTCAAGATACAAAAGGTCTTCTTCTTCAATGTATAGAGAAGGGGAACTCCGATTGCAGAGACGCTCAAGCTTCTCGTCTAGAACGGGTCGATCTTTTAAAAAAGAGCCTAGTTGATATATCGCATGGCAAAACCTGCGCCGATTGACATCGCCAATATCCATATCGCCTATGGATATCAACTTAGCCACTTGAATTAACTCCGGAAGTTCCTTTTTAAAAATGTCTTCTGTCTTTTCTAGCGCTTGCCTGAGATGCCTTTCATGCAGGCCCGGCTGTGTAAAAGGACTTAAGAGAGTGTGAATGATACGCCATAATCTTCCCTGAAAAGACTTTGCGTCATACAGGTGAGTTCCTTGCCAATTCGCAACAAGTTCCGGCATATCGGACCGGAGTAGCGCGCAATGAATGCTTTGGATATTGGCCGCTAAATGAGGGATTGCTGACATTTAAAAATGAATTTGTAGGTCTTCAAGAGCACCGGGCACTGCAATTTCCTCTTCCGGTCCGTAGAGAATCTCTCCAATTCGAGTAAAATTCACGAAATTACGCGTTTGCCAATAGTATTCCATGCGCTCTTTCCAGCGAGAAGGATCGGAAATTCGACCTTCACCTGTGGTAAATTTGACAATTCCATCTTTCATGCAGATGATACCGGTATACGTAGGGTCGACATATTCAACAAAAAAACTTTCAAAATTAATATAAATTTCTAAATCGCAATTTGTCATCGGACGTGAAGCTGCATCCATAGCGATAATGCTGTTGTCATTTAGCCGCTCTAAAAGACCCTCTACAAGATCGACAAGAAGCTCTCTTGCCTCGCAAAGATCCATAATATTCATAGTGGTGAAATCAAGTCGTACGCGATTCAGCCTCCAATCATGATAGACAACAGAGTCCGTCAGTTTCAACCCTTTCTCATACTTCAACTTCACAGCATAAATATTAACAAGTCGAGACACTTCTGTGACGTTGACGGCATTATACGGAGGAGGCGGGGGACCGCCGCATCCGGAAAATAGGGCGCAACTTGCAAGCGTTAGTAATGGAACAAGCTTTCTCATGTCTGATCCTAAGTAAAGCTTGATACTAAGAGATTGCTCTATTATTTGGTAGGGGAAGATCCAAAAAATTCGGTTTTTCCTCTCTTTCAGACGTTAGAACTTGGGATTGGGAAGCTAAGGACTTCTCCGGCAACCATTTCATGAACATCATTGTTCATCCCAATTTTAATCATTTTTGCCATACTATGTTTTGTTCTCAATGTCAGCTTCTCGTGGTCCATTTCTACTTGTAAGGAGTGACCGCGGTAATGTATATAAAACTTCAGATATTTCAACTGAGCAGGCAGGGAGGGGTTAAACCATAAAACATTCTCTCGAATCTCAATGCCCGGATAGCACCTCTGAATCAAGTCCACAGTGCCAGCCATCGCGCCTAAATGTATTCCCTCTGCAGTCGTTCCACCCTGAACATCCAAAACGTCGCTTTTTAAAGAGAGAAGAAAAAGATCCCATGACTTCGGGCGATCTAATCTGGAAAGAATCCAACAATGCACGATTTGACTGAGTGTGGACCCGTGAGCTGTGCGACTTAAATAGTAATAGATGTTTTTCTTAATCATCTCAGGTTTAAATGCGTAGCCCATCCTTTCAAAGGTTTTCTCAAGCTCTTTGCTAGAGAAAAGATAAAACAGCATCAATAGATCCGCTTGCTTTGTCACCTGGTAATGATTAGGGCTGTCACCTTCTGCTTCTAAAATGCGATCCAGCCGTAAAGATTCACCATACTTTTCCCGGTACTCCTCCATCGGAAACTCTTTAAGCTTATCAAACCCCTCAAACTGATTGATCACCCCATCTTCATGAAAAGTAAGACGCAGTTTTTGGCTGATCTCTTTCCATTTTTCTAACTCCGCGTCATCGATTCCGAAGATCTCAACAATTTCTTTGTAGTGATCTTCAGGAAGCGTTCTCAAAAGCTCCGTTGTACGATTCAAAAGCCAAGAGGCAAGCACATTAGTATACGCGTTATTGTTCAGTCCGGGCTCACTTGAGTCCGGATATGAATCATGATACTCATCCGGGCCCATGACCCCTAAAATTTCATATCGATCTAAATCCTTGTTATAAGTGGCAATGCTTGCCCAAAAACGCGTGATATCCAAGATCACTTCCATGCCAAAGCTATGCAGAAACTCAAAATCACCGGTAACATCAAAGTAGCGCAGAAAATTATACGCGATCGCCAAGTTCACGTGACGCTGTAAATGCGAGTTATCGGGGAGCCATCGACCCGATTTTGGGTTTAGGTGAAGAATTTGACTCTCCTCCTTTCCATTGCTTCCGCTTTGCCAGGGATACATCGCGCCATTAAATCCGCTTTCTTTTGCCAACTGCCGCGCTTTTGGCAACCGTCTCTGTCGGTATTTTAAAAGCGAAGCTGTGATCTTTGGTAATCTGAAATTGAGAGTTGGAAAAATAAAAAGCTCATCCCAAAAAATATGCCCCCGATACGCCTCTCCATGCCATCCACGTGCCGGAACTCCGACGTCAATATCTGTAGTATTTAGGGAAGTGGTTTGCAGAAGGTGAAAAATATGCAGCCGCAAGATTAAAAGAGGGCTCAATTCTGTTCCCTCATCCTCTATCTTCATTTCGATTCCAAATTCTTTCCAAAGAACAGACCATACGCGGCAGTGGGACTTTAGCAACTGATCGAAACTTGCTGCCTTTAAAACAGCATCTCTTGCCTCTTCCCCGCACTCTGAAATGGCATGGTCTCTTGAGGTGTAAAGCGATACAATCTTTTCTATAGTAATTGTTTTTCCCTCTTTTGCCTCAAGCGCCATACTTTGAGCCACATAACCAGGCCTCTCAATTGACTGAACAGAGAGATCATTCGCCCCGCCTTCCATCTCCACTTTTGTTCTTGCAGCCAAAGCCACTCTGAGTTCAGACTGCACCGTCTCAACTTTTAAGTAGATGCAGTCTTTTTCAAATGCACTTGTTTCAAGTGGCTTTAAATGCTGGTGATTAAGCTCTCGATACCGAGCCACACCCTCATTTTTAACTGTCCCGTCCAAGGCGGAAAGCAGTTCAATACGGCCTGACCAGTTCAAGGGAGTCAGCTTCCATTTAATCGCTCCTAAATGCTGCTTTTTGATATGAATAAAGCGCGTCTCTTGGATCAAAGATTCGTTTCCATGCGCATCGCGTACACGCATTTTGCGACTATACAAACCCTCTTTTAAATGAAGCTCTTGGCTGTATTCAAGGATTTCATCTCGTTTCAGTTGAAACCAATCATTCTCTCCGATCCGGTATCGAATGGGAAGCCAATTGGGGAAATTCACAAGATCTTCATTCTCGACAATTCTTCCGGAAACTTCTGTGGGAAGTCGATTATAGCCGCCTGCGATATAGGTCCCGGGGTAATGAATGTCATTCGCATCCGATTCTACAGCAGCCCCTCTTGTCGCAAAAAAACCATTCCCTAAAGTAAAAAGAGCCTCACGTAGTTTTTCATTCTCTTGGTCGAAATGATGATATGAAAAGATCCAATCGGCCTTATTTTTCACAACTGATCCTCAACTACCTTTTGTAAAAATCGCATCACCTCATCGGGGCTTTTTAGCACGTAACTTGCTAAAGTCGCTTTGGATTCATCATGAACGGCAATCCCGATCCCTCGATCTTCAAGAGCTGCAAACGCATCCTCATCTGTCACATCATCACCAAGATAAACCGGGATAATGGCCTTTTCATCAATCTCAAGTGCCTTTACCAGCCAGTCAAGAGCCTTTCCCTTATCCCATGGGAAATTAGGCTGCAGCTCAAACACTTTCTTACCAAATGTTTTACGAAGGTCCGGAAACTGCGCGTGGACTTGATCTAAAACGCGTTCGACCTCTTTTTCTTTAGAAGATTCTACTTGTCGAAAGTGAACCGCCAGACTGTATTTTTTTCTTTCCACCCAAGCGCCGTCGATCTCTTTAAGATGCTCCTTCAATTCCTTTTCCGCCTGATTTAAGGAATCGATAAACTGTTCAACCTCTCTATTTTCATAACGCTTTGATGGGCCTTCGATATCAAACCCGTGGCTTCCTGCATAGAAAATCCCCTCGATACCGACTCTTTTTTTAACATCGCCAAGATCTCGTCCACTTATAACTGCAACAACGAAGTGTTTTTTGAGATCGATCAACGCTCTTTTCATTTTATCGGAAAGAACGGCCTGGTCAGCATGAGCGACAATTGGGGTCAGCGTCCCGTCATAATCGAGAAAAAAGGCCGGCTTTTTCCCTTGCAACTTCTCTTTAAGCTCATCTTCGACCTCAATTGCATTTTTAGGCCTTAGCCGCTTTTCAAGCGACACCTCACCAAGATCTTTAACGACAACATCAGCGCCTTCTTTTCGCAAAGCTTCCGTTTGATTCTGTCGATCAACCCCAATGACAAGAGAAAAATGTCCTGCAGCGCCTGCCTGCACCCCAGAAATGGCATCCTCAATCACAACCGAATTTGAGGCATTTGCGCCAAGGCGCTTGGCAGCCTCCAAGAAAACGTCGGGCGCCGGCTTACCTGTGATCCCTTCTTTCTCTTGATCTACGCCATCGATTTTTGTATCGAACAGATCTACGATATCAAGTTTCTTAAGGATAGGAAGGCAATTTTTACTAGAGGAAATGATGCCAACTTTAATCCCTTCCTCCCGCAGCTCATGGATCAGTTGCAGGGTAGAGGGAAATGCTTCGACTCCGCGGGTCTCTAGCTCTTCGACAAAGAATTGATTTTTTTTATTGCCGAGTCCCCAAACCGTTTGTTTATCAGGAGAATCATCGGGAGAGCCAAGAGGCAGTTCAATCCCTCTAGATTCAAGGAAGCTTTTAACTCCCTCGGCTCGAGGCTTGCCATCCACATAGCTAAGATAGTCCTTTTCTTCAGCAAAAGGGATAAATGGTTCGTTGAATTCTTCTGATCTTTCTTTTAAAAATTGATCGAAAAGACGCTTCCAAGCTCTCGCATGAACGTCAGCAGTTTTGGTGACCACCCCATCGAGGTCGAAAATGACAGCGCGGTATTTTTTTGCAGATAGTGTAACAGTCTTCATATATACCGCACTGTATCAATTTATTTATTACTATTCAATATCCGCTTTGCAGCCTCATCTGAAATAATATTTACCATTTGATCAAATTGTATATTTGTTACCCGATAATCAAAATCTTCAACCTTTTGATCAACAAAACCGTAACGAAGACCGATAAATTCAATCCCTTCTCTTTCACACACCTCTTCAACAGACTTAAGGTCTGAAGGGCGATCATCGATAAACAGTACAGAGTTTGGCTTCACTTGAGATAGATCTAACATTTTATGAAACGCCTCGCCCTTGTGAGTGCCGGCACAGAAAAGAACGCCTTTTCGATACAAGATCCCCCTAGGATTGAAAAACAAAAGATCGCGATCTGAAAATGTGGCTCTTGAAAGATCGATATTAACCGAAGCTAACTGCTCAACTGTTCGAGTGGCAAGAGCAAGCCCTCGGCTTGTAAGCCCCATAACAGAGCGCCCCTCGTCTTGAAGCGAGCGGATCACTTGCGGGGTCTCATTTTCTACTAATTTAACCTTTGTAATAAATTGAACAGCCTGCCACTCATCAAGAGCCTTTAACAAACTGTTGTGATCGTCATACCCTTGCTCTTTGTACCACTTAATTCTATATCTGAACCATTGGTCGGATCCAAGAGTCTGTATGGGTTCAATAAGTGTATTATCAATATCTAATATTACCCAGGTATCTTCCTTAAGATAATCCAAGAGATCTGAAAACCGACCCGATTCTACAATAACACCACTGACTGTCTGCAGCGAAAAAACTAATAATAATATTAACAACAACTTTTTCATTTTTAACTCCTATTAAAAAAAATACAATTTTGAGTGATTAGGGACTTTTGAGCAAAGAAATTATGAAGGCGCCCCTAGTTCAAACAAAATTTGCACCATTTTTTTTTGTTATTTTAGACGTATCCAGTCATTTGCATTCAATACGGAATTGATAGATAATAAGTAACTTAATAACATTTTGGATAGTATGATGGAAGGACTGTTTACAGGTTGGAATCGAGAATTATTTGTACAACTCAGTGCAATACTGACTTTAACTTTAGGTTTATCATGGGGCTCTAGGAAAATCTTAGAAAAATTATCTAAAAACGAAAAGGTTCCCGACAGCCTTTTGACCTTTGCTACAGCAGCGCAAAAACCGCTCCCTTGGATCATCGCTATTTACGGCGCCATTGTGATCGTCGAGATCATCTTGACAACAGGTGACAACATCTGCTTTCCTCCTGGAACTCTATCTAAACTCCGCAGCATCTTTTTAGTCTCTACAACTTCATGGATTGTTTTAAGATGGAAAAACATCTACCAAATCAATTACAGAAGACGCATCGCATCTCAACCTTCCCGAGCAGATGAAAATGCATTAGTTCTTGGATTAAGCAAAGTCTTATCGATCTTCATCTTCACCATTGCCGGTCTTATGGTATTGGATATTTTCGACATCCAACCCACAGCCCTACTTGCATTTGGAGGAATTGGAGGCCTTGCCATCGGTTGGGCAGGTGCGCCCATAGTTTCTAATCTACTCGGAGGAATTATGATTCACGTCAACAGGCCCTTTGCCATTGGCGACTGGATCATGTCCCCAAACAAATCCTTCGAAGGGGTTGTTGAACATATCGGCTGGTACATGACAAAGATCCGCACCTTTGCCAGAAGACCCACCTTTATCCCAAACGCAATGATTAATGATGCCATTATCGAAAATCCGGGACGCATGTACAACCGCCGAATTAAAGAGTCCTTTAACTTGCGATATGAAGACTCAAACAAGATCGGAACAATCGTAAATGAGATCAAAGAGATGTTGAAGCAGCATCGCGAAATTGACCTTAATCAATTTCTATTTGTCAATTTCCTCTCTTTCACACAAAGCGGCCTTGAGATAGAGATCTACGCTTTTACCAAAACAACAAACTGGGGGAAATGGCGCGATATCCAACAAGACGTTTTTCTTAAAATCATCCAGATTGTCGAGAAAAACGGCGCTCAATTTGCATACCCGACACAAAGATACGTCACAGACAGCAAGCCACCCGAAATGTAAAGCGGCTTTACAACAACCTGAATTGTAAAGCGGCTTTACATCTGCAAAACATCGCAATTAAGCCGACTCAACAGACTTCAAACTTCTCTTGGAAATCTCCGAAGATCGCTGACTTTGCTTTTCTACAACCTGTTCAAAAACACCCGGGGAGACCCAAAGATCAATTGATTTCTTTGCGCGCGTAATTCCTGTGTAGAGAAGCTCTCGGCTAAACTTTTGAGACCCCTCAGGCAAGAGAAGTAATAGATGATCAAATTCGCTACCCTGACTTTTATGAATCGAAAGTGCCCATGCCCACTCATACCTAGGCAATAAAATGGCCGGAATTTTCCTTCCATTAATATATGCGAAATTATCCTCCACGGAAGATGTCTGAACTAAAACTCCCACTTCTCCATTGAATAGTTTTTGCTTATAGTCATTGGATGAAATGATGATCGGAATCATCAACGCCTCAGAAGAGTGGATTTCTAAAAACTGCTCATAAATCATTTTATTCATAGTCTCGACACCTAAAGTTCCCTGCCTAAGAGGGGATAAAATGCGATACTTTTGCACCAAACTTAGGTAGGTATCCAAAGACTCTTCGCCGAGATAGAGGGGGGAGGGAAAGTTCTCAAGAGCAAATTGAACCGCTTTTTTTTGTACATCGCCAGGAGAATGATCAAAGGTACTTAATTGAAGATGAGAGCTCACCTCTATTGCCTTCAACGCATCTGCTACAGATCCTTCAGCAACAGCTTTAGCAAATAAGAGCAGATCGCTATTCTCAACGCGTTGAGACGATGTGAGGACAACTGAGTGTTCCGAACCGACTAAATCTGCCATTTCCCTAAAAAATCCGCCCGCATCGACAGGAGGGAGCTGATACGGATCGCCTAAAAGAATGAGTCTTGAACCTGGATGGATGGCTGAAAAAAGAGTTGCCATCAGTTTAGCATCGACCATCGAGCACTCATCAACAAGGATCAAGTCATACGGGAGCGGCTCTTTTTCGCGTTTCATACTCCAAGATGAAATATGCAAAAGAGAGTGAAGGGTCTTAGCTGTAATATCAGGCAGATCAAGACCTTGAAACGCCTTTTCAAGACTTCCCTGTAAATTCGTCGCCGCTTTTCCGGTCGGCGCTGTGAGTGCAATTTTAAAGTTCGCCCTTTGCTCTTTTGAAAGGCTCTCGATCAATATCCTAATTAACCACCCGGCAGTATAGGTCTTTCCCGTCCCGGGTCCGCCTGTAATCATTGTTAAGGCACTTGCGCATCCTTGCTGAATGGCAAGCTTTTGTTCGGGCAGTAACGGGAGATTATCAAGGTTTGGAGGCTGAACGCCAATCAATGGATCTTGATTGAAAAACTCTTTAAAACAAGAGAAAAATGTCTCTTCAAGCTTCCAGTATTTCTGAAAGTAAAAATGATTTCCAATGCGGCAAATCGGTGTTGAAGGGATCGGCGCTCCCGGCTCTGTCTCTGTGACCACGTTTTCAGGAAGGTTAGGAGGGGTGACCGAATGATAACTTAAATTCCCTTCGCGTAGCGCTTCCATCATTTTCAAAATAAAAAGTCCCGACTCAACATCATCAACATCTTTGAGCAGGAGTTTGACAAGCGCATAGTCAGCATAGGGAATAAGACCCTCTTCAACCATCTGATAAATAGACGGGAAATCATGGGGAGTGTTTGTCATGGATATAGACCTTTTGAGACTATCGATATAGTAATGTGCCCGTAAATAAAGAAAAAGAGTAGAGAGTTAGAAATATCGATTCAGAGACTAGGGAAGATGAAAAGAGCCGTTTTTTTCTCCACGCAAAAAGATGTAGTATGATCCGGCAAATTGCTGCTTGTCAAACAACCGAAAATAGCGCTGAATGGCCTCGCTATAGATTTTAGCTTGTAAATCGTATTGATGAAAACGTATTGCGGCATCGAGAGTGGATTGTTGGTAGTCGGGAAGCCAATTGCTCTTCCAGTCGACCAAGTAGATTTTTCCTTTATGCTCAAAAAGAAGGTCTATAAAGCCTTTAAGATAGTGATTTTTTCCATCGGGATATAAAAATTCCAATTCCGGCCGCATGCAATCCGGTGAGACATCGGCAAGTGAAAACCCATCGAAATATGGATGAAAAAGTGCATGCTCAATCACTTTGGCAATTGCCTCTTTCCAATTAAAAAAGCGTGTATTTAGTAGAAAATCATCCAGAAAGTCAGGGATCTCTTTTTTGGGTATTTGATTGGGAATTTTTTCTAGTATCTCATGCAAAAGCGTTCCGGTTTCAGGTCCTGCCGGCAACGTCTGAGGCGTTTTTTCAGTCGCATCAAAATCTGTTGGAGGACTGTAGCTAAGTGTATGCTTATTTTGCGCCGTGAGTCCGCTAAATGAGTCGATTCGAATTTGGGGGTACTCTTTTAAAACTGGAGCTTTAAAGGAGATCGGCTTAAGAGGCGGCGCCTCTAGCGGGACAACAGGTTCCTCTTCTTTATTAAGAATCGATACTGTGATCTCCTCACACTTCTGTTTTTCCAGAAAAGAGAGAGCCGGCTGTTCAATCCCGTTTTGTATACGCAAATAGAGCTCTTTTGAGGAAGCCGGTGGCTGACCAAGTCTTGCTAAATACAACTCAATCGGAGCTGCTCTACCCGGTTTGAGCTCCTTTTCTTTAGAAAGAATCACTTGGCAGTAGACTCGATCTTTTGCCCGCGTCATGGCGACATATAATTGCCGCATCTTCTCGGCATCGATCTCCTCACAATAGTTAAGGTATGCAGCGTCCTCATCACTTGCAACGGGAACAAGTCTATTTTGTTTAGGGACAAAAAGCGGGGGCTTCGAGGTTCTTTTGAGTAGACCCAAGGTAAATACGATTTCATATTCGAGACCTTTACTTGAATGTATGGTCAAAATATTGACAGCGTCTTGGCTTGGGTCACACGCCTCTTCAGGTTTTTCTCTACTCAAATTGTATAAATACAGGAGGAGTTTTTCAGGCGTCATTGCCTGTTCAAGCAGCTTATCCTGCAACTGAAGTAGCTGGCGATAATGCTCTTCACCTTCTGCTTGGGACAAAATGTGAGCGGAAAACGGCGTATCCTTTATCCAGTCAGCTTGCATAAGCGCGCGCGCAAGATGAGAAAACCCGCTAGAGTGCCAAATCGCATAAAGCTTGGAGACAAGCTGCATTGCGTGAAGGTTCTGCTCAATCAATTCATTAAAAGGGCAATTGATGAGTGGGCTTGCAAGGGCTATTTTTAAGCGGCTCTCATCCTTTGGGTGTAAAATCGCCTCTAGAATGGCACAAAGGGAGTGGTAGGCGGCAGTCTCTGTCAGTGGATACCCTCGCTGTGGCTTGCATGGGATTCCGCTTGCTGATAGCGCTTTTTTGACTCTTCCGGTTTGGTATCGATCGGCAACAAGAACGGCCATTTCCTTAAAAGAGACCCCTTGTTTATGGAGTTGAATGATCTCCTTGCACATGAAGGGGAAAAACGCCGCGCTCTCGCACTCCTCAAGAGGGTACCCTTTCTCTGAGTGATAAAAACTAAAGTGAACAGCCGAAAACGATTGTTCTTTCTTTCCCTGAGAGGGCATTGCCATGGGGTAGGTCACGCCATTTTTTACGCTTGGAAGCGAAAAAAGGTTTGGGCAATTCTCGGTTGAAAAAAGTGTGTTGAGTGCATGGACAAGAGACTCTCTTGAGCGCCAATTCGTATTCAGTCCGGCTTTTTCATGATCATTAAAGTGCGTGGCTGCTGCAAGGTAGGTGTAGATATCTGCTTGCCGGAAGGCGTAGATCGACTGCTTAGGGTCTCCGACCAGATAAAAATAGCCGTTGAAACCACTCTCACTTGTAAATAGCTTTCGAAAGATCTCCCACTGTACCGGATCTGTGTCTTGAAACTCATCAACTAATGCGGCCCTATAGCTCTCTTGTGTCGATTTTTGAAAAACCTCAGAATTAAGCGCATCATTCATTCGGTGTAAGAGTTCGTCATAGCCATACTTTTCTTGCGCATGCATCCGTTTTTTCAAAAGTATTTGGCATGCCGCTGCCATCCGCGCAAAAATCAAATGAGGGACAAATAAGGGCTGTAATATCTCAATTAATTTCTCTCTTAAATGATGTTGAGGAGGAGCTCCCTTTTTAGCGATGTTCATTGGATCAAATGCTAAGACCCAAATGAGTTGGTCTTCAAGCAAAGTGTCGTATTCACGCACTCCCCATTGATCCATTTCAAACAGGGCTGCAAAACGCAAAATTTTCTCATTGATCTCAGGTTTAACCTTCCGATTCACTACAATTTTGTTGAAATGAGGAACCAACAATTCAAAATCTTGCAAGATCGACTCCTTAGAGAGATTGTGCATCTTCTTTAAATCACCCATGGCCGCAGAAAAGAGCTTAAGCCTTTGTTCAAGAGCAGCTCCCGGCTCTAAGTCGATCCCTTTACTGATCAGCTCCTCAATTTCCGATGTTAGTACTTCAAGAGAGTGCTGATGATTTTCTAGAACGACTTTCAATTCGGCTTGGGTGAATTGCGAAGGTCCAATTCCAGTCCTAAAAAAGTCTAAGATAATTTGTGTTTTCTCTTCTTTGCTAAGTAACGCATCCTCTTCTGTTTGAGAAATTGCGATATCAGCTTCCAAAAGTCTCTGTCCAAGCATTCGCGAACAAAACGAGTGGATTGTAAAGATCTGAGCATCATCAAACCGATACAAGGCTCTTGTGATTAACTCTTGCGCTTTTGTGTGACCTACTAAAAAATCCGGCATTGAGGGGTCATTCTCTTTGATCATTGTCAGATACTTCTTTAAGTTGGCTTTAATGCGCACTTTTAAGTCTGACACAGCAGCTCTTGTGAAGGTGACAACAAGAATTTTTTCTACTGTTGTCTCTTCATTTTCAAGAAGCAATCGAACAAAGAGATTTTCTATCGAAAATGTCTTACCGCTTCCGGCAGAAGCCTCAAGTAGCCAATTTTGTGTAATCGATTGCGAGGCGTTCAAAACATTAAATGACTTCATGACTGACCTCGCGGCTTTAATACAGGGAGCATTTCAGAAAACAGTCTCTCCGCATATGGTTTCCAGTTTTCAATCATATTAAAAGCGTCGGTCTCCTCGCGGCTTTGTAAAAGCATGCGGGCATAGTCGTTATACAATGGGTCTAACCCTCCCATTTGACTCTGAATTTTTTTTGCGAGACGATTGGGCGAATGAAAAAGTATAGACACCACCCACTCGGGAATCAATGGCGACAAGTTCTCTAGGCTTAAAAAATAGTAGTTGAGATACGCTTCAAGTTGCTGTGAAGAGTCTGCAAGAGAGTAATTAAAAATTTTCTGATTTTTGATAAAAACAAGTGAAGGATCAATGGGAAGCGCGTATTTCTTGACTAGTTGATCCAGAACAAGGATTTGCGGCCAATGGCGGATATGCTCCTCTCTTCCTGTTTTAAAAGGAACGACAATTCCTTTAGAAGAGATGTTTTTAAGTGTACCGACCAATTGAATATTTTGCACAATCAAGGGGGGGAGCAGCCAGTTTCCGGAGGAGTCGACTGCTGGCTCTTGATGGCGTTCGGAAAGAGAGATTTCAAACAATTGCGGATCGATCTCCATCTGTTTCATATTCTCGGCTGCAACTTCAGATTCTTGTTTAATTTTCTCAATCGTGACAGATTTAAATCCGCCGATGGGGAGAAGCTCTTGTTTATTCCACTCGCCAAGTTTTTCTGAAAAAGAGGCGCCAAAGGCCTCATTTTTTAAAATCGCCCTGTTAAGAGAGTCTAAAAGAAGCGTCTCTTCGACCTCAACCGGCTTTACCTTCGATCTTTCAAGATACACTCCCGCTTTTTCTTGAAAAAAGGTTTTTAAGGGATTTTTTGCATGCGCAAAGAGGCGTGAAATGGAAAGTGTATCCACCTGAGGAGGGTTATGCGGTTGAATGGTAAATAGAGAGGTTCTCACTTCCGGGACTTTTTCTTCCAACGCCTTTGCTAAGCAGTAGTTTTCAAAAGAATAACTTGTCAATTCTCCATTAAAGTATTTTCGATCAAAAGAGTCGAAAGGATGCTCGACAATCAAGGGCTCTTTAATTTGCTGCATCAATTCTGTTACTATGGAGCTTGGCAGATGCGTATAGCTGCAGATGAACCTGTACTCTGTTTGCAAAAGAAGTTCTAGGAAAAGGTAGCGATCTTTTTCCGTCTGATCGGGTAGCGCTTTTGTTTTTAATTGGTTTAGCGATGTGTGCCGGTTTTGACGAGGAAAGCTCTCCTCATTCATTCCCATCAAAATGATCGCTTTTGCAGGCACGCTTTGCAGGGTGCAAAAAGTCAAACCATCTGCATCGGGACTTTTTCGCGTTGTTTTTTGCCTTCCAACCATTTTTTTTAAATGGTAGAGAGCGGATGCGTAAGGGAAAAGATGATCGAGTCCAAAGCCTGCTTTTTTTAAGGTTTGAATCTGTTGAATCAACAGTCTCTCACCCTCGCCACCTTCTGAGTCAAAATACTTTTTATAAATATATGTAAAATATTGACACCACTGCTCAACTGTTTTTTCACCTTCAACTTTAAGATCCGCTCGCAGTTGGTCGATAGTCAAGAGCCATTTGGAAAAAGTATCAAATGAAGAGAGCTCAATTGAGACATCCCCGTCCATAATCAAGCCCTTTAACAGCTTTTCACACCCCTCTTCCCAAGTGCCTCTCTTTGTTTTTTCGACCATCCCAATGTGACACTGATCCTTTTTTAAAAGCTCATCGCGATGTGCCGGCGACTCTCCCCACTGAATACCCGCTTGTTCCATCCACCGTTTCACATCCTCCACTTGTCCATGTGATAAGCCGGCCTTTTTACAAAAGGCAGGCTCTTCTAAAAGCTGCAAAAAGGAAGAAAGGTCCCACCTTGTCTCGGAAAGAGAGAGCAGGTGAAGAAAAGAGCGAATTAAAGGAAAGAGGTAGACCGCGTTCACATCCTTAATTTTGGCGCGAGGAAAGTAAACTTCGAGATATGGCACGTAAGGCGTCAAATCAGGCGCCATGACAACAATCTCTTTTGGATGAATGTTTTCCTTCTGTGTGAGATCTAAAATGCGTTCATGGACAATTTCAACTTCCCGACGAATCGAGTTGCACATATGAAACTGTATCGAGTGATCTGACGGAACAACTCTTGGAGTTTGAAGCAAAAGCATGTCTGCTTTCAACATATCAAGTGCCGACCCCTCTTCATTCTCAAAAAATTCCTCTTCGGGCGTATAGCCGTAAAGATCAAGCGTCAGATCCGTTTTCTGCCCAAGAGCCCCTAAATTTGAAAGCAACGGATGGTGATCTTCTAAAAACGGCTCAAATGCGGCATCTAAATACCCCCGTTTTCGATCAGAAATAAAATCCTGCCAATACATCGCACAAGGAGAGAGTTGAAAAAAGGCCGATGCAGATTGTCCAAAAAATTTATATTCAAGAGGAGAAAGAAAAGGAACGGCAAATAAAAACAGTTCGGCCGTTGGATGAACGGGTTCTTTCAAAAGGTTAAATGTAAGCGCATCCCAAATGTTTTTTTGAAAACCGGTTAAAGTATTTTCTTGAGCGCTCATGTACTGTAAAAACAGTCTTGCCAGTTCTTCTGCGAGCGCGACCTTCCGCTTTTGGCTCTTTCCGTGTAGATAATGTCCC
The DNA here is from genome assembly GCA_040880105.1 of Waddliaceae bacterium. GTDB lineage: Bacteria > Chlamydiota > Chlamydiia > Chlamydiales > SLOH01 > SLOH01. Next base: position 28,462 of record JBBDJA010000032.1, on the reverse strand, counting down.
AAAGGCTCGGAATCAATTGTCTCTAAAACCGCTTCGATTTGAAGAGTGAGCTCAAGTGGGCTTGGAATTTTTTGAAACAGTTCCATTGCTCGGCCGGGGAGAAAACACTCAATTCCGGCAGCAATCCCTAAATCTGTTGCCAATTTTTCAGTTAACCACTCTTTGATCTGAACGTTTTGTACGATCACAATCCGGCGCATCCAGGGGTCGGCTTCCGGATGGAAGAGGTGATTTTTCAGCTGCTGAAACAAAACTTCAATGCTATTACTGCGAACCAGTCTCAAAATTTTTCCTTGCAAAAGAATACTAAATATTAGAAAATGTGTTAATTAACTTAATAAGTATACATAATATGATTAACGAAACAAAAACTTTTTTTACTAGAACTGTTTCTTCGTATCTAATTCGACAAGTTTCTTCTTTCTCTTATTTGAATATTACCCAATTTTTAGGGGCATTGAACGACAACATCTACAAACTCCTTGTCGTTTTTTTCTTAATCAACCTTAAAGGCATCGAACAAGGTCCGGCTATTCTTTCCATTACAGGGATTGTCTTCGTTCTGCCGTTTTTACTTTTTTCATCTTCTTCCGGAAGCTTAGCAGACCGTTTCAGCAAGCGCAATATCATTGTGGGGACAAAACTCCTCGAACTCGTCATTGTCTCCTCAAGTCTTGCTGTTTTTCTCTTAGAAAGCCAGGTCGGAGCGTATATTATTCTTTTTCTTTTAGCGACACAAAGTGCAATATTCGGCCCTTCGAAATACGGAATTATTCCCGAACTTGTGGAAAATGAGCGTATCCCCAAAGCAAATAGCCACCTGACATCTTTTACTTTTCTTGCCATTATTATCGGTACATTTTTTGCCTCTTTCTTAGTCGACATTACGGGAAAATCGTTTATTATCGCCTCTCTATTTTGTACGGCGCTCTCAATCATCGGCCTTGTAATGAGTATTTTTATTGAGTACACACCGCCGACAAATAAGGAGAAAAAATTTGATTTCCGTATCTGGGATGAGCTGCGCTTCGCTGTAAAAACAGCAAAAGAGTACCCACTTCTTCTCACTGCGATTATGGGTTCTTCGTTTTTTCTATTCCTAGGCGCCTATATTCAACTGAATTTAATTCCCTATGCCGTCTACTCTCTTGGATTAACCGATACACAAGGGGGATATCTCTTTCTACTTACAGCCATCGGTATCGGTTCAGGATCTCTTTTAGCCGGTAAAATTTCAGGTTCTTCGGTTGAACTTGGGATCGTCCCTTTAGCTGCATGCGGAATTACCATCTGTTGCTTTCTTCTCGATTTCCTCTCCGGACACATTGCCTTTGTCCTTCCACTGATTTTGCTACTTGGCTTCCTCGGAGGCGTCTATTTAGTCCCTTTAGAGTCTTATATTCAGATGGTCAGCCCCAAAGAGCATCGTGGAATCATCGTTGCAACAAGTAATTTCTTTAGCTACACCGGTGTCCTTATCTCATCATCGCTTCTCTATCTAAATACAGAAGTATTCGGTTTTGATGTCGACAAAGGATTTACCGTGATCGGAACCATTACGCTTGCAGCTTCAATTGTGATTGCGTTTGAATACTTCGATTACGTCACAAGGCTTTTTGCAATGCTCCTTTCAAGAGCCCATTTCAAAGTTAAAGCAATTGGAAAAGAGGGGCTTCCCTCCACACCGACCCTTTTCATCTGCCACCATACAGCTTGGAATGACACACTTTTAATTTTAGGAAATCAACGACGTCGGATGCACTTTTTTATTCAAGAAGAGCAGCCGCACCATTCAAAATGGATCCACAAAATTTACCGCGTTGTCCTTAAACTAGCCTTCATTCCATCGATCGATCCGCTTGAAAATAACCGCGAGTGTCTCGAAGAAATGAAAAATTGTTTGAAAAACGGGATCTCTGTCTGCATCTTTGTTGAGAACCCTGATGTGCTTTCTGAAATGAAAAAATTGGAAAATTCTTACCACTTAAGAGACCTTGAACATGCAATTGTCCCGGTTGTGATTCAAAAAGAACAGAGAAAAGAGACGGTTGCAAAGCCCAACTTCTTTAATCGTATTAGAATTTCGGCTCAAATTTCATTTATACAAACCTAAATTCGTTAGGAAAATGGTTTCAGTATGACTTTTCCATCTGTCATCTTTTGACTATAGGAAGAAAGTGCCGATTTCCACTCATCAAAGCCGTAGACACCATTAATTTTTGTCTGAAACTCGCCCTTTTGAACCATTTTTTTCACCAGTCGAATCACTTTCATTTTATGCCAAAAGGTACTTTCCTTTAGCCATTCAGTGAGCCAGAACCCTTCAATCTGCTTATTCTCAAAAATTAATCCCAAAGGACTGATACCCTGACATGGTTTTTCCGATAATGCCCCATATACAACGATTTTTGATCCCTTTGGCATCTCATTAAACATAGTTCCCGTTATCTCTCCGGCAACAGCTTCAAAAGCGATCGTTGCCTTAAGTTCTAACGCCATTTTTCTAAGCTTTATAGGAAAGTCGGACGCACTAGAATTGAGCGCCCACTTCTGACCTGAAGCAGTCAACTCTTCTAACTGCTCCTCTCTATGCACGACATTGATTAAGGGCATCCCTTTTTTCCTGGCCAAAAGCTGTACCATCCTCCCGACTTGGCTCAAAGCTGCTGTTTGAATCATTGCTTTATGACCTTCTTTAACGGCTTTTTCAACAAGTCCAACTGCAGTTAAAGGATTGATAATTAAAGCCGCCCCTTGCTCAAAAGAGGTCTCATCAGAGAGAGGAATACAGCCACTTGCCTCAGCCAAATGATACTGCGCCCATGTGCCATCTCCATCACTTTGACCTGCACATGCCACTCTTTTGCCTAAAAGATACCGTCCAATTAACCCAGATCCACTCTCGATGACAGTGCCTGCTCCTTCCCAGCCGGGAACCGTTGGGAGTCGCTTTTTTACCCCATAACCCCCTTGTAAAAAGATAAGGTCCGAGGGATTGCATGGCGCCGCCTCCACTTTTATAAGTACCTGCCCCCTTTTTGGAACCGGAATCTCTTTTGTAACTACATGAAGACCGCTTATTGCCTCCTCAAGATTCTTTTTAGTCTGATCCATTTGAATTGCTTTCATCACTGCTCTCCAGGGTATCTCTGAAATACAGAAATATTACATTTCATGAGGATTTAGAAAAGTTAAATTATAAATTGAAACATGTTTAGAGAAATCGAAATGACGGCTGCTCATCCACCCATTGATGCGGCTCTATATAGACCCCCCAATCGGGCGATTTGATTTGACCATTTAGGTATGGATCCCACATTTTCATCGGAGCCCCGACACTTCCTGTCGGATCGACCCTCCAAAGTGACAACTTTCCACTTCCCGGATTCACGAGAAACGCAAAATTATCTTTTGGCCAATTCGTATCGGCAAACATAAACGGGACAGGAACGGCATATCCCTCTTTCCTTGCAATCATTGAAATCTTCTCAGGATAGTTGACACTGACTGACGTTTGCTTCGTTGCAAGCCCGATTAAGACGTGGCAAATCTCTTTTAGTTCAGAGGAGCTGATCAATCCCGTTGCTGAAAAAGCATCCAGATGTGGGACTGCCTTCAGAGCCAGATCGGGATCGATTTGCGAGAGTATGTTTGTGACCCGCTCTTCCAGCTGGTAGCCGGGAAAAAGCGGCATTAAAGAAAAAAGAACCTCATCTACAGTCTCGGAGCTTATCACCGCGCGACCCTTTACATTTAACCCCTGGGACTGATCGATCGTATCTAAGATAAAATCACGAAAAACCTGCAAATTCATGGAGCCGTAGGTATCTTGAAAGGCGTATTGAAAAAAGGGAACAAACGGCTCGGGAAGTCTCTTTTTCAACTTCTCAATCACATAGCGCATTTTCTCATCGTCTAAAAAAATCTTACTGACAAAAATCTCGGCCGGGACCACAAGCTGATCTCTCACCCAAGTGTAGGTAAACTGCGTGGACTTCCACGCCTGATCAAACCAGCCCGGCTTGATCAAAAATGCGTGAGTTGGGGAGTGGGCAAGCAGACTCTTGTCTCGATTATCGATGAATTGCTGCTGAGTGGAAGGAGGCATTTCCTTTACGGTATCGATAATAAAAACCATAAGCTCGACTGGATTTTCAACCCAACGGGAGACCTCTTTCGGTGGCTCCTGACTTCTCCAGTAGCAACTGACAAGCGTATTCATTGCACCGCCCGATGGGTATGCCCAGGGCTTGGTTGCAATCTCATCTAGATGCTGCAAAGGATCTTTCACAGCTTGCTTTTGATGCGACTTGGCAATGCGGTGAAAAGCCGTCTCTAAAAACTCCTCGCTACGAATATGATTGACAATCAGTGTCACAATCTCAGACACATCGTCTTCAAGCCCGGACATCTCAGCAGATCCGGCAATTTCACTCTCTGTTGCGATAAAGAAATTCGAGAGCGACTGTATAAATTCTCCCGGGCCGTGAATTAGCGACCAGACATCGGTCTTTGCTCTTCCGTGCTTGTATAGAAGCCTAAAACCGGCGGGACTATCATCATAAAACTGGAGCTTCGCCTCATGCATGTCCGCATCGTAAATTTCTTGAAAATAGACAGGGAATAGCTCGTCATAAAGATCGATCAATTGATTAAATAAGTTCGCATATTTGTGCGCCTTTACATGCGCTTTATTTCGCAGCTCCTCTATCGTGCGAAATTCATTTGCTCTTGATTGGTACTCCGCTCGTCTCCAACGCGCCTCTTCCTCTGTGGTTGCACTTTTAGCGCGCCTTTGCAAAAAGCTCACTTGCTGGTAGAGCATTTCGTATTCGTCTTGATACTTCTGCATTTGTTCATTTGCCTGATCAAGCTTCGATTTCAAAATTTCAATTAACTTCTCGCCAATACCACCGGCTTCACTCGGCTGGAGCCCTAAGCTCGTATAGAGGTTCCACTTAGCAAACTGAAGCTTGGTCTCGGAAAATGAAGCAAGCGTAAACTCCCACGCCTTTAAGAGCGCATTATCAGCCAAAGTGACAAACCTCTCTTTTGCCTCAGTAAACCTTTGGTAAAACATCTGGGATTTTTTTCCTACCCCGCCTTCTCCACCCCCTCTGGGGTAGACTAAGAAGCTGTTTTGCATCATTTGCTTAGGACGCTCTTCATACTCCTTCAACTCCTCTTCAGACAGTTTCAGCTGTTGCAAGAGGGATCTGCGAATAATGCGTTCTGCAGTTGTGTAATAAATCTCATCTGTCATAACGCAGCCAAGGCGAATCGACTCTTTATTTTCCAAAGCAGCCAGAAGACCCGGTTGCTTAAGAATAGCCTCAAATTGATCGCTTGAGGCGTTTGGCATCAAGAAAAGGCGGCGCAGATCTCCCGCTCCAAAACTTGGACTTAAAGGGACCGCATACTCAACTCCGCTAAATGTACGTTTGAGACGACCCGTTGAGAGCATTTCCTGAAAGTCACTCAAGAGCTTAAGCGGCTGCTCAGACTGAACAATAATTGCCGGCGCTGTAGCAAAGCAAGAGCCAACACTCTGGCGCAAATAACAAAGCCAAGCTGAAAGAGCCGCGCGCCTTGCGTGAGCATCTGTGACAGAGACATTTGCAGATAAGTTTAAAGTTGCCCGTATCAAGTGATCCCCACGCACATTCATATGAGGCTTACTAATCTTACTAAGCGCTTGTTGCAGTGGCTTTTCAGAAGATAGACTTGTGAGCGCTTGGATCATGTGTTGATTTCTGACAGAGTCAAATTGCCGGTTGGGGCCAAGCGAGTGTGCATGCAGACGTAAAAGTTCAATCACATGTGGCAGTGAGGCAAGATCGATCTTCCCATCATCGCTGATCAAAACATTTACAAGCCGTCTTGCTTTCAATACATTTCGCACATCTGTGCTCTCTTGAATTTCCGTCTGATCCAGCCAGTAGGAAAGCTCAAGATACTCATCTTCTGCAATATGCTTAAAGTTGTCAGCTATCTGTTTACGCGCTTTTTTCCTTTCAGTTGCAAGTTGTGTGTAAGCAGCTAAAATTTTCTCTCTCAAAACCGCACTCTTATAAAAACTTGACTATAACGATTGAGTGCGGAAATGTCTATTCTCGAAAAACAATTCAGCAATCCATCCCTTTATCTAGCATAACCGACTAATGATTAAGAAAATCCATTTATCAATCTTCGGTCAAAAGGGGCTAAATTTCAGAATTAGAGTGATTCAAAGGCTCCCTTTGTAGATAAAAAAACAGAAACACAGTAAAATACCTTAAAAAAAATGATGTATACCTTATGAATATTTCCCTTAAAGACGGCTCAAAAATCGAGCTACCTAGCCAATCAACTGCAAAAGAACTCGCTGAAACGCTCAATCTCAAAGGACCCTCTCAGGCGCTAGCTGCTGTTATTAACGGGAAAACGTGTGATCTTGAAACAGCATTGAATAGTGGAGATTCAGTTGAACTTCTCTCTTTTGATGACATCGCAGGAAAAGAGGTCTTTTGGCATACATCTGCCCACGTCCTTGCCCAAGCTGTCCTCCGCCTTTGGCCCGATGCAAAGCCCACAATCGGACCCCCCATTGAAAATGGTTTTTACTACGACTTTGCCAATTTAGAAATTTCCGATGCGGACTTCCCGAAAATCGAGAAAGAAATCAAAGAGATCCTCAAAGAAAACTATACCTCCGAACGCTCAAAATTTGAGAGCAAAGAGGAGGCTATCGAATACTTCAGAGAGAACCCGTATAAAGTAGAATTGATCAACAGTTTTGATCCGAATGAAGCTCTCACCGGTTATAAGCAAGGCGAGTTTTTCGATTTATGCAGAGGCCCTCACCTGCCGCGCCTTGGAAAAATCAAAGCGTTCAAAATTCTTAAGACCTCAGGAGCATACTGGAGAGGAGACTCGAAAAATGCGATGCTTACACGCATATACGGCATTTCCTATCCCGATCGCGACCAACTGAAAGAGTACTTACACATTCTCGAAGAAGCAAAAAAACGCGACCACCGTGTACTTGGCACCCAACTCGACCTTTTCTCTATGAAAGAAGTCGCTGCCGGAATGCCGTTCATCCACCCCAAAGGAACAATTATTTGGAATGCCTTAACAGACTATCTTCGAGAGCTCTTAGCAAAGTCCAACTACGTTGAAATCAGAACCCCTGCCATGATGTCAAAAGAGCTCTGGGAGCGATCCGGACACTGGGAAAACTACCGCGAAAACATGTTCACCTCTGAAATTGAAAACCACGATTTTGCGATCAAACCCATGAACTGCCCCGGCTGCATGTTGTACTACAAAGGAAAAACGCACAGCTACCGCGACCTTCCGTACCGCGTAGCTGAAATTGGAAACGTCCATCGATACGAACCCTCCGGCGCCCTTTCCGGCCTATTCCGTGTGCGTAGCTTCCACCAAGACGATGCCCACGTCTTTATGAAACCGGAAGATATCGAAAGCGAAGTGATCGCTATTTTGGACTTTGCCAATGAACTGTACCAAACCTTTGGCCTAAGTTATCACCTAGAGCTCTCCACCCGTCCGGAAAAAAACACCATCGGAAGCGATGAAGAGTGGGAGATGGCGACAGAAGGGCTGAAAAACGCTCTAGACAAGTGGGGACATGCATACAAGATCAATGAAGGTGACGGCGCGTTTTACGGACCAAAGATCGATGTTCATATTCGCGATGCGATCGGCCGTACATGGCAGTGTGGCACTGTCCAGCTAGACAACGCCCTGCCTCGACGCTTCGAGTTGGAATACACCGCAAGTGACGGATCAAGGCAGCGCCCCGTCATGCTCCACCGCGCCATTTTTGGCTCCATTGAGCGCTTTTTCGGCATATTGATTGAGCACTTTGCCGGTAAATTCCCACTTTGGCTCAGCCCTGAACAGATCCGTATCCTCAACGTCGCAGACCGCCATTTGCCATATGCGGAAATGCTACATAAAAAGTTTACAGATGCCGGGTTTCATTGTACACTTGACAAGGCAAACGAATCCATAAGCAAGAAGGTGCGGAATGCCCAGTTGCAAAAAATCAACTATATCCTGACAGTAGGGGATAAAGAGATGCAAAATGCGACAGTGAACGTCCGAACAAGAGACAACGTTGTGCATGGCGAAATGGAGATCGACCCCTTTGTCTCGATTCTTCAAGAAGAAAAGTCATCTAGAAGCTTAACAAGTGGAATATAAGTGAAAACAATTGCGATCTGCAGCTTCAAAGGAGGAACCGCTAAGACCTCTTCCGCACTCCATATTGCAGCTGCGCTCAGCAAGTTTCATCGCAAAAAAACACTCTTGATCGACTTTGACGCCCAAGCCAACTTAACTGCCGGCCTTGGATTCGACCCTGATGAACATGACAGTCTTGCCATGGTTCTTCAGGGAGAAAAAGAGATACAAGACGTTGTGTTAAAAACCCCCATCAACGGCCTTGACCTCATCCCGGCCGATACGTGGCTTGAACGCATCGAGGTGACGGGATCTCTTGCAGCCGACCGCTACTCCCACGAAAGACTCCGCAATATCATAAAGCCACTCAATTACGACTTTGTCTTTATCGACACCCCACCTTCCCTTTGCTGGCTGACAGAATCAGCGCTTATAGCCGCCACACACGCCGTTGTCTGCGCAACACCTGAGTTCTACAGCGTTAAAGGCCTTGAACGACTCTCGCAATTTATGGGAAGCGTCTCAGAGCGACATCCCCTCGATGTCCTAGGCGTAATCCTCTCATTTTGGAACGAAAGAGGAAAGAATAATGACGCCTTCCTTTCAGTTGTTGAAGACGCGTTTCCAAAAAAAGCTTTAAAAACAAAGGTTAGAAAAGATATTAAAGTTTCAGAAGCAGCAATATACGGAAAACCCCTCTACTTGACCTCGCCAACTGCAAGGGCCGCTAGCGATTTCCGTCAAATAACCAAAGAACTTTTAGGAAGGCTAAAATGAGCAAAGCAAACGCTCTGATTTCAAAACGACTCGCCAAAAAGGGCCCCTCTGAAAAAATGCAAAAGATGGCAGAAATCTCCGCCCGTGGCGATAGATCAAGCTTTTCCGGAATCTTTGGGCTCGGCGAACTCACAAACAACGAAAGAGAGCACATCGAGGCAATTCTACACGAGTTTTCAACCGGTAAAGAAAACATCGAAGGGGATTTGAGCGAACTACTCTCCATCACCTCTGAAGTCAAGGCCATTAACAACCAAGCCGCTCTACTCCATGGCGAGCGCATTAAAAAAGCCCACGAAGTGCTCATCAAATACAAAGAAGGAGCCTTCACAACTTGGCTGATGGCGACCTACGGCAACAGGCAGACACCTTATAACTTCTTGCAATACTTCAATTTCTATACCGAAATGCCAAAAGAGCTCCATAAGCAAATTGAGACAATGCCAAGACAAGCCATCTACACCCTTGCCTCTCGACCCGGATCGCTTTCAATAAAACAAAAAATCGTCGAATCCTACAGCGGAGAGACCAAAGCCGAAATGCTCTCTCAAATCCGCGAGGCCTTTCCTCTTAGCGAAGAAGACGGCCGCAAAAAGCCCATTGGCGAGGAAGTCGCAACCACTCTTGAAAGACTATGCAACAAACTGCAAAAGAGAAAAGCCGTTATCACCAAAGCGAAAAAAAGAGACATTTTCGCACTCATCGAAGAGCTAGAAGAGCTTGTTGATGTTTGCCCTTTGCGCTAATTAAAAAACGACAGGAGATATCATTATGATCGGAAGTTGGGAAATCCTTGTTATCCTTGGCATCATCCTCTTGCTTTTTGGAGGCAAAAGACTGCCGGAATTTGCCCGCAACTTAGGAAAGGGAATCCGAGAGTTTAAGCGCGCCTGTCAAACAGATGATAGTGATAATGACACCGACTCCCCGTGACATTCCAGCCCCTTTTTGGGACCACATTGAAGAGCTTCGCGCCACACTCATCAAATCCTTTCTTATTATTTTCACCGGCGCCCTCATTGCATTTTTCAATTACAAAGCCCTTTTTCAGCTACTGACAGCCCCATTTTCTTACGTCTCGCACAACCAACTTGTTCTACTTGGGCCCACCGACGGACTTACAACCATCCTCAAAGTCTGCTTTTGGAGCAGTGCCGCTGTCACATCGCCGCTTTGGTCCCTATTTCTCTTTCAGTTTATCTCTCCCGCCCTAAAAGAGAACCAACGGCGCTTTGTTATCCCCTTTTTTATCACCTCATTTGCACTCCTAACCGCAGGCATTTTATTTGCCTACCACCTCACAATCCCCCTTGCAAACGAGCTGCTCTTTGGCATTAATCAAACAATCGCCGAAAACCTCTGGACCCTATCCTCATACCTCGACTACAGCCTAGGCCTGCTATTTGCCAACGCCATTGCATTTGAAGCGTTTGTCATTCTTTTCTTCCTCGTTCACCTCGGGAGCATCTCCCACACCCAACTAAAATCCAAAAGACGTCACGTCATTGTTGCAATCTTTACCTTAAGCGCCATTCTAACGCCCCCAGACGTCCTTACGCAGCTTCTCCTCGCCATTCCCTTAACCGTCCTATACGAAGCCGTCACGCTCTATTCTAGGCTCTGTAAACAAAATTCAAATTAACCCCAATGTAAAGCCGCTTTACAAAGAAATTTTAACTAAAGACAGAGTGCCGCCCAGATAAAAGCTGCTAACCTTGAAGTTGATCGGAAATATAATTTAAAGTGACCAATCAATCGGCTCATTTAGAAACGAATTGATTTTTGAGAAGTGAGAGCAGCCAAAAAACCCTCTATATGCCGAAAATGGAGACGGGTGCGCCGCCTTTAAAATGAGATGATGTGAGTCTTTTGGAATCAGCAACTCTTTCTGCTGGGCATGTTTACCCCAAAGAACAAAGATGACAGGATCTCTCTTTTCATTGAGCTTTTGAATCACAACATCGGTCAACTGCTCCCACCCCAAGTCTTTATGAGAAAGCGGCTCACCCCTTCTTACAGTCAGCGTTGTATTTAACAAAAGGACTCCCTGCCTTGCCCAAGGAGCAAGAGAGCAGCTTTTAGGAGTAATCCCCAAGTCGCTATGAAGCTCTTTGAAAATATTTCTCAAAGAAGGGGGCGGCTTTATTCCCTCAGGAACACTAAAGCAAAGCCCTTCGGCCTGCCCCTCACCGTGATAAGGATCTTGCCCTAAAATCACAACTCGCACCTTTTCAAACGGCGTGAGTTCAAATGCGCGAAACACATTTTCTTTCGGAGGATAGTACTCTACACCCGCAAGAGAGACCTCAAGCGCACGCATATACGGCTTTTGAAGTTCTTTATTTAAAACGTGATTCCAACTTGATTCAATCTGCATTGTGAATAATTTAGCTTTTGGCTATGATATCTGTCCATAACCGAGAGTAAATTTATGACAAATATTGCTGAAAACAACCTGATTCGCTTTAAAAACATCACAAAGAAAAAAGACGGCATCTTTGCCAATTTCGCAGCCAAAGGAATCAAAGGGGGCATGTCATTTTCCGCCACGATTTCCATTGATATTGCAGAAGCAGAAGTCGATCCGGCAGACACACTTGAGAAGATCATTGAAGAAAGTGCCCGTATCGCTGTTAAAAAGTACCAAACCTCAGAGCTTCAATTCGAAGGTCTAGCCTCTATCTAATTTCAATCTGGGTGTAGCGCAGTTTGGCCAGCGCACTTGCATGGGGTGCAAGGGGTCGGAGGTTCGAATCCTCTCACTCAGATTCTTTTCTATCAAGGACTTACGGGCGTTCTCAATGAGTGCGCCTTTTGTTTATTTAGGAACTTGTGGCGGATATGTGGCGGGTTGTGCAATGGCTTACTTTTCTAAGTTAGCACTATTTATTAGATGCCAAGCGTCAATAATCTGTTTCTCTAAAGTCTTATTTAGACGATGATGACTCACTTTGATTCCCGGGCTTGCATCATGAAGAATTTTAAGTGTCATTTCCTTTATCTTTTTTTTGGGAGCAAAAAGACTTATTTCATCGGGGATATATTGATCTTTTTCTAAAATTGATTGATTTGTCGTCAAATTTTTGACTATAAAAGACCTATAACTATAGTCACTTTTAATAATTTTTAAAATCCTACCTAAACCACCAGGAGTAATTACAAAATCACCTACCTTAAAAAATGGATTTGTTCTCCTCTTATGCACATGTTGTGGAAAGTGATTTTTCTTTATAGCATTAGCTATTTGCTTAAGAGGACCCTTAACGTTATGTATGCATAAAAGATCTTTTATTGCTGACAGTACATATATCGCTAAGACAGATAAACTTCCAAAAGCGTGTTCAAAATCATTAAGTAATTTTACGCCTCCACCCCAAATCCGCTGAGGATGTAAAAACTCACTTGGCTTCCCAAATGAGCTTCTGTAGGTGAGAAGAACAGGCTTTTGATATTTTTTGGCCACCTTTAGAATCTGTTCAAATCGAGACTCAAAACTTTCTAGAGATAATTTTATCTCGTTTGCTTTGCTTTTTTTTGCATACCAACATTTATCACTTTGAATCAAAATTCCTAGATTCTCCGCTCTCGATTCTAAGGATTGAATCTCTACTTTTTCAAAATTATTACTGCACCCATAAAACTTTTTCTTATCTTTAAGACTTCCAGTTTTGCTTTTAATAGAATATAACAAGTTGTAATGTTCGTAATATTTTTTCTCATTTACAATTCTAAAACCAATTAAATCTACAAAAATTTCAATCAACTTTCTTCTCCAAACAGAAAGTTCATCGATTTTGCTTTGTAAAATTTTACTATTTAGTTGTAGGTCTTCTTTTTTAGGGAGACTTTCTTTTTTGTTCTTCATGAAAAAATCAACAGCAAACAGGATACTGAATGTAGCTTTATCTACTTCATTTAGAACATTATGCAAGAAATACGTTTTGGGATCTTCATCATTTGAAACACTGACGTCATAACTACTATCATCAATTTTTAAAGTCTTGCGGAGAGCATAGCTACCCTTCATAACCAGTTCATACATTCTGGTATGATCATCTTTTTCATCTTCTATCATTTAGGTTAAACTCATTTCTAACTTGTTCTTTTTTGATAAGTAATCAGGCATCATCAACTTAAGAAGTCGATAAAATTCTGCTCCGTGATCATGATGGATAACATGACAAAGCTCATGAATAATGATATAGTCGATGCAATCTATAGGAGCCTTGATAAGCTCTAAATTTAAAGTGAGCCTTCCTGAGACGGCATAGCTACCCCAGCGTGACTTCATTTTTCGAATTTGCAAATCTGGTCTTTCAATGGGATGTTTTTCGGCAAAATTGGTATAACAAGCCTCAAATCGTTCACGCAGCTTTTGCTCTGCTCGTATTTTGTACCATTTATACAGCTCTTTCTCTACCGTTAACGATAAAGTAGGCTCAGGGTTGCGAATTTCCAAGTACCCCCAAAAAAGCTTAACCGAAGGCTTTTCATCGCTAATAAGCTTTAATCTATACCGTTTACCAAGATAAAGGTGAGTTTCACCTCCTACAAACTTTCGAGAGGGAGTTCGAGGGAGAAACTGCTCGAAATAGTGCTTCTGTTTCAAAATCCATCTAGCTCGCTTGTGTACAAGCTGTCTGACTTTTTCAGAACAGGCTCCTTGCGGGGCAGTCACCACGACCTCGCAGTCGGGATGTACCGCTATAGCCACAGTTTTCCGAGCCGAATGCTCAATCATGAAGTCAATGACTGTCTTACCATATGCTACAGACCCACGTTCTTGACTCAATGGTTTGTCCTCGATTTTGCAATTTTCATCAAACTTTCAATGACTTCATCCATTTGCCCTTCGGAAAGATCAGCCCCCAGCTCTTCTTTTACTTTGTCATAGAGATGATCATCTATTTCATTTTTGACGAGATTCTGAGCATCAATGTCATTCCAAAAATTAACTTTCCAATTCTTTTTCAAGCTATCCTGTGTAGCCTCAGCCATATAGACGCTTGCCTCCTCGCACACCTGCCAACAAGATTCATTTCTTGATAGAATATCTTTTGACATTTCGTAGTAAGCGAGCGCCTCATCGTTATCTTTTAATTTAGGTGGGACATTGTCACGATGCTTCTTTACAACCTCTTCACGGTACTTCGAAACCGTGTTGAGGTACTCAAGCTCTGAAATGCGCTGCTGTCTAAAATCATCAATAGCCTTTTGAATCAGGAGAGAGAATTTTTCGTAGAAAATAGGATCTTCCTCTAGCTTTTCATGAATTACTTTCTTTGTAGCGTGTGCAATCATATCCGCTCTCGCCGCTGTCGATTTCTTTCCATCGACGCCACAACCCTCTTTCACTTCTTTAAAAGTCTCATCATCGAAGATGTTAACCGGTTCGTTGAGTACTGTGACTCCGCTGGCCTGAACATGTGTATCCAATAACTTACGAATCTTTGGCTCGTATTCCTTAAATTGAATTGTTTCGGCGTAACGACGCCTCACCGCAGATTTTAAGTTTTCAAACTTACGGATGTCTTGACGATACATTTGAAGCTTCTCAGGTGATATTTCTGATACGAATTTCTCACTTGAAACAGCGATTGCCAGTGTTTTTCCATATGCTTTCAATCTCTCATAAAATTCATCCCGAATAGCCTCATCTGCTAATAACCGCTCATAAGCTTCTTCATCTGCTCGATTTTCTATTTCTTTAAAGACATCCCATACATCGGAATGGCGCTGCTCCAATTTGTCAACTTCTTCCTTGATTGTACTAAGGGTTCCCTCTAAGTCTGCGGGATCAAACCCCTCGAGTCCAGCTTCGGCATACATAGACATTGCACTATCGAGCTCACCCAGAATGCTCGCATAATCGATAATGAATCCAAAGTCCTTCTTAGGTGTTCCCTCTTGAGCCCCATACTCTTTCTCTTCAAAAAGCCTGTTAACCCGAGCAATAGCTTGAAGGAGAGTGTGCTCGCGAAGTTTACTGCAAAGATAAATTACTGTATTTCTAGGAGCATCAAACCCTGTCAAAAGTTTACTCACAACAATAAGAATTTCTGGCGGTTCTGAAGACTTAAATCTTTCAGTAATCACTCGGTTGTACTCTTCTTCTGAGCCGTAACGGTCCATCATTTTTTTCCAAAACCTCTGCACGACAGAAGAAGACTCTTCATTTACCTCCTCGTGGCCTTCCCGTGTATCGGGAGGAGAGATAATTA
This sequence comes from Waddliaceae bacterium, assembly GCA_040880105.1. Classification (GTDB taxonomy): domain Bacteria; phylum Chlamydiota; class Chlamydiia; order Chlamydiales; family SLOH01; genus SLOH01. The sequence continues at coordinate 13,274 of JBBDJA010000032.1, read as the reverse complement.
CGTCTGAAGTGACATACCCAAACTCTTCAAGATACTCATGATACCGCAGAGCAGCCTCTTTGCTAGGCGCTACGAGCTGAGCTTTAAAGCCCGTATCCTGCCAGTTGGCGCGATAGTGCTCGCTAATATCAAACGCCCTTTCATAAATGACGCGCTCAGTCTTATTTAACATTTCGGCACGAGCATATTTTCGCTTAAGGTCTGCCCGTTGCTCATCAGTTAATCCTTGAGTGTGCCTTTCAAACCAAAGGTCAATTGCTCTTTGATCCTGTGTAAGCTCTACATGCCTTCCCTCATAAAGAAGGGGAACAACGACTTCATCCTCTACAGCCTGTTTAATTGAGTAATGAGGCTCGATTAGCTGACCAAAGCGCGAGAAGTTATTTTTATCCTTCTTGGTGAGTGGAGTTCCTGTAAAGCCTATATAAGAGGCATTCGGCAACATCTGCCGCATGCGAGCAGCAAAAGAACCAAAATTTGTCCGGTGACTCTCATCGACTAAAACAAAGATATCAGGGGAGTCGTCGACGAGCGTTTTTGCATTCAGAGCCTTATCAAATTTATGAATCAGAGTCGTGATAACCCCTGACCTCTTTTCAGCAATTAGACTTCTCAAATGACGCCCCGTATTCGCTCTTTGAGGCTCAAGACCGCAAGCTAAAAACGTATTTTTAAGTTGTTTGTCGAGATCTTCGCGATCCGTAACCAAAATAATCCGAGGGTTTTGAACTTCTTGATCGATCATTAAGTTTCGCGTTAACATTGCCATCGTCAATGATTTACCAGAGCCTTGAGTCTGCCAGATAATCCCTCCTTGACGATTGCCGCTAACCTCCCGATTCTTTACCCGTTCCAAGGTAGCTTTAACGACAAAAAACTGGTGGTAACGTGCAACTTTCTTATCTGGGCCATCAAAAACAGTGTAGCGATAAACCAAATCAACAAGACGCTCGGGACGGCATAAGCTATAGAGCGTTCGGTCTTGCTCTGTTAAAAGCACATTTTCTTCTTTTTCCAAGCCTTCAAAAAAGTCGCGGGTATAAACAAAGTCTTCGGTATAAAGCGCGCTTTTTTCTTCTTCTTCAAGCTGTCTCCCCAAGAAAGTGTTAATTTCTTCCTCAACATCCGCCTTCTCTTTCCAAAGAGCCCAATACTTAGCGGGAGTTCCAACCGTAGCGTATTTACACTTATTTTTATTCGTTGCCACGAGAAGCTGACTATAAGCAAATAGATGGGGTAAATAATCACGTCCTTGGTTTCTGATATTTTGAGAAACAGCCTGGTCAACATCCTCTTTTGGAGATTTACATTCAATAACAGCTATCGGAATTCCATTAATGAAAAGAACGATGTCAGGGCGCGCGGTTTTTGTGCTTTGGCTTCTTTCGACATTAAACTCAGCAGTACAATGAAAAACGTTATTTTCCCAATTTTTCCAATCCACATAGATTAAAGGAAAGCTGCGTGTATTGCCCTCTATCGTCTGCGTTGCTGACTGGGGAAGCGTGATTAGATCGTAAATTTCCTGATTCGCTTGAATCACTCCATTGTAGGAAGTATTTCGCAACGTTTCTACAGCTTGTCGAATATTTTCATCTGTAAATGCGTACTCCGCTCCACGATAGGAGATGCTATTCAGTTTGCGGAGTTGCGCCGTTAAAATATCCTCCAACAGTACGTTTCCCTGTTTATTTTTACGCAATTCGAATGCTTGAGAAGGGGATAGGTATTTGTACCCTAACTTAATTAAGGTTTGAAGAGCTGGTAACTGACTTAAATATTTTTCATTAAATTTAAAGCTGTTCATTATTATTTTCTTCCTTGATTTTGACCCGCCACTTCCCTGTGAGGAGTTTCTGCATTAGCCCACGTTTTTGCTCTTTAAGTTTGCTTAGGACTTTTTTTAATAGCTTCATATCTTTTTCTGCCTTTCTTGCAATTTGTCCAATTTTATTTTGCATATCCATACTTGGCAGAAGAAGACGATACCAACTTAAAAAATCACCAGGGATATGGGGAATACCTGATCCTTCTCTAATTGCGCGAATCTTACTTTCATTCATCTTTAAATGAAGACATAAGTAATTATTATTAATACTTTCATTTAGTTTGAGAGCGCAAACCGTTGAACTTACGACACCTTTTAACCCTGTGGCGACTTTGCCAGCATTCTCGCCATCCCATAACATAAGGACATCATCCTGATTACATTCGACTCCATCGGTGGATTCTGTATAAGTAATAAACTCACCTTCAAAACTTATTGAACCTATGTAAGGACGTCCCTTAAACTCATTGTTTTGAATGACCATTTTGCCCTTTTGCTTTTTTACAAGCTCTTCAAGCTTATATATCCTTTTTTTGAGTAGAATTGAGTCAGAGTTTAGGATTAGCTTTCGAAAAAGTTTTTTATAACAATTTTGTTTTAATCCTATTAATCGCTCAGTTTTCTCAATCACCTCGTCCCATGTTGAGAGAATGTCGGCAATGGCTTTTTGCTCTGGAAGTGGAGGGATTGGAATCAAAACGGATGAAAGAATTTGCTGATTAAGATTCGTGATGTTAGTACCAGCCCCCTCTCTTTTCAGGCTTTTCTTAAGTAGACCCGCTCTCAAACATATATGAACCCACTCCGAAGTAACTATTTGATTTTTAACAATACGAGCCCTAATTGTGAATCCAGAAAATGTAGTTGGGACATCCCCAGGAAAAACCATTACACATCTTCCAACTAAATCAGGATTTCCATTAGACCTTACAAAAACAAGATCTCGGTCTATCAATCGAAAACCATCCTCTAAAGGTTGACCTAAATCTACGTTAGGTAAGTTGCTAAGATTTCTAATAACACTATTATTTTGAAAAGATGCTACAGAAAGAATGTGATAACTGAATTTATTTTCTCCAGCTCGATAGTTTAATCCATTTTTAAAATCTGCAACATCACCTAATTTAATCATATTCCAGCTAACAGGATATGTACTTTTTTTTAACACTCTACTATCTCCTGCTATGTTTCTTGATCAAATGCATTTAAAGATAAATCCGAACCATCAAAGTTTTTCCTATCCATCTTAAGCTTACGCTTCTTTGCTTTTTCCAATTGAACAATACCCTTTTCTGGAAGTGGTAAATCTTCTGGCATCGTACCACCCAAATCCTCAATAGTTTGACGTACTTTTTGTCCTACCTTATAGTGTGTTTTATTGGCATTATTCTTACCTTTTACATTCTCTCGACGAAGCTTTTCTTCCGCTTGAGTAGCTCTAAAGAGGTTGGCTGCAAGTTCAGTACTCCCCATATGATCAAGAATTTTTTGGCTCTTTTTTAGCCCTTTGTGTTGATGAATAGCCTTTGCATTCATGCCGCCATATAGACCGCAATAGCCATGATTTTGAAAAATGGCGAAGTCCCGAGTTGTTTCTACACCCGCTTTTTGGGCTGTATCGACAAGCTCTTTATTATGCTCTCGAAGCTCACTCCTTAAAAAGACACGTTTTTCATCTTCTCGAAGTTGTTGGAACGCTTTATCATCAGCTAACTCTTGGCGGCGAGTTTGAATTGCAAAGTAGGTTTGACCATTCGCGACCACAGGTTTTACTGGATCACCATTCTGCACAATTAAGTAACAAGCGTAGCGTGAAAGCTTTACATCTTGAAGGGATCTCTTTGCTCCGGAACCTATTTCGACCATATCGAGGATATCCTCGAAATGGTTTTGAATTTCGTTCCCACTGTTTTTACATGATGCCTTTGCTTTTTCAATAACAGGCAAAAAATGACGGTATTCAGAATACTCAAGAGCTTTGGATAAGTCGCGAGCACTCCAAAACTCACACCCACTTTCTTCTTGCTTAAGCGATTCAAACGTCTGGTGGTGCTTTTTCTCTACTAAATCTTTTGTCATTGGTTGATCTCCTGTAGTATGGTTGTCATTTTAGAGCGAACCTGCGCCAACTCACCTTCAAGCTGTTCAATTTCCACTTGAAGCGCCATTACATCGATTTCCTCTTCCTCCTCAAAAGTGTCAACATAGCGAGGGATGTTTAAATTGAAATCGTTTTCTTCAATCTCCTCAAATGAAGCGATGTGTGAAAATTTCGGAAGCTCTTCACGCTCTTCAAAAGTTTGTACAATTTTGCCTATGTGGCTCTCCGCAAGTCTGTTATTATTCTTTCCCGCCTCAAACTCCTTACCGGCATCAATAAAGAGAACATCTCTTCTCTTTTCATTTTTGCCACCAGTTTCACGGGAGCGATCAAAAAGCAAAATCGCAACAGGAATACTTGTGGTCGGAAACAGCTTTTCCGGAAGACCAACAACGGTATCTAACAGGTTTTCCTCTATAAGCTTCTTGCGGATCTTGCCCTCCGCTCCTCCTCGGAAGAGAACTCCGTGAGGAACAACAACAGCGACACGGCCCTCTTTAGCAAAAGCGACCTCAATCATGTGAGTGAGAAAAGCGTAGTCCCCCTTGCTTTTAGGAGGTACACCACGCCAAAAACGATTAAATTGATCGCTTTCCGCCTTATCTGCACCCCATTTATCGAGAGAAAATGGAGGGTTTGCAACAACGACATTAAACTTCATTAACCGGTTTTCTTCTTTGAGCTCTGGACTTGTTAAGGTGTTACACCATTCGATTCTTGCGCTATCGCATCCATGCAAAAACATGTTCATCCTTGCAAGAGCCCAGGTGCTTCCATTAACCTCCATTCCAAATAGAGCATAGTTGCGCCCACCGACCTGTTTTGCAGCTTCAACAAGGAGGCCTCCCGAGCCGCATGCCGGATCGCAAATCTTATCCCCATCTTTCGGTTTTGCCAGCTTTGCCAAAAGGGTCGATACGGCGTGGGGGGTGTAGAATTCTCCTGCTTTTTTTCCAGCATCGGACGCAAAGCGCTCTATCAGGTATATGTAGGTATTCCCTATAACATCTTCAGATATGCGATTTAAGCTTATATTTAGCTCAGGCTTTGCAAAGTCCTCTAAAAGCATCTTTAAACGGCGGTTTCTATCTTTTGTTTTCCCAAGGTTTGATTCCGAGTTAAAATCAATATTTCGAAAGACACCTTCAAGCTTTGCTTTATTTTGGGTTTCGATTGCATCCAAGGCGGTATTGATACGGTCACCCAGATCATCTTCATCTCGATTATTATAGAGGTCATAAAAACTTGTTCCTTTAGGAAGCACAAACCTCTCTCTATCCAACTTTCTCCTGATCCGCTCTTCATCATCTCCATATTGCTTTTCATAGGCTTTGTAATGATCACTCCACACGTCCGATATGTATTTTAAAAAGAGCATAACTAAGATATAGTCTTTATACTGTGCCGGATCGACAACGCCACGAAAAGTGTCGCACGCCGCCCAGGCTGCCGCATTAATCTGGCTTTGATTGATTTTATCGCTCATTTTTTTCTCCAACATTTATTAAATTTTCAATGAGGCCGCTCACATACTGTTTTTTCTTTGCTACATACTGTCGCTGCAGCCCTTCTTCTTCCTTTAAAAGTTCCAAAAGCTCTTTAACTTTCTGCTGACAGCTTAGCGGGGGAACCTCGATCTCTAAACTCTTGAGGTGCTTTAGATTAAGCATTTTTGCTACTGTTCCTGCCGAAAACTGACAAATCTGCTTCTGCACCTTAGATTTGCTCAGCAGCCAAAAAAGGAACTCAGGAAAAAGACCGTTTCGACTAGTTCGTAATCTGACTAACGGGTGGGTAAAGAGGGCTCCATCAAGCTCTTTTGGCACCATAAGGGGAAAAGAATCGGAACCGCGTGCTTTGATTAAAATATCGCCTTCTTGAAGCAGCCATTCATCTGACCGAATACTTAAGTCTGTTCTGCCAACGCTTTCAAAGCAACCATCTCTCAAAGGATTAAAATCGCTCATCTGCACTAAAAGCCGATCGCCTTTTTTCGTTCTATCGACAGCTCCTCGGAAAGCATAACCTGTTCTAATTTCCGCTACTTGCCCCAACCTGAATCGCATGTGTCACTTACCTCTTGTAAAAGAAATACAGGCTATCAGGTAGTTAGGTTTTGGCGCAAGTAAAAAATACCGCAGTATCAATATTACTACAAACAACAAAGTTAATCTTTTCTTAAGGGTGTTTTTTTGGTAAGGGTGTTTTTTTGGTATTTGAACAGCATAACCATCAAAAATAACTTATATTATTATCGGAAAAGACACTGATTTAGACGGAAAATTTTAAATTACCTCCTTGCTAGAGGTAATCAACCAGATAGGAACCTTTTGGCACAACTTGGCCCGTTGCTCTGCGACCATTATCAGGCAAAACAAGCACAAAGTCCGCCTCGATCATAGACGCATCAAATGAATCCATAATTTCTGGATCACAAACCACCATTGCACTTCTATAGCGCTGATTCTCAACTTTTTTCTCTCCCTCAATTCTCTCCAACCTTTTCTTTCTGCTCGTATTCACAAGTCTCCTTTTTGCTCTAAATCTGTTAGCCTTTTTTCAAAATCGTATGCTTCCAGTGCTTTCACATAGGAATTAACAATTCTTGATAAAACCTCCCCTTCATCAGGGGAGATTTCAGCAGTCCCTACCGCATCGGTGATCAGAGCTAGAGCATTTAAAAAGCTAATTAAGGTAACAAACGGAACGTTAGAAAGTTTAATCCAGAAACAAATTTTATTTTAACAAAAAAATCTTTTAATATTATTTTGTTTAAAACAATTGTTTTTATTTAAAAAAAAAGTTATTATTAATTTATACATATAATGAGGGGTATACATGAGAATTTCGCCAATTATTCACGCATTAGCATATCCTATAGATACAGTTATAGCCCAAAATAGCAAAACAAATAAAATTATAACAACAGTCTTAATAACACTCTCCTACCTTACCGTAATTGGTGCCATTATAGGAGGAGGAGCACGCATTTTTTTGGCCGGCCGTGTCAAACCACTAAGTCCCGGTATTAAGAATGAGGCTGACCGTACTCAGAATGCATTTAAAAACGTAAATAACCGAAAAAAACTCGCGACTTTCCAAGAGGCCGCCGAAGATGGTGACATGGAAACTGCAAGGAGTTTAATAAAAGAACAAGTAGATATCAACGCAGTTGATAAAAAAAGTGGTTACACACCTCTTCACGCTGCCGTTCTAAACGATCATACGGAATTAGTAAAACTTTTAATAAGCAACGGCGCTAAATTAGATGTCAAAGATTATTACGACTTTACTCCTCTCCATATAGCAGTCAAACACGGTAATGAGGAAATTGTAAAAGCTTTAATAAAAGCAAAAGCTGATGTAAATGTACAATGTTTGAGCGAGGAGACGGCTCTCCATATGGCAGTCCAAAAAGGTAATGAGGAAATTGTAAAAGCTTTAATAAATGCAAATGCTGATTTAAACAGACAGGCAATAGATGGAAAAACACCTTTAGATATTAGCTTATTATTGATAGACCAAAGTAAACAATCTACAATAAGAATAGTAAATACCTTGACTAGAGCAGGGGCTAAGGAAAGCACTGATATCAAGTCTTAAGGAGCCTCTGATTAACTCTGATTATTAAATTTAGTGCCTTTTTTCTGAAATTGAGGATTGTAGTCTCATCGGGAATCGCATCTAGCATCAAATCAATTTTTAGAAATCATTAGAAGGAAAGTCTCTCATAAATTGACTCCTCAACAGTGGGATCTCCGAGGTTGAACCACTGCTAGAGGAAGTAAATACGTAGCTTCATTGGCTTTCTTCCGCATTTGCCCGAGTAATAATAGGGCTTTATCACACTTAGAAGAGTGTTCCAAGGAATCACTCGATCCATTTCATTTAAGAAAGTTTCTATTGAAATCTTTTTTTCTTTAGTGTGAGGGATCAGAGGTTTCTTAAACGAAAAAGATTTTTATTTTAAATAAATAACTATTATGTTATAATTAGTTAAATTAAAACAAATTAATTAACTAATAGATGAAAATACAAAAACTAATAGATAACATAACAGATACATATGCACATCCTATTAAAAAAATAAATCAATATTCAAAAACAATACCCAAGAATACCCCTCTACACACACGAATAGGCAAATTAATTGGATTAGAAATGATGAGGATTGGGTTATTTTTAAGCTATCTTCTTGTAGTACCTGCGATTTTTGGACTAATTGGAAGAATAACTGAAAAGCCGCCAAATAAACAACTGTCCAATCGTATTGAAAATCAAGCGAAAAGTCTACTGACACTTCTCCATAGATCCGCTCAATTTGGTCATATGGAAATTGTGAAGGCTTTAATAGAAGCAGGGGTTGATCTAAATACGCAAACTAATTATGGATACACACCTCTCCACCTCGCCGCCGATAATGGTCATAAAGAAGTTGTAGAAGCTTTAATAGAAGCTGGAGCTAAGGTAAATACACAAGATATAAAAGGAGATACACCTCTCCACAAGGCCGCTCTTCGCGGTAATACGGAAATTGTGAGGGCTTTAATGCTTGAAAGAGCCGATCCAGACATAAAAAATAATTTCGAATTGACACCTCTCGATTACGCCTCTCTACACAGCTCTCTTGAAGTATTCACAAAACAGCAAGAGTTGAGACTCAAGAGGAACAAATACTAAGGAAAAAGAAACCTAAATCGAATCAATAGCGCACATCCCCTAACTCTGAACACTCATGATCATGAATCAATTAATGGAACGGGGCTAGTAGCTCATGAAATACAACATTAGTATTGAAGATACACTGAAGGATGAGGATAACGAGAGAATTTTCGAGATCATTAATGATTACAATTAGGAAGTGGCATCTGTCAAAGCAGATACATTGCTCATCTCAATAAGGGATGCTAAAAAAACGTTGAGGGGAGGATTAAAGGGGGTAGGACTCTGCGGCTCCCTATATATTCAAGTGTTGAGTATCGATCCTGCCTTAAGAGGGCAAAACTTGAGAACAGAATTGCTTCAAAAAGCTGAGGCGTATGCCAAATCCAAAGATTACTCCCTACTTTACCTGGATACCTTTTCATTCCAAGCACTCCCATTTTATCTGAAAAATGGCTATCAGATATTTTCTGAAAAAGCAGTTGAAATAATTAATCGCTATTATGCCGATATTAAGAATTGGGATATTGACTGGGTAAAGGGGTATCTCAAGGAAAGTGATTTCAAAAAATTGCAATCCATCCAATAAGGAACAATTGTTCGATCTTATAAGCAAAGCCAACATCAGCCTGAGATCCTTAGAGCAATATTATGGACTCAATCATTCAGAGTATCCATAACCAACTTGCAAACTTGCAATTAACCGTGCTAAAGAAAAATAACATATAACTGTGATTGTAAGAAACAGGTCAAAAGTTTAAGGATAAATACAGCATTATGGAAAACTCTTCTCATTCAAATGATCATACCCACCACTCACACCAAGGAATGGTTCAGGATTTTAAAAGGCGCTTCTGGATATCGTTGATCCTTACTATTCCGGTTCTACTGTTATCCCCTATGATCCATTACTTTTTGGGCATCCATGAAGCTGTTAGTTTCCCGGGTGACATCTATCTTTTATTTGTTCTCTCTTCAATCATTTTCTTCTATGGAGGGTGGCCCTTTCTAAAAGGAGCAGTTGATGAAATTAAAGGTCGATCACCTGGAATGATGACCTTAATTGGACTTGCCATTACAGTCGCATACATTTACAGCTCGGCCATCGTTTTTGGCTTAAAGGGAAAGTTTTTTTTCTGGGAGTTGGCATCATTGATTGACATCATGTTGCTGGGTCATTGGATTGAGATGCGGTCGATTATGGGAGCGGGTAAAGCACTAGAAGAGCTCGCAAAGTTAATGCCTTCAGAGGCTCACAAAATATCCTCCAATGGGACTGTCACTGATGTTCCAATAAATGAACTTCAACACAGCGACATGATTCTTGTAAAACCGGGAGAAAAAGTCCCCGCTGATGGTTTCATTAATAAGGGAAAGTCAAGCCTAAATGAAGCTATGCTCACGGGTGAGTCAACGCCAGTAGAAAAAACAGAGGGAGATCGGGTGATTGGAGGATCTATTAATGGAGATGGTTCCTTAACTATTGAAGTAGACAAAACAGGAAAAGAGACATTCCTGTCACAAGTCATCATCCTGGTTCAAGAAGCGCAGAAAAGCAAATCGAAAACTCAAGATATTGCTAACTATGCCGCTTACTGGCTCACTATTATTGCCATTGCAGGCGGAACGCTTACTTTCCTCGCATGGTATGTCTTTTTAAGCGAATCACTCTCTTTCTCTCTCGAGAGAACCGTTTCTGTTATGGTTATCACATGTCCACACGCTCTTGGTCTTGCTGTTCCTCTCGTTGTTGCAGTCTCAACAGCTCTTGCAGCGAAAAATGGTCTTTTAATCCGAAATAGAGTGGCATTCGAAGCTGCAAGAAAAATCGATGCTATCGTTTTTGACAAAACGGGAACACTTACAAAAGGAGAGTTTGGGGTTACAGACATTATCGTCATTTCACAGGACACAAACAAAGATAAAATACTTGAGTTTGCAGCTGCTGTTGAAACCAACTCAGAACATCCGATTGCAAAAGGAATAGTCAGTGCTGTAAAGCATCCAAAAAATGTAGAGGAGTTTAAATCTTTACCCGGTAAAGGGGCTCAAGGAATTGTTGAAGGAATAGAAGTAAAAACTGTTAGCCCAGGCTATTTGCAAGAAAACAACCTTTTTGTTGACAACCCCCAAATTCAGCAACTGAGCGAAGAGGGAAAAACTGTTATCTATGTGCTAATGGATGGCAAAGTTGCCGGTGCCATTGCCCTTGCTGATATTATTAGAGATGAATCAAAACAAGCAATCTCAGGATTCAAAGAGATGGGGATTAAATGCTTTATGCTTACCGGTGATAATAAGAAAGTTGCCAAGTGGGTAGCAAAAGAGGTGGGTCTTGATGAAGTCATCGCAGAGGTTCTTCCTCAAGAAAAGGCAAAAAAAATTAAAGAAATACAAGATAGAGGGTTTACTGTTGCCATGACAGGCGACGGTGTGAATGATGCCCCTGCTTTAGCGCAAGCAGATGTGGGGATTGCAATTGGTGCAGGCACTGATGTCGCCATAGAAACAGCTGATATTATTCTTGTTAAGAGTAGTCCTCTTAACGCCCTTGCCATCATTACACTCGCAAAATCCACCTACAACAAAATACTTCAAAACCTTGTTTGGGCAACAGGATACAATGCAGTTGCAATACCGATTGCAGCGGGTGTTCTTTTCAAATATGGGATTCTATTATCGCCTGCACTTGCAGCTGTTTTAATGTCTCTTAGTACTGTCATCTGTGCAGTGAATGCAAAAATGCTGACAATCAAGACTAAAGGCACTACATGAGTGAGCTAGATGAGTAAAACGCTAATAGGGGTAGAGATGGGGGTTTCTTTAAAAGGCATTTCTGCGATAAAAGCTGACAACATTTGGTCTTGCTTCATCATGAAGCGACTTGATTCCTTGCCTTTTCAGCCATTGCTCGCATAGCTGTAAAAATTGACTTCCCAATCCATGCTGTCTATATTTGTCATCAATGACAATAATTCTCAATGCTGCCCTATGCTCTGGACAAAATTGAATATGGGCATACCCAATGACTTCGACTCCTTGATAAAGAACCAGATGCACGTGCTCTGGATGATCAAATGTCCATGTATACGGATCTGAAATCGATAAAGGATCGAAAAAGTATTTATTTCTTAATTGCTTGGCAGCTTCCCACTCAGTATATTGAGTGCATTTCATCATGCGAATGCAATCAGCGATGTTTGCAAAGGCGACTACAGCCTTCATTATACCGCCCAAAGAACGAGATGTTTCTTTGTACTCAATTGCTTTGCCTTCATTTTCGGCTAGTAGCTATTCAATCACAATGGAGTAATAACAGCATAGCTATGCATTTTACTGTGCATTACTGTGTGTAGAAAAACTGCACAGTTATCACAAGGTGTTGATTTTGAGATAAATAAGATAATATTTTTTTTCTATCACAAAAAAAAGGGTACTTTGAAACATATTTATCCATAAAGAGTAATACCTCCAAACCTAGATAACACGCTAAAATCAACCTACAAAAAAATACATTAATACCTTCCTCAGGCAAAAAATACTGTGCAGTTGCAATACTGATTACAGTCGGTATTCTTTCTTATATGGGATTCTAGTACCGCCTGCACTTGCAGCTGTTTTAATGTCTCTTCATACTGTCATCTGTGCAGTAAATGCAAAATTGGTAACAATCAAGACTAATGTGAGTTAGAGGAGTAAAGTTCTGAACACCAACAATCGGCTAAATGGTCATCCACAAGACCAACGGCTTGTATAAACGCATACATAATTGTTGAACCCACAAATTTCATTCCTCTTTTTTTTAGATCCTTTGAGATAGCATCGCTAATAGGGGTGGAGACAGGAACTTCCTTAAGAGACTTTCTTCTTGTGACAATGGGTTTTCCATCTACAAAATTCCAAATATAACTGGAAAATGAACCAAACTCTTTCTGGATTTTTAAAAACACTATCGCATTTTGACGTGTGGCATAAACTTTCAAGCGATTCCGAATAATACCTGGATTTTGAAGAAGACAGCTGAGTTCATCATCGCTCATTTTAGCCACTTTAACAGCATCAAAGTTGTAAAATACGTTCCGATACTCTTCTCGCTTTTTGAGAACGGTTTCCCAGCTTAGTCCGGCTTGAGCCCCTTCAAGAATGAGCATCTCAAATAAGTGCCTGTCATCGTGAACCGGAACGCCCCATTCATTGTCATGATACTCTGCGTAGAATTCTTTTCCAGGAGCAGAGCCAAAGCATCTTTTTTTATCAGTTATATTCAAGTGTTTACCGGGGATTAGTTAAGTTGTATTGAAAGCATACACATGCGGCCTTTTCTGTTTAACAACTTTACCCATTTCTTTAGAAAAATCCTGAAATTATTCCCGTTGCAAAACGAAAACGGAAAGAATAGAAACTTACAAGAGTAGATAAAAAAAGTCCCCCTAATCGGAACCTTTGATAAAAAGTTTCCTTTAGGGGGGTTTTGATTTGATTTTTTATCTAGACTTGAACTTGAGCTTCAGCGAGTAATTTTGCAATTTCAAAGTACTTATTACGATCCTCTTCCTTTGTCTTTATGTGGTACTTATAATGATCCGCTATTTCCAATGCAGTACGCTCTTGAACCTGTAGCATTAGGTCTGCTTTAGCCTTAATTAGTTCGCGAACAACATCTATATGCCCATATTTAGCAGC
>JBBDJA010000031.1:0-57199 GCA_040880105.1 Waddliaceae bacterium | reverse complement strand
TTGTGAATCGCGGGGCTTTTTTTAAAAGAAATTGACCAATGAGGGTCAAGTTCTATTTGAGTTGACGAAGACAATTTACTTATGTAATAAATAATTTTATTTTTTAAACGAGGACGTGATGTCTTTTTCTAGGATTCCACATGCATCTAGTGTCTATCTTCATGAATTTGAGAGATTGAACAGAAACCAAGCGCATCAAGTAAGCCAACACCTTCCATATCGCCTAAACGCTCTCTCTTGCAGAAGAGTGGAGGCTTTTAGTGTGAAGTCTCCATTGTTAACTCGCTACATTTCAAAATATGGAATCGAAGACATTAACTCCAAGCCATTGGTTCGAAAAGAGAATCTAAAGACAATGTATCAAATTAAACTAGGCAAACCATCTAATCAGGGAAATTCGGGAAGGTGCTGGATTTTTTCCGGCCTAAATATGATGCGGATAGGGGTCTTGAGTAGATATGGGGAAGAGTTTCATTATTCTCACAACTTTGTCGCCTTTTGGGATAAACTTGAGAGGGCAAATTATTTTTTAGAAAAAATGATTGAGATGAGAAATATTCATCCGTTGGACATTGAAATTCGAGACTTCTCAAACTACCTAATTACCGACGGCGGCCAATGGGAATATTTCTGCAATATTGTCAAAAAATACGGTCTTGTTCCCGATTATGCAATGCCTGAAACAGAATTCAGTAGGAATTCTGTGGGGTATATGGAAACTTTAAAGTGTCGTTTGAGTGAAGTCGGTGGGGTCATACATCAATTGGCTAAAGCCGATATCAAAAATCCAAAAATTCAAGAGATAAAAAACCAGGCACTAAATGAGGTCTATAGCATTTTGACAAAATACTTGGGAATCCCGCCAAAGTCATTTGTTTGGAATGAAAGTAATGACACTGCCAAATGTTCTATGGACGCAGAGAGTGATCAAGAGGATTATTTTCCATACGAAATAAAAGAAGAAGAATCAGGAGAAGACGTTATCGTCACACATAACCTCCGGATGCCAAAGATGTTAACACCCCTAGAATTTTATCGTAGATCCAAGGTCGATTTAGATGAAATTGTTCATTTAACTCATATTCCTTATCACGAAGAGAATATGGTCCTAGAAGGAAAAGAAATTAAAAATATGGTAGGTGGAAAGGAATTTAGAGGGTTAAATGTAAATATTGATGTGATTATTCAAGCAATTTTTCAATCGATTATTAACGGAAATGCAGTTCCAATGGCAGCTGATGTCAAACACCTTGATGAAAGAGTAAATTTCTTCTCTATCCAAAATGATCTCAAAGATGAAATTTTTGATTTTGACTCCTCTATTAAACTCAGCAAAGGAGATCGATTATTATACGGTGCGACATCATGTGCGCACTTAATGAATATTGTCGGTTGTGATGATCCGGTTGAGAATAAATTACCTGTGGGAATTGAAGAAGAATACGGGCGGCTCTGGAAAATTGAAAACTCGTGGGAAGATCAAGATGAACTGATCATGAGTGACAGCTGGTTAAGGGAATATGGGTATGAATTTTTTATTTTAAAAAAATATCTTCCAGAAAATTTGCAACGTGTCTGGGATAATCCAAAAGATCGTGTGAAAGAAATTACTCCTCAAGATCCTATTGGAAAATTTTAACTCGTTATTTTATTCACAGATTCGATTCCTGGATAGAAAATTTTATTTGACTTTGTTACGATCCAAAAACCATGCGGATCATTTATATTATCACTTGCCTTCCCCTTTTATTTAGCTGTCAATTGCACAGAAGTGGCTGTCTGCAAGCTCCTAGAGTAATAATACCGGAAGAATACTCGAGCCAAAGTCCGGAAGGTGTCGATGTCCCGGATGCTTGGTGGACGGAATTTGGCTCGCAGCAGTTGAATGTGATTGTCGATCAAACGCTTATGGGTAATCTCAATTTAAAAGAGTCGTGGGCAAAAATCGCTCAAGCGTGCGCGCGTCTTAAAATTGAAGGGGCTGCCCGTTTGCCGGCAATTGATCTTGGTATGAATGCTGCTCACTTCTCCGGACAGGCAGGTAGATTTGGTCCGGGAGGTGGCTTAGATGGGATTGGAGAATCAGGATTACCGGGATCGAATGCGACAAATTTCTACACTCTAGAGGCCACTCTTTCCTATGAAATTGATCTCTGGAGGCGCGTTGCCTCCAAAACAGAGGCAGCTTGTTATGAGCTACAAGCCACACGAGAAGATCTGGATGCAACAGCCCTTACCCTCACAGGAAGCGTTGTTGACCTTTGGTTTACAATTCAGGAGCAACAGGCGCTTCTTGAAGTGATTCGGGAGCAAGAAGAAGTCAGTCGCACGCTTCTTGAGCTTGTCGAGCTACGTTTCAGCACGGCCCTCTCTACAGCTCTAGATGTTTTTCAGCAGCGCCTACAGTTGGCAGATATTTTAGCTCAACCGCCGCCTATCCACTCAAAACTTGAGACCTCAATTCACAACCTTCAAACATTAATGGGAGCCGCACCCGGAACGATTTGCCTAGATCTTGACTTAGAGATCTTTAATGGGCTTCCTCCTTTTCCAAAAAGAGGGGCTCCGATCGATCTTATTTGTCGAAGACCGGACCTTCGCGCCCAGTATTTTCGCCTTCAGTCTGCCGATGCAGAAATTGCCGCTGCAATTGCCGATATTTTTCCGAGGCTCGACACATTTTTCACTTATGGATTTTCAGCTGTTTCTATCGAAGATTTATTTAGGGAACAAATCAAGCAAGTCATACTGTCTCTTGTGTATCCACTCTTTGATGGAGGGCGTAGGAGTGGCGAAATCTTACGTCGTAAAGCCATTTTATGCGAAGGGATTTGGAGGTACGCCAATCTATTTCTAAATGCAGTGCGGGAAGTTGAGGACGCTCTTGTTCAAGAAAAGTATCAAATAGAGCTTATTCAACGATTGGAAGAGGAGATATTTATCGCAAATCAGAATTTGGACCAATCTCGATTTCACTATATCAATGGATTGACTGATTACCTATCGGTCATTAGCGCCATTCAATCTCTTCAAAATCTGCAGAGGCAAATCGTCGCTGAAAAAAAACAGTTGCTAGTGTACAGAGCAAGCCTCTATCGTGCACTTGGAGGACGGGTATTATGTTAAAAAGCCGTATCAGGCAGTTTCTGATTGCTATTGGTATTATATTGATCGCTCTCATATTGATGCTGCTCATTATATTTTCAGAAGGCGATATTGAAAGAAGTCAGCCTCAAATTGCCTCAACTCTTGTCTCTACAAGCCCCTTAGAAAAGCAAAATGTTAAGGTCTCGATTTTTGGCTTCGGAACGCTCGAACCCAACCGTGAACTCGTGCTCAGATCCGAGGTCAGCGGCCGTATCATCAATATGTCCGATCAATTAGATCAAGGCGGACTTATTGCAAAGGGCGAGCGACTCGTGCAGATCGACCCAAGAGACTATATAAATCAAGTTGAGCAACAGCAGGCTCAGCTTCAATCCGCTGAGTTTGAACTGGAACTTGAACACGGCAGACAAAGAGTTGCAAAGCGAGAGTGGGAGCTGATCGGACCTTCAATGCAGCAAGAAGAATTCAACATTAATCTTGCGCTAAGGCGGCCACACCTAGAAGAGAAGGAAGCTATCGTAAGAGCGGCAAAAAGCCGACTTGAGAAGGCCTTGATTGATTTAGAACGGACACAAATCAAATCTCCTTTTGATGCCATTATATTAGAAGAGCATGCAGAGATCGATGAACTCGTTTCACCTCAAAGTGAAATTGCAAGGCTTGCGGCCACGGATCTTTTTGTTGTTAAAATGAATATTCCCTATGAAAAGCTTCGCTGGATCAACTTTGGGAAAGGAGACCTCTCTTTTCCGGTTGTTGTCTTTCAAGAAATTGGTAACGGGATGTCAATTGAAAGAGAGGCTTTTGTTATTCGCTTACTTGGTGATCTTGATCCAAGGGGGCGCCTCGCTAGACTTTTGATCGGTGTAAAAGATCCTCTTGGATTAAAGTCAGACAAACCCCCGCTTCTTCTAGACTCTTATGTACGTGTTGAAATTAAAGGGGAAGAGATTAAGGGTGCCTTTGTTATTCCACGGTCTGCTCTTAGAACAAATGATACTGTATGGATTAAGACAAAGGAGAATACTCTTGATATTCGGCCGATTCAGATATTGTATCGACAGTTAGATGAAATCATTGTTGAAAATAACCTTCAAACGGGAGATGAGCTCATCACATCTCATATTTCAACACCTATTCAAGGGATGATGCTAAGGAGCGCTGCCGATGAATGAGAAGGGCGGACCGATTGCTTGGATGGCAAAACATCATGTCGCAGCAAACCTTCTTCTTGTTATTTTTATTCTCGGCGGATTTCTTGTCACTCTGCAGATTAAACAAGAGGTATTTCCTGAATATGAGCTGCCAATTATTCAAGTGGTCGTCCCTTATCCCGGAGCAAGTCCTGATGAAGTGGAGGAAGGGATCATCCTATCCATTGAAGATGAAGTGCGTGGAATTGACGGAGTAAAAAAAGTCACGAGCACCGCCTATGAAAATCAGGGTGTTGTCACAATAGAACTCTTGCGTGATGCTGACGGGGGAAAGGCGCTTCAGGATGTGAAAAATGAAGTCGATCAAATCCAATCGCTTCCGGAAGAGGCAGAGCGCCCGATTATCAATCTTCTTGAACCAAAAAGACAAGTCATCTCTTTAATTCTGTATGGAGAAAGTGACCGCTTAGCCCTTTTTAACTTAGCGGAATCTATCCGAGAAGAGGTCATACAGATAGACGGTATTACTCTCGTTGAACTGCATGGAGTTCCCAATGTTGAGATCTCGATAGAGATTCCACAAGACACGCTCCGAGCCTATGGTTTAACGCTTGAGGAAGTGGCAAACCTTGTCAGAAACACAGCACTAGATCTTCCTGCCGGAGGCATCCGCACACCCTCTGGTGAGGTGTTAATTCGCACGCAGGAAAGGCGCAACCTAGCAAAAGAGTTTGAAGATATACCCGTCATCTCCACAAGAGAAGGAGCTGGTATCCGCCTTGATGAGATTGCAAATATAAAAGAGCAATTTGAAGAGACAGATCAAGAAGCATATTTTAACGGCCATCCCGCAATACGGATTGATGTGTTCCGTGTCGGAGACCAAACGCCAATTGAAATCTCAAATAAAATTCATGCCTACACCAAAGATTTGCAAAAATATCTTCCGGAAAATATTTATGTGACAACATGGAACGACAGTGCGGAGGTTTTTCGCGACCGCATCAGCCTGCTCATCCGTAATGCGGCGCTTGGACTTGTCCTTGTCCTTATCCTTCTTGGGCTTTTCTTAGAACCTAGACTTGCCTTTTGGGTCACACTCGGGATACCGGCCTCCATCCTCGGCTCTTTTCTTCTAATCCCCTTCACAGGTGCATCGATTAATATGATCGCGCTTTTTGCTTTCATTGTCACACTCGGCATTGTCGTTGACGATGCGGTTGTTGTTGGAGAAAATATTTATTATAAGCGAGAAAAAGGAATGCCGTTTCTTCAAGCCTCTATTGAAGGTGCAAAAGAAATTAGCGGGCCTGTTATCTTTGCTGTTTTAACCAATATTGTCGCTTTCATCCCCCTACTCTATGTTCCAGGAACGATGGGAAAGCTTTTTCTACAAATCCCCTCGATTACCATCTCAATTTTTTTAATCTCTTTAATTGAATCACTGTTTGTACTTCCCGCTCACCTCTCTCGTGAACATAAAAAATCTAGATTCTTCGACACTCTTGCCATTCCAAGTAAGACCTTTGAAAAATATTTAAAAAAGTTCATTGAAAATATTTATGTTCCACAACTGAAATTTGCAATCCACTTTCGATACATCACTGTCAGTTGTGGAATTGCGCTGCTCATCTTAACTGCAGGAGGCTATTTTGGTGGATATATCACATTCAGCTTCCTTCCACGTGTAGACTCAGACATTGTTTCGGCGCAAGCCACCCTTCCCTATGGATCACCCAAAAGTGCCTCTTACCATGTGCAAGGCCAAATGATTCAAAATGCAAGAAATGTGATTAATGATAATGGAGGGGAAAAAATTTCACGTGGGATCTACTCACAAATCGGCACAACTCTTCCGGGTAGAGGTCCTGCTAACTCTACTGCCTTTGCGACAGGAAGCCACCTTGTCGGTGTGCAAGTATTTCTTGTTCCCTCCGACCAACGGGAAATTTCAGGTGTTGAGTTTGCAAAGCAGTGGCGAAACAAAGTCGGCAGCGCTCTAGCAGTTGATACACTTGAATTTGTCGGCCATGTGACCACAGTTGAGGGCAAACCCATCGAATTTGATTTGAGCCACCCTGATACCTCAACACTTGAGACAGCCGCAACAGAGCTTGCCTCTATTCTTCAAAACTACTCAGGCGTTAAAGACATCTCTGATGGGGTCGCAGAAGGCAAGCCGCAACTCTCTTTTAAACTGACCCCTGAAGCAAGAAGCCTTGGCATTACAGCAGGCGAACTTGCAAGACAAGTGAGACATAGCTTCTATGGAGCCGAAGCGCTGCGCCAACAGCGTGGGCGCAATGAAATGAAAATTATGGTGCGTCTCCCGCAACAAGAACGCGAGCGGATTCAAACGATTGAAGATTTAGTCATACGAACTCCTGAAGGTGGTGAAATTACTTTGTCAGAAGCTGCTAAGGTAGAGCAAGATCGCGCATATACAGAAATTAGGCGCTCTGATGGAAGGCGGATTAATCCAGTCAGCGCCGATGTGGAAGAGGAGGTCGCAAATGCCAATTTGATAGTGGAGGATTTAATCCAAAATGTTATGCCAAGACTAATGGAAAAATACCCCGGACTGACCTACCGCCTGGCAGGAGAACAGCAAGAGCAACAGGAGGCAATTTCTGCACTTGGGAACGGTTTTATCTTTGCTCTTATTGGAATTTACACTCTTCTGGCCATTCCTTTTCGCAGTTATATACAACCGCTTATTGTGATGCTCAGTATCCCTTTTGGAATTATAGGAGCCGTTCTTGGCCACCTTTTACTTGGTTACGAACTTTCGATAGTCTCTATGTTTGGAATGATTGCTCTATCAGGAGTTGTTGTTAACGACTCTCTGGTCCTAATTGTGACTGCAAACGAGTTATACCGAAAGGAGAATCTTCCTCTTTTTAAAGCCACAATTGAGGCAAGTAAGAGGCGTTTTCGACCGATCCTTCTCACATCGCTTACGACCTTTTTTGGGCTTTGCCCTATGATTTTTGAAACCTCAATGCAAGCAAGATTCTTGATCCCGATGGCAATTTCCCTCGGGTTTGGTATTCTCTTTGCGACATTTATTATTTTGCTGCTTACGCCGTGCTTCTATCTTATTATCGAAGATTTAAAGGGCACCAAAGAGTAGGGGTGTGAAACTATTCGACTTCATCAGATGCAGACTCTTCTGAAGTTTCTAACTCGTCTAAAACTTCAAGCTCGTCTTGCTCATGCGATATCTCAAACTCGTCTAGTTCTTGCTGCATCTGTAACTCTTCTAGCTTTTTAGAGACTTCTAGATTTTCTCGAAAAAACTCTTTCAATCTCGACAAAAAGGTGTCGATCCCTTCCCCTGTCATAGCTGAAAGAGTGAAGAGTTTATCTAGAGGAGCTGGATGCGCCTTTTGGAAGGCTTGAATATGCTTTTTTGACTCCTGAGTATCGATCTTATTAAGAAGAACAAAATACGGTCGATCAAGCAGGTCAGGGTTATAGGCTGAAAGCTCGTTTCTCAGCACGCGATAGTCATCCAAAGGAGTTCTGCCATCAATTCCTGAGGCATCTAGGACGAAAAGCAGTAGTTTTGTCCTCTCGATATGGCGAAGAAATTCATGGCCAAGACCTCGGTTCTGATAGGCGTTTTCAATGATTCCCGGAATATCGGCAATCAAGATCCGCCCAAGGTCCGGGAGTTTTAAAGAACCGATATTTGGTCTTAATGTCGTAAAAGGATAAGGGGCAATTTTGACATGAACATCAGTAATTTGTGAGATCAAAGTCGACTTACCGGCATTCGGAAAACCTACAAGACCCACATCGGCAATAATTTTGAGTTCAAGTTCAACACGTATGGATTGTCCGGGTTTACCTTCAGTACAAAAATTAGGTGCGCGGTTAATCGATGTTTTAAAGCTTGCGTTTCCGCGTCCGCCACGTCCGCCCTGACAAATATCCCATTTCATGTCCGGTTTAGAGAAGTCCATTAGTACCTCTCCGGTATTTGCATCCTTTACAAGGGTACCAAGAGGAACTTTCAAAATTAGGTTCTCTCCGCTTCTACCTTGTCTACAGTTCGCTCCTCCGCCCTGGCCGTTTTCAGCTTTTATCTTTCGGCGATGTCTGTACCAGTCGAGAGAGGGAATTTGATTATCTGCTTTTAGGATAATCGAGCCACCTTTCCCCCCATTGCCGCCCCAAGGGCCACCTTTAGGAAGATATTTCTCTCGTCTCCATGCAACGACGCCATTGCCGCCCTTTCCGGCGATAAGTTCAATTGTGACTTGATCAACAAACATAATAATACAAATAAAAAAAATAGCGCGTGTTTTTCACAACGCGCTAATAAATAATAACAGGAAGGGTAACTACGCTGTAGTCGTTACAGAAATTAAAGTACGGTTCGTTTTGCGAAATTTAACAACACCATCTGATAGTGCGAAAAGCGTATCATCTTTTCCTCTTGCTACATTATCGCCAGGATGCCACTTTGTTCCGCGTTGGCGAACCAAAATATTCCCTGTTTTCACGACTTCTCCATCCCCAACTTTGATTCCAAGTCGTTTCGAGTGAGAATCGCGTCCATTACGTGTAGATCCTTGTCCTTTCTTATGTGCCATGACTACTTCCCTTTAATCTCAACAATTTTAATACGATGATACTTTTGCTTATGGCCCCAGTTTTTTTGTGTATGCTTGCGAGGGCGATACTTTAAGCTACGTATTTTCGGTCCTTGTGCAAGACCAACAACTTCCCCTACAACAGCAAAACCTTCAAGGAAGGGCTCGCCAATTTTCATCTCCGTTCCATCTTTCACAAATAGAACTTCTCCAAACTCAACATTTTTGCCTTCTTCGGCACCATTCAGCAGTTCAACATCGATCACATCGTCTTTTTTCACACGATACTGTTTTCCACCGGTCTTTATAATGGCATACATCTTCAATACCCCAATCGTTTTATGGGAAAATAGTACAGGAATTCACGATTGAAATCAAGCAATATAGAAATGAATACTGTTATCACCGATTTATATGGTAATCTCCATAAGATTTGATTGTTTATTTAGCATCTTTTTTCTTAGATTTAATTCATATGCGTGGGGGCAGAGATTGCATATTATTGAATTCAGAAAGGTTCCTATAGAAAATCTCCCTTTAAAAATATATAGTGCATTTAAATAGAGAAAATAAGGGTCTTACGAAAAGTGAATATAGTTCTGCTGCAAGCCAAACTTAGAGATGATGAGCTTAACTCATTGATGGAGGAGTTTCCTCAATATTTATTCCTCACGCTCTCAGAATTCTCTATTCACAAATTAGATAAAAGAAATTGGGAAAGGGTTGAGGTTTTTTACGGGGGGCACTTGAATTCAGAGGAACTTGCAATGGCCAAAAACTTACGTTGGATACATACCACCACCCCCCATTTCGCAAGACTTTCTATGGATGAGATTGTAGAGCGCGGCAATATTCTTGTGACCTCGACAAAGGAAGAAAATATTACGCAAGTGGGCGAATTTGTAATTGGAAGTATTTTGATGTTCGCTAAAAACTTGCATCATTGGAAAGAGGCCGATGTTTTGCCGGACATTTTATGGGACAGTAAGTGGCGCGACTCTATGTGGAGCTTAGAAAGTAAAACACTCCTCCAGATTGGGCTTGGAAAATTCGGAACGGAAATTACCAAGCAGTGCAAACAAATGGGAATGCGGACATGGGGGGTCAAAGAGAAGCGCTCTTTCCATCCTCACTGTCAGAAGACATTTTCGTTTTCTGAACTGAACTCCGTTCTTCCAAATGCTGATATCGTATCTCTTGCCATGCCAAGAGAACTCCCGCCAAAAGAGATCTTAGGTGCAGATGCATTTCACCTAATGAAGGAAGATTCCATTCTCATTATTCTCGGTGATCGAAAATTTATCAATGAAGAGGCTCTTGCCAACGCATCTAAGGAGGGTAAATTTCGAGGGATATTAATTGATGCGCCGTTTTTAATTCCCATTCCCATCTCCTCTCCTCTTTGGGGAATCGAAAACATGGTCATCACGCCTGAAGTCTCAGCGCGTCCAAAAGCAAAAGATGGAGAAGCTTTTCATGTTTTTCGACATAATTTGAGACAATACGTCCACGAGAACTTTCTGGATATGTCGAATCTTTTTAGAGGAAATCGAAAATAAAAAAAAGTGGTGCTTAACATCTCTTAAGCACCACCCAGACAGCTCTTTTCTAAGCTTCTTTATTCCTAGTATGACCAAGTGTTGATGATTGATCTTTATTTTCATCTAACAAGTTATTGAAATAAAGCATCAATGGCGCGGCTAAGAAAATCGAGGAGTACGTTCCTACAATCACACCAATTGTCATCACAAGCGAGAAGTCCAAAATGGAAGATCCTCCAAAGAAGACAAGTGAGAGCAGAACAAGTAAAGTCGTTCCGGATGTCATTAATGTTCGACTCAGCGTAACATTAAGCGCATGGTTAATGACTTCCGTTAACTTTCTCTTGTACATCAGGTGTGCATCTTCTCGAATTCTATCAAAGATAATGATCGTATCGTTTAAAGAGTATCCGATAATGGTCATGATCGCACCTACAACGACAAGATCAATTTGAACCGGTAGTTCCATCTGATGAAAAATCGCTAAGATCGCAAGAGTAACAGCAACTGTGTGTGCTAGTGCTATCACCGCTGCAATTGCATATTTAAACTCAAAACGAATTGTGATGTAGATTAAAATGCTAAGCAGAGCAAGTGAAAGTGCATATATTGCATTTGTACGCATGGCGTCTGAAAACTGCCCGCTCATCATTGTCCAGTTAGAGTCCAATTCAGTGAGATCCGATTCTTGAATTGGAAGACCTGCTGTCTGCAAAGCCTCAACAACCCAATCGATTCGAGGATCTTTTTGATACTCGTACCTGACATCCTCATCATGAGAAACTAACGGAAGTTGATGGTATGGACGACCACTCTCTTCCATACCCATTCCAAGTTGGATCCGCAAGTGATTAGGCTTGCTTAAGGCGCGAATTTCAACATCTGTACTTGCAGCCCCTGCTTGAATTAAAGCTGTCTCTACTGCTTTTCGATAGGAGTCTATTCCTTCTTGCTCTTCAACCTGGGCATAAAGAGCGTAGCCACCGGTGAAGTCCATACCTAAAATCGTATGCCGCTGAGTAAAGAATAAGAATCCTCCGATCACAATAACAGAAAGAGATCCGATAATCACAGGTTTTGCATAGCGCAAAAAGTCGATTTGAGTGTCGTGAATCCAATTAGACATTTTAAGCTCGGTATGTTTTGGATTTTGCACCCACCCGGCAAAATAGTATCGAGTCATAAAAAGGGCTGTAAACATTGAGGATACAATCCCGATAATCAATGTCACGGCAAATCCTTTAATCGGACCTGAATCGAACTGGGTTAAAATAAATGCGGCGATAATTGTTGTGATATTAGAGTCAACAATCGCAGAGAATGCTTTACTATAACCTGCATGAATCGCTGATGCAATTCTTCCGGAAACACGGAACTCTTCGCGAATACGCTCAAAAACAAGTACATTCGCATCGACAGCCATTCCGATTGTTAAGATAATTCCGGCAAGTCCAGCTAAAGTCAGTGCCGCTCCCATGCTTTGAAGAACCGCCCAAATAATGAGTATGTTCAAAAAAACAGCGCAGGTGGCAACAACGCCGGCAAATCGATAGTAACCGATCATAGCAGCTGCCACAAGGACAAGTCCGATCACAGTTGCCATAATTCCTTGATTACGTTCACTTTTACCAAGTTCCGGACTCACGTTTTCCTCTGATAGAATTTCAGGAGTAAAGCTTAGAGATCCGGCTTTCAAATCAGCAGCAAGCTCGGTGATTTCTCGTTGAGAAAAGCGCCCGCTGATCGTACCGCTATCTCGCAGAGCTGCCCTTAAAAGCGGCATCGTCACGACAGAGTCATTAAGAACCACTGCCATTCTCCATCCTCGGCCACTTGAATACTCTTCCTTGGGAGTGCCAAGTATCTGATCTTCTGAAAACTGTGAGGTCCAACTGTGAAAATTATCACTTGGGCTACCTTCTCTTTTTCCGCTGTAAGAACCTTTAATTTGAAAGGATAGAATATTCCCTTCGGACGGATCATAGCCGACTCGAACATCGGTTAAGTTTGACCCCTCTAAAGCAAAATTATTGAAAACAAAAAGCAATGGATGCGTCTGTCCATACCATTGGGAGAGCTCATTACCGCGTAAAATTGCAATCTTTGAAACAGAATCATTTAATGCGCTAGAGGTCTCTTCAGACTTAGGTGATGCAAGGTGCAATCCGTTATCAACAAGAACCTTCGCGTGCTCACTTGCAGGACGTCCTGTAATACCGAATTCTTCACCTCCCAATTGACGCCAAGCAATCTCATTTATGCTTTTTGCATCCTTTCGGTTGGTTACAACAGCTTCATTCCAAACATCTTGAAGGAACTGATTTACAGCGCTGCCAATTTCAGAATTAGTAGGTGTGAATTTTTCATTCACAATATGAAAATACATTGCAGATGATTTAATCAACTCTTCTGCTGAAAAGGCTTGTGAACCCGGAAAATCAAGAATAATATTCTCATTTTCTATACGGATGGTGCGCTCTGAGACACCCATCTTATTAATACGGGTATAGAGTTCATTGACAGCTTGGTTCAGACTTTCAGTATCTGTTACTTTTCGTCCGTTTTGATCTCTAAGCCCGATACGAACAGTCTTACCGCCAGAAAGGTCTAGACCCCACTTCAAAATTTTACGATCATCCCCTTGGAAAAATTTAAATAAGGAAATGCGTAAATTTTCCAAATACACATTTTTAGTTGGAGGAGGCACTTCATAGTGACGAATCACATTAATATCTGCCTGGGCAGCTTCATATTCATCAGACCATTTGACAAGATTTTCTTGAGCAGAATCAAGGATTTGATTTCTTGCTAACAGGCGCTGTTCCTTGTCGGTAAGCTCAAGGACGGCATAACGGGTCTTGCCATACTTGTGAAAATTTTCTCTTGTCGCTTTAATAAAAGTAGATGAATAGTCGCTTTTTTCAAAAAGATAATCATCGTCAAATGCCTGGTCAATTCCAAACGCATTTCCTGGGTATGCGATATACCCTTGCTTTGCTAAAAGCTGAGTTAACTTATTAAGATCTTTTTGTAAAATTTGAGCATCTTCAGATGCTGCATTATCTTGATATTTCTGCAGAATTGAATCTAACCCTCTTGCAATTATATAGATAGAGTCGTTTCTAAATCCACTTGGTGTTGCATCCTCATCTATATTCGGAGCATATAGAACAAATCCTAGCTTCTTTTGAGAGGCAGGTAGCTGATCAAACTGCTCCTTTGTAAGGATTGGATAGTTGGCTTTTTGTAAGTCCGGATGCTGTGGCTGCCACTGGGTATTCAACTGATAATTAAGTTGATCCAGCTGCTTTTGAGCAAGCACTCCTAAATCAAGAAGAAGGAAGCTTTGAGGATTTGATTTTTGATGAAAATCAATAGCAAATTCTTGAGCTACAGGTGTTGCACTCTCTTCTGTTTCACGAGAAAGCCTTGCGACCTCATTAAGAACGAATTGGCGAAGGCGCTCTTTTCTGTACCCTTTTGTTTCGGAGGTTGCAGGCTCATTTAATATGCTTGCAATATCTTCATACAATTGGAGACGTATTTTTTCTGCACCCCAATCGATCACAACTTGCTGGAAGAGAGGGTGCGTGCCATCAAGAGAGATGTATTGTATCGGATCTTTTAGATCGATCTGATCTGCAGTTTTTTCAAAACGGTTGAGCGCTTCACTTCTTGTTAATACTGAAAGATTTTGATTGAATAACGATTCACGCGCTTTAAGAACGGCAATTGCATTCTTAATGCTACGCTGTTTGTTTTCAAGAGTAGTCAACTCATCAGATGCACTGGGTTTCTGAATCTTAGAATCTATGCGATCTAGCGCTGCTTGAAGTCGATTTACAAGTTCACCGGATAGACGTTCTGGCGATACTTTTTGACCGATCGTCAATTGTGCTAAAAACCTTTTGGTTGCTGGATGTTCACCATCAAAAAGCGTTGCCCACTCCACAATTTCACGAGCAATCACTCCTGCCTGGTCATCCCCTTTTTCTGTGTTGGGTCCCGAGATAAATTTTTCGACAGTCTCACCAAGAGAACTTCCACTCCCTAGAAATTGAATGATTTGTACGGAACGTTCCCCTATCAGATCCAAATAATCATTTGAAATTTCATTTTGATCACCAAGTTTCGGAACATAGTGAAATAAATGCTGTGTATCTTCGCTTGTTGGATGAATGGTCAGCTGTCTTGCGACAATCACTTTTGTTGGCTCGTCTTCAACAACCCCTTCAAGATCCAGCTGAGCCGGAACAAAAGAAATTAAGTTCCCAGCCCTTGGCAAGAAACGCTGAAAGACTAAAGCGTCTTGTTCGTTATTAAACTCTACAACATATTGTCCCGGATTTTTTTGATCGAATTCGATCTTCTTCGGTTGTATGCCTAAATGTTTGGTGAATGAAAAAATCCAGTCTCTCGAATCATTTTCTTGCTGGTTTACACGATTGACAATTTCAGTTCCAATCTCCTTCGCATCTTGTTCTAAAATTGGAGATTTTAAAGGTCTACTGTAATAAAAAACAGTAGGAAGAATATTGATCAAAGTGAGTGAAATGACAGCAATGATTACCCAAAATTGCCAACGCTTTTGCTTTTCCATAATGAATCTATTCCTTCATTTTTAGTTAGTAAGACCTTGAAGAGTATCAGATATGTTTAAATGTGAAAAGAGAAAAGGTAGGGGTTATGGAACCTCTGAAAAGGTCAACTATCCCATTATTTAATTTTCGATAGTTTCTTATCGATGGGCAAAAAAAAAGCAGTTCCCATATGGGAACTGCTTTATTGGAAAAAGTGTCAGCGAAAATTAAGTCGCTGCCTGCGCCGCTGATTCAGTAGCGGGAGATACTTCTTCTTTTTGACCTGTAAGTTCAGCAAACAAGCGGCTTAAGCTGCGAACTCCAAGCATCCAAGCAACCATTACTACAATTACAGAGACTGCAACGTATGGAGTAATTGCTCCGAGAGAGCCAACGGCAACTAAGAGTACTTGTTGAATAGCAGAACCACCTGATTTACCAAGTCTTGCTCCTACTACGTCAATTGCAGCCTTTCCTTTCACTTTAGATTCTTGATCTAAAGGAATATACGCCATCTCTTTTGTCGGATCAAAGAGAGAGTATTTTGTCGACTTACTGAGTACGTTTTGAATCATACCAATAATGACAGCTAAGAAAAGCGGTGTTGTTCCAAGGGCTGCAACATAATAGTGAAGTGAATCGCTAAAAATCACAAAAGCAAAGAAACCTGTAGCTGTTAATAACAACATGACAGGAGTTGCCATTGCAGCGAATCTCCAGCCAAAAGTACGCATTAACCATCCACCAATAAACATTAAGCAGATTGTTGTCGCACCTGTAGCAAAGGAAAGTCCACCCATGAAGGCGCTATAGTCATTAGGGTTAGGGTACTGTAATTTAAGCTGCCCTTTCCATGTCACTTCAACTAGGTTAATGCAAATTCCATAAGACATTACAAGTAATGCGATTAGGAAAATATACCTAGATTTTAGTAAAAACTTAAAGCTATCGACAATTGACATCTTAGGCTTATCTTTCTTCTGTTTCACATCTTGTGGGTCATAAAACTTCGGATCTGTGAGAACATTACGGTTCATCCACCAGTAGATACCTACAATCATTGCACCGGCAACAACCACAGAACCCATCAAATAATTAAGCGAGATCTGCCAAGGATCGGCACCGACCGGCATATTTCCGCGAATTTGTGAGAAGTATGTAATCATTGGACCTGAAACTAAAAGAGCAACGTTAGCGCCTACTCCAAGAAGTGTATATACACGCTTAGCTTCATTAATTCTCATAATGTCATTTGCAAATCCCCAAAAGCCTAGAGAAAGAATCGCACTTCCCCAAAGTTCCGAAAGAATGTAAAAAAGAGAATAATCCCAGTTTCTATAACATCCAACTAACCCTTTCATTCCTAAAGGTAGGATTGACTGCAACCAATCAGCAGACGTCGTTGGGCATAAAAGACTACGGTTTGGGTAAATAAAAACAGGAAATAAAGCAAAGAAAACCAGGAAAGGTATAATTGCTGCGTAGAACAACCTTTCTTTAGAAAGCATATTGCTCAATTTCGCGTATACAAGCATAAAAATAATAGCGGAAGGGACTGTTCCGTATAACTTCAAAAACGGGATCGCATCCGCACCGGACGAGGTGACAATCAATGTGTCTTTTGTATCTCTTAAAATCGTATAGTTAAATGAGATGAAAAAGAACATTAAAAACATCGGGAGTATTTTTTTAAGCTCCCACGTATGAACAGGCCAAAAAAAGGCCCGCAACCTTCCAAATTCAGCTGTTGATTGTTGTGACATTAGGCACTCCTTCTTAAATTTAAATCAACTAATTACAAAGAAGGATTTTAACCAATTGGTAATAAAAAATCAAGAAAAAGATACCCGCCCCAAAAGGCGGGTTATGTGAAAATTATGCGCCTTTAGCGAGATTTTCTGCTTCGAAAGCGTTTAAACGCTGTTCTTGTTGAGTTGCGATAGTCTCAACATATGAATGCCATAGCTCCTCATCTACTTCCCCGTGGCGGATAGATGCAATCAATTCTCTTTTTATTGCACGTAGATCTCTTTTTGGAGTTAATTTACGTAAAAGGTCTTTTTCCCCTGACGCTCTAACCATTTTACGTAGACGCTCAATATCCATCTTTGTAAATAAAAATTGTCCGCGTTTTGTTCTTGAACCGCGCGGGGCTCTTGGCTTAGGTGCTACTTTTTTTGGATTAGCAACATCAACAATATACTTATTCACCCATGAAGCAAGAAGAGTTGGATTCTCTGTTTTCATTTTTCTCATTGTAAAATGATGAATATATCCATCTTGTTCAGCCGGTATATACTGGCAAATATCATTCTCTTTATCGCCTTTAATTTTTGTTACCGCTGCATTAATAAGTTCTTGCAACTCTTTTTCTGTGACATTATACCGTTTCTGCTCTTGATTCATAATTTGACCTGCCTTTTTGTTCATTCTTAATATGTAGACTTCTGATTAACTATTTTATAGAGGATAATCAGAAGTGCAAAAAACCGTTTAGTGATTTAGTGTTTTAGTTTTACCAAATAACAGAAAATTAATCATCAATTTTTTTTGATTTTTTCGAATTCTTTTTTAGAATCTCCTGAAAACGCAGATTATTGCAGAGTTTTTTGCATTTCAGTTTGTAGAAGAACAATCGTTATTGAGGTGCAATAATCAATTTCTAGACACCTATTCTTGCTGAATGTTAAGTCAAAGCGCAATCGAATCGATCCGTTATAAATTTTTCCTTTTTTGAGACCAAAAAAATACTACTATCGTGTATGATAGATTCCCTAATAGTATATTAAGAGGATATGCACCATGGCTTTACGAATGGCAAAGACAGAACCTGCTCCTCATGCAAAGACAGAACCTGCTCCTCATGCAAAGACAGAACCTGCTCCTCATGCAAAGCAGATCATTGCGATTGCCGCCGGTAAAGGTGGGGTTGGAAAGAGCGCAGTCACTGTCAATCTTGCCTTGTCGCTCAAAAATAAAGGATTTTCTGTAGGAATCCTTGATGCCGACCTGTATGGTCCGTCGATTCGTAAAATGCTCCCCGAAACACAAATGCCCGGAAAGCGAGGCGAGCGGTTAACCCCGGCACTCTCATGCGGAATCCCAATCATATCTATGGCGTATTTTCGAGCAGAAGATACGGCTACTGCTGTCCGTGCACCAATCGCAAATCGCCTAATCCAACAATTTTTGAGTCAAATTGATTGGCCTGCCCTTGACTATCTTCTGATCGATTTCCCACCCGGAACCGGAGATATTCCACTCACTCTAGGTCAACATGCAAATCTATCAGGGGCTGTCATTGTCACAACTCCTCAAGAAATTTCTCTTCAAGATGTGAGAAAAGCAATTCAGCTTTTTACGCAAATGCGCGTTCCTATTTTAGGAATCGTAGAAAACATGAGTTTTTATTGCTCCTCTACAGAGAGCAAAGTATACCCTTTTGGAAGAGGTGGAGGGGAAAAACTTTCTCAAGAATATAAAGTTCCGCTGCTTACTCAAATCCCGTTAGATCCACGGATTTCTGAATCAGGGGATCTGGGAAAACCGATTGAAATTCAAGAATTTGATCAATTAGCAGAATCTCTTTTAAATATAGTCAAAGAGCGCCACCCTTCGCTTCTTTCTTCTTTTATTAATCAAAATGAGACATTTCAGCTTTTTTGGGAAGATGGGACAAAATCTTTGCTTCCTGCTGCGGTGATTCAATCCCACTGCCCTTGCGCAAAGTGCATAGATGACACTTCCAACCTTGAGAATGTTTGTATTTTAGATGCTTCATATGTGGGAAGGTATGCGTTGAAATTTGCGTTCAACTCAGGTTGTTCTTCCGGCATCTATTCTATTGAGGCGCTTTATGAACTGTCAAAAGCCGAGGCAAAATTATGAGATGGCTTATTATTCTTGTTTTTCTCACCTGCTGCACAGGTGAAAACCGAAGTCGTACCCGTTTATGGATGCGTAAAGACAATCGAATAAAGGTTTTATCCACAATCGGCATGATCTCAGACCTTGTCGAAGAGATTGGCGGCGAACACGTCGATGTTTTAACACTTATTCCTCCCGGTCTTGATCCTCATTCCTATCAAATGGTCAAAGGGGATGATGAAAAACTCGCATTTGCCGATTTGATTTTTTATAATGGCCTTGGTTTGGAACATGGTCCGAGCCTTCTCCAAACGCTTGCAAACACTCCAAGAGCGATCCCGATTGGAGACCATATTCAAAAAAAAATTCCAAGAAAAATTCTTACCTATGATGGACAGCCAGATCCTCATATTTGGATGGACATTTCACTTTGGTCGTATGCGGTACCCATTATCACTACTGCCCTTTCTAATGCAGACCCGGACAATCGGGCTGAGTATGAAAAAAGAGGAAAGCTATTCATCAATGCAATGAGAAAAGCGCACAGAGAGGTACGCACGCAACTGCAAACGATTCCCGATCCCTACCGTTTTCTTGTGACAAGCCATGATGCATTTAATTACTTTACAAGAGCCTACCTGGCAACAAAGGAGGAGCAGTCAAACGGATGGCAAAAAAGATTTGTCGCACCTGAGGGCCTCTCTCCGGAAAGCCAACTAAGCACAAGCGATATTCAAGAGACTCTCCAACATATTCTGCAATTTGATATTTTTGTCATTTTCCCGGAGTCGAACGTCTCACAGGCCTCCCTTCGTAAACTGCTAGATTCGGCAAGCCAAATGGGACTGAAACTAGAAATCTCTACCCAACCTCTTTATGGGGACGCGATGGGGTTGCCCGGCTCTAATGCGGACACGTATTTAAAAATGATCAAGGCCAATGCAGATATTTTAACAAAACAACTGAATGCAATGGAAAATGCAAATGGAACACGCACTAGAGATTTCTGAACTTAGCGTTAATTACGGAAAAACTGCCGCACTTTGGGATATCTCTCTTAAAATCCCCAAAGGAGTGCTGGTCGCAATTGTCGGACCCAATGGCGCAGGAAAAACGACTTTCTTAAAAGCTGCTCTTGGGCTTATCCCCTCTTTATCAGGCGCGGTGAATTATGGGGGCAAATCGATTGCATATGTTCCTCAAAGAGAAACTGTCGATTGGGATTTTCCTATTACTGTTCGAGAACTTGTTTTAATGGGAAGATATGGGAAAATCGGGGTTTTTCGTTTTCCAAAAAAATCAGACTGGAATGCTGCGGACCATTATCTTGAAAAAGTTGGCCTCACTGCTTACGCTTCGCACCAAATTAACCAGCTTTCCGGTGGACAGCAACAACGTGCCTTTATCGCACGCGCTTTAATTCAAGAGGCTGAGATCCTTTTTCTCGACGAACCTTTTGTGGGTATTGATGAGGGGTCAAAACAGACAATATTAGCGCTTTTTAACGATTTGCGCCAAATGGGAAAGACGCTTCTTGTCGTTCATCACGATCTTGCAACCGTTGAATCTATTTTTAACTGGGTCATTTTGCTCAATACCCGCCTAATTGCATCGGGTCCTGTCGAAAATGTATTTACAAAAGAGCAGCTCGCTCTCACTTTTGGAAAAAACTACACTCTGTTTGATGAAGCTCTCAAACTTTCTAAACAAACGAACGTATGATTGAATTCTTTACAGATCCTGTTCTTAGAGCTCCGACAATAGGCAGCATGCTAATTTGCTTTTCAACAGCATTGATCGGCAGCATTGCGTACTTAAGAAAACAATCTCTTATTGGAGAGGCACTCTCTCACGCCACATACCCGGGCGTTATCATTGGGGTTATTGTCGCAGCATGGCTTGGAGTCTCTCCTTATGACCAAGGATCTTTAACCCTATCAATCCTCTTAGGTGCCTCTTTTACAGCAATACTTGGATACTTTTCCATTATCAAGCTACAGTCTCTATGGAACATTTCACCCGATGTTGCTCTTTGTACGATTCTTTCTATTTTTTTTGGAGTCGGGATCACACTCGCAAGTGGAGTGCAGTTTTCTTCCCCTGAACTTTATCGACAAAGTTTCATCTACCTATTTGGACAAGCGGCGACCATGACCGATGTGGATTTAATGATCTACGGCGCCCTTGCCTTTATTATTCTGGGTCCCCTCATCATTTTTTATAAAGAGATTCATTTAATCACTTTTGACAGACAATCTGCTAAAGTTCTCAAGCTTCCCGTTGCGAAGATTGATGCTGTCATTTTTCTACTCATTATTCTATCTGTCGTCGTTGGTATCCGAGCTGTTGGTATTGTCTTAATTTCTGCCATGCTTGTCTCCCCGGCTGTTTCTGCTCGATATCTAACTAAACGATTTTCTACAATGCTTTGGCTTGCAGGATCATTTGGGGTTATTAGCGGATTTTTAGGAAATTACCTATCTGTCACTCTAGTTGAGAAGGGAACCTCTCTTCCAACGGGACCCACAATTGTCCTTGTCTCGGCAACAATATGCACCTTATCTTTACTATTATCACCATCCCAAGGGTTAATTCCTCGACTCATCCGCCATTTTCGCTTCCGTCTTCGCTGCATTTCCGAAAACATTCTTAAAGGGATCTGGAGAAGAGATCCAAGCGGTACCTATCCGTTTTCACAAATCAGAGGCACCCATCGGATGCACTGGATATTTTTAAAATTAATACTCAAAAAACTTGTCTATCAAGGGCAGCTTACCTATCAAAACTCCGGATATGCTCTCACGGAAGAGGGGGAAAAACGCGCGGCGCAGATTGTACGGCTTCATCGACTTTGGGAAGTCTATCTTGCGAATTACCTTGGAGCAAGTAGTAGACGCGTTCACCACAGCGCTGAGGAGATGGAGCACATTATTACACCCGAATTAGAAGATGAACTCATTAAACTTCTACAGAACCCAACGCAAGATCCTCACCAGCAGCCAATCCCTCCAAGGAGCGACTCATGAGATTCCCTTACAGCGGCAGTACCTTCTTTGAATTTTTCGTGATTTTCTTTCAGAGACTTTCCCTCATCCTTCAAGGAAAGCAGTCATTTTCCGATCTCGCATCCGATGAAATTCAACTTCTCGTTCTTCTAGGTGTGAGTACTTCATGTGCATTAATAGGAACCTTCCTCGTTCTTCGAAAGATGACGATGCTTGCCAATTCTCTTTCACACACGATTTTACTTGGCATTGTCATTACCGTTTTGATTTTCCCCGAGCAGCCGTTCTACGACACTCAAACTGTTCTTCCAAGACTCCTTTTTGGCGCTCTTTTTTGCGCGATATTAACGACTGTAGCGACTGAATTTTTGATTAAAACAATTAAACTCACACCGGATGCAAGTATTGCAATCGTCTTTACCACGTTTTTTGCCCTAGGCATTCTCCTTGCAACCATTTATCTTCGCGATATCCATCTTGGTGTAGAGGCTGTAATGGGCAGTGTGGATGCTTTGCGTTTAGAAGATGGAAAAATGGTTTGGATTATCGCGCTCATGAACATCTTCCTTATCCTCTTGTTTTACAAAGAATACCAAGTGACAAGCTTCGACCCGGGCCTTTCCACAGTACTTGGAATTTCCCCCTCCCTTTTCCACTATCTCTTAATGTTTCAGACAGCCACAACTGTGATCGTTTCCTTTCGGGCTGTAGGTGTCTTAATGGTTCTTGCCTTTCTTACCGTCCCGGCTCTTTGCGCACGTCTTTTGACACATCACCTCAAGCAAATGCTATTGATTGCAATGTTGATTGGAGCTCTTTCCGCATTTTTTGGAGTTGCCCTTGCCCGTCATCTATTCTCTGTGTACGGCCTTGCACTCTCAACAAGTGGGCTTGTTGTGACTCTTCTTGCCTTATTTCTCTTTATGACAATTTTTTATATTAAATTACGTGATTGGAGACATATTCAAGCCGTTATAAAAGTCAACCATTGAGCCCAGTAGTCTACTTAATGAGCCTCTGATTAATTTAATTTCCAACAGAGTTAAATTGCTTATTGGACTTTTTCTTAAAATAATTATTATAATAAGGAAAAGGAGGGTTCTTTTGCGCTTTATCATTATTTTACTTACGTTGACGCTTTCGCTTTTTTCTCAAGAACAATTGCCGCTTGAGAAAACCAATATCCATGAAGTGATGCAATCTATCTTTGGCAAACATATATCGAATAAAGGAATCACAAAAGATGTGATCAGAGACTCATTCCTTCGTTATATCGAGCGTTTCGATCCTAACCACACATACTTTCTTGAAGAAGAAGTGCTTCCTTACGCCCGTCTGTCCGATGAAGACGTTCTCGATTTAATGATACAGTATGATCAAGAAGACTTTTCCGCTTATGAAGCGTTGAATGCGCAAATTCAAAAATCTATTATTCGAGCACGCTCAATCAGAAGCGAATTACTAGTCGAAGAGCCAATTCCGGAGGTGAATCCGATTCAGTTTGCCCGCTCCGTCAATGAGCTAAAAAGACGGATTCACTATGATTTTGGGCAGTTCGCAGAGTCGCTTGGCCGCAAACCCTCAAAAAGCCTCTTTAACCAATATGACAGCCAGAAACGCTTAGAGGAGAATACCTACCTTTTCCTCGATGATGAGGGAGAGCCTCTTTCAAAAGAACAAACACAAAATCTGATGACTCTCCATATTCTCAAAGCATTAACAAGTAGTTTAGATTCTCATAGTTCTTTTTTTGATCCAAAAGAGGCTTTTGATCTTAAAATCAAACTACAAAAAGGTTTTGAGGGAATTGGAGTTCATGTCGAGAAGAGGGGTAGTTACTTCTATGTGACAGAGATTTTAAAGGGAAGTCCTGCTGAAAAATCTAAACAAATTAAAGAAGGTGATCAGCTTATTCGAATTGATAATCAAAAAGTCGATATCAAGCCGCTAGTCAGTGTTGTTGAGATGCTGCGTTCGGAAGGAAAAAAGCAAATTGTTTTGACTCTCGTTCGAAACGGCAGAACATTTAAGGTCACTCTCAATAAAGCCTTTATTCCAATCGATGAGGGGCGCGTCAAGGAGCAAGCCATTCCATGGAATAATGGAATTATTGGTTTTATTACTATTGATTCATTCTATCGCGGAAAAAATGAAGTATCTACAGAAAATGATCTTAAAAAGGCAATCGAGCGATTAAAGCTAAAAGGATCTTTAAAGGGTCTAATACTTGATATGAGAGATAACAGCGGCGGCTTCTTAAGCGAGGCTGTCAATGTTGCCGGACTTTTTATGACAACTGGAATTGTCGTTGTCTCAAAATACGAAAATGGATCGAAGAAGCTATACCGAGATTTAGATCATTTTGATGCCTATAATGGCCCGATTATTGTTTTAACCTCAAAGGCGACTGCATCTGCAGCTGAAATTGTGGCCCAGGCGCTTCAAGATTATGGAATTGCTCTTATAGTCGGAGATCAAAGAACATACGGTAAGGGAACGATCCAAAGTCAAACAACAACAAGTTCAGATGCAACCTCTCAATTTAAAGTGACCGTAGGCCAGTACTATACAGTATCCGGAAAATCTCCTCAAAAAACTGGGGTACTAGCTGATATTTTAGTGCCAGGAATTTACCATAATGAGATGATTGGTGAGGAGTATCTTGAAGATCCGATTGAGAGCGGAAAGATCGCCGCGCTGTTTGAAGACCCCCTTCAAGATGTCGAGCGACAAAAGCGCCCTTGGTTTTTAAGTTACTATGTTCCTTCCTTACAAAAGAAAACAACAGAGTGGAAGATGATGGTTCCTTATCTGAGAAGGCAAAGCGAAAAGCGATTGGCTCAAAATGTAGACTATCAACAACTGATTTACAAACCTGTTTTAAATCAAAATGAAGCGGCTTTTATCAACAAAGTCCAAGTCGATGAAGCGATCCTCATTATTAAAGATATGAATCGACACAATTAAATCATGAATCCGCTCGTTGAATACAAGGAGACTAAAGATCTAATTGAACAATTGATTCCTTATGGACCCTCTCACCTTGTTCTTGAGTACCTTTTTGATGTCGCAAACGATTATCTAAAACTCGCAGAGTTCCTTCACAAAAATAATCTTTGTATCAAAAGTTTTTTTAAACGAGAGTTTTTACCATCCCCTATTTACTCCCCTAAATTAAGTAAAATCATGGTATTAATCCACATTATCTCCCTTTATCATTACTTAAGCGGCTATACAGTAAAGAAAGAGGCATTTGATCAATTCAAACAAATCCAAGTTTTTGATCAAGAAAAAATAATAGACGATGATTTGTATTCAAAGCGTCTAAAAGGAATGAAGAGTCAGATGCTAGCTTTGTCCATAGTTCAAAAGGAAAATTATGTCATTCCGGATATCGAGCATTACTTCACAATTGGCTTATTGATTAAGGGAGTTAGAAATCGGAGCATTTTTTTTGTTTTAATGAATTATCTACAAGCTGTCCTGCTGCATGATCGTCCGCAATTTCAAACCCAGTTCAAACAAATTGACATCTGCATTAAAATCTATTGCACAAAAAGTGAGTTTCTTCTATCTTAACTCCGTTGGTTCGATAAAAAGTCCATTTAGCGACTTGAATCATCTGGCTGGGTAGCTCAGTTGGTAGAGCAGAGGACTGAAAATCCTTGTGTCGTCGGTTCGATTCCGGCCCTAGCCAATTCATTTATTTTTCCTCAATACATTTGTCCGGACGTCCATAGGTGATTACACAATAAGTATTCACAGGAAATGAAGTGGTTTTTCAGGTGACTCCCCATCTCTTCTTCCACTTCCAATAATCTTCGCTATTTAATAGTTATTTGAGTGCGTTTTTGTCGAATTCCCTTGAAAAAGGCACAAAATTAATTAAGCTGCGTTAATCAGGGGTTTCTAAAGAGTCATCTAACTGCAGATAATTCCCGACTCCCCGAGCTTTTCATTCTCAAGCCAAATGCCTCGATTTTCATCGACAAGTAATTTTCCCTGAGCAATCAATGATAATGCTTTTTTTACTGCGGGTAGATCACTTTGAATTTTCTGTTTCTCCTGATGAAGCTTTGCCTTCTCTTTTGTGACAGGTACCCCTTCGGTATAATCAACAAAAGGCCCTGAAACAAGTAACGGCCCTGTATCTAAATGGCTATCAACTAAAAACACACTCGACCGTGTTTTTATCTCACCTGCTTTCAAAGCGTCATAGACCGCATGAGCGCCCTTATACTTCCTCTCACCTTGTGTATCTTTCACTGTCAAATCGGATGGATGGACATTGATAATAGCGTTTGGAAACGCGTTAAGCAGCGGTGAGTAGATGACCCGCATATAGTTTGCAAGAAAAATTAAATCGATTGAAAAATTGAGTTCTTGAAGGCGTTTGACGCTTTCTAGATCATAGGCGACGCGAGTCTTTTCATCTGTGATGTCATCTACACCTCTTTTACTGAAAAACTCCTTAAAGGAATTGAGTATCACAGGTAATCCCGCCGCTTTTCCGATCTCTTC
The DNA here is from genome assembly GCA_040880105.1 of Waddliaceae bacterium. GTDB lineage: Bacteria > Chlamydiota > Chlamydiia > Chlamydiales > SLOH01 > SLOH01. The sequence continues at coordinate 30,822 of JBBDJA010000031.1, read as the reverse complement.
AAATCCGCATGGCTTATCGACTAAGAGCGCCCGAATGGAAAAAAGCGCTTTCATCTCCTTTTCTGCTTGCAAAAGCCCAAGTAGGTTGACCCCCGGACCCGATCCAAAAACGACCACATGCATTGGACGGTCATGCTTGGGCGTGAAAATCTGCTTTGCGTTTCCCATTTTAATACCTAACCATTACTTCACCATTTTGGGTGGAAAAGATAATCTTTCCCTTTAGCCGCACCTTTTGCAAATTCACAATATCTCTAATGTATGAGGTAATGAGGTTATCGATCTTTCTACAGAATCCCCGCATACCAAATCGAAAATCAAAATCTAATTGTCCAAAGTAGCTTACTAAATCCTCTGTCCACTCTAGATCAATTCCTGCTTGTTCTTGTAGCCTTTTTTTTATGCGGTGAAGATGAACCTCTGTGACTTTGGGAAGAAGTTTTTGATTCAATGGCTGGAACGGAACAATCGCATTGAATCGATTGCATAGCTCCGGGGTAAATGCTTCAACCAAAAGAGGATTTAAGATTTCAAGGACATCTTTTTCATTTGTCAAAGCCTCTTCTCCTAACTGAAAAAGGGTATCAGAGCCGATATTTGAGGTCATAATAAAGATCGCTTGAGAGCAGTCGACTCGTTTCCCACGTCGATCTAAAATAGATCCGCTATCCAGAATCTGAAGCAAGAGCTTTTGAACATCCGGGTGCGCTTTTTCAAGTTCATCAATAAGGACCACTCTTTTTGGATCTTGAAGGAGTGGTTCGGTCAACAACCCACCGATTTCATTCCCCTCATATCCCAAAGGTGCTCCGATTAGATTGGAGACAGTGTGCGATTCTTTATATTCCGATCCATCGATCCGGATAAATTTATTTTTATCATTAAAGAGAAAATCGGCGATATTTTTTGAAAGCTCTGTTTTCCCTACCCCTGTTGAGCCGACAAAAAGAAAAACGCCCCAAGGCCGATTGCAATCCAGAAGTCCAAGCCTGTATGAACAAATTCTATCGGCAACCATTTGTATCGCATGATCTTGTCCGACAATATTTCCTCTAATTTTTCTTATAAATTGCTTTTCGTCGAATATTGCCTCTTCCATTAAATCACTAGCCGAAATCTTGGCTTTTGAAGAGACGTATTCCAGTATCTCCTTTTGAGTGACTTTCCCGTGTTGGTGCAAAAGTAGGTAGCGACAGACGCAGCCTTGAATGAGTTGAATCGCTTTCATTGGAAAGGGGTTTCTCTGCTCATATTTAGCTGCAAGTTTGATCGCGCAATCAATGGCATCGTCTTCAATCTCAACTTTGAAATCGACAGGATTCTCCTTTAAATAATTTTTAACGATAATCTGAACATCTTCAATGGGTGATTCCTTTACTAAATAGGGAACAAAACTGTATTTAGAGAGCAACTTTTGAACAGAATGAATCTTTTCATCGTTCGACTCTTCGCTTATCGATCCGATGAGTGAAATTTGCCTCTTAAATAGTGTTTGAGCGTACTCCGTGAGAGAATCTGTAAGAACCAGTTTTTCAATATTTTGCAAATAAAGAATATTTCTTGGATCTGATAAAGTGTAATCTACCAGCGCTTTAAATGTTTCTAACAGATCCTTATTTGGCCCGGCGATCAACTCATGACAATCTAACATCACGATTTTTCTGTTTTTCAAAGCTGAGGCTGTAGAGACCTTCGAGACAAGAGACTCTTTTCCCACACCTCTTGGCCCAATTAATAGTGGACGCACCCCTTCTCTTGGCTGCAGAATCATACTCAGTATCTCAAGCGATTCTTTCTCTCTGCCAACAATCTCTTTTCGAGGAAAATCATTTAAAATGCTTGAAGCTATATCTTCAGCTGTCAAGCCGTTTTGTTTGTGCCTTTCAGGTAAAAAATACTCTTCATCATCAGATGACGATGTGTCAATAGGTTCTCTATCGACAGATTTTGTGCGACGATAGTTTTCTAAGATATTTGAAGCAATATCCTCGACACGCTTTTCTCCGACTCGTCTCAACCGCTTTTGTTTCTTTCTCGGACGTAAATCATAACGCTCTTCATTGGAAGATATTGAAGATATTGAAGACATTATTCCCCCATTTTGGGTTACAGTAAAATATTTCCTTTACTTTTGATATCATTTCTTTTAAATCAAAAATTGTTCATTCGTCAATCCTGAAAAAAACACTTACCACCAAACTTCAGGAACAACTTGGAGGTCCTTATGAACCCAGTAGCTGAAATCTCTTCATCTTCTCCTCTACCTAAAAACATTCTCTCGAAAAGAAAAAGTGAAGAAAACGTACATCAGTTTGTAAAAAATAAAATTGCAAAAATCAATAAAGACCGTCCAATTGAAATGTTAAGAGAAGATGCATTTTACCTTGGAATGACGACACAAAGGTTAATGGCAATTCAGCACTTAAATGCAAAGGTCGAATCTGGGATCGCTTTAGAGGCATTTGGAATGGAACAGTCAATTGAAGGATCCACCGGGGATGAGCGCATTGATTATCAAATGCAGCATTTGCAACTTCTCATGAAAAACAAAAGAAGAAAAAATGTCGTTCTTGAGTTTGCAAGACAAATCATCTCTCAATTAAGTGAGGAGGGAAAAGAGGATGCACTCTTAGCTAGTTCATCTTTGCAGATTGGAGATCTTTTACAACAAATTGAGTCCGAATTATCAGGGTCTCAAATGGAAATATGTGAAACAGCAGCTGAAGAAGAGATGAGTCCTGAAGATAAGGCGCGTGCTCTTGTGTATAATCGGCTCGGTCACCTTTTGCTAGTTGCACAGGAAGAACCAAATAAGGCTATTCAGATCGTCTTAAAAAACAGTTTTCCACAAGCAATCAAGAAATTTGCCGCAAAATCTCGCACATATATTTCTAGAGTGAAAAAGAGCTTAATTGCCCATGACATGAGACACAAAAATGTCTCTATTCAAAATGCGGATCAAGCATTGTTCCATAAAATGACAGTGGAGATTTCAAAGTTTTTAGTTCTTGAAACGGGGGGAATTAATTTTGGGGTTATAGAGGATATCGAACAGTTAGTTCCTGAGCGGTTTGCTGATACAGTTGCGATGGATCACCTTTATCTTGTGGTTGCAGAGTTACAAAATAACATGTCTCTTTTGAATCAGATCGAAGATATCTCCCCCCCTGAATCAAAAAATATTGTCTCTGATTCTGCAATTCGAGCAGCCCTTTTACTCTCATACGATGAAGTCATTACCAAACGCCATGCCCAAATTTTTGTATTAAGCGCCCTTCTGGGTCACTTGAGACAAGGCAGAGCCGGAACTTGTTTTGCAACAGCGTGTCTAATAAAATCCCAGCTTGCTTATAGCAGTATTTTTGTTGAAGACCTGATTCAATTGACAGAACAAGGGTATATTGAACGCGTCGTTGGAAACGAACTGAGAAAATTCCCCTATCTTGAGAGAGTGACTAATGAGTATTTAGATACAATTATTACTTTGGGGAGAAAGGGGCAGATTCTTAAAACTCAGTGCTACAATCTAAGTTCCGATAAAAGTCATCGCTGGCCAAAACCCCAAAGCGGTCATTATCTTTATGATTCTCCGGGAATTATCTCAGCATGTACGGCTCTCAAATTAGAAAATATAAAAGATGCTGTTTTAAAGGCACAAAGCTGGTTGCCAAAAACCTTTTCGGTTAATTGCCTATTAAAGCAACTTGCAAAATACGCCTATTTTTCACAGCAAAATTCGCGCATCCTTCGATCTGAAAAGAACCGATCGGAAGAAGAGCTTCTTACCAAAGCGCAGTTTGCATTCGGGACACAAACAACCCACCCGCTCCACCGTGCATATGAGCAGGCGGCTGCATCGATGGTTCTTATCTTTGGGTCGCAATATGCAATTTCTCTATGTATGATTGAATTGATGAGAGATATCCTTGATCAATCCATAAATAAATTCCCTGAGTCTGAGAGAGAAATTTACAATGAAATTCTCGATGAGAGCTTCCTTCCAATGTTAACTCGAATGAGATATCAGTACAATCCACACATTGAGGATGCTAAGGTAATCTTTGACGATAATAATTACGGGACAAATGACCATCATAACTTTGGATATGAACTTTACGATTCCGGCTTGCCAAAAGACTTTATCTACTCAACGCATTTACTTCGAATGCTAGATGCGGATGAAAAGGATGTAAAAGTTCAACCGTTTTCCGACTATTCCCCTCCGCATGAATGGGAATCGATTGGAACAACAGAAAAGTTTCAACGGTTTCTGCAAGATGTGATCTTGAAAACAGCGGATTATTTAGGTGGAGGAAGTAAGTACACTTCTAGAGCTGAAAATCTATGTAGAGAGTTTGCTAATCCTGAATTCGCAAAGAAAATGATTTCAACACTTAGTCACGATCTTGGCGAATCACAACTGCTAAAAATTAATGCCCACAACATCAGATCAAAACCTTGGGTATTTAAGTGGGGTGGAGATTTTAATTCGGTACTTAAGACCTACTTTGGATTTAACTCATCACCATCAAAATTGAAGAATTTTAACGGAACACCAAAAGAAGTTCTCGCTAAGTGTATCAATTTTGTGAAAAATCAACCGGATCACTTAAAAGCATCGTTTTGCGATCCGAGAAATCCGGTGATCGTTACATCCCCTGTTCACGCGTTTTTATTGAGAGGATTTGAAGATAGTTTTAAATCTGCTTGGTCATCGGATCTCTCGACCAATGAGTATATACAAAAGAATGTAGAAAGACCCGGTAAAGCGATTGCAAATCGTCGTTTGAATAAAGTGGAACGAGATGCAGTTATTGAGTTTGTTGCAAACAATCAGTGGACGTGTCGCCCCAGAGAAAAGGAAGACTGGGTTCGCCAACAACTTAGCGAAAAATCTAAAGAAATATTTGACAGCCTCATCGAGGGAGTTTCATCTCCAAGCGTTCAAGCAATTGCAAATATTGTCTGCTTAAGCCGAGCGCATGATCCTAAAATCGGAGAGCGGAATGAACATTGGGAGAGGATATTTACTAAAATTTTTAGTAATTATGCAGAAACACTTAGTGCTCAAGATCCTGAGCGAGTAAAAAAGCTGATTCACTTTGCAAGGAATAGAAAAGATAGCATTGCGCTTTCTGAACAAGGATCGAAACGATTCCTCAATAGCGCAAGAAGAATTCCATATGGGATCACAATTAAAGAGTTTAGAAAAGAAATTCTAGATGCCGCTTATAAAGCGCACTGCGATGATCTACAAAGTACCGACGGGGGGTGGATCCATCAATTTTCTCCTTACTTGGACACAAAAATTGTCTCAACGCTTCCTGATACAGTGCAAGATCGCCTGATAAACTCAGGAATTGTCACCCATGACACAAACTGGACAAGTGGAATCCATAACATGCATTTCATCTTCCTTGTCAATCCAGGGACAGAAAAGATTGAGCTTGCCACATATACCCCCGATCTTGAGGAAGTACATTTCATGAGTCAAGATTCATGGTTTCCAAAGCATGCAAAAAGTGGTCACTGGGTATTTCCGGATAACTATCGTGTATGGAAAGAGGCTCCGAACCTCAACTTGAACAAACATTTAATTCTTCCGGATTTAGAGGAGTAGTGGCATAAGGCCAACCGTGTAAAACGAGGGGAGGAGCTACAATATTTTAAGAATATCTTTTGACAATACGACAACCACCTCGATGGTAATAAGAACAATGATGATCCATTCCAACCTGGAGGAGTGACGATGCTTCAGCTCTTCGCTGAGCATCTCATATAACTCGCTCATCACATGGAGTTTTTGGTTCAAAATATCGACCCTATCTTTAATGTCGAGATAGTTTGCGGTCAGTGAATAAATGGGTTCTAGTTCTTCGTAATCCCAGAAAAAATCAGGCACATCGAGCAGATCAAAGTGCAGGTTGATTGAGCTTTTATCTACATAAAGTTTTCCCATCTTCCTTCTCAGTTGAAGACTGGAAAAAGGTTGCCTTCCTGTCTTTGCCAGTTGCAGAGGAATCGGCTGCATTTCTTGAATGGTTTTTTCGATGCGGATTTCAAAAACTTCAAGTTTTGCAGATTGAGCCATGGCATGGCTAACTGCAAGCTTAGTTAAAAGTTCATGATCGGGAAGGATAATGCACTTTTCTTTAATCTTCGACAAATCACCGTAAGCATAAACAAACTCATCTTCGACATTTTCATCCAGCTTTCCTCTTGCAAACTGCAATGCGAGATCAAGATACTTTTGGTGCTGCTGTTTTGAGATTCCCCAAAACACAATGACACCGTACCGAAAGTAAAAAAGCTGCTTAGGTAATTGATTCTCTTTAACTTCAACATGGATCACATGGTCGTACAGTCGACACTTATACTGTTTATCAAGATGTTCTTTCAGCTGCTCCAGCTCAAATCCTTCTGCGCAGCAAATCGTCCAACAGATCATAATTCCTCTATCAAATACTTAAGGTCAAATTCAATTTAGATTCGACTATTTCAGAGTTTCCTCGTGGAAACCTCTGAATCACTCGAGTTCATTTAAATTTTACATGAATCTATACTGAAATTTGAAAAAACAAACGATCTTAACTATCTAATAGTTAAACGAATGCATTTTTGTCGAATTTCAGGAAACAGGTGCTAAATTTAACAACATGAGTTTTTCAGAGGTTCCTAAAATAGAAAGTAAAGCCTTTCTACGCAAAAAACAATAAAAAAATACGTAAACAATGCAATCGGCTCTAAAAGCTAGTTTAAATTAAACAATTTATTTACTTAGATTTGAGCCATGTCATCCTCGAAATCCCCTCCCTATAAAACATATGGCTTTTCACTATCCGAGGGCTTGATGTCCCATGCAAAATCAACAGCCTTCACATATTAATATTATTATTGACAAACAAGGGGATTTCCGTAAAATTTTTACACATATAATAATGGAAGTTAAATGCTAAATCGCGAAACGGAGGCGGGGGAACCCGTATGGATCTACCCTAAAAAAGACGAAGATTGGAAACAAAAAATTATTAAGGAATTTAAGATCCACCCGGTGACTGCCCAAATCTTAGTCTCTCGTGGGTTTACAACGATCAAAGATATACACGACTACCTCTACGCAAAACTACCGGATCTTTTTGATCCTTTTCTTTTTAAGCAGATGAGTAAGGCTGTTGCTCGAGTCATCCAATCGATCGAGAACAATGAGGGAATCATCATCTATGGAGACAACGATGTCGATGGAATGACGGGAACTGCTCTGCTTGTGGATTTTTTACGGCTAGTCGGCGCAAATGTCTTCTCCTTTGTTTCAACACCTGGAATTGTTCGAGAAAATTTAATTGTGGAAGCCATTGAGTATGGGACTCAAAACGGATGCAAGCTTCTTATCACAGTCGATTGCGGTGTCACTTCGGCAGAAGAAATTGCTCAAGTCGTTAAGAGTGGGATTGATGTCATCGTTACAGACCACCATGAACCAACCGATGCGATTCCCAACTGTGTGGCTACCCTTAACCCAAAACTTAATAAACAAAGCTACCCAAACCGCGATTTGACGGGGGTTGGAGTTGCCTTTAAGCTTGCACATGCAATTACCAACACACTTGTTGATAGCAAAAAAATCTCTCCTCGAAAGGTCGATTTAAAACGCTATTTAGACTTGGTTGCCCTTGGAACGATATCCGATATGGGGGCACTAAAAGATGAAAACCGCATCTTAGTCCGTTACGGGATTAAACAACTGAGAAAATCCAAGCGCATTGGACTTGCCAAACTTCTTGAGGTTGCCGATGTCGACCCCAATCAAATTACAACCTACACAGTCGCCTCGAAAATCGCCCCCCGCCTCAACAGTTTAGGCCGTATTGCAGACCCTCAAAAGGGTGTTGAACTTCTTTTACTTCGCAATGCCGCTCAAGCGGAAAAGATGGCGCTTGAACTTGACTTGAATAATATCGAGCGTCAAAAAATCGAGCGCACAATGTCTGCTGACATCGAAGAGATGATTCAAAAAAATCCCGAAATTTTAAAAGAAAAAGCAATTGTCATGCACTCAGACAAATGGCATCCCGGCGTGATTGCCATTCTATCTACCCGCATTTCCAAAATGCACCAAAGACCGACTGTCATGATTGCGATTGAAGGCGGGGTCGGAAAAGGCTCTTTGCGCTCGATCTCAAAATTCCCTCTAATCCCCGCCTTAAAGAAGTCAGCTGACATTTTGATCAACTTCGGAGGTCATGATTTTGCTGCGGGAATGACAATCAAAAAGGAAAATATAGAATTATTCAAAAGTAAGTTTATCGAACACGCAAACCACACATTAAACGACATGGACGTGATGGCGAAATTGCATTTGGATGCAGAAGTAGATTTTGAAGATTTAACATTTGAACTGATGGAATCCATCAAGCTTTTTGAGCCTTTTGGGAATGAAAATCTGCAACCGGTTCTCTACACACAAGCAAAGCAAGCGTGGCCGCCTAAGGTCGTCGGCAACCACCTTAAACTCTACCTTGTTCAGGGAGATCGGATGCTGGAAGGAATCGCTCCTTGGAAAGCTGCGATGAGCCGAAAGCTTCGCCAGCCCTACAACCTTAAAATTGCCTTTTCTCCGCAAGTCAACCCACAAGGCCCTTCAATTCAATTAATGATCCGTGAACTCCAGATCATCGGGAAGTAGAACGTTAAGGAACCCCTGATTAACGCAGCTTATTAACTTTGTGCCTTTTCCAAGGGAATTCGATAAAGTCGCACTCAGTTAACCATTAAATAGATAACATTGATTGATTTTTCGAATTTCAGAACAAATGGGTGCAAAATTTAACAGACTTGAGTAACTTGAGAGGCTAATTAAGGGCAAAAAAAATCTCGGGCGATTTAACACCCGAGAAATATAAACTTCTATTACTAATATAATTTAAAACTAATAAATATTAACTTGCTTTGCGCGATCTTTTGCGTGCAGCTTTATTTACTTCGCGATAGTTCTGAACATCATTCACACTAATCACCCAAGCAGCTCCTTTGCGATGTGCTTTAAGTTGACCAGTTCTTGTCGCATAATAAATCTTCTGAGCAGGAACATTTAACATTTTTGCAACTTGATTTACTGAATAATATCCCTTTTGGTTATCAAAAAGAAGCTCGCCGTCAAATCGGGATTTTGTTCTTGAATATTTTTGTCTGCGATACTCTTCAAGATCGTCAAGATGTATTGTCCAACGGCTTGACTCTTTATAAGCCTTTAGTTTTCTTAGCTTAATAGCCACATAAATGGCTTGACGCGTGACTTTATTAATTTTAGCAGCTTCAGTAATAGAAACTAATTTATTTTTATCTTTGCTTCTATCTTGATTATCCATTTTTATAAATTCCTCCGAATTATTAAATTTTAAGTATTTTAAAAAGTTTAAGGTATGATTATACCAAAAAAAGAATTGAATGCAAAGGTTTTCTTATGTATTTTCCAATTTTTTTTATGTAGGGATAGTTAACTCTTAAAAAAAACAGGGAAATAGGATAAAATATATGTATAGAACCTAAACTGTTCAAAAAAAAGCTTTAGCTCCCTCTTTTTCAAGATGTTGCATAAAAATCAAATCTAGGCGAACGATGATAAAATTTTTCCTCATCTTTTTAACGACACTCCTACCCCTCCTTCCTCTTAATGCCAAGCTCCCTAATCTTGAACCCCCCATCGTTGTTGAAAAGGTCAATGAAATCATGAAAAGCCACGTGACTCATAAGGAGCTCACTCCTTTAGTCATCCAAAGAACTCTTGAAAATTTTCTTGACCAACTAGATCCGACAAAATCGTATTTTATTGAAACCGAAATTAACCAATGGGTAAACCCAACACCTGAACAACTAGAAGAGATCTTAAAAGAATACAAGGAAAACAACTTTTCAACGTTTTATGAAATCCACAAAACAATGCTCGGCGCCATTGAGAGAAGACACGAACTTGAAACTCAAATCGATTTAGATGAACTTCCAAAAAATGTCTCTGCTAAAGAATTTAAAGATCTAGAATGGGCACATGATAAAAATGAACTTCTCAATCGTTTAACACGAATAAAGGCTCTGCAAATCGAAACAACGATTAAAATGAAAGAAGAGCTAAGGGAACTAGCAGAGCAGCGTTTAAAAAAGTATCGTCTCAATCAAGAGTCAGAACTTCAAAATAACGATCCAGTTCATGTGAAAAACCTTGTCCTAACAAAGGTCTTGAAATCGACTGCATCCGCCTTAGATACGCATACATCGTATTTTACACCGGAAGAAGCGTCTCAATTCATGATTGATGTCCAACAAAGATTATTTGGAATCGGCGCTCAATTGCGAGATGATATCAACGGTTTAACTGTTGTAAGGATTATTGAAGGAGGTCCGGCCTCCTTAAGTAAAAAACTAAGAGTCAATGATCGCATTATCGCTGTTAACGGAGAGCCAATTGTCGGGATGGCAATTGTAGATGCTGTCGACCTCATCCGCGGTAAAGAAGATACTGAGGTTCTTCTTACAATTATGCGAAATAAAGCAGACGAAGAGAAAGATGAGGAAAAGCTTGAAATCACCCTCACACGGGGTGAGGTTGTCTTAAAAGAGGCCCGCTATGATGTATCTCATGAGCCTTTCGGAGACGGGGTCATCGCACACCTCAAACTACACACTTTTTATCAAGATCCGGAAAATTCTTCGACTAAAGATTTAAAAAGAGAATTTGAGGATTTAAAAAAGGAACATAATATTAAAGGGGTCATTCTCGATTTAAGATACAACTCCGGTGGACTCCTCACAGAGGCGGTTGGGGTCACAGGACTTTTCATCACCAAAGGAATCGTTGTCTCTATTATGGATCATAACGGAAACGTTCAGCACCTCCGCGATATTGATGGGAAGACAATGTGGGACGGTCCTCTTGTTGTTCTTGTGAATAAGGCAAGTGCATCCGCAGCAGAAATTGTGGCCGCAGCGCTTCAAGACTATGGTCGTGGAATCATTGTCGGTGATGATCACACCTTTGGTAAAGGGACTTTTCAAATCTTAACGGTCAGTACACAAGATACTGACAAAATCAATCCTATAGGCGAATATAAAGTCACTCGTGGGCGCTACTATACCGTATCAGGTAAATCCCCCCAAATGACAGGGGTTCCTGCCGATATCGTTGTTCCGGGTCTACTTTCTGAAATGGACTTTGGCGAGCAATTTGCCAAGTACCCTCTAGATAATGACCATATTAATGAAAATTTTGATGATGATCTTGCGGATATTCCATTTTTTCAACGGCAAAAGATCCGACCTCTCTACCTTTACAATCTCCAGAAAAAAAATGACACATACACAAAGCATATCGCGACTTTGAAAAAAAATTCAGATTACCGCATCGAAAACAACCGCAATTACCAAACGTTTTTAAAAGAACTTAAAAAATTCGGCACTTCGGAAAGCGAGCAGGAAGACGATCAATTTGGAAAAAATGATTTACAAATGATCGAAGCAGACAACATTATTAAAGATCTCGTTCTGATCACAAGCATCAAGGAAGCTTCTGCTGAAAAATAGAGCTCTAACGCATGCTTTCTTATCATTGCAATCAAAAAGATAATCGGCCATAATTCCCCTTTTTATAGGTTAACCATGTCTGTTAGAGTTCGTATCGCGCCTTCGCCTACCGGAGATCCTCATGTCGGGACAGCCTATATGGCGATGTTCAATTTAATCTATGCCCGTCATCATGGTGGCAGCTTTGTCTTAAGAATAGAAGATACCGATCAAGCGCGCAGCAAACCTGAATATGAACAAAACATCTTTCGCTCGCTCAACTGGTGTGGAATCGAATGGGATGAGGGACCCGATGTCGGTGGAGATTATGGACCTTATCGACAGTCGGAACGATTGGATATCTACAAAAAATATTGCGATCAATTAATCAATGAAGACAAAGCGTACCGTTGCTTCTGTACCCCTGAAGAATTAAAAGAGAGAAGAGAGGTTCAAGCCAAACGCGGTGGCAGACAAGGATATGACAGGCGCTGCCGAAACTTAAGCGAGCAAGAGATTGAAGCTAATTTAAAGGCAAACTTGCCATTTACGGTACGAATGAAAGTTCCATTAACCGGTGAATGTGTGTTTGAAGACGGTATTCGCAAGCGTGTCTCCTTTCCTTGGGCAGACATTGATGACCAAGTCTTGATGAAATCGGATGGATTTCCGACCTATCATCTAGCAAACGTTGTTGACGACTATTTAATGAAAATTTCCCACGTCATCCGTGGAGATGAATGGATCAGTTCTACCCCCAAGCATATTTTACTCTACGAATTCTTTGGATGGGAGCCACCTAAATTCATCCATATGCCCCTACTTCTTGGTGTAGATGGAAAAAAACTGTCCAAGCGAAAAAACCCAACTTCTATCTTTTACTACCGTGACAGCGGCTTTTTACCCGAGGCGTTTTGTAATTTCCTGACTTTGATGGGTTATAGTATGAAAGGAGATCAAGAAGTCTATTCAATAGATGAGATTATTAAGGAGTTTGAAGAGTCACGATTTGGAGCCTCAGGCGCTGTTTTTGACATTAAAAAACTTGAATGGCTCAACCAGCAATACTTAATTAATGAAATTCCAGAAGATAAATTATGGGATCGCCTAAAGGAGTGGATGTTCAATGATGAGTTCATGGAAAAATTAATGCCACTTTGCCACACACGCATTAAAACCTTTGGCGAATTCATCGAACTTACTGATTTTCTCTTCATTAACCACCTCAATTACACAAAAGAGCTATTTCAAATTAAGGGTCTTACAGAGGAGACTGCTGCATTTATTCTTCAAGCCATCATATGGTCCTTAGAAGAGAAGGACACATGGAGTGAAGAGGGAATGCACGAAGCATCTAAAGAAGTTGCAGCAGCTTTTTCTGTTAATCATAAAAAATCCGTAATGCCTTTGCTTTTTGCCTCTCTTATGGGAAAGCGGTTTGGACCTCCTCTTTTTTCCTCTATTCCTCTTCTTGGAAAAGATCGCGTGCGTGCACGTTTTCTTCAATCCATTGAATTTCTTGGTGGAATCTCAAAAAAGAAGATAGATCAGTTGAAAAAGGGATGGAATGCGCGCGACTGCAGCAAACTCTTTGAATAACTATCCTCTAAGAGAAAGTATGAAGTGGCAATCGATTCTCAAGTCTAACTTTAGAGACTGGAAATCCCTTGCTGATTTTCTGCAGCTAAACGAGGAGCAAACGGAAAAAATCCTTAAACAGAGTCGATTTCCTCTCAACTTACCAAGAAGACTTGCTGAAAAGATTGAAAAATCGACACTAGACGATCCAATTTTCAAACAATTCGTTCCCATGCAAAATGAGACAGTGCCTTCTCTAAAATTTGTAAAGGAACCGGTTCAAGATAGCCAGTTTTGTAAATCACCCAAACTTCTACATAAATATGAAGGACGCGCCTTAATACTTGCAACAAGCGCATGCGCCATGCACTGCCGTTACTGTTTCCGCCAAAATTTCCCTTATGAATCGAAGGTCAAGGGATTTGAAAAAGAGATTGAAGAGGTTCGCAGTAACCCAACGATTACCGAAATTATCCTTAGCGGAGGGGACCCTCTTTCGCTTTCCAATCGCGCACTTGATTTGCTGTTTAATGACCTCTCATCTATTTCACACCTTAAACGCATCCGTTTCCATACGCGCTTTCCGATAGGAATTCCGGAAAGAATTGATGATGGTTTTCTGAAGATCCTAGAAGCAACCAAACTTCAGGTGTGGTTTGTATTGCATATCAACCATGTCAATGAACTTGATGACGAGATATTTTCTTATCTTAAAGAACTTCAAAAAAAGGGAGTTGTCCTTCTCAATCAAGCAGTTCTTCTCAAAGGTATCAATGACACAATTGATGCGCAAAAAGCATTATGCGAATCCCTTGTCAATCAAGGCATCCTTCCCTATTACCTCCACCAGTTGGACCGTGTGGAGGGAGCAAGTCATTTTGAAGTTCCGGAAGAAGAAGGGACCATACTCATCAAAGAACTTACAAAACAACTCCCCGGATATGGAATACCCAAATATGTGAGGGAAATCCCCGGAAAACAGAGCAAAACCCCTCTTTTATGATTCAGTGGATAAAAGGCATTCTCTCCGAATTGATCTCCCTTCCGATCTTCATGTTGCTATACTTCTATAATCTAGAAAAAAGAAATCCATCACCCGACAATCTTAAAGGCACAGCGCCACTTGTTATTGGCGCGCACGGGTACATTCATAATTCCTCCTCATGGTTTTTTGCTAAAAGATGGTTTAATAAGCGACGCGTTCCTTTTGTAGCTCTAACAAAAAAAAAGGCAGGTGGATCCATTGACCTTTACAAAGATCAGATCGTCTCTCTATCTGAACGATACTTAAGTTACATTAGAAAAAATGGTCTTATTTTGCTCGGTCATTCGATGGGAGGACTTGCCGTATCCAAAGGTGCAATTGCATTGCTGCATGCCTACCCTGATCTAGCAGGTAAAATGACTGTCGCAACTCTAGGCTCGCCTTTAGAAGGCACTTACACTGCCTATATCGGGTTCGGACAGTGCGCCAAAGAGATGTATCCCCACTCCCCTTTTACCCAAAATCTTCTAGAACAAATGACACTTCATGAGAAAATGTTGCATTTTCATCATTTTGGTAATAAAACCGATCTTTTAGTCATTCCTTACGCATCTTCTATCCGCTCCCTCCCGATTAGAGATCCCCGAGTCACTCTAAAAGAAGGCATTGGCCATATTGCTTTGCTTTATTCAAAAGAGATTTTCTCTAAGATATTATTGATGACAAACGATGACAATCGGATGTCATATTAATATTCTCCCCCCACTTCTTTATGACCAACCTGTGATAAGTCGGATAGCCATTCTATTATTTATCAAATATTAACATTCGCCAACTATACTATTAGTTAAAGAAGGAGTCTGATTAACTCGGGTCGATTTAATTTTTCATGAATTTTTTCTAAAATTCGAAAAATGAATTGATGGTCAAACGATTACGTTTCACTAAAATTCCCTCAAGAGCGGTGCTAAATTTAACAATCTGAGTGAGTCAAGGGTTTCTTCAAAGTCAAAGAAAGGTGTTTAATATGAATACAGCTACTCTCGTTAATAGCCACAACGCATCCTCTATCAACGAAGAAGTTAGGGTCCAATCTGAATATTCTTCCACCGATAGAGAGAGACGTCTATCACAAATTCTTGAGGTGACTCTAAGGGTTTCTGAAATCGCACTTGCCCTCATCGTTTGCTTGGGAATCATCGGAATTGTAGGCACAAATCCTTTACTCCTCTCTTCACTACTGCTCGGGTCTTTGTTATTTGGAGAATTTGCAACACCTTATCTCCCGCTTAAAGCAAGGCGCGCCGTTCATTGGGTCAATGGAGCGGGAAAAGAATTTTTAACTCTCCCAATACATATTTTTTTCTACTTCTATCGTTTAGAAAAGCAGAACCCGGACGCTTCTAATCTAAAGGGAAATAAGCCACTTGTGATTGCATCTCATGGATACCTCCATAACAGTTCTGCTTGGATATACGGACGTCGAAGGCTCCAAAGCGCCGGTTTTAATTTTGTAACCCTCACAAAAAGAAAAATGTTTGCATCCATCGATCAATATGCAGAGCAAATAGAAATACTTTCTCAAAAATATTTTGACTATATTCAAAAAAATGGAGTTGTTTTACTTGGTCATTCAATGGGAGGCATTGCAGCTTGCAAAGCAGCAGATCTTATTATTCAAAGACACCCACTCCTCAAAAATAAAATTCAGGTCATTACACTAGCCTCCCCTCTACAAGGAACGCACCTTGCAAAAATCGGCATTGGAAAGTGCGCGCGCGAAATGGAAAGGAATTCCCCATACATTGCCACCTTAAATAGAAGAATTGAAGAGATGGAGAAAAATACAGCCAATTTCTATCATATTACATCAACCGTCGACCTGATTGTGCTTCCGCATCAATCTGCCTCACGCTCTTTACCCGAAAGCTGTCACAATCACACCTCTATTCAAAATCATGGCCATTTAAGCCTTCTATTTTCTGATAACATCTTTGATAAAGTCATTGAATCCATAAATTAACAAAATCTTAATATCCAAATGTTATGATCAGGAACTAATAAATTAATGTTTTTTATATATGCAAGTAAATACCCATAATATTACAGATCGACAGATCGCATTTAACACCGTTCTTTCAATTGCCTCCTCTATTCCACTGATCGGAAGAACCTTTGCTTGGATCAAAGTAACAACTGGCGTTACCCAAATAATAAATGCACTAGCAAAATTGATGTTACAGAGGAAACTGGATGACCATTTTGTTGATCAGCTCATGTGGGGAGTTAAGAATGTCACGCTCGGCTTAATTGAGACGATTCCGATTATTGGCAATATCGTCGCTCTTGCATCTGCCATTCTGTATTGGGCCTGTCTTTATGAGAGAATCGAAAACGAAAGCCGACTAGAAGTTGCGGAAGAATATAAAATATGAGTATGCATATACATTCAGAGCCTTTCTTAAAGGCAAGTCAAAATCAATCGCTCGATTTTTCGCAAAAGGTGCGCCTCTCTCATGTCTCTGAATTTGCTCTTAGAGTGACAGAAATTGCGCTAGCCGCACTGATTGGCGTTGCTGCTTTTGGGCTTGTGAGCTCAACTCTTCTTATCGCAGCTCCTATTCTTCTCGGATCCCTTTTATTCGGTGAGTTTGCAACGCCCTATCTTCCTCAAACTCTGCAACGATCCATTCAATGGATCAAAGGAACCGGTAAAGAGTTGCTCCTTCATCTTTTTTTCCACTCAATTGAATTGGAAAGTGATGAAATAAAAAACCCTCATCCAAAGGAAATTAAAGGCAATTTGCCGCTTATTGTAGGTGTGCATGGGCATTTCAGCGACAGCTCTGCTTGGTCATATGTTAGACAAGAAGTCTCGCGACTGGAATACCCATTTATTAGCTTCTCAAGTTCTAAAACATGGTCTTCAATCGGCTGGCATAACCATGAAATGAAGCACTTAATTAAAGATTACACGGAGCATATCGAAAAATATGGAGCCATTTTCCTTGGTCACTCAATGGGTGGTATTACAGCTTCACAAGTCGGACTAGAGCTATCAGAAAATGAAAGATTTAGAGGTAAAATCACTGTTATCACACTTGCCTCACCTTTGGAAGGCACAAAAGTTGCCAGTTTGAGCCCCGGAAAACGCGCTCGTGAGATGGAACGAGGTAGCTTATATTTACAAGAGTTAAGTGAGAGAATTAGAAAAGCCGCCACCATTCGGTTTTATCACTTTGCCTCAGATGTCGACTGCGTTATAATTCCACACTCATCAGCTAGATGCTCACTTCCTCGTACGTCACCAAATGTACATACGTTTAATCACATTGGTCATAGCGGGATTCTCTATTCAGATACTGTCATCGATCGAGTGATCGAAGTTGTTAATCGTGAATCCGCTCATCTACTTACGCAATCTATGATGAAGTCACCAAAACTGTCGCCGAGAAAGTGTCTTAAAAAATCATTGAACGCGCGAAGAAAAATCAATTTTCAAAAAGTAGATCACCAAGCAAATCAACTCATTCTGCAATAGTTAACCGAGCAGATGATCTCATTCTGCAATAGTTGACCCAGCAGATGATCTCATTCTGCAGTAAAACCCCTCATGACTACATCCTCGAAACCGTTTTCACTCCAAGAATAGATAAACCTTGCTTTAAGACGCGCGCCGTAAGCTCACATAGCAAAAGTCTAGAATCCGCATCCTCGCTTCCCTCTACTTGACAGTCGCGATAAAAGGCGTTAAATTTTTCAGCTAAAAGATAGAGATACTCTGTCAATCGATTAGGAAGAAGCTCGGATGCCATCTGTATGCAAGCCTCTGAAAATCGCAGCAAATGTAATCCTAAGGCAATTTCCGTGTGATGCTTAAGATTTATCTGCTCTGATGGGTCGATCTCTTTCCCTATTTTGCGCTTGATCCCTTGAATACGCACATAAGAATACATCATAAATGCCGCTGTATTCCCTTCAAACTGCAGCATACGATCATAACTAAAGGTGTAATCACTCATGCGATGAGAAGAGAGATCGGCATACTTAATGGCGCCAATCCCAAGTGAACTTGCAAGCTGCATTTTTTCATCTTCGGGTACTTGATGCGCGCGTGTATCAACAATTGCCTTTGCGCGGTGAACAGCTTCAGTCAAAAGGTCGATCAGCTTTTCCGTTTTACCCGAACGTGTTTGAAATTTCTTACCATCCGGGCCCAGGACAAGTCCAAAGGGTACATGGTCCACCCTGACTTTATTCTGATCTAGGTAGTCCGCTTTTTCCGCGGCGGCAAAGATCATTTTAAAGTGCAGTTTTTGTCCGGCATCTGTGACAATGATAATGCGGTCTGCATTTTCTTCTTGAATCCGATGTTTGATCGCAGCCAAATCAGTTGTAGAGTAATTATATCCACCATCGGATTTCTGAATAATCATGGGGAGAGGACTGCCTTCGCGATTGACAAAACCGTCTAAAAAAAGACATTTGGCACCATTTGAAATTTGAACGATCCCCTTTTCTTCCAGATCATGAATAACGTCAGGTAACATTGGGTTATAAAAAGACTCGCCACGCTCATTAAGTTTTACATCCAAAAGATCATAGATCTCTTGATACGCCTTCCTTGAAATATCGCAGATGATTTCCCATGCACGGCGCGCCTGAGGCTCCCCGCTTTGCAAAGCAACAACTTGCAATTGAGATGTTTTTTTAAAAGCGGGATCTTCATCAAATCGTTTTTTTGCTTCCTTATACCAGGTTTCTAACTGAAGTAAGTCGGGGCTTTCTTTTCCTTCGACCACTTCCGGCGCTTTATCTTTCAAGTAAGCAATTAGCATCCCAAAACTTGTCCCCCAGTCCCCAATATGGTTGAGTCGCAAGACATCTTGACCCATAAACTCAAATAAACGCGCAATAGAGTCGCCGATAATCGTTGAACGCAAATGGCCGACATGAAGTTCTTTTGCTATATTGGGAGAAGAGAACTCGACAATCACTTTTTCAGGTTTATTGGGAACAGGAACCCCTAGGGTTTTACTGTTTCTCATTTGATTGATCTGCTCGCTCAAAAATTCTGGCGATAAAGTAATGTTAATAAATCCGGGTCCGGCAATTTCAAGCTGGGTAATCTCAACTCCCTTTTCGACATTTGAGACAATTTTCTCAGCGATTTGCCTAGGTGCCATTTTCAACTCTTTTGCCAGCGGCATCGCAGAGTTGCACTGATAGTGACCGAACTGCTCTTTACTGCTTGTTACAATTTCAATTGTACATGGAGGGAAATTTGCCATTTGGCAAGCAGAACGAAACTTTTCTTCTAAAATTTTAATTATTGGTTGCATGCGGTAAATTATACGCAATTGTTTTGATTATGTGAAGGATTCTTATTAGATGCCTTTATCCTTTTTTTTCATTTTTCGACTCTTCTTCCAAATGAATAGGATGTTTTCGTTTGCCGATTTCTTCCTTTAAATAATACTCTGCAAGTTCCTTTGCAACGACAGACGTTGGCTTATGTTCCATATCAGAGCGTCGGAATATCTCAAGTAAAGTGTCGTAGATGCCGTTAACTTTATCTCTTGAGAATCTTGGATCGTAACCCTTTGGCTCGTACTCAGCAGACGCATTAATAATACCTCCGCTATTGATGATAAAATCGGGCGCATACAGGATTCCTCTTTCATAGAGACGCGCCCCATCCTCTAGCTCTTCAAGTTGATTATTTGCAGAACCGGCAACCGCCTTGCATTTAAGGCGTGAGATCGTCTCTTTATTTAAGACTCCCCCTAAAGCGCATGGGGAAAAAATATCGCACTCCACATCAAACACAAGTGAAGGATCGACTTTTACAGCTCCTTCTAGCATTGAGATTTTTTCAAGAGACTCTTGATCTACATCTGAAACAATCAGCTCGGCTCCTTCCCAAAAAAGGATGCGAGACAACTTCGCCCCCACATGTCCCAGTCCTTGGATTAGAATTTTTTTATTGCGAAGAGAGGGGTGACCCCATAAATGATCGGCGACTGCCTGCATTCCTTTGAAAACCCCTCTTGCGGTGTAAGGACTCGGATCCCCACTGCTTGTTTTGGTTGGAAGAGCGGCAACATAGGGTGATTTTTCTCGAATGACCATCATATCGTCTGTATTGCTACCGACATCTTCTGCTGCTAGATAGTCACCTTTTAACGTGTTAAGAACCTCTGCAAATGCATGAAGAAGCGCGTGTGATTTCTCAGTTTTCGGGTCTGCGATAATCACACTCTTTCCACCCCCAAGCCCAATCTGTACTACCGCTGACTTATACGTCATCCCCTTAGAGAGCCGTAAAACATCTTTAAGAGCAGCCTCTTTTGAACTGTAAGGATAAATGCGCGTACCCCCAAGCGCCGGCCCAAGTTTTGTACTATGAATCGCGATAAAGCAGTGAAGATTTGCCTCCGGATTGATTCCTTCAATTATTTTTTCATAACCTGAGATCTTATGCTCTTTAATAGTTAACATTGACAATAAAACCTCTTAAAGGATAGCATATTACACTTAAATTCATATAACTAGGGGTCAACATGGGAAAGGCTGTCATTACCGAGAAATGTAAAAAAGCACTCTCTAAATATTTACGTGACAATCCTTCCGCTGAACTTGTTAATACTTACCTTGCTTTTATAGAAAATACATTTAACATTCAACCTGTTGTCTTTCCGAAAGAAAAGTTAGTGTTTAAAACTGCCGATGAGGCTGTAAAGTACTTAGAAGAGAAAGACAAACTTTGGCATCATGCCGAAATTAAAATCTCTCTCGGTCAAAAAAGCGTCAATGAAGAGACAAAAAGAATCTATATCTGCCCATTTACAGGAAAGGTATTCGGAGACAACACCCACCCAAATCCTCAAGACGCCATCTATGACTGGGTTTCGAAATGTCCTGAAAACAACGAACGCGTGGGTGGCCTACGAGTCAAACGATTCTTTATATCTGAAGACCCGGAAGTTATCAAAAACTACATATCTAAAGAGACTACTCGTGAGCCAATCACTAAAACAGTCTACTCCTCGCTAATGAACGGGAAAATTTTCAACAACCGAAAAGCTGTAGTCGAAGATTTTAAATCAAACTATCTCAAACCAATGTCTCTAGTAGAAGTCCAAAATCAAAATCGATTCAATATTGAGGACAAATTCTTAGAGTTCATCCAAGAGCAACTCAATGAAGAGAAGGTTACATCTTTCGTTGAAGCAATGGCAGAAGAGGAAGAGTTTACCCCTACTGTCGCCTCTTGGCTTGAATAAGCCTTTATCTATGATGACAACAGAAAGTGCACAAGAAACGCAAGATATCGCAAAACAATTTGCCCGCACACTGAAAAATAGAGATGTCATCTGCTTCTACGGCGACTTGGGAGCCGGAAAAACAACGTTTATAAAAAGCCTTGTCCAAGAGTTAACGAATACAAAAGCAGAAGAGGTCGTCAGTCCGACCTTTGTCTATCTGAATAGTTACAAAGGCCAGTGCGTGCTTCATCACTTTGATCTGTACAGACTAGATAATGAAGAGCAATTCCTTAATCTTGGATTTGATGAATTTTTACATTCAGATGGGATCGTATGTATTGAGTGGCCCGAGAGAATTAAGACTCTTTTACCCGTTAATCGAATGGAAGTGCACATCTCTCACACAAATCATCCGAACACGCGCCAAATCACTATTCATAAGAATGGAGAAAAAAAAGACTTATTATTTAAATGAAAAAGTACCCCTTTAAAGAAGCCACATTTATTACTTCCGCCTTAGCCCCAAAAGGATACGCTAAGCACAATTTTCCGGAAATTGCGTTTGTCGGTCGTTCCAATGTCGGAAAATCCAGTCTTTTAGGAGATTTACTCGGAACTAAACGATTGGTAAAAGTTTCATCTATCCCCGGAAAGACACAGTTAATTAACTTTTTTTTGGCTGATGAAAAACTCTCACTTGTCGATCTTCCCGGTTATGGATGGGCAAACGTTCCAAAGAAACAAAAAGAGGAGTGGGGCCGCTCGGTCAACGCTTACTTAAAAAATAGAGAAGAGTTGAATCTTATCCTTTTTCTCTTAGACATCCGCCGCACTCCCAATGAAGATGATTTTCAAATGATGCAATGGATTTTAGAGTCAAATAAGGCAGTTATTTTAGTTATAACCAAAGTCGATAAGATTACCAAGGCGCAAAGAAAACAGTACATCGATCATATACTAAAAACTTTTAACCTCGAAAATCTCCACTACGTGTTATACTCTGTGCCAAAAAAAATTGGACGAGACACTCTAATTAGTATTATAAACGAGGCGATTGCGGACGAAACAGATGACTAGACTCGATAAACAAGTATTTATCTGCCTCGATTGCGAAATGACCGGGCTTGATTCTCATAACGATCGTATCATCGAATTGGCAGCCGTTCGCTTCACTTTAGATGGTCCCCTTGACCGAATAGAGTGCCTTGTTAATCCAAACTGCCCGATTCCGCCTGAATCGCAAGCGATCCATAATATCACAAATGATATGGTAGCGAAACAACCGTTCATTAAAGACGTCCTTCCGCAGTTTTTAAAATTTGTGGGAAGAGACATCATCGTCGGTCATGGGATTCAGTTTGACATTGATGTTCTAATCGCAGAGGCTCAAAGAGAAAAGGTGCAAAGCCGACTATCAAACAATCCGCTTATCGACACTTTGCGCTTAGCTAGACTCTATGGAGAGTGTCCGACTAACTCTCTTGCCATGCTGTGTCAACACTTTAATATCCCGCATCCCGATGCACACCGTGCGATGGCAGACGTTCAAGTGAATATCGAAGTATTCAAGCGACTGATTACAAAATTTCAAACCACCCAACAGTTATTTTCTCGGTTGGAAAAACCGGTCCCTATTAAAATCATGCCCCTTGGCCCTTATAAAGGACGTTTGATGAAAGATGTCCCTCAAGAATTTTTGATATGGGCTGCAAACAAAGAGTTTGATCAAGATCTACTCTTTTCCATCCGACGTGAACTTAAAAGACGCAAACAAGGCGGGCTCTTTAATCAAGCAACAAATCCATTTAATCAATTGTGAGTAGAGGTTCTAAAATGAAAGAAAATTCGACTGAAAAAGGATCATTTGAATTAAAGGTCGGTCTTGCAGAAATGCTAAAGGGTGGTGTCATTATGGATGTCACAACGCCCGAACAGGCAAAAATTGCCGAAGAAGCTGGAGCTACGGCTGTGATGGCACTAGAGCGCATTCCCTCTGATATTCGCGCAGAAGGCGGTGTTGCAAGAATGACAAACCCTGAATTGATCCAAAAAATCCAAGCCGCAGTCACTATCCCTGTTATGGCAAAATGTCGAATTGGCCACTTTGTTGAAGCGCAGATACTCGAAGCTCTCTTTGTGGATTTTATCGATGAAAGTGAAGTGCTGACACCTGCTGATGAGCAAAACCATATTGATAAGCAAAACTTTCGTATTCCTTTTGTGTGTGGCTGCTGCGATCTTGGTGAAGCCTTAAGGCGGATTGGAGAGGGCGCCTCAATGATTCGTACCAAAGGAGAGCCCGGTACAGGAAATATTGTAGAAGCGGTACGACATATGCGGAAAGTAAAAAGAGACATCGCTCTTCTCACACAACTGGACTCATCCGAGCTAATGGCCGAAGCTAAACGACTTCAAGCCCCCTTCCACCTTGTCAAGCAGGTTGCAGAAACAGGAAAGCTGCCCGTGCCCAATTTTGCAGCCGGTGGGATTGCGACACCGTCCGATGCAGCATTAATGATGCAACTTGGTGCTGAGGCTATATTTGTCGGATCCGGTATTTTTAAATCCGAAGATCCCAAAAATCGTGCGAAGGCAATTGTAGCTGCTGCGACCTATTACAACGACCCGGAAATGCTTGCGAAAATATCAGCCGGATTGCTAGGTGCAATGCCGGGAAAAGAGATTCGCATGCTCAAAAAAGAAGAGCAAATGGCCACGCGAGGTTGGTAGTGAAAAAAACAGTCGGGGTCTTAAGCCTTCAAGGGGGGTTTTCAAAACATTTTGAAAAATTGCAACAACTCAATGTCAACCCCCTTCTAGTCAGGACAAAGGAAGAACTTGCATTATGCGATGGTTTAATCCTTCCCGGAGGAGAATCGACGACAATGAGTCGTCATCTGACACGCCAAAACCTTCTCGATCCAATCTCTGAATTTGCAAAATCACGTCCTGTATTCGGCACATGCGCCGGTCTTATTTTACTAGCAAAGAGAGTCGCCGGATCAGAGATGAAAACACTAGATGCCATGGATATTACAGTAGAAAGAAACGGTTACGGAAGTCAAATCAACTCCTTTTCAACCTTTCTAGAAATGAAATCTAAAAAGATCCCGGCGCTTTTTATCCGCGCGCCGGTCATTCAAAATTGCTCAAACGAAGTTGAGATTCTACTCACCCATAACAATAGCCCGGTTTTAATTCGTCAAAATCATCTACTTGGCGCAACATTTCATCCGGAACTTACGGATTCCTTACTCATCCACCGCTTCTTTGTAAAGTTACTGTAAGTCCATTCAGGACCCTCTGAGTCAGTAAGGTGAGTTAAATTTTGCATGAATTTCTTCTAAACTTCGAAAAATCAATCGAGGTTAACCGCTTGATGTTTAATAGAGTGCGTTTTTTCTTAAATTCCCTCGAAAAAGGCTCTGAATATAAAACCTTACATTTTCAGAGATTCCTTCAAGGACTTAAACGATGGATTTCCCATTGATTATTGGATTTCACATACTCGAATCGATCATGTAAACGATGGGGTGCACTCTCCCAAAATTCAAACAATTCGGGAATTAGGCAGTATCCGCCCCAGTATTCGGGAATCGGAATTTGTTTATCTTCATAAAGAGTCGAAACGCGTTTAAACGCATCCTCAAGTTCTTTTCTTGAAGCAAGCTTTTGGTCTTGAAAGGAAGCAAGAGCGCCAACCTGACTTTCACGCGGCCTTGTGGCAAAGTAGGCGGAGGACTCCTCTCTTGAAATTTTACTCACTCTTCCTTCAATTCGCACCTGTCGACCGACCTCTTTCCAATAAAATAGAGCCGCTGCATGCGGATTTTCCGCAAGCTCTACCCCTTTGCGACTTTCATAGTTAGTATAAAATATAAAGCCGTCGGAAATAGACTTAAGTAAAACAGTTCGAGAAGAGGGACGCCCAGCTGCTGTTGCAGTAGCCAAAGTCATTGCATCGTATTCAAAGACCTTTTGATCTTTTACATCCGCATACCACTTTAAAAATTGTTTAAACGGGTCGCAATCTAAATCATTTCTATGCAGCACCATGAATCCACACCTACACTTATCCTACTGTCTCGATACAAAGAGTTTTTCTGAAGGATGAAGGATTTGATCTCACTTGACAACCCAAAATAAATGAACTATCGTAAAAATTATTATGACATCTATTTTATCAATCAAAGATTTACCTCTCAAAGATAAAAGAGTGCTCATCCGAGTTGATTTTAATGTTCCCATAGATTCCCACGGAAAAATTACCGACGATAGTCGGATCGTAGCCTCGGTTCCTACCATTAAGTACGCCCTTCAGCAAGGCGCCTCGTGTATTTTAATGAGTCACTTAGGCAGACCCAAAGGAGAAATTGATCCTAAATTATCGCTTGCCCCATGCGCAAAGCACTTGTCTATGTTACTTGGCACTCCTGTACAGATGGCACCGGCATGTAGAGGAGCCAAAGTGAAAAAAATGGCGCAAGACCTTTTGCCGGGCTCTGTTCTGCTACTTGAAAATCTACGTTTTGAGCCTGGTGAAAAAAACCCGGATAAAGATCCCGGTTTTGCGAAGGAAATCGCCTCTTACGGTGATGTATATGTCAATGACGCGTTTGGAACCTCTCATCGTGCCCACATGTCTGTAACGACCCTTCCAACGTATTTTCCCGATCATTCGGCAGCGGGATTTCTTCTCAAAAAGGAGATCGACTTTCTTAGAGACGCTCTTGAAAACCCGCAGCGACCGTTTTACGCCCTTTTAGGAGGGGCTAAAGTCTCCTCCAAACTCGGCGTGATCGAGGCTCTTCTTGATAAAGTAGACGCTCTGTATATTGGCGGGGCAATGGCTTATACCTTTTTAAAGGCGCAAGGATTTCAAATCGGAAGTTCTCTATGTGAAGAGGAGCTGATCCCCAAAGCCAAAGAACTCTTAAAGTCTAAAACAAAAATCCACCTTCCCGAAGACCATATCATTACAAATGATCTTGAAAATCCGAGGCAAATTGAAACAGTAACAACAGAAGATGGGATACCCAACGGGTTTATCGGCGTTGATATAGGACCGAAGACGCGCACCAATTTCGGGTGGAATATACGCAGAGCCGCTACCATTCTTTGGAACGGTCCGCTGGGCGTATTTGAGAAAAAGCCCTTTAGTGAGGGAACGTTTGCCATAGCCCGCTCCCTTTCCAATTTAGATGCAGTAAAAATCGTGGGAGGCGGCGACTCTGTTGCTGCAATACGAAAATCTGGACTCGCTCAACATTTCTCGCATTTATCTACAGGAGGAGGGGCAGCTGTTGAGTTTCTCGAAAAACGGACTTTACCGGGAATAGAAGCCTTAACCAAACGCGAACGCAAGTGATTCCTAAATCTCATCCCCCTAATTTCCTTGTAAAGAAATCGGATTTGTGGTATAATTTTGACAAAATTCCTTAAATAAAAAAAGGAGCTAGATGTCCGATACACCCTCGGATTCTACCAATTTCACAGGCTTTCGAGCGCTGTTTTGGCCCATTCACCGGCATGAGCTTAAAAAACTCATTCCAATGCTTTTGATTTTCTTTTTTATTACACTTGGTTACAACATTCTTAGAATGCTGAAAGACACATTGGTTGTGACCGCCAAAGACTCGGGTGCCGAAGTCATTCCATTTATTAAAGTTTGGCTCATGTTTCCGGGATCCATATTTCTTGCCTTTATTTACACGCGACTGAACAACCACCTGAGCCGCGAACGCGTGATTACATTGATGTTCTCGATGTTCTTACTTTTCTTCTTTCTTTTTACCTTTATTCTGTTTCCACATAGAGAATCCCTTCGTTTAGATCATTTAGCCGATTCTATGGCATCCGTCCTTCCTGCCGGTTGTAAAGGACTGGTTGCAATGGTTCGCCACTGGATCTTCTCAGGGTTTTATGTGATGTCGGAATTATGGGGTAACATTGTTCTTTTCGTCCTTTTTTGGGGCTTTGCCAACCAAGTGACAAAAGTGGGTGAATCCAAACGTTTTTACGCCTTATTTGGATTTGGGGGAAATATATCCGGGATTATCGGCGGTTGGGTCTCGATTAGTGTCTCTAGAATTCCATTTCTTCCTTGGATCCCTTACGGAACCAATGCTTGGGAACAAACCTTAATGATCCTTGTCTCGATCACATTGGTTGGAGGACTCTGCGCACTCCTCTTATTTAAATGGCTCATCAGAAATGTAGTCTCAACAAGTGAAGCTGAATCTACATCCCCGACAAATGAAAAGAAAGAACGCCACTCGATGCGCAAAAACATGCGCCATCTTTTGAGCTCAAAATACCTAATCTTCATGGGCATTATTGTTCTTGCCTACAACTTAGCGATCAATCTCGTTGAGGTTCTCTGGAAACATGAGATGCATGCGCTTTTCCCGAACCCAACTGAATACCACACCTATTTTAGCGAAGTCTCAACGATTATCGGTGTTGTCGCGACCCTTTCCTCACTTTTAATCTCCGGACAGTCGATTAGACGCTTTGGCTGGACATTTACCGCCCTTGCAACTCCTATAATCGTCTTTGTGACTAGCGCCGCTTTCTTTTTCCTTTTCTTTACGAAAGATTCTCATTCTGCATTTTACTACTCCCTTTTTGGAGTCTCTCCCCTTGCACTTGTCGTATGGGTCGGATCTTTTCAAAATATTGCCTGCCGAGCGGCAAAATACACTGTTTATGACGCGACCAAGGAGATGGCTTTTGTCCCTCTTGATAAAAAAACGATTGTGAAAGGCAAAGCTGCAATTGACGGTGTCATCAATCGAATGGGTAAATCGAGTGGCTCGTTTATCCATCAAAGCTTACTCTTTTTCTTCTCCTCATTGAGCGCCTCGGCTCCTTGGGTTGCCGCAATACTCTTCACAGTCGTTGGATGCTGGTTTTGGGCAACCAAAAAGCTCGGTAAAGAATTTAATGAATTGACCCAGTCAACAACTACCCCTGTACCTTCTTACAGCACAAAGACCGAGGCTCAGCCCGCTTAACTCTATTTATAGCAACTCAAAGACTCTCTGAAAAACTCAGGCTTTTAAATTTAGTGCCTTTTCAAGGGAATTCGAATAAACGCACTTACTTAACTATAAAATAGTTAAGGTCGATTATTTTTTAGAATTTCTAGAGAAATCCTGCAAAATTTAATTAACCTGCGTTATTCGACCTTCCTTAAGCTGCTCAAAAGAAATTTGATTACTGAATATTGGATCTTTTTTCTAGTATTAATATACCCGATTGTGTTACAATAGTTTTTTTACAAAACAAAAAATGTCAAATAATACTGATACTCAGTTTAGTAAGATCCGTTCAATTTTCTTTCCCATACACGCGCACGAGCTCCAAAAATTACTCCCAATGCTCGTTATTCTATTTTTGATCTGCTTTAATTACAGTATTTTAAGGCCGATGAAGGACACAATCATTGTTTCGACTTCAGGTGCAGAGACAATCCCCTTTATTAAGGTGTGGGTTCTTCTTCCCATGGCATTTCTTTTTACTTATATATTCACACAGCTCACAAGTCGATACTCACAAGAGCGCGTGTTTTATATGCTAATCAGCAGCTATCTTGGATACTTTTTACTCTTTGCCTTCGTGATCTACCCGAATTATGAAAGCTTTCAACTGACAAGTTTAGCTGAATGGGGCAGTTTATATCTGCCTATGGGATGCGGCGGTTTACTTTCCATGCTTTGCCACTGGTCCCTTACCCTCTTCTATGTCATTGCTGAACTATGGGGTAGCATTGTTCTGACTGTATTATTTTGGGGAATAGCCAATGACGTGACTAAAATTGGCGAAGCGAGGCGCTTTTACACCGTATTGACGATAGGCGCCAATATTGCAGCTATTTGCGCCGGTGTGGTTGCTAATATGTTTTCGCAAGGTAAAGTTTACAACCCTAACATCCCTTTCGGATCCAATGGCTGGGAACAGACAGTAATGTTGCTAATGCTCCTTATTACTGCGTGCGGAATCATCTCTATGGTTCTATTCTGGTGGCTCAATCGAAAGGTACTTGATAAAGAGGAGTTCGCAGTGATCCACACTGCAGGTAACGGAAAATTCAAAACGAAAAAGAAACGCCTATCGCTACGTTCGAGCTTTCGCTACCTCTACAAATCCAACTATCTTATGTGTATTGCTGTCATCGTCATTGCATATAACCTTACGATCAATATGGTGGAGATTATTTGGAAAAATGAACTGCGCCTTCTCTACCCTGCTCATAGCGATTACAACGAGTTCATGAACACTCTTACCATGTACATGGGGATTGCCTCTACTCTAACTGCTGTCTTTATGGGTCAAATGATTAAACGCTTTGGGTGGACAAAGACCGCATTGATTACACCTGTAATTATGCTCATCACAAGTGGAGGGTTCTTCTCGTTCCTCCTACTGCAAGATAACTTATCAGGGATCTCAATGTCACTTTTTGCCGCAACACCGCTGCAAATGGTAGTATTCTTCGGCGCATGCCAAAACTGCTTTAGCAAGGCTGCGAAATACTCCGTCTTTGATGCGACTAAAGAGATGGCTTTTATTCCGCTCGATCATGAAAGCAAGCTCCGTGGAAAAGCTGCCATCGATGGCGTGGGTTCACGCTTTGGAAAGTCTGGCGGCTCCCTTATTCATCAAGGATTACTCCTTACTTTCGGCACACTCGGCGCATCGTCTCCGGCTGTTGCCTCTATTATTACCATTGTCATCTTTATGTGGATCTATTCTACACGGACTTTGGGCCGACAATTTCACTCTCTTGTCTCTAGCCAAAGTAGTAAAGAAGAAAAAGAAGATGTCGCTTGGGCTTAAGGCCTGCCTATCCTTTAATAAATCACCACATTCCCTCTTCAATAATAGAGACAAGATGCGCTGCAATCGATAAGATAGGACTCCCCCCTTCGTTCTGATGCAAGAATCTAAACGATACAACAAGCAAAATCTTCCATCCCTCTAAAGTCAACAATCTACATTGTGACGCAAGGAGATGGAGCCCGGGAAATCCCCCGGAAGATCCCATCTACTATGTAACTCATGTGGTTAAACTTAGCGCCCATTTCGAGGGGATTAAAAAAAATCACTCATTTTACGATTTGATAGTTAGGATCTATTCTTAATTCGAGTTTTAGAGAAAATGCAGGCAAAATTGGATAGAACCCGACTGATTCAAGGATTTCTGTTCTTCCCTAAACATCTGCCAATGATCATCTCACTACAGGACCCTCTGAATAACTCAGATTGTTTAATTTAGCGCCTTTTTACTAAACTTTGAAAAAACAATTGAACTTGAACTACTTAATAGTTAAGTGCGTGCGCTTTTCTCGAATTCCCTTGAAAAAGGCACAAAATTTAATAAGCTGCGTTAATCAGTGGGTTAATAGCGGCTTGCGCCTATAGACACCAGAAAATAAC
>JBBDJA010000030.1:0-62438 GCA_040880105.1 Waddliaceae bacterium | reverse complement strand
ATCCTTTTCCAAATTAAAAACCCAAAAATCATTATGCTATAGCACCTGCAATAAAATCAAGTGTAAATATATAAGATTGTATGACTTAAACAAACGAAATCAAAAATAATTAGAATTTTTTATTAACAACTAGATAAATGAATCACGTAAGATATATAAAGCTATAGCTACGTTTTCAGCAGATTTTTGGACCATAACAAAAACGACGGTTACTAATTATTTCAAGAAAAAAATAACACACTTTAACTTCAAAATAAAATTAATTCTTACATTAATATTGATATACATTTAACAAACAAACATAAAAAATTAACCATCAATTTGATCAGAGAATCTATAAACTAACTACTGAAGACAAACCCTTTTTAGATTTGCTAACCAAAAGGGTTGAGAAAGAGTGGAGCACCCCGGATTTGAACCTTAAATCCTTTGTGTTATAAAACCGGTCGCCTTCATATCACCTAATACCATCCAACCACTATGAGCTAGATGACAAGGCGTTTATAGCTAAAATGCTACTGGGATTTATTGGGTTTTAATGTTAAAATATGCAAGTCATTGCACACCATAGATTTTATCTTATAACCATTGCAGTTTGCATCATTAAGAGAGAGATTATGAACATCATTGCTCGCTATCTATTATTACTTCTTACTATCACTCTTCCGATTCTTGGCAATGCAACCATAAATGTTGGAATTGGAAAAACCAATATAACACCACCTATTGGTACCCCTTCTGCAGGTTATACAGATAGAAATGGAGAGGGAATGGAGGGAATCCATGACCCTCTACTTGCTATCGCTCTTTTTATCGATAATGGGGAAAAGCAGATCGCTCTTTGCAGTGTGGACCACTTAGGATTTACCTATGAAATGGTACAAGAAATCACTCAAAAAGTTCATGCGCATTCAGAACCTAAAGAATGTGAAATTTTCATTGCTTCTTCTCATACCCATTCTGGAGGGGGTGCTCATCTGAATATTCCAGTTTTGGGAGCAAGTTTAGCCGGAACCTATAGCAAAAAAACCACTCAATTTTATATTGACCAAACAGTAGAAGCTATTTTTCAAGCATACCATCACCAAGTTCCTGCTAAGCTCGGAATTGGTTATGGAAAGGCAAAAGACTTGAGTCAGTATCGAGGCCTTTGGCCAAAGAATGTAGTCCCGCTTAATGACGTGACCGTCATAAAAGTGACTCATTTGGACGATACTCCTCTTGCTGTTCTATTCAATTATCCTGTGCACCCTACTGTATTAAAAACTCAAAACCGCCTTTTTTCAGCTGATTTTGTTGGTTATGCAAGAAACCATCTTCTCTCTTCTCTTGGGTCGGATGTATGCTCAGTCTATTTTAACGGAGCCCAAGGAGACATTATCCCTGTTGCTTTCAATGAGAACGGGTTTGATGCATGTAACACTTTGGGAAGATCATTAGCAGAAACAGTGAAAAAAATCTGGGATGAAACGCCTACGAATGACTCTCTACAAATTAATACTCAAAAAGACTCATATGCTTTTAAACCTCAAGCGACACCATTTGGACTTGCTCTACCTGTAGATATTTATAAAAGTGAAATGAATGTGATTGTCTTCAATCAAACTCATGCCTTCATTACGGTACCAGGCGAGCTAAGTTGCCTCTATGATCAGCGTCTGAAAGATATAGGTAATAGATTAGGCTTTTCCCATGTATCCATTTTTGGACTGACAAATGATGCTCATGGCTACATCATCTTGCCTGAATCTTGGCAAAACAAGACGTATGAATCAGGACTCTCTTTTGGAGGAGAAGATTACGGAAACATTACTGAAGAAAGAGCAGAAACTCTTCTCAAGGTTTTCAGTCCAAAGCAGAGCTTCAATTAAGTAAAAACTGGTTTTTTGGCAAAATATTCGATTTTCTCATACCCTAAATGTTACACAGATACCCAGTTAACACAAGTGGGTACCTGTATTACATTATATTCTATGACTCTATGAGAAAATTTCCTCTTTTTTCTCTACGAAACGACTCCCATCATAAAACAACTCAATTCTGACAACCTGTCCATCTCGAAAAGTAAGCAATGATGCGCCTGGGAAGGCTTCCATTATTCCAGGAATATCTACATCATAAACAATCATCGCCTGCTCTCCTGCTCCAAACTTGGCGCGTATTTTAAGCGACTTAAACATGTTCATAAAGTTACAGGTAGCTTCAAGGACTGCTTCTCTTCCCTTTAATTTTGCCAAAGGGCCAAAGAATTCCACACTAGGGTGGAGAAATTTTTTGACTTCTTCTGCATTCTTTTCTCCAACGAGCTTGTAATACTCTTCGGCCAATCCTACGTTTTTTGTTTCCATGATAATCTCCTTGTTTATTTTTGACATTTAAAATTAAATATAGCATGATATATCCAATACAGAATACACTATAGTATACTATATTGATTACAGCAAGGTATACCTAATATGAATCGAGAGAAAAAAAGAACCTACTTTTCTGATACTAGGGACACACAGGCAACTCAGACCAGATCCCGTATTCTTGAGGCGGCAAAGGAACTCTTTCAAACTGAAGGGTTCGACCGCGTTACAATAAACAGGTTAGCAAAAGTGGCTAAAGTTTCTATGCCAACGATTTATGCCATTTTTAAGTCTAAGCGAGGAGTGTTACAATCCTTGATTGATGATGCCCTGCCACCAGAACAATTTGCAGCACTTGCGGAACACTCTATGAAAGAAAAGTCTGCGAAGAAACGCCTAAATATAACGGCAAAGATGGCTCGCCAAATCTACGATGCTGAAAAAGAATTGATGGACATTTTGCGAAGTGCCTCTGTAGTAGCGCCAGAGTTTAGGGAGCTCGAACAGGAAAGAGAAACTCGGCGATATGACAGACAGGGTGAATATGTTAAACAAATGATGGGGGCAAAATTTCTAGCTAAAAAACTAACCCTCACAAAAGCGCGCGATATCCTATGGACACTAACAGGTCGTGATACATACCGAATGCTAGTAATGGAAAGAGGATGGTCATCAGATGAGTATGAAAAATGGCTGACAGAGGCACTAATCAAATCTCTCTTAGATATCGACTGCGAATCTTGATAAGTTGCCCACTACAAATATGAAGATCAATAGGTCAATTCATACCCACCTCTTTAGCCCATTCCATCAACATTTCAGGAATTACAGCCGATAGTGCACCTGAATCTATTCAAAACCCGAAGATGGCTCATACCGACGGTATATACAAACACCTTCATTAGGGAGTTGATTGGGATATGGAAGTACAACAATCTTATCTTCCCATTTTATATCTATGGAATTCGGGAAATTACTGCTTATCTCTGCTATAATCGTCCCTGCCACATCATAGTCCAGTTCATCCTCTGTCAAAGGTTTGTCATAATATAAATAGAGAATACATCTCTTTTCATTCTCAATATATTCAACAGAAACCTTTCTCATATTAGGTCTAACTTCACATTGAAGAGCGCGATTTGTGTAAAAAACAAGATCTGAAATATCGTTTAAATTAGGTGCAGTATTCATATATTACCATATTTTAGCATTGGGACTCTCTTGTGACAATATGAGCCTTTAGAATAGTGAATTGTTCCTTTCGTTATGGGAAGTGACTCCACCTTATTCCTCCAAAGGTCGATGAAAATCTACAATCTTCTGATAGACAGAACCTATTTCTCCTTTTGGTGTTTCTGTGCCTAGAAAGCCTTTCAACTAACTTTTGATGATAAACCCTTTTTCGTGAAAATTATCTCATACAATGACTTCTCGATATGTAGAGTCTAAAAACCTTAAAATTTGCGCTTCTTTTTGAACACAGCAAAGAGATGCTCTTGCTGATTCACTTAAGGACAAACCACAGGAAGGATTCAAACCCCAATTCTAGACAAACAAGCAACGAAAAAAACACGATGACAAATGTAAGAAAAGGTATTCCGCGGACAAAATTGTTATTTTGGTATTTTCCTTGAAAACACCTAGACCACATCAAATAAATACCTATTGGTATCGACCCAACCGCTATGAATATAAAAGAGTTAAAGATTGATTGCTATTGGTTTTTGCGGGTTGATTATGGCAGAATTGTTGCACCGTTGCACCGCCAGTGCACCGTGTGTTCTGCTACGAAGAAAAGGAAAAATCTTATTACTGTTACATAAAAACCAGCTCCAAATGGTCAATTTCAGCCTTAAAAGCGGCAAAATTGAAGTTATGAAGGCTATGGATTACATCGTGTTACATAAATTAGGCCCAGAACGGAACATATCTGGCAGTCTTTTTTGCAGTGGCATCACCATAAGGTTTAATTAGCTGTGCTTCTATGGAATCTTTAATAATTCTTGATGCTAAGGGGTAATTTTTATCCTTAATTCCCAGTCTCTTGCGGAGACTTGCATTGGACACTTGCGTGCCAGACACCCATTGTAAACAAGCGTGTTGATAGCAGGCCCGGATCTTCTCTTCTTTTCCAAGTTCATTTATCCTCATGGGGCTAAACAAGACAGCTATCGTGCTCGACTCCGTTGACCGAAAGTCTGGTGGTGGCAACTGAAATAACTCTATTTGAAAAATAACTTTATCGATACCGCTTCCCCTTTCCTCGCAAATGTGCATTCTTCGCATTAACGCAGCCATGTCCTCATTACGGGAGACAGGAGGCTCGTCTATAAACCGCAAGGTATTAACTAGTGGACGGCCAGGGTTAGTGATTTCTAGACGATTTTCAAAAATTTCTACCATTGGCCCAGCGCCTGAAATACCGAAGTCTTGGTGGATTAGTGCATTGGCTACCAATTCACGAACAGCAATTTCCGGATAAACTCTTACGTCCCTTCTCAGAGCTGTCTGAATTTCTTCATTGCTAGGTAACCAGGCGTTGATATATTCAATTGCATCTTCAAAGATCACGCCATAGCCCTTCGAAAAGCAGTGCTCTTTTACCGTTTCGACTCGATTTGTTCCCTTGTATTTGATCACTCGTAATGCTTTCCGTTTCAGGCCAGGTATCAACACCAAGTCATTTGCAAATAGCACACCACCAAGATTAGTGATTGAGTAATCACCAGATTCATTCTGAATGGTAAGCTGATCGGAACACAACTTTTGTAGGATTGTAGCTTGGCTGGTGGGTACCGGTTCTCCTAGAAGCTTAAAATACGAACCGTAGTTAATTATAGCAAGCAGTTGCTCCGCAGACAACTGCTGCTTGCAGAAGGCTTTCTCAAACGTATTGACACCCAGTAGATCCCAAAGACGACGCTCTTTTTCGGGAAAATCGTGAAGCTTCTTTTTGTATGAACCAACTCGTATAAAAGCTGTGTTTTTGAAACGCACTGGGTAAGTACGAGCAGGCTGAATTTCGAGTACCACAACTCGTTTTCCTTTGACATCCCCTTCTATAAATTGAAATTCGAGTTGAGGGTTCATTTGAAGAAGTAGCCAGCTCTCTAGTTCTTGGTTACTGTTTTTTTGTTTATTTCCAGCCTTCATTGTCTTTGGGCTAAAGGTAGTGCCAAGAACGTTGTGGGATTGATCTTCGATTCCCCAAATCATGTATGCTGTGGGTTTGCCATTAAGAGTTGCAGAATTTGACAGAGCTGAAATGTATTCTCCAATTTCTTCGGGTTCTAACCGATTACTTTTAAACTCGAACCATTCGCTTTCTCTAGGCTGTTTACATAGCGTCTGTATCAGGTTTTCTATGTTAGTTGAAGTCATTGAATGCGTTTCCGTTCAAAGTTCGGGAAGATTTTAGCAAAGTGCTATTTTCACTTTTGTTTACATTTAGTTCAAGAGAGGACTGCCAGTTATTGCGCAAACGAAAAAATCATATAAACCGGTCTGATGAAACACATATTCTAAATGCCACCTCATGTCTTTGGCAGCTTTATGGTGCTCGAGCGGCCCCATCGCTGATATAGCGATCGATCAGGTCAACAGATAGTATTCTTATGCGAATTCTTAGCCAAATTGTACTTACCAAGCTTGATTTGCCGTTCAGTATCCGCTTGACCAATCCTAACCCCCTTGCTTGTGATCAAAATGATCACAAACCGTAGGATAACCCTTGATCCCTAAAATAGCACGCCAAACTTTGGTACCATTCTTATTAATTCTTTGTTGAATAGATGCCATCTTAAACCTCTTTGTTTAGGATTTTTGGTTTAAGCGGCTAGCTGGTGCTGGTAAGGCTTTTCTTCGTTGCACCGCCATTGCTCCGCGAGGGAAGATTACAACCTAATGGGTGATGCCGAATCAAGTTAAATCATGATCATGAGGTCTAATATGAAAGAATGGGGCAACCCGGACTTGAACCGGGGACCGACGGGTTATGAGTCCGTTGCTCTAACCACTGAGCTATTGCCCCTAGGTGTATAGAATACAAAAAAATCGCTCGTTAGTCAAGATGTGTAAACGATATGTGTGATTCCTTTATACATTATCTGCTTTTCAGGACGAAATCCTAACCTTTCGGCAACTTTTATCGAGGGGATGTTCTCCGGGCGAATCAAAGAGATCACTCGCTTTTTTGCAAGGGACCCAAGCGCATAGTCCCGAAAAGCCATTGCGGCCTCTGTTGCAAGCCCTTTGCCCCAGTAGGCTGGAAGAAAAAGATAACCAATCTCAACCTCGTCTTGACCCTCAAAGTTCGGGCGATAGATGAGTCCGCAAGTGCCGACAAACTCCCCTGTCTTCAGGAAACAGCAGCAATGCGCCATGCCATATAGGTCAAAATCTGAGATAAAGCGAGTAAGCCAATTACGCGACTCTTCAAGGGTGAATGGCTTCGGATAGTACCGCATCGCTATAGGGTCTGAAAAAATTCGATGGAGATGATCAATATCACTCGTGACATAACGCCTTATTATCAAACGACTCGTTTCTAAGAGAGGCGGGGTCCCAAAAATAGCCTCCAGTTGACTAGTCTGATAATCACGTATTAAGAGCTTCTTATGGCGACTGGTTTGACCGGAGAGAATCTCAACTTGAACCTTTGTACAGCCGAGGGCTTTGGAAAGAAAATGGATCAATTCTGCATTTGCCTCCCCTTTCTCCGGATTGGCATTAAGGCGAATTTTAAGCTTGCCAGCTTCATAACCCATAAACTGACTACTCTTGGCATTAGGGATCACTTTTACCCACAGAACCACGTCATTATCTCTCTTTGTCCACATTTATTTCGTCACTTGCTATAGTCTTGAATTTGGAGGATATTATGCGCTACACGGTCAATTTTTTTGCAGGGATTATTTTACTAACGATCGCCCTTTTCCATCTCCTACGACTGTTCTTCCCAATTCAGTTTAGTATTGAGGGGTTCGAGGTGCCTATTTGGATTAGTTTAATTGTTTTTTTAATTACAGGAACCCTTTCTGCTTTCTTATTTCAGCAAAAATAAATTAACAACAACTAAAATTCATACTAACACCCTAAGAGAGCTGCGCGCGATGAATTGGGCTTAAGGCACTTAAGATCAAAACAGAAAACCCTCTCCCTAAACCTATGAATGTCAATTAGATAAAAATAATTAAAAAAATAATTGCATACAAGGTCGGAATAGATAAGATGATGTTTACAAGATGAACCTGAAAATGCATCAGGTTCTAACATTTTTCAACTCTTGAGGAGGAACTTATGAAAATCAAACTACTATCAGCATGTGTGATCACATTAGCTACTGCATCTTTAAGCGCTTATTGCCCAACTTGCGTAAGTGGCAAACAGTACAATGTCAGACAACAAGGTCGTTACTACCAGCAACCAGAAGCTCGGTACTACCAGCAACCAGAAGCTCGGTACTACCAGCAACCAGCAGTCCGTGGCCAATCGTACAATGATGAATATAATCGTCGGGATTATAGAAATGATAGACGTGGTCTAAGAGATGACAGACGTGCTAGAAGCCAAGATAATGGCTGGATGAACGGAGATGACGTTAACGGAAATGGTAATGGCTGGATGAACGGAGATGACGTTAACGGAAACGGGAACGGAAATGGATTGATCAATGGAGATGACGTTAATGGAAACGGGAACGGAAATGGCTTGATAAATGGAAATAACGATGAAACAAGCCAACGTAACCGAGATAGCAATAGCTGGTGGAATGGTAACGGAGACGACAGCAAAGCAAATGGAAATAGCTGGTATGATCGAAATGGAAGCGACAGACGTGACCATCGTTATGATCGATCAGAAAGAAGAGACGTAAGAAGTCAAAAAGATGCTAAGGCTCATGATGGGCGTCAACTTAGCGATAGTGAAATCGAGAAGAGAGTAAGAGATGAACTTTCAGGCGGCTGGTTTTCAAATAAATACCAAGACGTCCATGTAGAAGTGTCAAATGGCGCAGTAGTGCTAAGCGGAACTGTTGATTCAAAAAGCGACAGCAAAGACTTAGAAAAGAAAGTGAAAAAAATCTCAGGCGTTCGTAACGTAAGAATTAACGTTGAAGTGAGAGATGCAGCTCACTCTGATCGCGCTGATCATTCACAACAGCGAAATGACGGCATGCGTCAACATGACAGCCGTTCACAAAATCAAATGCGCTCTAACTACTAAAACGACTAAGGGTGCGGGTCTTACTCGCACCCTTTTTTTTCCCTCTCAACTGTATTCATAATTTCAAAAAAAAGGATTGCATTGTAGTTCCAAATTGTTACTATGAAAATGTAATCAAAAAATTTTAAAAACCCCAAAAATTGAGGAATAAACATGAAATTCAAACTACTTACAGTATGTGTACTAACTGTTGCAACTGCTTCTTTAAGTGCGTATTGCCCAAGCGGTAGCTGCGGTGCAAATATGAGATACCAAGATCAAAGCGTTCAAGGTGAATATTATCAAAATGATAATCAAAGATCTTACCGTCAAGATAGTCGACGTGCAAGACGTAGCGATAGACGCTCAATGAGACAAATGAACCGCGCGGAACGAAATGGTCAGTGGCAGCAAAACGGAAATGGTCAGTGGGATCAAAATGGCAACGGTCAGTGGGATCAAAATGGAAACAACAACGGATGGTTTGATCAAAACGGCAACGGAGATCAAAACGGCGAAGAGCAAGATGATGTTGCATTAGGTCAAAAAGTGACAGATCAAGTGAAAGGCGGCTGGGCTGAAGACAATAGATACCAAAATGTTCAAATCAAAATCTTCAACGGTACAGTCACACTCTCCGGAACTGTTCAATCACAAGAAGACAAAAATCAAATTGAAGAGAAAGTAAAAGAAATTTCGGGTGTTAAAAATGTACACAACGAAATCAATGTTAACCAACAATCTCAATCAAACCGTGGATCACGTCAGCAACGTTCGAATGCAAACTACTAACTGTTTGTAAATAGTATCCCGGGCAGATTGCCCGG
This sequence comes from Waddliaceae bacterium, assembly GCA_040880105.1. Taxonomy (GTDB): domain Bacteria; phylum Chlamydiota; class Chlamydiia; order Chlamydiales; family SLOH01; genus SLOH01. Next base: position 53,056 of record JBBDJA010000030.1, on the reverse strand, counting down.
GATTTTTTCAGGAGAGTTTTTAGTTTATCCAAAGAGCATCTCATTATCAGTACCGACCATTACCCGATCGCTACCTTCAAAAGTCTTGCCGTCTTTAGTTTCTCCTGTCACTGTCATACCATTGATTCCCTCATTTAGGTCCAAACCTTCGGTGGAAAATGTGAGCACTAGATCTGCAATTCCATCATTGTTATGATCTGCAACTTCTACATCTCCATCATGCTTGACGCCATTTAAGGTTATTGAGTCATGATCTACATTGCTTGCATCTAGATCGCTTGATCCAAACACAATCACTTGTATTGTTTTATCATGTGCGAGATTGATCTCGTTAAACTCATCACCTGGTTTAACATCGACTCGAACCGGAAAAGATTCGCTCTCTTCACCTACTGCCATCACAGTACCGGTTTTAACGTCTTTATCATCATCTTTGATCATGTCATGATCGCCCTTATCCTCTTCATGTCGATCATCCATATCCCAATCTTCCAAATGCCAATCGTCTTTATGTTCGACTTGGTTAGTCTGAGCAAGATTTGAGTTAAAAAATGGGCCTGCAAAAACAGTACCCGTTGCAAAAACAGTTAATACAAAGAAAGAAAATAATATTATTATTTTATTTTTAAACATAAAACCTCCATTTATTTATGGATAACAATTCAAGCACATCGAATTCACTAAATATGTATATTAGATATAAATTAGAATAAATATTGATATACTTAAACCTTCTAGTTTCATTATAGTACTTTTTTTAAATAAAAATACATTAATTATTAAACGTCTGATAATATACCTAGAGTGTGCTTATTTTATTTATTTTCGAGCTATATGGCATAAAATCTGCATGTTCATGTGTAAAAATAAAGAAAAAGTAAAGACTTCGGATTATGGGGTAAATTTTGATACGAGAAGGATTAAAGAGCAGAATCGCGAATTTCGGGGTCCCTTACGTTGCGAACATAAGATTCAAGAGGATCCCAATGGGGTAGATAAAAAGAATAACATAAAACGCTAGATTTCGAGCGTTTCTTACCGCTCTATATTGACGGGTGAAATACCGTCTCCACATCTCAATTATCGAAATAAATAGAGAGAATACAACAATCAAGATCAGTATTGTATGGGGCCAAAACGTTGAGTACGGCGCGCCGTTTGTCCTTGTGGTCGCAAAGGGAAAAATATAAGTCCAAATGGCAAGTAGGCTGAGTGCTAGATAAATGATTGTCCATGATATAGCAAAACTTCTCGATTCCTTTCGACTCACGTCTTGTGATTGCATCTTTCGATCCTTTGTTTCTAACTTTGACAAATAGCTCTATTTGGTATATGCAACAGTCATCTGAATCCTCTCTTCTCAACAGAAAAAAGACAAGAAAAACCTTGGGGGCAGCAAGATGAATCACAATAAAGAAATACAGCATGGGGTTGCAACTTTTGCCGGCGGCTGCTTTTGGTGTGTAGAACATGCATTCGACCGGATCAAAGGGGTGGTCAGTACCACTTCCGGCTATACGGGGGGAGATGAAATCGATCCGTCTTATGAAGATGTATGCTCCGGTAGAACAAACCATGTGGAGGCGGTAGAAATCTCATTTGATCCTAAGGTCGTAACCTATGAAGAGCTACTGAAAGAGTATTTCTATAGAATCGACCCGACGCGTGATGATGGGCAGTTTTGCGATATTGGGAAGCAGTATCGCCCGATTATTTTCTACCATAATGATCAGCAACAGGAGTTGGCAATGCGGTATAAACAAATCCTCATCGACTCAAACAAGTTCGATCATGTCTTAGTTCAAATATTACCTGCAATGAAATTTTACCCTGCGGAAAGCTATCACCAACGTTTCCATGAGAAAAGCCCGATGCGGTATGAGTCTTATAGTTATAATAGCGGACGAGAAAAACGCCTTTCTGAGCTTTGGACTAATTTTGCGCCCTTTTGACGCATTTTTTTAAGCGCTTTTTCTCCATCGCCACGATTTTGATTGACTGCCCGGCAGCCATCTTCGATGACATAGACTTTAATTCCCTGAGCAAGGGCGTCTAGGACGGTATATTTCACGCAGTAATCAGTGGCAAGCCCCATGATAAAAAGCACATCGATATTTTGCTCGCGCAGATAATCTAAAAGGCCGGTTTCAGTTTTTTGATCATTGTCAAAAAAGGCGCTATAGCTATCTATCTCGGCGTCTTCGCCTTTTCTTATCACTTTATGGATTCGATCTGTATGGAGTGCTTCGGGAAATTCAGCGCCATGGCTTCCCTGAACGCAGTGCACGGGCCATATCTCTTTAAAGCTGCTATGACCTTTCGGATGCCAATCCTGGGTTGCAATCACGTGCCCAAACTTCTCCATGAGCTGATTTGCGATAGGAATCACAAGATCTCCTTCCTTAACAGCTAAGGCGCCGCCCGGTAGGAAGTCATTTTGAATATCAACGAGTAGCAGGGCCTTCATAATGTGGATTTACCTTTTTTCTTGCTTGGCGAATGAGTTTCATTTTCAGCTCAAAAAGAGAGCTTTCCATTCCCACTACATATTGATGCGGATTCACAAATCGCTTCACTCCACTGTGAAAAAGTGAGAGCTGATGAAGAGTCCGCTTGCGTATATCGGGAAGAGGAGGGCTCTTGTATACACATTTTCCCTTTTTAAAGATAGGCACAAGAAGATCTTCCCCTAAAACACTCGGTGCTATGTACCGCTGTCTTGTGGCGTCGATGGGATCGACGAGGGTACAGCCATTTGAAATATCATCATCCACATCATAGATCACATCGGCAACGCATTTCCCCTCTTCAAAAAAACGACGAACCTGCAGGATCCCGGGATTTGTAATCTTAGAAATTTGTTCGGATAATTTTAAGCGATACTGCCAAGGCTGACTGGAATCTTCACGGATTGCAGAGAGTTTGTAGACGCCGTCGAGGGCTGACTGATCTTTTGCTGTGACTAGGTTTGTCCCAACGCCCCAGACATCGACTTTAGAGCCTTGGCGTTTCATCTCTGCAACAAGATACTCATCGAGCTCATTGCTCGCCACGATCTTCGCGTCTTGAAATCCGGCTTCATCGAGCAGGCGCCGGCATGCTTGACTTAGGTAAGTAATATCGCCTGAATCGAGTCGAATTCCAAGCATTTCTTTTCCATTCTCTCGCAAATACTTCCCGACCTCAATTGCATTTTTTACCCCTTGGATCGAGTCATATGTGTCGACAAGAAAGATACAGCTGGAGGGAAGTGCTTTGGCAAATGCATAAAAAGAGTCGATTTCCTTCTCAAAAGACATAATCCAACTGTGGGAGTGCGTCCCTCGAATAGGAATCCCGTAAAGTTTGCCGGCAAGCACATTGGATGTCGAATCGCAGCCACCGACATATGAGGCGCGGGAGGCGGTCACCCCCCCATCCATTCCTTGCGCTCTTCTTAGCCCGAACTCAATAACTTCATCGTCTTGAGCGGAGAGACGCAGGCGAGCGGCTTTTGTCGCGATCAAGGTAGGAAAGTTAATTAAGTTCAGCAGTGGTGTTTCAAGCAGTTGGCATTGGAGAAGAGGTCCTTTAACAGTTATCAGGGGTTCAAAGGGAAATACCGCGGTGCCTTCGGGGACTGCTGAAATGTCGCATGTGAAGGTAAGATCGCGAAGGTAATCAAAAAACTCAGGATCAAAAAGAATCTCACCGTCGGCTCCTTTTAAACTTGCCAGGTACTCGATATCTGTTTCTGTATACTTAAAGCCGTTTAAGAACTCAATAACAGCCTCAAGGCCCGACGCAATGGAAAACCCGCCTTTATAGGGCTGTCGACGAAAAAAGAGGTGAAAAACCGACTCCATCTCGCTGCGCCCTGTCTTCCAGTAACCGTAGGCCATTGTAAGTTGATAGAGATCTGTCAGTAAATTTAGGGAGTTTGAATTAGCTAATATCATCGTAAATTTTCTTATAAATTTGAAAGTCTTCTTCTGAAAAGAGGATCATCCGCACTTGTTGAATTTTGCTCTCTGAGAGATAGTTATCAATGGTTGAGAGAGCGATCATGGCAGCCTCTTTAATCGGATACCCGAAACTTCCTGTGCTTATCGAGGGAAACGCAACGGTTAGCGCATTATTCTTTTCTGCCAGTGTGAGGCTGTTTACATATGCTCGGTGCAAAAGAGCTGCTTCGTTTTCATCTCCGCCCTGCCAAACGGGGCCGACGGTATGAATCACATATTTAGCCTTTAAATTTCCGGCCGTTGTGATCACAGCCTCACCTGTTTGACAGCTGCCCTGATCATCAAATATCTTTTCGCACTCATCAAGAATTGCAGGGCCGCCTGCGCTGTGTATAGCGCCGCAAACGCCCCCACCGACTTGTAGTCCGGAATTGGCAGCGTTAACGATCACAGCGACCTCTTCTTTAGTGATATCGCCTTGCTTTAATACAATACGTTTTTCCATAGCTCAGAAACCTATTTGCGTGGTATCATCTGGATTAAACGAAAAAAATACAATGAAAAATTTACCATGAGAATCCTTCTAACAACATTTTTAATCCTTATCTCATTCTCCTCTTATGCCAATGAGAAACTCTCTCTAATCGACAATCTACAAAAGGCAAATGTCGGCGACTACCTTGTCACGGCTCAAAATAAGTGCTTTACTGTTCTTTTCCTTCGAGAGAAAGTTCAAGACGGCCTAATTTTTGACGAAGTGACAGCTCCTTCCGGCAAAATTGTAAAGACAAACTGGAAAGGATGGAAAGGTTGGATTGAGCAGCATGCACCCGGTCACACTTGCTGGGTTACTTATAAAGTTGACGTCCAACAAGGGCGCTTAACTCATGTCTACTCGCACACTGCTCGCAGCTGGATTCGGCCAGAAGTTCAACAGCAGATTTTATCGACCTTACTCAATATTCAACTTAATAAAATCCCCGATGCCAGCCGCAAAAAGCGAGGGTCTTCCGGCAGCACATGGTCCCCACCGCTTGTTTATGAAGGGAACGTTGTTAAAAATGCAGTTTTCTCTGCATGGACCACCAGATGGCCAAGTGATGGCTCTCAACTGGCAAACCAAGAGGTACTCATCTACCTTCCCGTAACAGCCGGGCCCTATCCGACCTATTTCCCTTACTGGATCCAAATTAAAGGGAAACTCAATCGCGCGACTGTCCGCGTGGTTGACTCAGGGAAAGACTTAGAATCTCCCATGCAAAACCCGTTTGCCTTATGATGACATTTAAAAAGGCCAAGCTACTTCTAAGAGGCGCAGCCTCCTGGTATCACAAAAAGGGAGAGACCCTTTCCGAAAGAAACAAGTCTACCCTCGAACATTTAATGGAGTCGCTTGACGAGGCGATTCACAATAAAGACAAAGCCGAAGTAAAGAGTTTGACCCCCAAGCTTAAGGCGTTCTTAAATGAGCATAAAAAAACAGGGTTTATTCTCTGGATTTTTGAACTTGCGTTTGCGCTTTTGATTGCTCTAATTGTAGCTATTGCGATTCGGCAGATGTGGTTTGAACTCATGGTCATCCCGACAGGCTCCATGCGCCCCACATATCAAGAGAACGACCATTTGACTGTAACAAAAGCCTCTTACGGCATTAACTATCCACTCTTGCCCGGCCACTTCTATTTTGACCCCGATCTAATTGAGCGCGCATCGGCAATTATCTGGTCCGGCGATAATCTTCCCCAGTTAAGAGATAGCGACAGTACATTTTTTGGACTCTTTCCATATAAAAAACGCTACATTAAGCGATTGATCGGAAAGCCGGGAGACACGCTCTATTTCTATGGCGGTAAGATCTATGGACTGGACAAGGAAGGACGCCCCTTAAATGAACTCTTAGAGTCTGAAGCGATGCAGCCGCTTGAACATATTCCGTACACCTTCTTCCAAGACAATATTAAACAAGCGAATCAAAGCTATATTTTTTACCACTTCAACCAAAGAGTGGGTAAAAGTACCCCTTCATTGTGGGGTAGACCGTTAATTGAGGTTTGGGAGAATGAAAAATGGGTGAAGGATGAATTTCCTAAAAGCCCCACCTATGGCGATTGGTACGGGATCAACAATTTCGCAAAAGCCCGCTTGGTGAAAAATAACGATACACTTGCGCTTGAAATCTTTCACCACCCGACTGCTGAGCAAAACTTCCAAAAATCTACGATTCCATTAACCAAAGAGCATCTTGAGCGTCTCATGCAAACGCTTTACACCGCGCGCTTTGAAGTGAAAGATGGAAAGGCGATGCGGTATGGCTCTTCTATGTACTCTAGCGGAAGCGATTTTTCCGACATCCCCAACGGAGTCTATGAATTTTACAATGGAACGGCGTATAAGATCGGTATAAAAGGCTGGAAAGAAGAGCTACCCAAGGAGCATCCTCTCTATGCACAGACTCCTGAAAATGTCATGCGTCTATATAATGATGGTATCGATTTTCATCCTCGCGTACAAGAGTCATCTCAAGTCAGTGAGCAGAATATGCCAACGCGATTCAGCTACTTCCGACAAGGTGATTTATACCTGATGGGAAGTCCCATTTTAACAAAAGACGATCCGGCTCTACAAGAATTTATTGAGAAAGAAAAGGAAAAGTCGGCGCCCTTCATCGATCAAGGCCCGCCCTCAGCTGAACAGATAGCAAAATGGGGCGTGAAAGTGCCGGAAAGCCACTATTTAGTTTTAGGCGATAACCACGCGATGAGCCTAGACTCGCGCTCCTTTGGATTTGTCCCAGAGGGCAATCTGCGCGGTACTCCCTCACTTTTAATTTGGCCCCCGAGTCCAAGGTGGGGTCCTGTGAATCACCCCCAATCAAAGGTTTTCACAACTCCGCGTCTTATTGTTTGGACAATTGCCGGCTTACTATTTATACTCTATTTTCTTTACCAAAGAAGAAGTCTTCAATATCCTATATTCAAAAAGGATAGAGACAGAAAATAAATAATGACTCACTAGGGGGTCTACCATATGCAACCGGACAGACTTGCGTTTGAACAACTACCCTTAGAACTCAACTTTAATATTTTTTCCTATTTGGATGTACAAGACCTTGCAACAAGCGAGCGGGTGAATAAAAACTGGTCTATATTTTGCAAACACAGGCTTGTTTGGAAAAATCTCAACTTGGGGAATTTCAACCATGTTTTACAAACTGTAAACTTCAAGGAGTTTTTAAAGATTCATGCCATTACCTCGGAGAAAAAATTACTCGAGACTATCCAATCGTTTCTGAAGAAAATTCCAGTAAACAATCCTCATATCCAAAGATTGAGAATCATTTACCCTTTTAAAAACCGCTGTTATATGCATATTGACTATGGTGATATTGTCAACTGTGAAGAGATTGTTAAAAAAACATATATTTTCACAAGATCGCTCGGAGATTTTCAGCGGAAAGTGCGTACAATTTATCTTTCCTCTCACGATCATGAGAATCAAGAAATCGATTTTGATATTTTTGCTCCTCCGATACAAAACAGCTGCTCGATTTTAGAGATCAAACACACTCTCCCTATCAAAAGATTTCTAGAAAGAAAGATAGAGAAGCTGCTTTTACATAAGCGCCATGTAGATAGAATGAAACGAGTCGCTTTTGAGACGCTCATTTTCACTCTTTTTCTACTCTCCTACACTTGCTTTTTTGCTTCTCATGCAACACATTTATAAATTAAAAATTTTTCAGTCTATTTAGCCGCTCAGTCTAAATTCGAGCCTCGCTTTCAAAAAAGATAGAGACAAAAAAGTCATACAGATATACACCTGTATTGGAATAGATACGGTTCAGAGACAAATGTCCATTCATATGACGCAGCCCACTCAACTTGCTTTTGAAGAGCTTCCCTTAGAGCTTAACTTTAATATTTTTTCCTATTTTGACGTCCAAGACCTTGCAACATGCGAGCGCGTCAACAAAAACTGGTCGATATTTTGCAAACACCCAACTGCTTGGAAAAATCTAAATTTAGGAAATGTGGGCTTGTCTCTACGACCTGAGAACATTAAGCAGTATTTAATGAATAATGCAATAACGTCTGAGAAGAAGTTACAAGCGACTGTGCAATCGTTCCTAAAGGGAATTTCAGTCTACGAGAAAAAAAGAAAGAGATTAACCGTTGTTTACCCATTCAAAAGCCACTGCTACATGCATATCGACTATGGTTACATTATTAATTGCGAAGATATTGAAGAAAAGAAATATATTTTCACGAAGTCATTAGGAGAATTTCAGCCAAAGGAACGTATTATTTACCGCTCAACGCACGTTCACGATACTGGAGATATTGATGACCATTTTATATTGCCTATGCATGGCTGCTCAATTTTAGAGATCAGACACAATCTCCCATTCAAAAGAATGCAAGAAAAAAAGATAGAAAGATTACTAGTCAAAAAACATAACACATGTAGAGTAAAACAAATTGCCTATCAAACAGTCATTCTCACTCTTTATTTACTCTTTTTAAGCGTAATAACTACTAGTATGGAAAATTAAGAGTTTCTTTCGGCACGTTCAATTGCAATTGTTCCAACCTCTCCATTCAAATTCCACTCCACTCCATCGTTTGAGCAAAAGTCAAAGCGAACCGCTAGTATTTCATGCGTAATATAGTCCTTATGAGCATCAAAGGCTTGCTTCACAAGGTTTGTTGTCTCCATCTTTACTTCAATCCGATCAGAAACATCCAAGTCTGCATCGCGGCGCATTGTGTTGATCTTATTGACAATTTCGCGCGCAAGTCCTTCTAGGATGAGTGTTTCATTCAATGTCGTATCAAGTGCAATTGTAATCCCATGAACGCTTGAGGCTACTAGACCTTCTCGCACTTCGCGATCGACAACTACTTCTTCAGGAGCAAGAGGGAATGGACTACCTTCTAAATCAATGGATATGGTCTTTCCTTGCATTAACAACTCAAGCTCTGAGCGCTCTAGGCTCTCAATCGCAGATTTTAAGATATTCATCTGCTTCCCGGCACGTTTGCCGAGCAGTCTAAAGTTTGGTTTTGCCACATACCGAACAAATTGCGTTTCATCTTCGACAAACTCAACTAGGTGAACATTTAGCTCATCGAGAATGAGCTGTTGATGACTTCCCACATACTCACCGATTGACGTATTGCTACACGCTACATAGGCTTTTGCAAGCGGCTGTCGGACTTTAATTTTATGCTCTTTGCGAAGCGCGTGGCCTTGTGTCACTGCAATCTGAACAGATTCCATTGCCTCTTCTAAGCAGTGGTCTCTAAAAGACTCTTGATAGAGCGGGTAATCGCAAAGGTGAACAGAATCCGGCATATTTTCAGCTCTTATATTTTTGTAGATCGCCTCGGAAATAAACGGAATAAATGGCGCTGTCACCTTAGTTACAGTTAAGATCACTTGGTATAATGTCTCAAACGCCTCGTTTCTATCTTGGCTCTCCTCTTCAGCCCAAAAGCGGCGTCTTGAGCGTCTGATGTACCAGTTTGTCAATTGATCGATAAACTGCACAAATGGCTCTACCGCTCGGCTTAGGTCGTAGTTGTCCATGCCTTGCTGGACATCGTGAACAAGCTTTTGAAGTCTGGATAAAATCCAGCCATCAATTTCAGCCTGAGGATGGCTTGGGTTTTCTGAGGGTTTCCAATTGTAGATATTTGCATAGGTAATAAAGAACGTATGAGCATTCCAGAGTGGTAACAGGATCTGCCGAACCACAAGTTCAACTCCCTGTTCATTGAAGCGAAGGTCATCACCGCGAACCGCCGGGCTATGCAGCATGTAGAGTCTAATCGCATCCGCGCCATACTTCTCCACAACCTCCATCGGATCCGGGTAATTTTTTAGCCGCTTTGACATCTTGGCGCCATCGGAGGCAAGGACGATCCCATTGACAATCACATTTTTAAACGCAGGTTTATCAAAAAGCGCGCCTGCTAAGACTGTTAAGGTATAAAACCAGCCCCTAGTTTGATCAAGACCTTCTGCAATAAAATCGGCCGGGAAGATTTTCTCAAACAGCATCTCGTTTTCAAACGGATAGTGGTTCTGCGCATACGGCATCGACCCCGACTCAAACCAGCAGTCAAAAACTTCGGGGATGCGGTGATACACTTTTCCGTCTTTCTCAAACGTCAGGTCATCGATAAAGTGGCGGTGAAGATCTGTAATGGTCTCCCCTGTCAACTCCTCGAGCTCTTGAATACTGCCGATCGGGTAGAGGTCACCCTCTTCAGATATCCAAAGTGGGATCGGCGTTCCCCAATACCGGTTACGACTAATCGCCCAGTCTCTAGCCCCTTCTAACCACTTTCCAAATCGCCCATGCTTCAGGTGCTCGGGCATCCAGTGGATTTGATCATTTAGCTCAACCAACCGACCCTTAATCTTTTCAACAGCGACAAACCAGGTGCTAACTGCCTTGTAGATTAGCGGGGTATCTGAACGCCAGCAGAAGGGATAGCGGTGATGACAAGTCCCGTGATGAACAACGCTCCCCTGCTCTTTTAAACGCTTGATGATCGCTTTATCCGCATCCTTAACAAATAACCCTTTATATTCGGGAACTTCTTTAGTGAAGGCGCCATTTTGATCCACCGGGCAGACAAGCTCAATGCCCTCACGTTTGCACGCCTCAAAGTCAACCTCACCAAACGCCGGAGCGCAATGCACAATTCCCGTTCCTTCATCCAAACCAACGCCGTTGTCCGCAATCACGCGAAACGCCTCTCGATCACTAAAATAGTCAAAAAGAGGTTTGTAGCGCATTCCTATAAGGTCGTTTCCGGACAGCTTTTCCACAACATCATATTCGTCTTGGCTCTTATAATATTCAGAGAGTCGAGAGGCAGCTAAGATGTAGAGTTTACCGCTTTTCTTATCATGCACTTTGACATATTCAATCTCAGGTCCGACCATCAAGGCAAGGTTTGATATCAATGTCCAAGGAGTCGTCGTCCAAGCAAGTAAGTAGGTATTCTCCCCTGCTTCAAAGGCAACTGTCAAAGAGGGATCATCGACTTCCTTATAGTTTTCACCTGCCTCAAAGTTTGAAAGTGGTGTTCCAAGCTTTGCTGAAAACGGCATCACCTTGTAACCCTTATAGACAAGTCCTTTATCCCAAAGCTCTTTAAATACCCACCAGATTGACTCCATGAACGTTGGATCCATTGTGTGATAGGTGTCTGAGAAGTCTACCCATCTTCCCATACGCGACATATGGTTGACCCACTCGCTTGCGAATCTTAAGACGATGCTTCGGCACTCTTCATTGAACTTGCCAACGCCAAACTCCTCAATTGAGTGCGCGCCTGAAAGACCGAGCGCCTTTTCCACCTCGTATTCCACCGGAAGTCCATGGCAATCCCATCCATTGCGCCTCGGCACATGGAATCCTTCCATTGTCTTGAATCTTAAAACGACATCCTTAATCGTTCCTGCAAGAAAGTGACCATAGTGCGGAAGGCCTGTTGCAAACGGAGGTCCGTCATATGTAGCAAACTCAGGTCTCCCTTCACGCTCATTTACAGAGCGCTCAAAGATCGTATTTTCTTCCCAAAAGGCAAGAATTCTCCGCTCTCGTTCACCAAAACTTTCTTTTGTCACTTTCTTAAACATGATTTCCCAGGAATTTTTCTAAAATTTTACAAAATCCCATACAAAAAGTCCATACAATGGTATAATACAAGTGTGATCAACTATCCTTAATCATTTTTGGGGGTGACTGGTTTCGACTAGGAAACAAAGTATTGATTGCATGCAGGGGATTTCGGTAACCTCTTTAAGAACACCGGAAAAAACACAAATGCAGAAGATAAAATCTTTGCTGTAGACTTTTCTGTTTCAGAAGAGCCTGCACTTGCGATGGCTGCTTAACCGCAACAATCGCACGACAGCCTGAAATTTCACCAAGGGTTTTGGGGTCTGTTGTTATACACTTGGTATGACTCTGGTTTCCGTAGCTTCTAGGGAGCCTTAGTCAAGATTAAATGAAGCGTTTCGGCCTCAACCGGCGCATTCTGCAGGGGGTCGGAATATTTACAGGGTGCTAAGCATGTAGAGGTTAGTATGGAGTTTACCAAGGACGAGAGTTCGATTCTCTCCACCTCCAATTGGTTGGATGATCCTTATATCCAATCATAGTAGAAAATGGCTCACGGTCTTCCGTGAGCATTTTTTTACCCTCTAATTTTAAGTTCTGAAACACCAAATTCAGCAATTCCCGTTTTTCATCCACTTCAGAACTTTCGAAGATTTCTCTCGCACGAGCCGCTAAATTCAGGACCATATTCGCTGTGACATAATAGTTTTGATCAGCCTTCTCATGGTTTTTCATCTCCTCAGCAATCTCGATCTGACGTTTTTTGGGACCTTCTAACTTTTTTAGACGCTTAGTTAGAAGTTCACTTACCCCTTTATATACTAATCCTTTTTGTATTCAAGAATGTCGCCTGGTTGACAGTCAAGCACTCTGCATATTTCTTCAAGAGTACTAAAGCGGATTGCTTTCGCTTTACCTGTTTTTAAGATAGACAGATTTTGCTCCGTAATGTCAACTGCAGCAGCAAGCTCTTTTAAACGGATTTTCTTTTTTGATAAAACAACATCAAGATTAATTAATATTGGCATATCACACCGTATACTTCTGTTCATCCTCAAGCTTTTTCCCCATATTCATTATCCAACTAATAAATATGATGAAAAGACCCCCTGTAATAAATCTCAAACTATAGCCAATCGGACCATAGATCATTATGCCTTGCAGCTTCCTGTGTATAATTGGAAACTGGTCGGGAAGAAGATTGTATGTTACAAACGAATAAATTAAGGATAATAATGTTCCAGCAAGCACCACACAACCCACATTTCGGATCAATTTAAGAGCTTTTTCAGAAAAAATATTTCCCTTTTTATACTCTGTGAATAATAGAGCTAAAAATACATATATAAAAACTTTTGCAATAATTGGTGTAAAATAGTCCAACACCCCAATAACTTTTAACGAGACAGCCATTTCACTTAATGAAGAAATCTGGGTTCTTAAAGAAGAATTAACAAATATCATGCTAATTTGAGGAAGAGCAGGCTCTGAGAAGGGAGCTGCCATCCAACGACTAATTCCACCCCATGCCGTTTCGATTGCTTGCAGTATAGCTATAACTCGGAAAACTCGGCTCAAAATATTTATTTTTCTTTTTGTTTTCATATAACCCCGTATTTATTGAATAACGATCAAATATTATCGAATATCGATAATAAAGTGTAAGAAAAAAAAGATGTTTTTTTGAGCAAGTTGCCGAAAAATAGTGTTTAAGTGACTTATTTTCAATCAGTTGCTTAATTATTAAAGCTGCAGTAAGCCTCAAACTATCTAGGGCTCTCTTTAGGACGATTTTCATTAATATGGATAGGTACCGCTTCTATTTAAGGAGCATACCCCGTCGTTTTTCCAAGGTGCTCGTTCCATCACCTGGGACTCCCATTGCTGCCTGGGTGGAATTAGAAGAATTGAATACACTTGAGATCTTTATTCTACTCCAGTCAAAAGTTCTGAATTCGTCTCTCCACCTCCAACATTACCAAAATTTAAAAGCCTATCAAATTTTGATAGGCTTTTTACTTTCTAAGCTTATTTGAGAACTCTGGCATAGCTCGAACCATAAACTGATCGAATAAGGGGACTGTAAAAGCTATGGTACCATGTGAGGGACTGTAAATCATTCCCTTCCTAATTAACTTTGCTCGACGAGGGCTCAAGCTTCCGGTCTCGACTCCCATCATCTCGGCCACGTCACCAATTCGTTGGGGAGCAGATCCCAGCTCTGCCACTGCACGGAGGAACTGCTTTTCACTCGGAACAAGCCTATCAAACCGCACCCTAAAGAAATTCTCGTCTAGTTTGTGAATCACAATTGGAGAGACATCATTTACTACTGTGCTCGTAATAGGTGATGTCTCTGCTTGATTCCAAGCTGAATACCCCCACTCTTGAAGAAAATAGGGATACCCAAGGGTTAGTTCATATACTCGATCGAGTGCGGGCTCTTCAAAGCTCACTCCCTGCTTATTCGCTGGATCTTGAAGTGCTTTGTCTGCGTCAGATCTTGATAAAGCACCTACGTCGGGAAAACTGAACAAGCGCTCGGCATAAGATTTGGACTGCCCGGCAAGCCCTGGTAAAACAGGAAGGCCGGCACCCAATAACAACACAGGTAGTTGTCGTTGTTGTAGCTTATGCAAGGCCATGATAAGAGCCCCCAATTCTTTGGGGCTTAAATACTGGACTTCATCAATAAAGACTGCTACTGAACACTCACGATCCTGTGCAGCCTCACCAATCACAGCCATCAGCTCTGGAAGATCAATTTCAAGATCGCCACTATCAGCCGTCCCAATCTCAGGCTCTATATCCAAACCAATTGAAACATCGTTATAGGTTACCTTTAACCGTCCCAAAAAACTTCGAAAAACAGCAAGAGCACGCTTCACTTTGCTCTCAACGTTAGCCATTCGATCCAACGAATAAAGTAATTGGCGTAAGTGTGGTGCAAGCAACAGCCCCAGTGGTTTATCTTCATGCGCCTCAACAAAAATAGTCTTATAACCCATTGCTTCTGCCCGCCGCTGCATTTCATTTAGTAACACCGTTTTTCCAACACCTCGGAGACCAGTAAGCAGCATGCTCTTTTCTGGACGGCCAGCCTGAATGCGCCCCAATAGAATATCGGCTTGCTTGAGAATGGGGTCGCGACCCACAAGCTCCGGCGGTGGAGTGCCTGCTCCTGGCGAATAGGGATTTTTGATTGGATCCATGTGGTACCTCTATCTATATGTATCTATATCCATTTATACCTGAAAGCAGATATAAATAGGTATAAGTCAGTATAAAACCTCATAAAATACCACAATTAGGCAAGTTAACTACATAGATGGGACCAATTTTGAAGAATTTTGACCGCATTCTCAAAAATACGGCCATTTTTGGCTCCACAGATTCCATTCAAAAGTTCTAAACTTGTCTCTCCACCTCCATCTAGACTAGAAAGCAGAATCTCTGGGTTCTGACACCTTATTTATAAACTCCTTCCGTATGGCTACGGCAAGCAAGTTCTACGCGGGAAAAATAAAATCTATCTGAGTGATCCTGCAATAGCACCAGCTGTATTAATCAAAGGTAAGACAATCCTTGAGACCCCATTAGCACTGAGTCAATGCGTAGAAACGGCGGTGATTGGACATCTATGGTCACATTGCCGTACAAATCAAGCACGCTTTAGTTACTGGCGTAGCACAAAAGAGGAAAAGGAGGTGGATCTAATTGTAGAGTTAGATGGCGCCATATTCCCATTTGAGATCAAATATCAGGCGCAAGGCGTGGAGGCTAGAGATGTTCCAGGCCTCATTGATTTGATCAAGAAAAAAGAGCAGATCACCCAAGGATTCATAGCCACCAAATCACCGAACGATCTCGGTCGTGTAAAAGTAGATGATCAGGGAGAGAAGGCTCTCCTGAGGATCCCAGCATGTCTACTTTGCTTCTACCTTGGCCAAGCCGAATTTCATCAAAGAAACATTCTGCTTGGATCTTGAATAGTTGAAACAACAGGCAGAGCCAACAGTCGAATTCTGGAAATCGCCCACTCAAAAGTTCTGAATGCGTCTCTCCACCTCCAACGTTACCAAAATTTAAAAGCCTATCAATTTGATAGGCTTTTTCATAATTCCTTTTCATTCAATAAAGCCAATTTTTAGCTATCTGCATTACATCTAGGACTATTTGATCCCGAATAATTTGGCCGCTATAAGGCTACAGTACTCAAAGCTTTCTAAGGATAACCTTCAAAACATCCCCCTGTTTTCTAGGCTTACACAGAGGGTTTGGCTAGAATCAAGAAAATGGGGTCTATAATATGAAGCGCGACCGCACATCTTTCTTAATTGACTGGCTAAAAACAAAGACACGAAAGCCCTTAGTTATTCGAGGGGCAAGGCTTCTAAAAAGGCAATTGATTGTATAGGCACAGCCCAAGTTTTATCTACAGCGTCACCTTATCATCCCATTTTGAAACCTGCTGATGGCCAATATTTATTGCGCGATTTAGCTGAGTACATTTATGTCAAATATGGCATTAAAGGAATCAATAAAATTAACTCTTGTAAAGTTAAACTATCGCTATTTAGTGCGTTATTTTTTTTCTAAAAAACACAATCTCATCCGAATCACTTATTTTTTCACTTTCCCCTTGAATCACATACCCCATTTTCTCGTAGAGATGAATATTGCCTTTTTCTTGAGCTAGAGTACGTAGCTCAAAGAAATGTACAGAAGGAAATATATTTTCAATAAGTTGTAAGACTGTTTGAGCGATCTTTTGGTTTTGAAAAATAGGATCAATAAAAATGGGTCCTAAAAATATAATCTCAGTGGATATATGCTTTATTGCAATCCCACCAACCAAAATATTATCCTTCAAAATCTTATAGAAGCCTTTCAAAGGATCATTTATTCTTTGTAGGGTTTTGTCTATAGGCTCACATGCTGGGTTAATTTCGTGGTCCTGATATTTTTCTAAAAGAGGCAAAAAGGATTTTATTTGTATAGCATGCAATTTCTCAGCATCTTCAGAAGTGGCTTTTTCCAAAGTGATTGTCATAAATTATCCAAGATTAGAGAACTTTACAGGATAGCACATCTTCCCAAGGCTTGAAAAGATGCAATTTGGTAGAGTCAAAAGTTCTAAATCTGCCTCTCCACCTCCAATGTTACCAAATATTAAAAGCCTATCAATATTTGATAGGCTTTTTTTTTAGAAGGAACTCACATTGACAAGCCGCCCATCTATTCCAGAAAAGCTTAAAAGGCAAATTAAAATAGAAGCAGGTCATCGATGCGCTATACCCACGTGCAAAGATCATCCTATCGATATACATCATAATATCCCCTATGAAAAATGTAAGAAACATACCTTTGACAACTTAATTGCACTTTGCACTAAATGCCATGCGCGACACCATCGCACAAATGAAATAGATCAGAATGCCCTTCAAATCTACAAGAAGAATCTTATACGTTTTTTGCGACGATCCAAAAGAAAACACAATTTGTCTACCAGGTCTTATTGAAATCCAGGTCCTATACCTTCTAAAAGGCAATCTACTTGCAAAGAATGGCACAACAAGCTGCGGATCAGAAAATAATAATGGAATGATAGTTTATATACCTGGGAAGAGTACGTTTTAACAGACGAAGGAAAAAGACTCGTTGCAGATTTGAGACAAGCACGAACTCTGGTATAAACCCCGAGCTTTCACTCTAATACATCGACTAGTAGAGCCATTCCCTTACATGCCTTTATCAATCAAACATCTATGATTTTACTTAACGATTTATGTTTTGCCAATTGAGAAAGCTGGATTCAACTATGGCCTCGAGGCATTTTACATCTCAGTATATCAAGTGAAAGCGTTTTCCAATCACCTCAATCCATTCTTGTTCTTTAAGGTTATTGTTCATCTTTGATACATCTTTTTAAGGATTTAATCGTTTCCATGCGTTGAGCTGTTCCGAAGTCACTCCTAGTCCAGCCAAACGGCTTTCATCTATTTGTTCTAAATCTTCTAATACATCTTCGGCGAAAGCTTTTTGAACTATTGGAAGGACGCGGGACGCTGCTTCTGCATCCACAAACTCCTTCATCAACTGACCTTTTAACATCCTTAGAATAACCTCTCGCACGACAGCCCTGCGTTCTTGTCGATACCTTACACGCACTTCGTCAAAACCCATTGCCTTCACAGTGGAGTCATAGGCGGCACAAGTCCGCAGATAGGAGTAAACATAGAGGTCGATCAATGGTTGCACATTCTGCAATTCGTAAATAACTATCATTGCTGACATGTAATCCTCGACACGAACATCGCTGAACGCAAGCGGAACGAGGTTCCCTTTGATCAAACTAATATTGGCACACAACCGAGCGGTCCGCTTATTGACGTCAGCAAAGGCCTGCAAGTAGCTCACATGAACCAATAAGAAAAAACTCAGTTCATAAGGATTCTGGATCTTCGCTGCCTTTGCGGCGATCTTCTCCAATTGCAGATCTAATCTCCTTGGATCTTCAAAGGGCATGTAGGTTGACCCGCCGATACGCACGCCATGCTTTCGAACCTTTCCGACCTCTGAAGATTCAACAAGACCATCTGACAAGAGGTAATGCAGGGTACAGATAACATTACGAGAGACTTCGATTTTTGATGCATTGTCAACAAGGTGGCGAATAGCCTCTTTATGATTCAGGATCATCGCCTTCTCCTCATCAAGCTTCCCTTCAGCAATATCGCCATGAAGAAGTAAACGCTCTGTATCGAGAAGGGAATAGGTGTTGCCTTCAAGACGTGAGGAGTTGTATGAGAGGTCAATGATCAGCCTGTTGAATATTCGATGAGCATAGGTGCCTGCAGGATCCTGTTCATTCGCACGCCCACCCGATGCCAACAGTTGTTGTCGCAATGCTTCTGGTAAGTAGTATGTTAAATTGGGTTGGTAGTCATCAAACCAATCATCTGCGTATGCAACCGGCTGCCGCTCAAATAATGGCTTCTTTATACCCTCAATAGCCTTTAAGCTCGCGGAACTAAAACAGCTACTCACATCAACGACTGTTTCATCCGAACGACTAGCTGCAAAATATTTGGTCCCTCGCTTCTGACCTATTTTTTTAACCGAGCCCTCTTCAACTAAAAGACTTAGCCATCGTCTAACCGAGCGCTCCTTAAATCCTTCACCTAGTCGAAGCATAAGCTCGGGCAAGCCAATTGGTTCCGACTCTAGTCCTAATTGTCTTAATACAGCCATTTTATTGTCGCGCAAACTCATTACAGCCACCTTGTTTCTCTAATACGGCCATTTTAACAAGAATACGGCCAAATATACAAGTTTTTTTGGCCGTATTAGACAGGAATTGGCTGTATCCGCCGGAATACGGCCAACTTTCAGCCATTTGAACCCAATCAAAAGTTCTGAACGTGTCTCTCCATCTCCATCCCAATGAAAGGCTTCACTCCAAGGAGTGAAGCCTTTCTTATTTAATGAGATAGAACAAGTAATTTAACTCGAAAATTTCTACTAGTTAAAGCTGAGTTACGCACTGCTCAGCAATTCCCAATGGATGATTTTTTGGAGGTAATTTAAAATTAGGTTTTGTAAACTTGTGAGGCATTATGAACCCTTAAATTGTTGCCTTAACTATGACTTTGTCCTTCCGCAAGCATCTCAGTGTGCCCCAGGGCTGATCCGCACAATCTACAAAGAATTCGACAAAATTCCTGATATTGCCACTTTTAATCGAGAGCCATCTATCTCTCTTACGGATCATTTAATGTCAGGACTTGCTATTTTTGAGCTAAAGTGTCCTTCTCTACTTGCCTTTGAAAGGCAAAAAGAAGATACTGCGACTGAGAAATATCTAAGAGATATTTACCATGTAAATTAATCTCCCAGTGACACCTATCTTAGAAAACGTCTTGACGCCGTAGATACCAAATATCTTCGTCCTGCTTTTAAAAAACTTTTTTTTCAGTTCTTCAAAGGGGAAAAGGCCTCGTAAAATATGATTTTTTGGATAGACATGTATTGCTTTCTGGAGATGGAACAGGACAGTTTCATTCAAACAAGATCAGTTGTCCCTCCTGTTACCAAAAAAAATCTCGCGACAGAAGCATCTCCTACTACCATCAAATGTTTGGAGTCTGTCTCGTACATCCCAAGCAAAAGAATGTTATCCCCCTTTGCCCGGAGCCTATTCTTAAAGAAGATGGTTTAGAGAAAAATGATTGTGAACGCAATGCTTGCAAACGATTTTTAAAGCACTTTCGCCAAGAACACCCCCACCTTAAAGCTATTTTTTTGGCTGATGGCATGAGTCGTCAAACAAAGTGGAGAAGGCTTACTGGATTAAAGGCTTTACTTGCTCATGAAGACGTATACGCCAATCTTCTATGGGAATTGTATTGTCGGACAAAAGTTGTATCGCATCAACAATCTGTGTACTGAGAGAATGCTTAGGATTAAACCTGACAGCCAATCCTAACTCGACTAAATGTTGCGCGTTCGCTTCTTCCCAAGGAAACGAATCCATAAGGAGAAGTGGAGTCTTGGACGCAATTGCTTCAGAAACAGTAGCCCCGCCAGCTTTTGAAATCCCAATCGAACAAATATTCATAACCTCATTGACCTCATCGGGAGTAAGAATTCCACACACGACAATAGACCTCCCGGCCCTCTTATGCAGCTTCTCAACTAACTCTGAATTATTTCCACAGAGAAAGAATATTTTCAGTCTAAGAGTCGACTCTTCGGAATTTAGATCATCAAAGATTTTCTGCATTGTGTGGGTGCCATTTTTACCCATCATGACAAACACAGGGATCTCATCCTCAGCGACTCCCCATTTTCTTTCCAACGCCTTTTTATCAGCAATTGGGTAAAATTTTTCACACGGATATCCAATATTCGTAAAGCATTTCTCAGCACGTTCGAGACTTAACTCCAAAGCGACGCTAATCTTTTTAACCAATTCTTCCGATTCAACTATTGAGTCTAATTTTTCATCGGAACCCAACTCTTCGAACAACGGTTTAAACATTCTTGCTTGAAAGGTAGGAACCCAAAAGCGGATGGAGTCATGAGGAATACAACGAAAGTAGTAGCAAAGGGAGCGGTTGAGTTCGTAATCGGGAAAGAATAGCCTAAATGGAACCCCTAAAGTCGATAATGATATATCGTCACAGGTGTAGGACCGCGTCGAAATGATAAGATCCGGATCTAAAGCTGCGACCTTCACCTTGAGCTCATATAGTATATTATTGGGAATATAGCCTTGTATTTCACGACTTAGAAGTTTACGCTCGCGGTTCACATCTAAGTTGCTTGTCTTCTGAAGGATCTTAGAGTAAATCATGTCATAAGAGTAAACTCCAGTAGCGGTCATAATTGGATCGAATTCGTTGGCCATCTCTTCAAAGTCAATTAAAACAATACGAGTATTTGGATATCTCTCTAATTCACTTGCGATAGACAGTGCTGCAGTATGATTTCCCCCACTGCAAGTTGAAGTAATAATCACTACAGTAAAAGGATTTTCTGCAGACCTTGACCTAACGACATGTTGACATACACTTGCTTCCTTCACGAAAGCTGTGATTGCCTGACTATTGTCTTCTAACCAATTGCCGGCCCCATGCAGCCTCAAACCTTTTTTAAAGGGTTCTAGCGGAGAATAGTCAGGACTACCAAAGTAATGGCACACCCCAATAAGCCCTTTCGAAATTGCCGTATAGATCTTTTGCTGATCATCTTCTTCCACAATTTGAACGATAAGTGGGAGTAGGTGATCTTTGTAGGCATTATGAATTTGCCCTGCTAAGGGTAGATCCTTCAACTTATAGCACAAGTCAAAATGCAGTTTACTTTCATAGGGAAAGCGGTCGTAATGTTTATGATTACCTGCAATTAACTTCTTACCATCAATTTTATAAAATGACTTAAGCTCAAGGGCGGATTCATACGCTATGCAAGAAGAGGCAAGGCTTGCTAGAAAGAAAATAAAGTATAACAGCTCTCTCATTGGTGATATACTACCCTCAGCTGACCCCCTCTATTGAAATAAAAGTTGTAATAGAGAGCGCTTTTCTCAAGGTCTGCCTCTTCTGTTTTTCTACAGAAAACAGAACGACAAAAGACTTTACTTCCAATAAGAATTTTTTCGAAGATATTCTGAGTCTTTTTAGTAAGAGCTTCAAATCTTTTGGAAGGCACACCAGCTGCTTCACAAACCTCTTCTAAGTGATACGGAAAGATAGCGATTGCAGTTTTGACGCACTCTTCAATCTCTAGTTCAGAAGGTTTTTGCTGTCTAACTTTATATCCTCCTAAATCCACAAGGCCCACACACCCCTGGCCATTATTTAGAAAGAAAGGAAGATTATCGAACCTTCCAAGAGGTATTTTGTCCTCAGTCTGATATGGATGGCTCCAAGTAAGAATATCAGGAAAATGGGACTTAATCAAAAATGCCGAAAACTCTTTTGCGGCTTGAGAAAAACAGTCGCGATGGGAAGCATATAGAGAAGTTTGCGACCTTAGATTTACATCTGCTACAGGTAAACGCTGTTCAAAAGTGTAATCTCCCGAAAGACCAAACCTTGGAACAATAAGATGCCTTAGCCCTAATTCTTGACAAAGTGCAGTCGCTTTAAGATTTGCGCACCCACGACGAACAGCCCTGTCCTGGCCTAATTCTTTAATTACCAACAATAAGTCAGGAGGAAGGTAAACATTCGTTTGCCCCCAAGGAGATTTAGGCAATTTTTCAAGAGTGCCTTTAGCCACGTACTGAATGGCAGCATCCTCCTCTTCAGGAGAAATACGACAAGACATAGACGAAGCCTGAAACAAAATTTGACCTATTGGATCTAAGACCATATGCGGTTATTTATTCTTCTTTTTATGTGTGCACCAAGAGCCATCCCACAAGTGGATTGCTAAAGAATCCGTACTAACATAATCGAGCACGTCAACGGCAGTTGTATCACGCTTTTTCCAGGGGAGCGGATATAAATAGCTGCACGGAAGAACTAAAACAGTCTCGCTTTTGCTATCCAAAACAGACTGACAAGCGCGGCTTATGAGACCCGGCCCTGTTCTTTTAATAATTCCCTCTTCAGGAGCATCTTGTTTAGACTTGAGGTTATTAAGGCAGAATTTCATTACTTCGCTTCCCTTTTTTGCCCCCATGATCGCAGAGCCTACAAAAAAGGGCTCGCCATAATGCTTTCCTACGTAGTTAAGCTCAAATGCACTAAAAAAACCAATATCCTGTTCCGTCAACTCGTCAAATGAGTTTAAGCAAACGACATCAGCGTCGCTGTAAATACCTCCGAATTTATAAAGAATCTCCAGACGCAAAATATCTGCTTTTTCCGCCCAAGTGTCCGCTAGCTCATAGCTGATCCTTGAGTGATCACAGCTCCAACTGAATCCGGGAATATCCTTGTCGGTCCAAATTTTCACCACCCAGTCGGGATGATGTTTTTTCCATGAATCAAAGCATGCAGATACTGTTTCCGAAGGGTTGGAGCCAAGCCAAATTAAATGAATAATATGTGGAATAGAATGCTCTTTCGAACCTTTTCCAAGACCGTCACAGAATCGTTTGAAATTATCTTTCACAACAATAACATGCTTATCTGAAAAGAAAACTTCATCAGTACCTTCTCTGCCAAAGCACATCGCTTTTTCGAAATCATTAACGTGAAATCCATGAGATTGCTGATTATAGTTTAACAAATTCTCAAGAGAATAAGGAATCTCTGCTGACAAAGCATTCACAGCTAAAATCAAAACTAAAAGTTTTTTAAACATTAACACTCCTGATAAATACCTAAAAATTCAACAAGCTCCGTCTCACACGGCTTCTGTGCTAAAAGCAAATGTTCGATAATACGCAATTGCCAGTAACTCTTAAAATATGCTTGTGCTGCTACTGTAGCCATTGATGAGGGCGCTTCTTTCAGGTATGCATTTATATACTCGTTTCGTATCGACTTAATAGCTTCCTTATCAATTCCCCCCACTCGCTTCGCCGCTGTCCAAAAACACAAATCAGCTTCATACAGCTCTTTCATAGCGTGTCCACGCTCATCGAAGTTCGAAAAATCAATATAGAAAACAGTACGCGCGTCAAGGTCTACGATCCAATTAAAATGGTTTGGATCCCCATGAACAGCGCTTTGCATTCCCGGATCTTTTAAAAAATCCTGGACTAAAGATTGACACCTGGCCTGTAGAGCATCAGCATATCGTTGAGATAAAGCCGCTACTCTGCCGGCAACAACTTCCAAGTCATTCGGATAGCTTTTTAATTCGCGTGCCGTCACTTGGTGAAGCTCAAGGTTAGCTTTCGCACAGAGACGAACTGCTTCCAAATTGCTGCCCATCATCTCTGCAAGAGTGCTCCCTTTGACATAGTCCATGATGATCATATTAGCTTCTGCCACATGAATTGTCGGAATATTAATTCTCTTGAGATTCAGCTTGCGCAACTTCCTATAGCCGGAAAATTCGGCTTTAAATCGAGTACGATTTGAAAAGATTTTTGCGACAAGCTGACGTTTACCACACTCGTCCTTTATATAAATGACAACATCATCAGAGAACCCGCGTTCGCACAATTCAAATGAGCAATTAGCTAGCAGTCGATTAGCGACTAGCACCAAAGGTATTGAATAAAGCCCCTTATCAAGAATCTTTTCAAAAAGATTTGGAGGCACTAAGCGTAACGCTTCACAAAGACGATTCTCCGACAGATCCAGACGTAACTGTGACGAACTCGTATGACGATACAAAAGCCCTTCAGTATCGATGATTTCTAAAGGTAGCCCGTTCCAGCTTTTAGGTAAGGATTCTAAATCAAAATCGTTTCTCGGTACAGCCAGACAATCTACAATTTTAGGCTTTGCTACAGGTCTGAATTTAACTGACAAGAGATCAAAGCCAACAATTAACCGAACCCTTTTCACTGTGGGATCATCGAAAAGGCCTTGCAATGTAGCCTTAAAGCTTTTTTTGCTTATTGAAGCCCATGGACATCTATAAAATAATATTTTTAACTGTTCAAAACGAACTTCATCGCTGCTGCGGTTAGGCTTACAAGGATTACTATCAGTAAAAACGATGACGACTTTATCAACGCCATACTTAAGAGAGCAGGTAGCTGTTTCTAGGTGACCAAAAGTAGGAGGATCAAAGGACCCTCTATAAACGCCGACAGTATTAAACATAATGAATTAGTTTAAAGAAATACAACATTTTTTTCAAGTATATAAGTATTTTTATTAGATGATTAATAATAATAATAAATTTTTTATTAACTGTTCGCAGTATTTAAAAGATGCAGCAGCCCACATTTTAAAGACTCATCTTTTGTGAAGGAATGCTAACGCAACCTTTCTAAGCAAAGGTAAACTTTTTGGAGTGACCCACCCTGCTGTTGTGAAATGGGAAAAAACGGAAAACAAAGGCTCCAAGATGAATCTAACAACACACAGGGATTTGAGACTTTAGCTTCTTGACCAATTGCTATCCAAAAATGACGATTTTTGAAGAACTTTTAAAATTATAAACATAACCGAATAATCTCAATCGATAGAACCCTTAGAATTCGACATGCCTACAGACTTTGTAGCCGTCTAAAAATGCCTTCAAAACTCTTGAAGAGTTTCCAAAATCTTTCACCTACCACTTTTTTTCAGCTTTTTTTGTTACCTAATAGAAAACTACTCATCTATGCGAGCTTGTTTCTGGGCGCTGGAGACTTTTCTTCTTTCCTTTTTCTTTTTTTCAAGTTCTTCCCTCATATAATCTTGTGCTAAAGTTGAAGACCGAGTGGTTTCTTTTATTTTTTCCATTTCACGGCGAACTTCCCGCTGGACTCTTTTTGGGTTTTTTCTCTGGATTTGTACATCGATATTTCTAACTTCTCCAAAGTCCTAGCTCTTGGTAATTATTCTGAACAAAGTTGTAAATCTCAGGATCAGAAGGCTCGCCACCGAAGATATGCCGCGCTACTGCATAGCCTTCTTTATCTATTCGTTTGAAAGCCCCAACCCAAAAACATTTTTCAAAAAATAATGACTTTGTAAATATCTTATAAACTTATGCTCCATCAATGGACGCTTTTGGACTCATATATAAATTGAGAAGATCTGCTTTCTCAGGATTATAAAAATATCTTCCGAAGATCATTCGATATATTTCTCAATAAGCGATAGACTTCCTTTAGTAAATTCTGGATTGTTTTTAATTGCCTTGAGTTCATCTTGATATGGGGCCATTCGCTTCATCCATTCTTGCACAAATAGAGAAAATTCTTCGGATGAGGGAGACATTGTATTCAATAAAATCAGCTTGTGAATTAATGCTGGATGCACAATCGCATACTGCATTACATCAAAGGCTATTTGATCCCCAGTTACTTTAGCCGATAAAACAGCTACAAAACTCAAACCTTTCTAACGATAACCTTCAAAACACCCCTTTGTTTTCTAGGCTTACACACAAAAACAACCCTTTGTTTTCTAGACTTAAACGGAGGGTTAGGATAGAATCAAGAAAAAGGAGTCTATAATATGAAGCGCGACCGCACCTCTTTCTTAATTGACTGGCTAAATACAAAGACACGAAAGCCCTTAGTTATTCGAGGGGCAAGGCAAACGGGTAAGACTTGGCTAATTCGGGATTTGGCTGCGTCGACCGATAGACGGCTAATTGAGTTGAATTTTGAGAAGCGACCAGATCTTGAATCCTTGTTTGACTCAAATGAACCAAAAGAGACCGTTGCCAATATCGCAGCATCTCTTGGTAAAGTTATCGAACCTTCTAACACCATATTGTTCCTGGATGAAATACAAGCTGCACCTCACCTGCTCGCTAAACTGCGTTGGTTTGCTGAAGATATGCCGGAACTCCCAGTCGTAGCTGCTGGCTCTCTATTAGACTTTGCTTTGGCCGAGCATGAATTTAGCATGCCGGTGGGGCGAATCGGTTATATGTATCTTGAACCACTATCATTCGAAGAATTCTTGGAGGCAATTGGCAACCATGAACTTCGGAAGTTTCTGCAAGCATATCAGCTAGGTAAAACCATTCCTGCTGCCATTCATACGCAGCTTTTCTCAGCTGTAAAGGAGTACTTAGTCGTTGGTGGCATGCCTGCCGCCATTTCATGCTGGAGTTCCCAGGAAAACCTCGACGCACTCAGTCAAGTTCACTTTGATCTACTGACTACTTACCGTGAGGACTTCGCTAAATATCGAGGCCGCCTATCAACTGCACGCCTAGAAGAACTTTTAGCTTCAGTGCCACGCCAGCTTGGGAAAAAATTCATCTACACACACGCCAATTCAGAGGTTAATACTCCGCCGCTAAAACAAGCTCTCGACTTGCTAGATAAAGCCCGTGTGTGTCACCGCGTATTTGCAACCTCGGCAAATGGCTTACCTCTAAATGCCGAGATCAAAAACAAGTTCTTCAAGGTTATCCTACTGGATTGTGGTCTAGCTAGCGCTGAACTTGGACTCTCTCTACACCAGCTGAGATCGGTATCAGAACTAAGCCTAGTTAACAGCGGTGGCATTGCAGAACAGCTTGTTGGGCAGCAGTTGAGAACCTTGTTTCCACCCTATGCTTCCCCTTCGCTCAACTACTGGCAACGCACTGATTCAGGAGCAAACGCTGAGATTGACTATATTGTTCAGCATGGGAATATAGTTGTTCCAATAGAAGTGAAGGCTGGTAGTACAGGGGCACTCAAGTCTCTTCACCAATTCATGCATCTTAAAGGAAGGAGCCTAGCTGTTAGGATAAATTCCGATTATCCCTCAATTACTCCAATTCAGGTGAAGACTTCCGACAGCTCCCCTGTAGAATATACTCTGCTCTCTTTGCCATTCTATCTATTGGGACAGCTGCATCGACTGATTGAGAGCATAGAAAACCAATTGGCGATATAGGTCTGACCAATAAAAAGTTCTGAAACTGTCTCTCAACTTCCAATTATAAGAAAAAAAGCAGAATCAAAATGGTTCTGCTTTTTTTTGCCTACTCTTTCCTATGCAATCTAAATTGTAACGCGCAAATATTTCTTCATCTCCACTTTATCACCCAGCATGGTGGGTCACTAATCTGCTAATGTGAATTTTTGCTTACAACTTTAAACTGACAACTACCTGGGGTCCCCAAATCATTTCCAGAAAATTCCAGGATTCCAAATTTACAAAGATTTTTCAAGTGGGCCCGAAAGGTTTCCTATGGTAATGGATAATTAGAAAACTCAGGATCAATCCTGCCAAATGTCGCTACAACCTTGACACAATCAGGTACTGTAGAGCCAATTGTGTTTTTAAACCAGTCCCAAACCGCATTAACAGTAAACGATTTTTTATTTTTGAAAATGATGTGGCAAAATCACTATTTTTTGAAATCCATATCATGTCCACAGCATTGAGGTGACTTCACTTTTCCGCATCCTTTTGGACACTCAGCTACCTGTACCTCATTGCCTTGGGTTTCAATCTTTCGATTTTCTAATGCGACACCACACTTGCCACACTTCAAAGGCTCAACCTGCATTCCACACTTATCACAACTATACTTAGACATGGTACCCTCCTAGGTTATCTGTGCTATGTTTACCAATCACAGCAAAACATGTAAACTTTTTTTGACTTTTTTCATAACCTAGAATACTTGAATTACTCTTAGATTTTGATTCTTAATTTTTCAAAAAAACGCAGCATGAATTTATAAATGATTGATTTTCAGAGGATTTTTTTTGGATTTATGGGTCACAAACAAGGATTTGAGAGATATGCCCCCTCTAATGTGTTAATTCGATGGAAAGCTTGAAGGAATGAGTCGAAAAATTCTTAACTGTTAGATGTGACTTGATGTACACATTCTCACCTGGAATTCATTCATATTTTTGTATAGGCTAAAATCTGATACCAATAGGATACTGCTTGTTATGGCAAAAATTAAACTTGACTTGCATGACATCTACAACAAAGGAAGTGTCATTGATGAAGAGCTCAACCGCGTCATTGAAGAGGCTATCAGTAAAAAAATTTCCCTTGTAGAGATCATTCCGGGAAAAGGCAGTGGTCAACTCAAAAAGAAAGTACTCCGATTTTTAGATCAGAAACATATAAAAAAACTCTATCACCGCATTGAGAAAGATAATAAAAATTTTGGCCGCATTTTTGTCCACTTCAAACACTAAGACCATGTAAGACCAAGAAAAGTAATCGCTCAAATAATTTAAATTCTTATTCGATTAAAACGTCTGAACCTGCCTCTCCACGTATACATAAAAAAAGATTCAATAGGTTCTGCTTCATTATGAGAGTATGAATTTTTCGAAAGTTTCTTTAACTCGAATTCATCCTCCATAACTATTGGAAATCAGGGTCCAAAACTCTGATTTTCCAATTTGTTACTGAAGAGTAACCTTCAATCCAACCCTCAACTCCATTGTATTTTCTGCAACAGCATGCACTCCATGACGAAATACAGTTTGATGAGTGATTTCTTTATGTAAGACTAGAAATAAACTCTCCTTTAAATAGTTTTTTCTGCTCATTTTTATGATTTCTATTGATGCTCCCTTCTTTGAAGTCAAAATTCATAACCCTGAAAGCTGACACTACTAAGTTGCCTCCACAGTCGAATAAAAAGATTGAAATTTAATCAATACTCTTGATATAAGATCGGCGCCTACACTAAAACTCCTCTTACATAAAAAAAAGGGGTTGTATTGGCAGAAGTGATAAAATCACTTTCTTTTATAGAAATTTTCTCAAAGAAACGTCACAATAGCATAAATATTTATTTTTTACAAAAAGGAGCGCACTATGGCTGCAGCATTGATTCCCATAAATGCCATCGAAAACAATCAAACTCTGAATGATCTGATATCTATTGATCAAGAAGGGCAAATTACAATTAACAATCGAGAGGAGGCGCTGAGAGTTCTTTGGACATGTGATACTAATTCCATTGAATATAGAGCTGTTCAAATTGCTTTTCAGATTATGAATAGCAATGAACAAAATGCTTTAAAAGAAAAAGTTGAAATGGGCGAAAGAGAAATCAAATCTCTTCAAGAAGAAAAGGCAAAAATTATAGATCAACTGGATCAATATACCTTAAAACAAATGAAAGAAGATGCTGCTGCGCTGAGCGCTGCTGAAAGGAACGATGGTATTTTAGATATTCTAGTCACCCCCCTGCATATTGTAGCCCCCCCTATGCTAGTTGTTAAGCCTATAATGGGGTTATGCAAAATACTAATACCTGGAAGTGAAGCGATGCGTTACAGAAAAGCGCAGTTAACGGCTTATCAAACTCTTCATAAAGACAGTTCTCTAACTGATGCCTATAACTACGTCAAAAACAACCCCTTAAAATATGATATTCAAGATTACACTTCTCTTATAGAAGAATTTCAGGAAAATCATCCAGAAGGAGATTACAAAGAATTTGTTAATTACCTAGGAACAAAAAGACTACCAGTTCAATGTAGATGGAAAGTAAGATTTACAGATCATGGTCCTACTGGTTTTCAAATAGTGAGAGAGCGTGAGTAATTCCGGCAACTGTGCCAAAATCTAAAATACTGTGTCATTCCTCCCAATAAAAGGGAGGAAGCATAATTAAAGACTAGCACCCAATCGTAGATGTCTGGTTTCAATTTTCTAAAGCTTCACAATAGAGATTACGGTAAGCTACTTAGAATGTGATATAAAAGAATATTATCAGAAGAAAAACACATATCTTTGCCCTGGTTAACCAGGGCATATCGAAAGCTTACCTAAGACATTCCCCATCACAGTAATAACCATTCATCATGAAAGTCCCTTACCCGACTCTTGAGCACACCTTTATGTGTAACCTAAAATAGTCCACAATTGCCTTCTCTACAGTGGACCCCAAAACTGGACCAGCTATTAAGTTACTCTTTCTGCTAAACTACCGACTCGCGCGTCCGCAGTCGAATAAAAAAAAATGAAATTTTGTCGATGTATTGATATGAATTTGGAGCAAACAGTACAGCTCTTCTTCGAAAAAAGAGGGTTTTATTGAAAAAAGCATTAAAGATCACTTTCTTTTATAGAAATTTTCTCAGAGAAACGTCACAATAGCATAAATATTTAGTTTTTACAAAAAAGGAGCTTACTATGGCTGCAGCTTTGATTCCCATAAATGCCGTCGAAAACAATCAAACTCTGAATGATCTGATATCTATTGATCAAGAAGGGCAAATTACAATTAACAATCGAGAGGAGGCGCTGAGAGTTCTTTGGACACACGAAGCTAATTCCGTTGAGTATAGAGCTATTCAAATTGCTTTTCAGATTATGAATTGCAATGATCAGGACGCTCTAAAAGAACAGATTGATATGAGCAAAAGAGAAATTAAACGCCTTCTAGATGAAAATAGAGAAATTAGAGATGAATTAACCTTAAAACAAATCAAGGAAGATGCTGCTGCGCTAAGCAAAGCTGAACGGAACTCTGGTATTATAGATATTCTACTTACTCCTTTGTGCGTTATAAAACCCGATCTAATGTTCAATCCTATAACAGGGTTATACAAAATACTAGTACCCGGTAGTAAGGCAATGAAAGAACGAAATCAGCTGTTAAAAGTTTATCAAACTTTTCATCCAAATGCCTCTCTATATGAAGCCTATAACTATGTAAAAGACAATCCCTTAAAATGTGATTTTTCATTCTATAGTCCTCATATAGAAGAATTTCAGTCAGAAAATACAGAAGGCACTTATAAAGAGTGGGTTAATTATGTAGAAAAAAAATGGGAATTTAAATTATCGCTGGATAAATGGTTTAAACAGGAGTGTAAACGTTCTGGCATTGGAATCTCAATGCACCAATAAATCCGCTTCTCCACTTCCCATTGAAATTAAAAAACAGAACCGTAAGGTTCTGTTTTTTTATTAACAGATAACTACCTTCCTAAACTTCAACAATTTCAAGCAATTTAGAATAGACGACAATCCCCGGAGTTTTTCCTCTTTCTAGACGTATAACCTCAAGCACTTTTTGATCTTGAGGAACTTTAAATATCCTGACCGCTGTAGGCTTTGGCATATTCGGGTTGTCCCCAAAATCACTAAAAGAAATGATTGCCTTTGCAAACAGAGTATCCAAAGCAATCACGGAATCCTGATGGGCCGGCTCCAATGACACCTACATTACTCATATTACCCCTTAAGTTGCCGCGTGAAAAATGTTGTTATTAAATAACCTTTACTAGGGCCGTTAACAAGGTAAGATAACTCGAATTCATCCTCCAAGCTGAAATTATAGGTGGCGTCATAAACATCGCATGAACATACATGCCTAGCGACCGCAGTAGTGGCATCCAGAAATTCTAAAACGTGTAATAAGCGTTCAGTTTTTTCCGGAAAGAAGACTGAAATCCGATTATTTTTATACCGATATAAATAGTCACGGTAGACTTGAAAATGCTCTCCATTTTCTCTTTTAAGCACCCCCTCTTCTCTGTAATGGAGGAGATGGGATTCGATTGCAGACTTCTTAAAAGTTGCGACTCCTCTAATAATTCCATAGTTTGAAATAGTCCTATGAAAATTCCACTTCCCTTCTAGTGCTCTGAAAATATTCATAACTGATGTCATAGTCGAGTAGCATAGCTCAGAAAATATATTGTACATAGTTTTTACATCATTTATCTGAGCGCAGCCAATCGGTCTTCACTATTTATTAGTTAACTGTGTGCGTCTCTGTCGAATTGCTAGAAAAGGTGTTAAATTTAATTAAACAGAGATATCCAGGTTCCTTTAATTTTACCTAACAGGGGTGAAGATTAAACTACGTATCGCTAACGAGTATTTTTTTTGATTATGCTCTCCATCTGATTAACCTCGTTATCCGTGAGCATCTTATACAGGGAGTTGCGCTTTCTAGTTGAAAGGCTGCCATTGTTTTGACGCACGCACTTAATACATAGATCAACTCTTCTATCGGGCATATCCACAACCTCAAAACAATTCTCCTAACCACAACACACAATAGAATGCCTGAAAAGCCCTCAAAATCGTTACAAATCCCTGAAAATGATGACATATAGAGTATTTCCCCTCAAAATCGTTACAAATTTTTCCAATTCCGGGCACTTCTCGGTTTTAAATCACGCTGAAATCTTCTTTAAAAATATACTCAAAGGATACGCCTTCATCTAGGAGCTGCTCTTGCAGCGAATCCATCATCGGCTTAGGTCCGCAAATTAAAAAAATTTTATTAGAAAGATCTCCTCCCACCTTTTCCTTAATAATATCAACGGAGAGATAATCCTTCTTTTCTGCACAATGAAGAATAGTGTGAAAATGGTCGATATCGGCATCAAGTTGTTCAACTTCATCCCGATAATAATCTTCACCTTCTTTGTCATAGCTGTAAAAAAGATAAACCTCATTTCTGTCTCCTGACCGGAAAGTTGCATCTCTTACGATGCTTAAAAACGGGGTAATCCCAATCCCCCCTCCAATTAAGACCGCTTGCTTGTCAGCATGTTCAAAATAATGATCGCTAAATTTTCCGTACGGCCCCCAAACATATGCATGGTCTCCCTTTTCGAGCTGATGTATCTTTTTTGTCCAATCTCCCAACTCCTTGATTGATATCCTTAAGTAATCTGATTGAGGCTCTGAAGAGATACTAAAAGGGTGAGGCTCTGCACTTAATTCAGGTGACTCAAAATAGATATAAACAAACTGTCCCGGACGATGAAGTAACTTGCGATAGGGGCGATGAGGCTGCAAATAAATCTCTGTAATATCCCCTAGCTGCTCAACATGGTGGAGAGTATAGTCATGAAGCGGTCCAAACCAGCGATACAACAGGCGAATATATAAAAAACCAAGAAGTCCCATACTCACCCACAGCCCAAACCAAGCAAAGAGAAAAGGATAAGACATGATCTCACCCCTCGCTACAACCCCGTGAATAACTACCAATATCAGCAATAGTCCGAAAAAATTATGCGTCTGTTTCCATCTGTGATAGCGCATCGGGATCCAGAGAGAAAAGGCCACCAATAATATAAAAATAAAAAGCGCTGCAATTCCGCTCATTCGAGCGATGTAATGATGCAGCTCTTCACCCGGCAGATAGTCTACCCAAAAGAAGCTGAAAAAATCGTGCTTGGGATTCAGCCCTAAAAAGATCGGATGGAGAAAGATAAGAAAAAAGGCAGATTCACCGACCCACCGATGCGCTTTATAAGCCTTGTCCAGACCACCAAACAACTTCTCAATAACACGAAACCTCGTAGCAAGCAAAAAGGCCCAGCACATAAGCATCGTGGAGGACATACTTCCGATCTTGGCCAAATACTTCAACTTATAGTCGTACCAACCATCGTAGTACCACATCGACCCGAAGTAAATTCCCATGGTTGCAAGCAGGCTAAGCAAAATAACAAGATAACCCCAATAATACTGCTTTTTAATAATGGAAGCCATTATCTGCATTCTCCAATCAAACTAAAATACCCAAAGCTAAAACTTTGGATTATAATCTCCTTATTTCTACCCCAACCTATGCCGTGTTTGTATTTTTTATTCACTTAATTTTAATTTCGAGAGTAATTTCGATATATCAAAGTGGCAAAAGACCCCAATCGTTGATATAACTCAATATATAGAACAATTAAGAATTACGAATATTGAAACTTTTTTTCACAAAAACGCAGAAAGATAATTTTATTAGTGAATCTACAAGGTAAAGTATCCATAACAACATCGTATTTAGGCCCCATCGTCTACCTCTTAGACCTTATAGCTATTGCGACTGAGCAGAGAACAGCTTAAATAAAAGAGAAGAACCTAAACTTGAAGGTCAGCGAGAACTCCCCCTACTCTAAAATTCTAAACCATTTCTTATTTCTCTTTTGACCTAAAGACACCCGATACTCTTCCTTATTCACCTAAAAATGCCCTCTACTCAACATTCATATTACTTTATTTTCTACTGACAAATAATGTATATAAAGTTAGCGTTCTATAAAGAAAGACAACTCATTTAGGAGAGCTCACTTTCGTGGATATCATACAGGAATTAAGAAAGGAAACAGCCGCTCAACACCAAGAGATAGAACATAATTCATTATTGAAAAGGTTGTCAGAGGATTTATCTCTAGAGGAATATATCCGGATATTAGAAAAGTTTTACGCCTTCTACTCTTCATTTGAATCTCATGTGGATTGGAAAGAGCTGGGCCGCTTATCAGATGGAGCAATAACACAAGAGAAGCGTCGGACTCCCCTGCTAGAAAAGGACTTAACCCACTTCGGCGTTCTACTGAACAAAATTCCAAAATTTCCCCCATATGCCCGCTCGTTTTCCTTCCCCGCCTTAATGGGGTGCTTTTATGTTTTAGAGGGGTCATGTCTCGGCAGAAAAATGCTCTACCCGAAACTATCTGCAAAATTTGACCTCAATAAAAATGCAGGGGGCGCTTTCTTTTACGACTACGGTGATAAAATCACGGTAAACTGGACAAATTTTCGCCAATTCCTCAAATCAGAAGTCAAAACAGACTCCGAAATAAAAGAGTGCACAAACGCTGCGATTCAAACCTTTGAAAACATCCACGAGCTATTTAAAAATGGATAAATTATCCGCTGAAGAAAGAGATAGGATATGCGACCAAGTGGAGGTGCGATGCTTGGACTACATCCAGCCGTTTGGGTACCTCCTCGTCATTGACAGAGATCTGAAAATCCTCCAGGCCAGTGAAAATGTCGTTGAATGGATCGGTATCAATGCAGAGCAAATGATCAATAAAAAGCTGGATGAAATTCCTGAAAGCCACATCGCTGCCGATGTAAAAAAATATCTCACAGAAGAAAATCCTCTTGAAGATTCGACTCACTCATACACAAACCAAGACGAACATTATGACCTACATATTCAAGACAGGGGGAAATTTCTGATTCTTGAATATATACCCCTTCCGCAAGATATCGAGCCGATCAATTTCCAAGAGCTGTCGAATCAAATTTTATCCTTAACAAATCGATCGGATCATTTGCTGACATTTCCTCAAATTTGCCAATTATTTGCTAAGAAAATTAAAAAGGCACTTGGATTTGACAAAGTATTGATTTATCAATTCCTGGATGATGGTAGCGGAGAAGTCGTTGCCGAGGCGAGAGAAGAGGGAATGGAAAATTATATGAATTTTCATTTTCCCAAATCCGATATTCCGACCCCTGTTAAAGAGCTCTATCTGAAAAACCCACTGCGCTATATCTATGACAGCCAACAAGACCCTGCCCCTATTGTCCCGAGCATCAATCCAATAACAAATGAGCCGCTCGATTTGTCATTTTCCATTCTCAAAGGGGTCGTTCCCGTTCATCGCGACTATGTCAAAAATATGAATATCAGAACGTCCATCTCGTATGCGATAAAGTTCCGAGGCAAATTGTGGGGTTTAATCTCATGCCATCACAGGGATCCGAAATTACTCTCTCGATACAACCTCCTCGCCCTTGCCCACTTCGGAAGCTTGATGAGCAATGAATGCTCGTTACATGAATTTCAAGGATTCACTATAGTCAAAAAGCATTATGATGCGCTATCTGAAGCTATTGAATCTATGATACACGTGAATACTGACATCCATGAAAATTTTCTGAAACATGCTGACACTGTACTCTCTATTGCCGATGCTGAAGGGGTCGCGATGTATTTTGAAGGAAAGATTACAAAGAAAGGAAAAACCCCGCCAAATAAGGAAATCGAGCGTTTAGTTCATTGGATCGACAGGACTCAAAAAGGTCGCATATTCCATACAGAATCCCTTTCCGAACTCATTCCGGAAGCTGCTAGCTATAAAAAAATTACCAGCGGTATGATCTCAGCTTCAATGGGTAGCGGTACGTCCAATTATAGTTTTTGGTTCCGACCGGAATACCCACATACAATCAACTGGGGAGGTGACCCTCAAAAATTTAGTGTCTCCACAGAAAATGCAAACAACTTTAAGCCCCGAAAGTCTTTTGAAGTGTGGAGCGAGGAGATTAAAGGTCACTCAAAAAAATGGCTGCCACATGAATTAGAGGCGATCAATCGACTCAATAAGGAGATGAACTTATCATTTTCATCTATCTACTACACTAAGAAAATGGTTGCTGAATCCAAACTTTTCAAGATGCAAATGGCAGCCGATTATGCATCTGAAGGGATCTTTATTCTCGATGAGGCAGGAGTGGTTGAGTGGATGAACAAGGGGTTGATTAAGCTTCTTGGAATGAGCGATCTTCAAGATGTTCAAACGTCCTTTAGCTCCCTTCTGAGGTCGTACACCAAGTCAAATATTGAACCTATAAAAAATGCCGTCGCGTCAAAAAAAAGCGTTTCCTCAGAGATTGTCCTGGGAGATAAAACGATACTCTTTATGCTCAGCCCTTTCAGCCTCCTCGGAGAAAAAAACATCAAACTCTTCGGAATTGCAACCGACATTACCGAAATTAAGAACACACAGAGACTACTGGCTGAAAAGGTAGATGAACTGTATGCGGTCAACCAGCAATTGAACGAATTGATCAAAGTCAAGGATAAGTTTATCCGAATGGCCGCCCATGACCTGCGCAACCCCATTTCATCAATTTTAATGGCAGGATCTGTTCTAGAGTATACCCAAAAAAAAGATGACAAACAGCGCTTCCATAAAATGATCGATATAATTTCCAGACAAGCAAAAAGCATGCTTGACTTGCTCAACGATATTCTCAACGATAACCTTATTCAATCAGGACAATTTCAAATCAATAAAGAGGAGGTCGACATACAAAATTTAGCTCAGGAAGTTTGCGATTTTCACAAACTTCTAGCCTCAAAGAAAAATATCGAGATTGAGCTTGAAGAGAAACTCAAGCGTCCCACTTGTCGCATAGACCGAATCAAGATCAAACAGGTCATGGACAATCTCTTAAGTAATGCGATCAAATTTTCACCGCAAAATTCTGTTATCAAGGTTTTATGTGAAACAACCTCTGAAAAGCTCCGGTTCGAGGTTCGCGATCAAGGCCCTGGAATACCCGAAACAGACAAAGAATCTGTATTCAATCAACACCCCAAAAAACTCTCTCAATCGACAGGCCTTGAAACACACGGCATCGGCCTGACTATATGTCGACAAATAATTAACGCCTATAATGGGAGCCTCGGATTCAGCAATCTACCCGAAAAAGGGGCGTCATTCTACTTTGAAGTGGATATTTAGACACTTTATGAACCTGTATGAAAGGTGCCGCACACCGAACAGACCATGATAACCAGTCTAATGCAGTCACGGCACGTTTTACTTAGTTAGCCCTTTCGAAACTTGATCAGCAAGCCAGCTCCGCCAACAATCATTGCGATGCCTCCAATGATATATAACATTGTATTTTCAGTGTAACGACCTGTGACTGCCTCTGTCACTTCATCACTAAGACTAACGGTCGAGTTAATACCAAAACCCAAACAGACTAAACCTACAGCAATTAATACCCATGCTAAAACTTTTCCCATATCTATCACGCTCCCTTGGTTTGCGCATTCAAAATCTTCTTATCACTAAAAACAGATTTTGTTGCAATACATATAAAAGATCTGCGCCTGCTTTAAACTTAAAAAATATCCACTCACAATTTAATAAATGGGTTTATTCAAAAGTCTCTATCAAAACAAAAATTAATATTCCATTTAAAAAACAAAACAAATAAAATATAAACCCAAAAAAATCATATAAAATGAATCACCCATCGACAAAACCTCCACCACATAATATATTTATTAAAAACACGCTCTATTATATTGAAAAATATTTAGACCCCGAAATTGATTGGGATACAGAAACACCTCTAAAAGAGCGTATGCATAAGATTAAACATGTGAATGTAGACTGGGATGTTATATCAGAATATATTAACAGTATGAATTATCAGTCTTTTTTACAAACACCCTACTGGAAAGCAATTTCCTCCCACGCCAAGTATAAAGCTAGGTATAAATGTCAAATATGTAACAGCAAAAACGACCTGGATACACATCACCGAAGCTACAGTATCCACGGTTCTGAACATGCCAATATACATGATTTAACTGTCCTTTGTAGGGATTGTCATTATAAGTTCCACGATAAATTTGGAAGAAAAGAAAGGTTTAGTAATCGATCAACAAATCCGGTTTTAATATTTTTTTTAATATTTTTTGTAACAATTATACTAGTTGCGAATCTTTAAAAACTTCATTCACATTCAAAAGAAAAAAACCCGTTGATTTAAGATCAAACAATTCCTATAAGAGGGTCTAAATACGAGGACCCATCGATGCATATTTTTTTTCAAATTTCTATCGCATCTTTCATTTTTACTACCTGCATACTTGAAGCCTGTACAGGGATTCGAATGACGGCGCAAGATGGAACCTCTGTTAACGGAAGAACTGTTGAGTTTGGTACTAATATTGAAATGCATACCTGCATAATTCCGAGAAACTTTACATTTACCGGACAGACTCCCTCAGGTGCTGGTCTTAAGTACACTTCGAAATATGCAGTAGCCGGCGTCTATTGCTTTAAAGACCAAGTGGTGATGGACGGGGTCAACGAAAAGGGTCTTGCCTGCGGCGCCTTTTACTTTCCGGATTATGCAAGATACGCAACGATCGACAAAACCAATCAGTCAAAAGCCATATCCCCAGTTGAGTTTCCCAACTGGGTCTTAACGCAATTTGCTTCTCTTGAAGAAGTTAAAGAGGCACTTAAGTCAATTGTCATTGCCCCGACAGTTCTTAAAGGATGGGGTCCTGTTGCCGCTCCCTTTCATTATATCGTATATGACAAACAAGGAAACGCGCTTGTGATAGAACCTATTGACGGGAAACTTGTTACATATGAGAACAAAATTGGCGCTTTTACCAACTCACCCACTTTTGACTGGCACCTTGAAAACTTACGCAATTTCATTAACCTTACCCCTTTCAACACAAAACCGATCACCTTAAGAGATGTTAGCCTCGCTCCCTTTGGACAAGGATCGGGGATGGTTGGTCTTCCGGGAGATTTTACGCCTCCCTCTAGATTTGTACGCGCAGCAATTTTCTCCTCAACTGCAATTCCGGCAAAAACCGGTGAAGATCTAGTCGGACAGACTTTTCACATACTCAACCAGTTCGATATTCCAGTGGGAGTAGTGAAACAAATTCAAAACGGCAAAACGGAGACAGACTCTACCCTACTCACTTCAGTTAAAGATCCCAATCGGCTTCGCTACTATTTCAAATCCTATGACGATCAAACAATCAAGTGGATCGCTCTGAAAGACTTCAACCTTAACGCCTCCGCCATCATAAGTGCGCCAACAAAAGGGGTGAATACGACCTTTAATGTTTCAGACTCTTTGAAACCCTAGCTACACATGTCAGAAAAAAGCAAGCTTTTGAAAATCGTTTCACCCTGTATCAGAAGAACGTCAAATCATCAGCTTGTTTAAAATGACACAACAAAATCTTTAATTTCATCACGCACAAGGCGATAAATATCTAAGATTTCTTCTTCAGATTCCACTCCAAGAGATAAAATCGCGGGATCATCAAAGCCATGATGCAAACGCTTAGCATGACCTGAAAACAGAGGACATTTTTTATTGGCGTTATTGCAAATTGTAACTACATAGTCAAAATCTTTCTCTTTCAGCTCACTTATGAGCTTAGAATATCCCCTTGAAATATCTATGCCCACTTCAGACATAACTTTTACAGCTCTAGGATCTACACCGTGCTTTTCTATCCCTGCTGAATGGGGTTCTAGAATATCGCCCTTAAGTTCTCTTACCCAACCTTCTGCCATTTGACTACGACATGAGTTGCCTGTACATATAAAAAGAATTTTCTTTAAAGGCTTTTTCATTATCTATATCTCTACTGCTAATGAGAAAATATTAACAAGATTTATCTGCTCCAATCCTAAATATAAGCATTTAGCAGAAATGTTTAGGAACCTCTCACATTAAATTTTGCATGAATTTTTTCAGAGGTTCCTCAACATCTTATGATTGACACATCTTTTCCTTTGTCAATGAACGTATCTTCTTTAGATCAGAGCAAAAAGGCTCCTCTTTTGTAAGACTACTTGTTGTAGATACAACGATCTCCTTAACCCAATCCGGAAGTGAAGGATTTAGGCTATAATAGACCCACTGCCCTCTACGTTCATTTTGAACAAGACCCGAGCTACGCATTAAAGCAAGGTGGCGAGAAATTTTTGGCTGTATACTTTCTATTATCTCACAAATTTCGCAAACGCAAAGTTCTTCTTCTTTTTGAAGAAGAACCAAACAACGCAACCGTGTCTCGTCAGATAACAGCGAAAATAGCTCACTAGGTGTTTTCATTACTTTACCTTTGGCTTAACAGCCATAATTTTTGCTGAAACAACATAATTTTCTGCATCAGACCCAGGAACCCAATCCTTTACAAACATGCGGCTATTTTCTTGAGGTTCAATCACAATATTTGTAAATCCAGCTTTTACCAAAATATTTTTAATTTCATCAATTGTTATGGCACCGGAGATACAGTTACAATAGAGCTCTTGATTATTCACCATTTCCGGCGGCAGCGGCTTGTTGGCAACCATATCAGAAATAGCTATCCTGCCACCATCTTTTAAGACCCGAAAAGACTCTTTAAAAACGCTTTCCTTATCTGTTGATAGATTAATCACGCAATTTGAGATAATGACATTCACTGTACTATCTGGAAGAGGTATATGCTCAATTTCACCAAGCAGGAACTTAACATTTTTATAACCATGTTTAGATGCATTTTCCCGTGCTTTACTTAGCATTTCCGGAGTCATGTCTACTCCAAACACTTTCCCTTTTGGACCTACTTGTTGTGCAGCTAAAAATGCGTCAAATCCGCCACCAGACCCCAAATCAAGAACAACTTCTCCTTGTTTAAGTGAGGCTATCGCCTGAGGATTCCCACATCCAAGACCCATATTAGAACCCTCGGGAACGCTTTTTAGATTTTCTTCTGAATATCCAAGTTCTTGCGAATACTGAAGATCAGGCTTTGGCGACACACCACAGCAGCTTCTTGAGTTGCCGCAGCTTTGGTTTTGGGTATCAGCTTCTGCAACCCCTCCATAAGCCGACCGCACCTCTCTTTTAAATTCTTCAGTGTTTTTAGCGGAATTGATAGCAACATACTGAACGTATTCAGTTGCCGGTGGTTGATAATGATCCATAGATAACCCCTCTTAATTAGTCATTCTCTTCATACACAATATATACGCATATACATATATATGCAACATCAAATTAAAAGACTGTGAAAGCCGCTCTTACTAAAGAGTTTGGCAACCTCTAAAAAGGCAGATGAAGACAAAGAGTCCTCAAAGGATCAGCCGATAAGCCGCAAACATTACGCAAGACAGTAACGGAAAGTAGTTAGGAATATTCAAAATTTTAAACTTTTCTCTCTCACAAATTGAGAAGAGATATCACCTGACAGATCCATATTATCAGGATCAATAGATAAAACAGGAGCGCCTTCAGACAAATTAAATGTATCGAGTTCCAGCCAAATAACGTTAGGACTCGTTGTTAACTCAAAAAAGTACCTGCGATTTGTTAAATCCAAAACAGTGCGATATTCGGTATCATATATCGTTCCCGCTGTTTTATAAGGAGCATTTAGCGGGACAGATGCATTACGTGCAATAGATAGTACCCCCGCTATTGCTTCTCTTAGACTCTTTGGTTCTCTAAGCGCTTGCAAAAAGTAGCTCGATCTTACAAATCGCGACACTGGATCGACATTTCCGGGCAAGGGGGTATCTCGCGTAGCCTGACTAAAATCAAATTGATTCATATTTTCTAACTGCAGATCATACGTCGGATCATTTGTCATTACCATGTACTGTTTCCCATGATAAATCCTAAGCTCACCTCCCACATACTCGATGATAGCAGAATCTCCCGACGCGTCCTCCAAAGACAAGTGCACAGAAGAGCGATGACCTGCATACTCAGCCATGACAGGCTGAATACCATCCATTAACTCTAAAGCCTCTTCAACTGTCGCGGCGTTATCTAGGAAATACTGACCCCAAAGTGTCGATTGAACGCCGCCTTTGCTTGCATCTCGTTTGCCGTAGTCGGCACTTGTCAAATACAGCAGGTTCACCCCTAACCCC
Source organism: Waddliaceae bacterium (assembly GCA_040880105.1). Taxonomy (GTDB): domain Bacteria; phylum Chlamydiota; class Chlamydiia; order Chlamydiales; family SLOH01; genus SLOH01. The sequence continues at coordinate 10,215 of JBBDJA010000030.1, read as the reverse complement.
TTTTCATTTATCCCATCGACTGTTCCAACACCATATGCAGTAACTACGACACTTCCGTACTTTGATTTCCATATCAAAGGATTTTCTTTTACCACTACAACCTGATCAACCTTTCCTCCATCCCGATCTATTCCATTTGGAAATACGACAATTTTTGGCTCTGTTGACTCGGGCCAGTCCATTGAGCGCCCAACAACCACTGCAACCTGATTTGTGTTCCAAAGCACACGTGTACACACTCTAACCTCCCCTCTTAAGGCAAACCTAAAATTAAAAAAAATATAACAACAACCCTTCTCAAAATTTTGGAGGTTTGTAATAAATATTTGTTGTTATACCTTCAATTTTAGCTAAAATGAAGAGTCCTATGAGTATCAGCCCTTACAAAAATGAGCATCAATCTAATAGCAGTGTTTACGATAGTGAGGTGAGAGATGCTCCCTCTGCCCAAGGCAGTGGAGTTCTAAAGATCGCCAGAAGCCATATTGCCCTCACGCCATCACAGCAACTATCTGATCAATTATTACTAAAGAGAAAACTAGTCACGTTTTTAAGGGTTCTAGACCAACCTGAACAGATAAAGATCTCAAGTCAAAATTTAAATGCCTATACAAAACTGACAGCTGAGCACTTTCCCCTCAAATTTTTAAAAAGAGTCGAAAAATTTAAAGACCAAGGTGTCTCAGTTGAAAATCTTGGCCAATACATCAAAATAGCCACAAATAATTACCCGACTTATTTTCTCAAGCAAATCCATTCGATTGCAAAAATTGGTCTTTCAATTATCGATTTGCGGCAATGTACGAAGTTTGCAGCAACACACCATCCCGCTATATTTCTTATGCACGCGTATGCACTTAAAAAAATTGGAATTCCGCTGGAAGATTTAATGGAGTATACAAAAATAGCGGCAGAAAAGGATGCTCCTTCATTTTTTTGCTATTTAGAGACCATTATACGACTAAAACTTCCTTTGATAAATTTAGATGCGTACATACAAATAGCGACAAGAAACTACCCAATTTCTTTTTTTGAAAAAGTCACCATACTTAAACAGATGGGAGTCCCTATAGAGACAATAGGTGCATATGCAAAGATAGCAGCTAAGGCCCTACCCAGATATTTTCTTGATAAAATACACGTCTTGCTAGGAATAGGGCTCTCAACTCAAGATTTAAGTGAGTGCATAAAAATTGTCGCTGAAAACGATCCCTTCTCATTTCTTTACCACATAACCACAATCGAATGTCTTGAGCTTCCAATTAGCGACTTAAGTCAATACGCTAAAATAGCTGCCAAAGGATGTCCCTGGTACTTTCTTCAAAAACTAGACGAGTTAAAGAAAATTTATATTCCAAGAACTGACCTAGACAAGTGTATAGAAATCGCCAAAATTCACTATAACCAACATCCATTTGATGAAGGAAAGATGTAGGAACCCCTACCCGGCATTCGCTAAAGATTTCATATCCACAACAAAACGATACTTCACGTCTCCCTTTTCCAATCTTTTAAACGCTTCATTCACCTGTTGAATGTTGATTAACTCAATATCGGCTGTGATATTCTTTTCGGCACAGAAATTTAAAACCTCTTGGGTCTCGGCAATTCCCCCAATATTCGAGCCGGAAAAGTGCTTCCGTCCGCTCACAAGGCTAAACCCATTCACTTTCAGAGGCTCGGCAGGTAGTCCGACCAGCACAAGTGACCCGTCAACTTTTAGCAAGTTGAGATAAGCATTCACATCGTGATTTGCCGAGACTGTATCAAGGATCATATCGAACTTGGACTGCTTTTGCATTTGCTCAGCATCGGTTGAAATAACGACCTCATCTGCCCCTAACCGCATGGCATCATCCGCTTTAGATTTGGAAGTTGTAAAGGCAACAACATGAGCCCCCATTGCTTTTGCAATTTTTATCGCCATATGACCTAAACCGCCAATACCGATAATTCCAACCCTTTTACCTGGACCCACTTCCCACTTCTTCAGTGGGGAATAAACGGTAATACCAGCGCATAGTATAGGAGCTGCCGAGGCAAGATCGAGTGTTTCTGGAATCCTTAAAACATAATTTTCATCTACGATGATATTTTGTGAAAATCCACCGTAAGTATGGCCGCCCAAGTGTTTGTCCGGCGCATTAAAGACAAGCGTCCACCCCTTTTCGCAGAATTGTTCATCGCTTTCTTTGCAATAGTGACACTTTCTACACGAATCCACGATACATCCAACTGCCACATGATCACCGACATTAAATTTCGTTGCCTCATCGCCAACCTTGGTCACTCTTCCCACAATCTCATGCCCGGGAACAATGGGATAATGGGTGCGTCCCCACTCATCTTCAATTGCATGTAAATCAGAGTGACAAATCCCACAGTAAAGAATTTCTATTTCTACATCCCGAGGCAGCAACTCTCTTCTTTTGATATGCATTGGCTGCAATGGCTTTTCCAAGTTTTCTTTGCCGTAAGCAATCACGTCTTTTGATTTCATGAACTACAATCTCCTATGACTTGTTTTCCTATCACACTTAACTCCATCTCCTGTATTTGAAGCAAACCACTTTTATAGTCAAAGTCAATACCCTCATCGCTAACTACTACCCAACTTTACTATTTATAAAATGAACACATTTTGTTAATATTGTTTTCAAAAAATAAAAAAAGTGAGATTAATGAATAAGTTAAATCTATTTATTTACATAAACACATTATTTACACCAATTATATTTGACTTAAACCCTTTACAGGCAACACCGCCTTGTCATCATCACCAATTTGAAAGCTCACTTCGTACTATACACCCCTCACTGAAAGGGTTAGTTGCTAAGTTAAGAGAATTCCCAGACTCAAACCGCATCATTGAAAACGCTCTTCAACAAGGTTCAATCACTGTTGATATTGCGTATAAAGGAATGCCATTTGAGGCAATGTGGGAGGGTGAATTAAGAAAGATTTCCATTGATGGAAACTCAAACAATACGGAAGGAAGGATTTTGTGCCACATTTTATTCGAGATGATGAATGCTGTCTCGGAGCCAAAGTATAAAGAGTTGTATCAAATGGCCGAGCAAGGTCGCATCGACTGTGACTCCTACGTAGAGATAATAGAGAGAATCGAGCACAACAATATGATACAGACAGCAAATATCATAGAAAAGGGAATTACTGCCGGTGTATTCCCATCAAGTGCTAGATGGTCATTCATTTATGATTTTGCAACTCACTACAAAATTCAGCAGCTCGTCGGACATTCTATATTAATTGCCAAGGAGTATCAGGACATAACAGGACAAGCACCCTCTTGCTATCAAGGAACTGTGAAAAACCTAAAAAACATGTCAAAAACAGAAAAGACATCACTAGCTGGATCATTACATTCTTACTACTTTCGGTCTCAATGGGAAAGGGGCGTTTAATTTAACAATCTGAGTTAATCAGACTCTCCCAAAGATACTTTTATTCAAGATGGTTTATAAATAATCATTCAACCACCTCAAAAATAATTCCCTTAACCTCAACAGATATAATTGACGAGATTAATCCTCAAAATCGTTACAAAGCCTCGAAAATGAGGACATAATCATTGATCCCCTTCAAAATGATGATCCAAGTATAACGGAGTTCAGATGACGATCTCCCTTAAATCTTCAATTTTCCCGATCTTTTTGCTGAAATTTCAACGGAATCTACTGAAAAACGTAAATTTATTAAATTAAGCGCCTTTTTCACCCTTCTTTACATAATAATAACAATTATTAATTAAAATAATTATTATAAGTTAATCACAAAAGGTAATAATGAAAGTTTCAAACAATTTATATTTAAATTCTAAAGCAGAGTCGATCGGGAGATATATTGAACAGCCCATAACAACTTTCGCTCAAAATTGCTTAAAACATATTGTGGAAATCTGGAAATGGGAGCTTTCAACAACAGAAAAAGCGGCACATAGACGCATGGAGAAATTAGAGAGCACAGATGTTAATCTACCGATATATGAAGTAGCTATTGATCGCAATTTTGAAAAGGGAAGTAAAGAGCGACTCAAACAAACACTACAGCCTTCGCATGCCAAAACTACCAAAAAAATCATCGCATTCATCCCAGCAATTTTGGCAACAGTCTCACTAACGGCTCTACTCATTTTATCTGTAATTCCTGCAGCTATTTTGCGCGGCACTCTTCAAAACTATAAAGCAAAAATCACCTACATCGAACCAAGCAACCCAAGATATCAAGATACCGAAAAAGTGAGAGTTATGACTTGGAATATAGGTCTTTCAGAAGCTGAACTCATGAATCAAATTAATGGTTTAAAAACCTCTACTCATCGCGCACCGTTCCAAGCTAGAAAAATTATTAATGAAAGTGCAACTTTTATAGGTCTACAGGAAGCGTTTGCAACTCATATTGTGAAGAATAAAATCATCTCCCCTCTTTCTCATGAAGGCTACTACACCGCCTATGCGGCGAGACCTAAATTTTTACACGGCTTAAATAGCGGCCTTTTAATTGCCAGTAAATACCCCATTGAAAATATTAATTTTAAACCTCTTGAGAAACTAGAGGGTGCTGATCTGCATGCAAACAAAGGCGTATTAATTGGTATGGTAAATATAAATGGTAAAAATATTGTCATTGCAAATACCCACCTAAATGCTGAATTTACGGGAAATCCATCTGAAAAAAGAAAGAAGCGAATGGAACATATGAACGAGGCGCGTGCATTTATTGAAGAGTACTACCATACGAACGGTGGAGATCAGATCATCTTTTTAGGGGATCTAAATGTCGGTCGATTGGAATCAAACTTTGATTCTGCTTATCCTAGTTGTGAAATAGATGCAATTACGCAGCTTTCTGAAGAAGTAGGTACAAACTCGATTGTTTTCAGGGAGCTAACGAATAATAAAGATCAGCCTCCTCTTTTGATAAACGATGAGTTTCAACCAATCGATCAACGCTTTGATCCAAGTTGGAATGAAAGCGGGGAAATTTCAGGTACATATTTTGATCCTGATGCCCTAAACTTCAACTTTGTCATCAAAGACATCGCATGGAATGCAATATCTAAAGGGGCCACCGGAACATACGCGCAGGTAATTGCTGAAGTCAAAAGAGCTTTAAGTGGGCACGAAGTTGAAAGCAGTCATATTAAAGATGCGATTGATGAAGCGCTAAAAAATACTCCGAAAAACGCAAATACACTAGACCATATTTTTGTATCTGAAAGCGAGCGCCCTTATCTATCAGCCGTTGATTATAACCACTCTATCAAGTCGTATTTAGGTCCAAGCGGCTACCTCTCAGACCATTCAGCTGTTGTGGTAGAGTTAAACAAGAGTTAATTGATAGCTTCAGCTAGGAGATTACTAGTAAACTGAGATGTAATACCTAGAACCCTCCAGAAGAACCTATTGAAAACAGAAAAGAGACATTTGGCGGGATCACTACACTCTGACTACTTTCGATATGATGGATCCTCTGAACAGAAATCCTTGCGTAGCCTTACCCTGACTTGCCGCTCTTTTGATTAATAAAAAAAGCCAAAATAGCCAAAACAAGTGCTGCCAAACTGCTAAACACATAGACACTACTTAGTGTATAGGTGAAATCCACGGCGACTCCGGGCCCAAATGCGCCAATTCCATACCCTAATAAGTAAAAGGCGATCACAATTCCCGCAATCGACCTTGCAATCGAAGGTAATTGCACACTTCCGAAACTAATTGTTAGAGGCAAAAGGGCAGAGCAGCAAAGACCGATCACTCCGATCAAGAAAAGACTGCTGTAGGGATTTTTAGGAGGAAGCAGCCCTAAGATAAGAAAAGCAAATATCAAGCCCATTGGCAATACTTGATACACTGTAGAGCTTTGTAAATACCGTTGCATCGATGCAAAAAAGACTCGTCCTATTGTCACCATTGCCCAAAATATAGTCAGTGCCATGGACTGTATATGAATATCTGCACCTTGAATTTCGCGCATATAGATTGCCGACCAATTCCCATTTAACGTTTCAACAGCTCCGTAAAATAGAGCAAACGCCATAAAGAGCAAGGCTTTTTTGGGCAGAGCCTTCCCTGCGACCTGATCTAAAGAACTCTCTTCCGGAAAGTTGAGCGGAAGCGTAAACCCAATCAAAAGAGCGAGGGAAATCACGAGTAGAACCGGAAGACCCCACCAAATACCAAGTCCAATAAAAATTGTGATAAAGAGCGGCGCAAGGACTGTTCCTATACCAAGAAGAGCATTCAGAACAAGAATGACGGTATTGACTTGCTTTGGGCGTAGTAGAGCTGCAATGGTATTAATTGTTGGGACGGTGAGTCCGAATCCAATTCCGAGGAATGAGGTCGCAAGCAACAGCAAGGGATAGACTAGAATCGTCTCTTTAACGATAAGGGCGCTAAATGCAAAAAGAGACATTGAAGTAAGATTTGCAAAAAGGCCGAGCGAAAAGGTTACTTTAGATCCGAATTTCTGGCTGATTTTTGAGCTAAAGGCGGACGCTACAATTGATAGCAGGGACTGCGGGACAAATAGCGATCCGTATTGGGTAGATGAGAAATTAAAGACCTCTTCACTTGTAAAAAGTGAGCTTGCGGCCGGAAAAGCAACAAGGACGACACCTTGGATGAGCCCTGCTAAGTAAGTGGCGATCATTTCTTTTTTCACTCTTTCGAAACTATCCTGCGCACGGGCGTTGCCCCTTTTGTATTCAACTTAATGGCCCAGAGTGAATCGGATGAACAGATGAAGAGAATATTGTTCTCCTTTCCTCCAAAAGTTAAATTGGCTGTCTCCTTTGGCATCAAAATTTTTCCAATTAATTTCCCCTCCGGGTTTAAGACATGGATGCCGTCAAGGGCTCCCACATAGAGATTGCCTTTATTGTCTAGGCGCATTCCATCGGGAAATCCGGGTGAAACTTCTGCAAAAAGGCGCTTACTGGAAAGGGTTTGATCGTCTGAGACATCCCAGGCATAAATAGCACGCGGATACTGCGTGTATAAGGTACGAGGCGCTTGGATCGCTCCGCTGTCGATAACGTAGAGGATTTTTTCATCCGGTGAGAAGGCAATTCCGTTTGGCATTTTAAGGTCTGTAATAACTGCCTGCAGCTCTTCTGTTTTTGGATCAAATCGATAGACGTGATTGGGAAGGTAGCACTCCTGTGGAAACTGCAAGCAGCCGTAGCTCGGATCGGTAAACCAAACGGTTCCATCTGACTTGACAACCAGATCATTCGGTGAATTTAACGGCTTTCCTTCGTACGACCCGACTAAGGTTTTCACCTCCCCGTTTAACTCTGTAATAGAGACTCGTCGACCTGTTGTCTCCGCTGTCAGCAGCCTTCCTTGCAGATCCACTGTCTGCCCATCTGCAATATTTGTGGGATGCCTGAACACCTCCGGCTTGCTCCATGAAAGGGGGGTGATTGCATTATAGGGCAAAATCCCATGCCACCTAAGAATTAAGATATTGTCGTTAATTTGATCTGTGAATAGCAAATACCCTTCAGGGGTATCCCCTATTTGAACATATGCCGGGCCTTCTGTAAACCCGAACCCCTTGGCAAGGTGGACAAGTTTCGGCCTTTTCCCCAAGATTTCTGCAAAAGCATCGGAATAGACTTCCAGCGGAAGCTGTGGGGATGCTTTAGTTGGATACGGGGGGTGATTCTCAATTTCAGCGTATAAGAGAAAAGGAACTAGAAAAAGAGTCCAAAATATTTTCATATCAATTCTTATGCCACACGACACTAAAAAGGTCATGCCGGCGGTCGTTTAGGTTAATGACGCTGCCGGAGCTACGCGTTTCGTATAAATCCTCTAGATGGAGATCGGCAAAAATGACCGTTTCCACATTGGGCTCACACTCTGCTGCAATCCCGTCGCGAGAAAACATGAAGTCACATGGGGTCAAGATACAGCTTTGCGCGTAATTAATGTCCATGTTCTGAACTTTGGGAAGGTTACCCACGTTCCCGGACATCACCACAAAGCATTGATTTTCCACAGCTCTTGCCTGCGAGCAGTACCGCACGCGAAGATAGCCTTGCCTTTGATCTGTAAAGAAGGGAACGAAGAGCAAGTTTGCCCCTTGGTCAACCAAGTGTCGCGCGAGCTCCGGAAACTCGGAGTCGTAGCAGATCAAAACCCCAATTGTTCCGCAGTCTGTATCGATCGGCTCCAACTTATCCCCGCCTGTCATGTTCCACCAGTACTTCTCATCCGGTGTCGGGTGCAGTTTTGGCTGCTCATGAATGGAGCCGTCTCGCAAGAAAACAAAAGAGATATTTTGGATCTGGTCCCCCACCTTAACCGGATGTGAGCCTGCGATAATATTGACGTTATTTTCGACAGCCAAGGTCTTAAAGAAGGATTTGAGTTTCTCTGTATAGGAGGAGAGTTTCAGCATCGATTCAGAAGATGACAGCTTTTCAGACTCAATCGAGAGTAGCTGCAGAGTAAATAATTCAGGAAACAGCACAAAATCGCAGCGATAATCCTGCACAATATCAATATAGTAGGAAATGATCGTTTTGAACTCATCAAAGGAGGCGATCTCCCTTTGCATGTACTGCACCGAGGCCACGCGGCATGAGCCGCTTCTTCCGATGCCAATTTCACTTTTCCTCAGTCGCTGGGCTTCGACTTCGGGGTTATACCAAACCATATGTACAGCATAGCCCATCGACTCTTGATCGCTTGAATCATATTCACTGATCAAACCAATAATTTCAAACCCTTGTCGCATCTGAAAATTGATCACAGGATCGCGGATCTTTTTATTTAAGACAGCCTCGAGGTACCCCTCTGCCGACCCGACTTGTCGATATTTTTTTCGTAAGTTCGGAATACGACCGGCAAATACGATCCCACGCAGCCGTAAATATTTGCAGAGGTTCATCCGCTCCATATAAAAACGCTGTCCAATGCGCATACGCCGATGTTTTGGATCTACGAAAACCTCAACTCCATATAGAAAGTCACCTTTACGATTGTGCGTCGAGCAGTATCCATTTCCCGTGATCTCCCGCCAAGAATGTAGCGACATGGCCTTTTCTTCTGTCGTGATCAATGAAGCGCAATATCCAACAACCTGATCGCGGTAGACAGCAACAAACTGCCCTTCCGGAAAATACCGAATCTGCCCACGCAGCTCAGCTTTTGTATAGGCATCCTTTTTAGGATAAATTTCTCTGGAAAGCGCCTGAATTTCCGGAATGTCATCGACTGTGGCATTACGTATAACCAATTCAGGTGACTGTTCTTTCTTTGGCATTAGATTAATCTCTCTCTATTTCATTAACGAGGCGCTCTTAAAACTACTCTATTGACGATTGACCTCAACATCCACTTTTACGCCATTGATAAGCGTATTATATACCGGTGAAAATGTGGTAAGCTCCCTTAAGCGACCTAGATTCTTCTCGTCTGTTTTCACTGTAAACTTTATTCGAATCTCACTGAACCCCTTGGGTACGTCCGGATCCAGACCCAGAAACCCATTCAGATTGATATCACCCTCTACCTCCGACTCAAGCTCATCGATTTTAATCCCTCTAACAGCTGCATGAGCGACCATGCTTGTGGTCAGGCAAGACGCTAGCGCATGGAGGAGATATTCGACAGGATTTGCTCCCTCATCTTTTCCTGCTAAAAGAGCCGGTTCATCAGCAAGCATCTTAAATTTTTGCTTATGAGAGATGTGACTCTTAGCTCCAAAAAAACCTGTGATTTCACTTAAATTCTGGCTACCATCTACCCATTTATTTTGCGCCTTAAATACACATTTACCAAGCTCAGGATCTTTAGAAACAGCACTAACGGTCTCATTTAAAACAGTTGCATCAATACCGTTGATGACTTGATGATTATGATTTGTGTTCACGAGCACCCTCTGATGTTAAATAAAAAGTTTATTAATTTTTTTATATCACTCACAGTAATCATTCTCAACAAAATAACAAAAAAATTCATGACTATTTCCTACTAATCATCTAAGGGTGGGGGTTTTTATCGAATTTAATGAGTAAGGTTCTAAATTTAACCACCCTACTTTTTCAGATGTTTTTCAAGTGTTTTTTAGCCATTAGCTAGCTCATTCTTCTTTGAATTCGCGCGGTCCTGCTCATGCCCGATAACAAAAGGGTGCATCAAAATAGAGTTGTATTGATTAGGTGAAGTATGTAATAAA
>JBBDJA010000029.1:14845-62911 GCA_040880105.1 Waddliaceae bacterium | reverse complement strand
TGAAACTCCATATGATCCCTAAATGAGATAAGGTATCTGAGGAGGGAGTCGTGATCGATCGCAGGTCCTTCATACTCAATACTGATTGTCGCCCAGTCAGGCTGACCTGTGACAAGGCAATTGGATTTGAAAAGATGGGTGTATAGTCTCTCTTTTAGAGTGCCCGTTCGGCAAGATAGCAACATTGGGTTGACTGAATATTCATTAATCGAAATATCGAGGGTATCTAGGCAGATTCCGGATGGTGTTGGGATATTCATTTTTTCAAACTCCTCAAGTGTGAAGAGGTCGACGTGTACGGTCTCTTTTACTGCATGGCTTAAATCAGAGACGAGCGTCTCTTTTACATGCTCAAAAGATGGAAATGCGGTTTGATTCAGAGAATTGAGGTACAGCTTGAGGGATTTTGACTCGATGATATTGGGTGTATGGGAAGGAACTGTGAACCTACCGACGGCTCTATCCGGCTTGCCTTTTGCGTTTAACCAGGAAATTTCATACGCGTTCCAAACATCGACACCCTTAAAATTTAGATTTTTGATATTCAGTTGGTCTCGTCCTTTTTTACGTGGAATCGAGTCAAGAAGGTTTGGTGAATACTGATTTGGGTATGTGGTTTTTTTTCCAAGAAGTGTCATTGGAAGTTTCCTTGGGAATTTGGTATAATATGTTAGAGGGGAAATTTTATCCAAAATGGCATTATGCCTCAAGAACGAAAAGAAGAAACTGTCACATCTGATAACGAGATCAAGAAAATGCTTTCCCAAATGCATTTTTTGCAAGACGATATGCAAAAAAAGTTTGAGTCTATTCTTGAAAAAGTAGGAAAAACTCCTCAGGATATAGAGAATTTTTTTGCCAATCCCGATAATTTTTCCGATAAGGAGTGGAATCGGTTACAAAAGCATCGCAAGGAGTTGGATGAAAAGGTCAATACTGTTTTTGGTGAAAGTAGAAAAAAAGAGAAAGTCATAAAAAAAGAGCAAAAGGGAGTTAAGAAGCGAAAGGGAAAATCGCTTGGTGATAGAAAAGGCTGGATGAAAATGTAGTGCTCCGTCTATCGTTTTGATATGCGAATAGATCTTTTTTTACCCCCCAATAATAAGTACGGCGTGTTGCAGCATATGACAAAATGTTTTTGCGATGCGTTGAATATGGAAGGCGCCGTCTGCCGCGTTTTAGAACCGACGTCTCCTGATCCTAAGCAATTTTTGCACGAGCTACTTTCGGATAAACCCGACTTTACTTTGTCTTTCAACGGCCTTCTTCCCGATAACGAAGGGCGTTTTTTATGTGACGTTGTCAAAATACCCCATATCTGTGTTCTTACGCAGTCACCATTGCTTTTTACAAGACTGACAAATTCTCCATATAATATTATCACTTGCCCCGACAGATGGGCCGAAGAATTATTTAAAGAGACAGGTTTTCCAAATGTCCTTTTTCTCCCTCACGCAGTTGAGGCCGCTCTTTTAACTCCTCCTGAAAGCGCACGTTCTTTCGATGCTGTCATGCTCGCATCTTGTATTGACTATGAAGAGATTCACAAGCGGTGGATGACCAATTATCCTAAAAGATGGTGCGAGGCATTTGAGCAGACAGTTGAGATCCTTTTTGAAAAAGGGGGTGGCAACTATTTTAATACTTTTATGAGTCAAATTGGCGATCCTAAAGAGGCCGCTAATGAAGGTGTTAACCTCTTAATTGCGCTTGATTCACTTGAGCAGTATGTGTGCGGACGCGATCGTGTGGAACTGATACGGTCGCTAAAAGGGATTCCGATCGATGTTTTTGGTGAAGGAGAGTGGAAGAAGTATTTAGAAAATCAAGAAAATGTGACGATTCACAGTCCCGTTCCATATGAAGAGGCTCTTGAAATCATGAAGAAGAGCAAGGTTGTGCTCAATAGCTGCTATTGGACAACGAATGGAGGTCATGAGCGTATCTTTTCCGGAACCCTTGCAGGGGCATCTATTGTGACATCATCCAATCCGTTTTTAAATGCGTTTGACACTTTCATCTATTACGATAAAGACAAAGATGTGAAGCAAGCTGTGCAAGAGTTGCTTGATAATGAGGAAAAACGTATCTCCGGTGTGAAAAAGGCGCAAGAGCTTGTTTTACAGTCACACACCTGGGAATCAAGGGCAAAGCTGCTACTTCATGAACTCCCTCGACTTATCCCCGGTTAAAGCTTGGTTTCAAAGGGAAAAACGCTCCCTACCTTGGAGAGAAGATTCCTCTCCTTATGCGATTTGGGTCTCTGAAGTGATGCTTCAGCAGACGCAAGTCAAGGTTGTAATTCCGTATTTTCAGCGATGGATGGAGGCGTTTCCAACGATATCTGCGCTCGCTGCGGCAAGTATAGATCAGGTCATTAAGCAGTGGGAAGGTCTTGGATATTATGCGCGTGCGCGAAATCTCCATAAAGGTGCAAAATTTGTTCTGGAAAATTATCAGGGAGTTTTGCCTAAGACAAAAGAGGCGCTTCTAAAGATTCCCGGCCTTGGTCCCTACACGGTTGCTGCAATCTTAAATTTTGCATTTCATCAAAAATCTGCCGCTGTTGACGGAAATGTCCTTCGGGTGATGACGCGCTTACTTGGAATCGAAGAGGATATTTCGAAGGTGTCGACAGTCAATGCGATACGTGCACAATTAGAAAGTCTTCTACCTGACTGCGAGCCTTGGATTGTCTCAGAGGCATTAATTGAATTAGGCGCTATCGTCTGTAAAAAGTTGCCAAAATGTGAGTTATGTCCCATGCATAGATCATGCAAGGCAAACTTAAGTGATAAACAAAAGACGCTTCCCTTTAACTCAAGAAAAACTTTAGCTACCCCTCTACATCGCGCAGCCCTTATTATTTCCCATGAAGATCATTATTTGGTTCAGAGAGGGGAAAAGGGCCGAATTATGGCAGATCTCCATTACTTTCCCTTCATCGAAATGGACTTTCATGAAATCTGTATAAATGAAATTCATAGGCGCGCATCATCGCAATTTTCTCTTGATTTAACACCGATTCGAAAGCTTCCCCCTTTCTCACATAGCTTTACTCGCTATCAAGTCACGTTAACTCCTTGTCTTTTCCTTGCACAGGAGATGCCAAAAATTGATGGATTTAAATGGAGCTGCGATTTAAAGAGCCTTGCATTTTGTTCGGGTCATCGCGAAATTGCCAAGCGACTATCGGCCGGAATGATTCCTTTCCCAAAGTAGTAAATACTTATAATAAGTAGTCTCGGCGTTATAGCAAGAGATAATAAACCCCTCCTTTCCGAGGAGAAACCCTTTTTGAAGAATGTAGTTTTTAAAGAAGGTGTAGAATCCTCGCATGACCGCTTTTAAGGGAGAGGATTTCTTTTTTCCTTGATGCTGTATGGCAAACAGATTGGAATAGGTCTGCATTTTTTGCATAAAGTCGTGGATAGAGTCATACGAGGTGTGTTTCAGGTATCCCTGAAGAGTGATCATTTTAAGTCCCTTTGAAATGAGACTTTCGTGGACAAAATCATTTGAAAAACGTGTCGATGTTTTATTGTAGAGTCTCTTGACGAGGTCGGGATGCCAGCCGCATCCTTTGATCCATTTTCCTCGAAAGTAATTTCTGCGTGGAACTGAGTAGATACAATTTTTATCCGGATTGAGAGCCACAATCTCTTTTAAAAGGAGCTGAGAGCATATTTCGTCGCTATCAAGAGAGAAGATCCAGTCATGGGTGGCAAGATCTGCCGCTTTGTTTTTCAGCTCTCCAAAATGTGTGAAAGGGGAGTGGTGAATTTTTACATTCGGAAATGGCTTTGCCCGTTCGAGAGTACTATCAGTGGATCCGGTGTCTAAAATAAGGACTTCATCAAACACAGAAAGAGGCTCAAGAACCTCTCTTATTGTTTTTTCATTATTTTTGGTGAGAATCGTAATCGATATTTGCATCTTGGCCGAAACTTAAAGTTAAAAAATTCCCGTATTTCTTTTTAATAGTGCCAAATCCTGGCTTATTTTCCCGTTGCAACTGATGGATGGCATCGATCACACGATCAATATGCCCGGAGACTTTCACAGGTTTTTCTATCCATTGTACCATGCCCTCTTCATCAATTAAAAATGTTGAGCGGATAATTTTGTTGTCTTCATTAAGTGCTCCGAAACTTTTAGCCATGACTTTCTCAGGATCGGAAAGTAGCGTAAACTCAAGACCCTGCTTCTCAATAAATTTTTGATGCGATTTTATATGATCCGGACTCACACCGATTACAGAGATGCCTATATCATCCAAAAGATCCATTTTTTCGTTGAATCCGCACGCTTCTTTGGTGCATCCGGGCGTGTTGTCTTTTGGGTAGAAGTAAATGATTTGGGGGTTTCCCAAAACATCTGCCTTGCTGCAAGATGTCCCTTCGTGATCTAAGAGTGTAAAATCTGGAATGCAGTCGCCGACTTTTAGTTCATTCATAAACGTATAATGGGTTGATTTTTATGGCATAGGCTAGCAGATTTTCATTCCAATCCCAAGAAATATTTCTTTCCACATGGTGTGAACGCTTGAATCATTTTAATTGTTAAATGAGTGCATTTTTCTTGAATTTCAGAGAAAAGGCACAAAATTTAATAATCTGAATTAATCAGAGGTTCCTCAATTAACCACTAACTGGATATAACCTGGCTTGTCCTAAAAGCATTCATACAAAATTTGAGCAGACCAGACTGATTTAGAGTTTCTGTTAGTCGAAAACAAAAAGACCTGATACGCTTTATAAGCATGAATACGAACTTTTCAATTACAAGAAGACCCAGACGCAATCGAAGAACTTCAGCTATTCGAGAGCTAGTTCAGGAAACGCGTCTTCACCCAAGTGATTTTGTGGTTCCACTCTTTCTTTTAGACGGAACAAATCGAAAGGAGGAGATTCAAAGCATGCCGGGGATCTTTCGTATGAGCATTGATCTTGCGGTTCAGGAAGTCAAAGAGCTTTACCGGTTGGGTATTCGCGCGATTGACCTATTTGCTGCGATACCAAGAGATAAAAAAAACAGCTTAGGAAGCGAGGCGCTTAATCCCGACCTTTTCGTTTATGATGCGATCTTAACAATAAAGAGAGAATGTCCCGGGATGTGTGTGATGGTCGATATTGCTCTTGATCCCTATACGGATCATGGACATGACGGCCTTGTCAATGAAAGGGGTGAGATCTTAAATGATGAGACAGTTGAGATTTTGTGTGAAATGTGCACGCTTGCAGGTCGTTTTGGGGCAGATATTGTCGCGCCAAGCGATATGATGGATGGGCGCGTAGGTGCAATACGAAAAGCGCTTGATGACGCATCGCTTTCACATGTGGGTATCCTCTCATACGCTGCAAAATACGCCTCTGCTTTTTACGGTCCTTTTCGCGATGCGCTCGGATCGGCGCCAAAGTTTGGTAATAAGGCAACCTACCAGATGAATCCCGCAAATAGCCGAGAGGCTCTTCTTGAATGTTTCTTAGATGAAAAAGAGGGGGCAGATATTCTGATGGTCAAACCGGCTCTTCCCTATCTTGATATTCTTACCAAAATACGTGAAAAAACAAATCTTCCCCTTGCCGCTTATCATGTCAGCGGAGAGTATGCGATGGTAATGACAGCGGCAAAGAGCGGCGTTATCGATGCGGATCTTGTCTTTTATGAGTCGCTTCTTGCCATTAAACGCGCAGGCGCTGATCTGATCTTCACCTATGCCGCGCCAAGAGTGTTGCAATTCCTTAACGCTGATCGCGGATAGTCCAGTAGAGACTCTCGCCCGTATAGGCGCTTGCGCCGACATCGCGCAGCCACGCCGACATACTGTAGGTCAGCTTTTTGCGGCTGCTGTATGTGAGTAGGTAGTCCATCGGTATGCTCACGCCAACTCCTTTATCATAATAGGTACTCCCATTCAGCCTGTCGTTTCCGTTTGTTAGGGTATACCAAGCAAATATCCGCATTCCGGATGGATAGTATTTGGCAAGCTCAAAACGCGCGCCATAGTCATCGGCAAGGAATTTACCCGCTTTGATATGAAAGTCAATGTTGCAGACCGGAAAGTCGTAATAGAAATTGAAAAATCCCTGAAATGCCCTGAATCCGAAAAACTCCTTTTTAAACCCATCAAATTGACGAATCTTATTTGTGAATCCAATACCGGTATACTCTCTTTTTTTCATAAATGCGGCCTCAAAACCGAAGGCAAACCGCGAGCCAACCGGGTAATAGAGAGTTTCAAAAGCAACTCCGCCATACGCCGTCTCAAAAAGCCCGGCAGAGACTCTGCCAAAGATTCCGCATCCAAGGTTATGATTCATTTGGGCATACATCTCATCAACGATAATCCCTTCATTTTTTAGGTAGAGCGGAGTATCGGTCCGTACATTTGGTAGTTGAGAGGGATTGAGTATGTCAACACCGGTTAAGCACTTAAGGTCATTAATCAAATTTTTTCCAATCAAAACAGAGTAGTAGATTTTATTGAAAAGATAGCCTGTCACATTGACATCGACCCCTAAAGAATACTTGAGTTTACCTCTTGCGCTCCCAAAAAAAGTATTGGTGCGTGGAAGTACGTAGACATTCCAGGCGTCTTTGTTTTGATGATACAGTCGCTCAAAACTCTCAGCATATAGACACCCCACCTCTTTATAGGGAGTTAAGAGACGGTATTGAAAATTACAGATGTTTCGATTGCTGTAATCACGTACAAAACACATCGGAAAGTGGTACTCTTGAATGGCAAAACCGCTCTCTTCCAGAGTTACAACTGTGTGAGAAATATTGGATGGAACAAATGAGACGACAAGAGGTGTCAATCTGCGATGGACTTCACACTCTTCATTCCAAGTAGTGTTGATCAATTTAATGCGAAGCGTTTGGCTGCCGCAGTGATCTTCACTTAAAGTGATATCTAAGACCTCAAATCCTTGCTCACAAAAAGCGAAGGAGAGATCATTTATCCACTCTTCGGAATGATCTAGACAGAGTGGCTCAAGGCGCGGCGGACCGTAAAAGGGAAGAGGGTCATTATATTTTGGAAAGAATCCCTGTTTTTTGCCGAAATTATAAAACCCGGAAATGGAAGCTGCCCATTCATCACCGCGTATCCGGCTAAAAGAGAAATCAAGAAAATCATAGAGACGGTATTTTGCGCCCCAATTGAAATAGGAGTTTTTGACACGCCCGAATGGGTTAGGTTCATAGTGCTCTAGTTGATATTTGACAGGATCCCATTCCGCGACAAGCGCAAGATGATTTAGAAGCGGCCAGTTTGGATTATTCCAAAAAGGCATCCATATAACCCCTCCGAAAACATCGGTCAATCTTTTCGGTCCAAGTCCAAAACTGCATTCAAGATTATATTTAGGAAATACTTGCGTAAAGACGACGTATTGTCCTTCAAAAGACTTTGTTCCCATAAAGTCGTTGGCACCGATAGCGATACCAGGTAAGCAGGAGCCGCAAAAGTTCGGGTCGAGCACAACAAATTTTACATTCGCCCCTTTGTCCGATAGCCAGCCAAAACCAAACTGACTTAAAAGCGGATCCTCCACTCCTCGAAAGATGCGGTAGTTGATTGTGACTTCTAAGCGGTCTAAAATCTGGACGCGTGCATTCCAGTTGTAATAGGGGGGAACATGCGAATAACCAAAGCCAATTTCCCCTTCACACCCCACCCGGGCCGACGGCATCTGAATATACCCGCCTTGCAAAAGGTGGTTATATGTGACCGGAATTTCTCGGTTCGATTCATTGACCCAGTTGACAAGCTCTAAATCGCGAAATAAGTTGCAGCAAGAATCGGCATGCAACTCTGCGACTCCAATGATACATACAAGCGCAAATGTGGTGAAAAATCGTATAATCATAATCAAAGGGAATAAGAGTAGCCTAGAATCTAAGAAAAGGCAAGAGAAGCTCAATTAAGAACACCCAATACCCTTAAATTTTTCGCCCAATCTATTTAAGCGGAAAATAAACCTCGGCGTATTGATTTTCTATTGAGCTTCAAGTATTATCTTTGGCTATGATTATTTTAATTTTTGTTATTAGTTTATTTTCCTCGCTCTCCTGTGAAATTGTAGAAAAGGATGAGATACTCACTCTTACACCCTCTATTGATTCAAGGACTCTTGTTCTGATTGATCTGGATAATACGGTGATGCGCCCGAAGACGATGCTCGGAAGTGCCCAGCATATTTGGTTTGAAACCCTCGCAATGGCAGAAAAAGAAGGGATTTCAATCCAAGAGGCAAAAGAAAAGGCCGGTGAAGAGTGGAACCGACTGCAGCCTTATCTTGAAATGATTCCAACCGATCCGTTTCTTCCGGATTGGATCTCTCTTTTGCAGCGAAGGGGAGTCTATATTTTTGGTATTACAAGAAGGCCGCCTGAGCTTGAAAATGTGACGCGAGAGCAGTTGAAATCAATTGGAGTCGCGTTTGCTCCGAATGAGATTCTTTTTTGCGGCGGCTGTACAAATAAAAGCGAAAATCTTAAGCAGTTTCTCATTGGTCTTGTGTTTGAAAAAATGATATTCATCGATGATGTCCCCTCCAACGTGACGGATATGGAACAGTTCGCAAATGAACTTGAGATTGATTATCTCGGTGTTCGATATAGTCGAGAAGATCAGTGGGTAGAGTCGTACGATCCAAAAGTCATTGAAGATGAAAAAGAGTCATTTTTAAAAAAGCACCCTTCTGTTTTATGAGAAGTTTTTGAATAAACGCCGATTTTAAATTCCCTTGTTTTTTTCAAAGGAAGGTCTGATTAACGCCGGCTTAATTAAATTTTATACGAATTTTTTCGAATTTTAGGAAATTCGACAAGAATGTTTCGGGATTCTCTAAATAATTCATGCAAAATTAAAATAACCTTGAGTTTTTCAGAGTTTCTTTTAATATATGTTTGTTTATAAAAACTTAATAATTTTCAACTATAATTAATATATATTAGTAAACAGGATTTAAATGAATAATGTATTTAATAACCCCGATATTTATGACTCGAAGTACTCTATAGAGGAGGAAACCTTCTCCTCCGAAAGCAGTTCAAAATTCGTTGAAAACATTGCCCTCATGATGCTCACGCTTTCTGCTGCGTTTGTTGTTTATAAGTTTGTTAGTAAGAAATTCGCAAAAAAAGCAGAAAGATTGCAAAACAAACCTCTTTCTGATGAAAAATTAATGCCTATTGCTCGAAGTGCGATTAACTGCGCAAATATGTTAGATGATAACCTTGCGGAAGAAAAAGTCGAGCCGTCTTTAAATCCTAAAGGTTCAAAGGACATCGCTCGCAATAAGCCTCTTTCTGATGAAAGGTTAAAATCTATTGCTCAAAATGCGCTTGAATACGCAAGTATGATAAATAAGAATTTGAACTTAAGTTCTCGAGAAGTTGAGCAACTGTTTTTAAATCCTAAGGATTCAACGGGAATCGCTCAAAGGGTATACAATACTTTTACAGATTGTATCACAATTTCAGGTTATAAAGATAAAAGTAGAATTTTTACACTCTCTCCTTGGATTGATCTTTTTAGAAATCCAAAAGAATTCAACATATGCGAGTTTGTCTTACAAAAATATTTAAGTGGTCAATTTGGTACAGACCAAAAGATCAATTACTATTTAAGAGAAAATGATATAAAACCGTTCTTTATGCTCAGCTGCTATGATCCTATAACCCGAGAAATGAGGGTGTATGACGGTGATATATCAAAAGAAGATAAGGTGTTATATGAAAAAGAAGCGGCCTTTCTTGCGTTATGTATTCAACTATACTTAGTAAAACATCAAAAGGGTCCACGCCCTGTTAATTCGGGTGTAGTCTATCGGAGAGTCCGAATAAAAGATAAAGAACAGGCTGAAATTTATAAATCAATTAGACATGAAACTACAGTTCAATTTCTCAGCACATCTCGGTCTAATGCAGATCGTAGTTTTGGGAATATTCAAAGAAAATATGAACTTGACGAACATGAATTGGCTGGTATCAAGCCTCCCTATCAATTGATTACGGATCATGAGGAAGATGAAGTGCTCTTTCCAATTAATGCAAAATTGAAAATCCTAGAGGTAACTGAAGATTAAAACAACTACCAATCATTCTCGGTATACTTAAAAGAACCCCTGAATAACGCAGCTCACTTAAATTTAGTGCCTTTTCCAAGGGAATTCTAGAAAAACGCAATCACTTAACTATCATGTAGTTAAGTTCGATTGTTTTTTCGAATTTTAGAAAAAATTCATGCAAAATTTAATTAACCTCCGTTAATCAGGCCTTCCTAAAGGAGATTGTGTACCGAACGTCTGCTTGCGGATTGAGGGTGTTTTGGCAATGAGATGATTGAGCAAGTCTGGGAAAGCAGTATGAACCCAATTCCAAGCATCAGAGAATGCGTTGAGATACCTTTCCCCACTTGAAACGCTGTAGAGAATAGGCAAAAAATACTGCATCATTTTTTGGCTACGGTGCGCATCTGGCTGTGTATTGCTCTATAGAGCATCATCTGAATCGAAAACACTTTCTGGACTCGATCGCTTTTTCCATTTGGAAAAAATCCATGCGAAATTTAAGAATCTATGTTTATCAGAAGCTCATAAACTTGAATCTAATGTCATAACATTATAAAATTACTCAGGGTGATGGTATATTTTTCTAAATCCTTTTAGGAATTTATCCTCGAATCCTTTAAAAATGAGCTTTATTTGAATTTTATCAATGATTCATGTAGAGATTTATCAACTTTTTTAAGGAT
This sequence comes from Waddliaceae bacterium, assembly GCA_040880105.1. Classification (GTDB taxonomy): domain Bacteria; phylum Chlamydiota; class Chlamydiia; order Chlamydiales; family SLOH01; genus SLOH01. The sequence goes on along the minus strand of JBBDJA010000029.1, from coordinate 52,143 downwards.
CGTAAATGGATCCCAAATGAAATAATCCAAAAGACTCTAAAGGCAACGTATTATGCTCGGTATATTAAAGAAAATTTTCGGAACTGCACAAGATCGCACGGTTAATCGATATTTTAAAATCGTTAAACAGGTTAATGAGTGGGATGAAAAACTAAAGTCTCTTAGTGATGAAGAATTAAAAGCAAAGACTGAAGAGTTTAAGAGTCGATATAAGCAAGGAGAGTCACTGGATGATCTTCTTCCTGAAGCTTTTGCGGTCGTAAAGAATGTGTGCCGACGTTTATGCGGAACTGAAGTTCACGTCTCGGGCTATGACCAAAGATGGGATATGGTTCCCTACGATGTTCAAATTGTCGGAGCAATCTCTTTGCACAAAGGATCAATTTCAGAAATGATGACAGGGGAAGGAAAAACATTAACTGCGACGTTGCCCCTTTATTTGAATGCACTCACAGGAAAACAAGTCCAGCTTGTGACTGTCAATGATTACCTGGCTACACGTGATTGTGAGTGGATGGGAACAGTTTTTAGATGGCTTGGGTTGACCACCGGAGCGTTGACCGGCGGAACACCGGTCAATCAGCGCAAAAGCCTCTATGAAGTGGATGTTCTTTACGGGACAGCTTCAGAATTTGGTTTTGACTACCTGCGCGACAACTCAATGGCAGTCAGCAGCCAGCAGCAAGTGCAGCGAGACTATTATTATGTGATCATCGATGAAGTCGATTCGATTTTGATCGATGAGGCAAGAACGCCATTGATCATCTCAGGCCCTGTACCACAGAGCCGTCAGATGTATGATGAGCTAAAGGAGGGGGTCTCAAGACTCGTACTCCGCCAGCGCGATTTCTCAAATAAACTTGCCAACGAGTCGTATGCGATTTTAAAAAAACACTTGAAATCACCGGAATCTCTTGAAGAGGCTCAAGCCTTAAAACTTAACGAAACGGAGAGAGAGGCGCTGAAGACGCTTTGGCTTGTCAGCAAGGCAACACCTCGTAATAAAGTCTACAAGCGAGTGATGGAAGATCCGGATATGCGCGCAGCTATTGAAAAGTGGGATCTCTACTACCACAGCGATAACAATAAGCAAGAAAAAACAAATCAGCTGGCAAAACTCTTTATTGTTGTCGATGAACGTGGCAACGAGTTTGAATTGACCGATAAAGGAATTACAAGTTGGATTGAAGATGCCGGTGATGGACATACAGACGATTTTGTGATGATGGATATCGGTCATGAATTTGCAAAAATCGATCAGAATCCAGAATACGACAAAGAGCAGAAAGTTCAAGAAAAGCTCGACGTGCAAGAGCAAGATGCAATACGAAAAGAAAGAGCGCATAACTTACGCCAAATGCTACGCGCGCACCTTTTGCTTGAGAAAGATGTCGATTATATCGTTCAAGACGAAAAGATTGTTATCATCGATGAAAATACCGGAAGGCCGCAGCCGGGACGTCGCTTTTCGGATGGATTGCACCAGGCAATCGAGGCAAAAGAGGGCGTGAAGATTCAAGACGAAACGCAAACCTATGCGACGATCACATTGCAAAACTTTTTCCGCATGTATGAAAAAATTGCCGGAATGACCGGAACTGCGATGACCGAAGCGGGCGAGTTCAAACAGATTTATGGGATGGATGTGCTTTCAGTGCCGACCCATCGTCCTTGCGTTCGCACAGATTTTAATGATGAAATCTACATGAGCGAGCGTGAGAAGTATGCCGCGATTCTAAAAGAAATTAAAAGCGCCCATGAAAAGGGCAGACCGATTCTCCTAGGTACCGAGTCTGTAGATATCTCAGAGAAGCTCTCTCGTATCTTTAAACAGCATAACTTGCCGCATACAGTGCTTAACGCGAAAAATCATGAGAGAGAAGCTGAAATTATTGCTCACGCAGGTCAAAAAGGCGCTATCACCATTGCAACAAACATGGCAGGCCGCGGAACCGACATAAAACTCGGCGAGGGAATTGCTGATGTTGGAGGTTTATATGTGATTGGGTCGACAAGGCACCAGTCAAGACGGATCGATCGCCAGCTGCGCGGACGATGCGCACGGCAAGGGGACCCGGGCTCTTCAAAGTTTTTTATCTCGTTTGAAGACTCTCTCCTCCGCCTCTTTGCCTCTCCGAGAATGACTGCTGTTTTACAGCGTTTCCGTCCACCTGAAGGCGAGCCGATTTCAGCAAAGCTATTAAATCGTTCCATTGAAACTGCTCAAAAAAGAGTGGAGCAGCGGAATTACATGATGCGAAAAAATACACTTGAATACGACGATGTGATGAACAAGCAGCGTCAAGAGATGTATGCATTCCGCAATGAAGTTTTACGTGAAGCGGATGTAATGCCGCTTGCGCATGAACTGATTGAAAATGTCTGTCTTCAAGCTGCGCAGCGGTTTTTTGTCAATCGCAGCAGTAGCGGAGTGTGGGACTCTGAAGGTTTCAGAGACTACTTAATGGAACATTTTCCGGTGACATTCGATGAAGGGACATTTGCAGATGAGCATCTAAAGGCAGATGATCTTGCAGTTCAAGCCGCTGAGAAAATCACAAAAGCATTTGAACATAAGCTGCAGCAGGAAAATGCGAAAATTCCCGAAGAACATCGGTCACAAAATCCATCTAATGAGGCGATACGCAATACGATGATCCGCGTCATCGATAAATACTGGCAAGAGCATTTGCTTGCGATGGACCACCTTCGCTCAGATGTGAACCTGCGCACCATAGCGCAGCGCGACCCCTTGATGGAGTTTAAGCAAGAGTCATTTATTTTATTCGACACACTGATCAATAAAATTTATGAAGAAATTACTCATGGCTTCTTCCGTTTTGAGCTTGTCGTTCAAGCAACACCGACACTTGAACAGATGCTTTCGCGTATGCAGATGGAAACCGATCGCTCACTCATTCCGGAACTGCAGGAGACACCGGCAAGTCAAAATAATAATACTGCACAAACGGCGACTAAAACCCAGCCGGTCTCTACTCTGCCTAAAGTTGGCAGAAACGACCCGTGTCCTTGCAATAGTGGACAGAAATATAAAAGATGCTGCGGCAAACACCTATCGGAGTAATTCTATATGTTAATTGGAATCCCTAAAGAGATTAAAGATCACGAGTATCGCATTGGAGCCACCCCTGCAATGGCACGGACATTGATAGAAGCCGGACACCAAGTCATAATCGAAAAAGATGCCGGCGCGTCTATTGGATATAGTAACGAGATATTTGAGGCGGTAGGAGCGAAAATTGTTCCGACAGCAGAAGATGTTTGGAAAGCGGAAATGATCATTAAAGTGAAGGAGCCGCAAAAAAGTGAATTTCCTTTAATGCATGAAGGACAGATTCTCTTTTGCTATCTTCATCTGGCACCGGATCCGGAGCAGACTGCAGCGTTACTAGAAAAAAAAGTGATAGGGATCGCGTATGAAACTGTAACAAATGATCAAGGGCGCCTGCCGTTATTAACTCCTATGAGCGAAATTGCAGGACGTGTGGCTATACAGGCCGGAGCTGTCTCTCTTCAACTCAATAATGGGGGAAAGGGGGTTCTGCTTGGTGGCGTTCCCGGCGTCCTTCCCGGGAAAGTAGTTGTGATCGGAGGTGGGGCTGTTGGAACTGAGTCGGTTCGCATGGCACTTGGACTTGGAGCTCGCGTTGTTGTTCTGGATAAAAGTATCGAGCGTTTACAGCAACTCGATTTTCGTTTCGGCCCCCATCTTCAGACCCTTCATTCAAGTTCGATTGCAATCGAAGAGGTCCTCTCGGATTGCGATTTATTAGTTGGCGCCGTTCTTGTGCCGGGTGGAAAAGCACCTAAATTGATTACGCGCGAGCTTTTGAGGCAAATGAGTCCGGGTTCTGTTTTTGTCGACGTTGCAATAGACCAAGGCGGCTGCTCTGAAACTTCAAGACCCACATCACACGGAAACCCAACGTATGTAGAAGAGGGGATTGTGCATTACTGCGTGACAAATATGCCAGGAGCATGCGCGTCTACTGCGACTCGGGCATTGACGAATGCAACTTCTCTCTTTGCGTTGAAGATTGCAAACCTCGGATATAAAAAGGCGTGCCTGGAAGACCCGCATTTACGAAATGGTCTAAACGTTTGCCTTGGACATGTGACAAACATGCCTGTTGCTCAAGATTTAGGCTTTACTTACGTACCACCGGAAGGGTTTCTTTCATAACAGTTAGAGGTATAAAGGTTTGTTCCCCACTTTACCTTGTCTTTTACGTTATTAGAAAACCATAAGTATGTTATGATTTTCTGTGGAAATACTTAAAAGAAGTAATTGTTCTTTTTTTGTGTTCTAGGTTCCTTTAGGAGCCCTGATTAACTTTGGTTCAATTGAATTTTAGATGGATTTTTTCTGAAATTCGAAAAAACAATCGAGCTTAAGCTTTGATAGTTAAGCGCATGCGTTTTTGTCGAATTCCCTCGAAAAGGGCAAGAAAATTTAAAAACCTAAGTGTTTTAGAGGGTCCTTTAGCTGAATTTTCAGGGGTCCCTCTATTAAACAGTTATCTATTCTCTATGACAAACAATATAGCAACTTATGAAAATTCCTAAAGTTTTTCTCTCTTATCAAAAAGAGGCTGCGCATCGTTTGGGTAGCGGCGCTGCTAAAGATCTTGAATTTGCAGGCGGCACCTATCAGGTTCAGGTCGATGACTTCTGGGCATTTGTTCAGCTCAATTCTGCAGATCAATTACAAGATTTCTTCTGTTCTTGCGAAGATGAAGATGAAAACGGCGCTTGCGTCCATCTGGCTACGGCTTGGATGAAAATTTTCGAAAAAAAGAATAAACCGCTCCATTTGCTTTTTGATGAATCTCTTTGGAATATCCTTTGTGCTTTAGCATTTGAAAAATATGGAGAAGATCCAAAAAGTCTGAAAAAGTTGTTGAATACAAAGCAGTATAAATCAATGGTACAAGGAAGAGAGCTCCCAACCCCTGAGACATCTCTACTGCTTTCTAGTTTAACAGAAGAGGAGATCGAGGAGTGGAGAGAGGGAGAGGCTTCAGCTGAATTGAACTATCGACTCTCTTTCTGGGGAGATTTAGCTAAACAACTTTTTAAATGGCAGATCGAAGGAAAAGCGTACACAATTGACTTTCAGTATGGCAAAGACTTGCTTCCCGATCGCATTCAAGTGCTATTTCCCTCTCTCTCATTTGAGATGCCCTTAGAAAAGGATGAATTAATCAAAATCATCCCGACGTTAAATTCTGTCAAATCGCCATTATTCGTAAACGAACAGGTTGAGATTGAAAAGGCTCAGTATGTGCCTGAAACTAGAGAGCTTCTCCTTTGGTATAAGGCAGATCTCTTGAAACAAGAGAACGTCGGTGTTGAGTTTGAACAGTGGGACTATCTTCCAAAAGCCGGTTTTGTCTCTAGAAATGCGTCTCAGGAGAGAATAGAAGAGAATCAAATCGCCCACTTCCTAGACAAACGCGCTGATGAGCTTAAAGATAAGCTAGAGAACACCGTCTTACATACGCAGCCTGTGCCGCTTTTGTACTCTATTTCTTTTGATTCGAAATGGAACTTACATCTTTTGCCGTATGTTAAGATACCCGAAGATCTCTTAAAGCCACATTCGCACTCTTTTGGACAATGGGCTTTCATTGAAAATGAGGGTTTTTTCCCTGTACTTCCCGGCGAGTTTGGAAGAGAAGAGACGGTGATATCGAAAAATAGCGTCGCCCCCTTTGTGACAGCGCATCGCACGTTTTTAAACATGCAGAGAGATTTTGAGGTTCACCTAGCCCCTCTCATTACCTCATTGACTTATGAGATGACACGGGATGATCAGCTTGTGTTTCTATCTCAAACGCAAGAGAGTCAGAGAATTCAACACGATTTTGGTGGTTGGATCTACATCGAAGGAGAGGGGTTTTACCCATCAGACGATAGAAAAGAGATTTATGCAGGTCTTACGCTGACACCTCCTTTGATCCCACTTTTCATTCAGGAAAAAGGAGAGGAGCTTAAGCAAATTCCCGGGTTTTTTGCCAAGCATTCCCCTGTCGTAAAGGCAAGTTTGACAGTTCATGTGCGAAAAAACCGCCGCTCGATCCATATAGATCCTTCATATGAATTTGAAGATAAACCGGTTAAAATGTTTGGGGACTATACCTATGTTGAGGGGGAGGGATTTTCAGAAATACCGTCCGAGGTCAAGCTTCCCAATCGTTTCGCATACCCTGTTGAAATCCCAATCGATCAATTACCTGAATTTCTATCAAAAGAGAGAGAGACGCTCGACCATTTAGCCACTTTTGAAGATCCGATCGACTTCCCAACACAACTAGATCTGCATGCCGCACAATTTACCGAAAGCGAAGGTGTGTATGAGATGCAGTTTGTTTTTAAAACAGATACAGGAGAAGTGAAGGCTTACGATGTCTTTCAAGCGATATCAAAGGGTCAAAAGCTTCTTTTGACAGATGTGGGTCTCCTTGAGTTGAAAAACCCTATTTTTCAATGGATGCGACGGATTGATAAGAAAGCGTGGAACTATGAAACGGGATCTCTCTCCATTAATTTGCTTGAGCTACTAAGACTTCAAGTTGTGTATGAATGTGGGTTTGAAGAGGGTCAAAGCCCATTGCGTACTCTTCTTGAAAAGCCGATTCAAAAAATTCCCGAACCCGAAGGACTCTTGAGCGTTCTTCGCCCTTATCAAAAAGAGGGTCTGCATTTTTTATTTTCTCTCTGGAGATTTGGACTTTCTGCTTTGCTTTGCGATGAAATGGGACTTGGAAAAACGCACCAGGCGATGGCGTTGATCGCATCTGTTCGAGATGTTGCGGGGGGGAGGTTTTTAGTTGTCTGCCCAACAACTGTTATTTTTCATTGGGAAGAGAAAATTACTCAATTCTTCCCCGGTTTAAGAGTTTTAAAATATCATGGGCAAGAACGTTCGATTGAAGGATTTGCTGAAAATTACGATCTCCTACTCACCTCTTATGGAGTGTGGAGGCGCGATTTTCCTTTTCTTCGACAACAGGGATTTGAAGTTGCGGTTTTTGATGAAATTCACTCTGCAAAAAATCAAGCCACAAGATTGCACGCCTCATTAGTTCAAGTGAAAGCGAAGATGAAAGTGGGTCTGACCGGTACGCCCATTGAGAATAACTTATTTGAACTCAAAGCGATTTTTGATCTGATCCTGCCAGGTCTAATGCCGCATAGCCAAGATTTTAAGCGACAATTTGTCGTTCCTATCGAAAAGCAGAGTGACCAGGGAATGCGAGATAAGCTCGCTAAGCTTGTCTCTCCTTTTTTATTGCGGCGTACAAAAAACCAGGTCCTCCTTGATCTTCCGGAGAAAAGTGAAGAGGTCGCTCATTGCACACTTTCGGAGATGCAGCAAGTCATGTACCGCGAGTTGATACTGCAAAGAAAAGAGGCTCTTTTACACCAGCTGCATAATCGAGAGCAGACAGTTCCTTACATGCATATCTTTGCGCTATTTAGTAGCTTAAAGCAGATTTGCAACCATCCGGGAGCGTATCTAAAAACACCAAAAGAGTATAAAGAGTACACATCGGGTAAGTGGGATCTCTTTTGTGAATTGCTTTCAGAAGCGCTTGATAGCGGTCAAAAAGTGGTTGTCTTTACACAGTATCTTTCAATGCTAGATATTATGGAGCTGTATGCAAAAGAGCTTAAGGTCTCTTATGCGACAATTCGCGGAAGCACAAAAGACCGCGGAGCAGAGATAAAGAGATTCAATGAAGATCCTGATTGTCAACTCTTTTTCGGCTCTCTTGGCGCTGCCGGGACAGGAATTGACCTTACTTCAGGCTCCGTTGTGATTCATTACGACCGCTGGTGGAATAAGGCAAAAGAAAACCAAGCAACAGACCGTGTCCATCGTATCGGTCAGACGCGCGGCGTTCAGATATTCAAGCTAATGACTAAAAATACTGTCGAAGAGCGGATTGATCAGCTGATTCGCAGAAAGGGGCGCTTAATGGAAGAAGTTATCGGTGTCGATGATCAGGGCGTTCTAAAAACATTCAAACGCGAAGAGCTTATCGAACTTCTTGAAGAATTAGGGGAAGTCTAAAAGAAGGGGGCAGAAAGGCCCCCTTCTTCACGTGTTATTTTTGCTTTAAAACAGTCTGAGATGAGAAATCGAGTCCATGCTCGCCCATGGAGAGTGATACTTCCATGCTTTTAATTGCTCTAAGTGCATGAATCATATTTTCATCAATCGGATACAAACTGCTTAGATGATCAACATCCGTAACGTTCAAAAAGAGAAATCCCTCTTTGTTCAAACTCTCAGTCTTTAGTGCTTCTGCAATATTTGCGCTCTCCTTCCCGAAATAAAGGACGAGATGTTTGCCTTTAATTCCATATTGCCCTGTGATCTTTTCATCGAGCTGCACCTCTACAGAATCCCCATCTTCGGGAATTTCATTTATAGCAATTGGCATGGGCATCATTGACATGACTTGCGCTAGCTGAAGAGGATTTTCTGTTGATACCGTAAATATTGCATCCATGTTTTCAGGATCACTACTAAAAATAGCAATGGAAGAACCCTTGAAGCCATCGAGCATAGCAACCGTCTGAATCATTTCAGCGGGCATTTCTTCAGGGTCCCTAGAAAAAAGAGCGCTTTCAAATTTCATTTCTCTAATAAAACTTACAAGTTCTTTGTAAGCCGGAATGAGTTGATTTAAGTCTAGTCCAAGACCCGTTGTGATTAGTGCGGATCTATCCAACAGATGCTTTGGAAAACTTCCTTGGAGGCTTGCAAAAATATCGAGAATCTTTTTTTCTTTAAACTCGAGGCATACCTTCGAATTGACTCTCCCTTTGCCTAAATCAAGCATCGTAGATCCAAAGACTGTGCGAGGGAAAAGAGCGATTAAGGTCGCTATATCCTTTTCTATTGCCTCATCTTCAAGCGTCGGCTGCTTCGTTTTGAATCTCTCAAATACCTGCAAATGGTCAACAAAGCCAATCGCTTTCCTGTCAAATTCATACTTTTCAGCAATCGACTCTAGAGTCTGAGGGGTCAGTGAGACAGCTGGCTTCTCGATTCCAAAGGCGATTAGGAGCTCTTCCTGTGTAGAATAAGGTGTGGCTAAAACAATTGTTGCAACTTCTGCATTTGAGGTCACAAAGATTGCTATCTCATTCTCTAAAGGATAGGATTTATAAGATAGATTCTCTAAAGTCTGATCCGTTCCAACAATCTGCATCTCTTTTTCAAATTTTTGCAGAAAGCGACGGAAAAGCTCCTCACTTTGTAGCGGAATGCGAATAACGACTGAATATCCTACATTATAAAGCGTAAGGTATCCGTTATCTCTAATTCCAAGCTGGTCATTTTTTAATTGTTCATTAATAAAATCAGAAGCAGGAGAGGAAAATCCCGAGTTGAAGTTATAACGCGTCATGTATTCTTTCAAAGGGAAAGGCTCAAGTCCGCCACTAAAGAAGGCAGTGTCGGCTGGAATGTGTTCAAAATTTGCTGTCTCTGCGCCCAGTTGGAGGCAGATAAGGAAAAGAAGGGTGGTAAATAATTTTTTCATAAATAAGTGTCCATATTTAATAGTAAGAGGGCATTATTTTATGGCAATAAATGATAAATCAAAAGCGCTATTGCAGCTTTTTCCACTCATTCATTCCACCGGTCAAGCTCATGACGTCTTGAAAGCCTTGTTTTTTAAGAAGAGAGGCTGCGATCATTGAGCGATGGCCGGAGCCGCATACTGTGACAATCGGTTTTGATTTGTCTAGGTCGCTTTTTAGCCCTGTGGCAAGTTCTGTGATTGATAGGTGAGTTGCGCCCTCGATATGTCCTGAATCCCATTCCGCATCGCTTCTCACATCGACGACTTGCGCGCCTGACTTAGAGAGCTCTGATGGATGTAACTGGGTCACTTTCCAAAGGTCGGATGCATCTTTCTCATAGCCAACGGTAATATGCTTGAGTTGATCAAGACCGATGATCAAAAGCTCTCTTTTTGCCTTCTCGGCAGCATCTTTATCTGTAACGATGAGTAGCAGAGGTTCATCATAGGGAATGATCCAGCCGGCCCAGAAGACAAGCTTACTATCCAGCGGAATATGGAATGCGTGCGGGAGGTACCCTTTTGCAATTGCTTCTTGAGAACGTGTATCAATGACTGTCAGTCGATTCATATCTTCGGGAAGATCGGATGAAATCACCGGGGCGATTTCGCGCATGAGCTTTGGACCGCGGACATTGACTTTTTTCATGATAGAAAAATATGGCGGCGCTTTCGGCATGTCTTTAATTAGTCGTTGATACCACTCTTCAAATGACCGCACTTGCAACATCGGGTTTTCTCTTTTTTCCAAGCCGATGGTGGTCGAGCGTTTACTTGAGATAGACTTTCCGCAAAGAGAGCCGCCGCCGTGCGCGGGATAGACAGTGACATGGTCTGGAAGTTTCACAATCCGTTGGAAAATAGATTCATAGAGCTTGGGGGCAAGGATTTCAGTCGCTCGGTCGCCCATTAGGTCAGGCCGGCCGATGTCGCCGGCAAAAAGAAGGTCACCTGTTAATAGACTGAAGATGAGCCTTTCCCCGTTAACCTCCTCATATAATGCATAACAGAGATGTTCGGGTGTGTGGCCGGGGGTGTGGAGCGCCTGGATGTCGATTGTGCCGACTGTGAGAACATCGCCATCTTTGAGATGTTCATCGGCATAGTGCGGGAGCCACTCTTTACCTCCCATTGCAGAGCTGTAAATGGGGGCTCCCGTGGCATCTTTAAGCTCTTTGGCTCCAGAGACAAAATCTGCGTGCACATGGGTCTCTAAAATCCCGGAGACAGTAAGGGCACTTTTTTCTATGATCTCTACAAACGGTTTCGGATCTCTGATCGGATCGACAATCACACACTTTTTTGTTTCAGAGCAGCCGACAATATATGAATAAGCGGCAATTCCGGGTGTGTAAATTTGATGGAAGATCATCGTCCTCTACTTGTTTTATAAGATGCAGTCCGGAGCTAGGTACTGTAGATGCCCAAATGTTTCATGAGTTTTTACCACCCGCACATTTGCCGGATCCAGGCTCTTTCTTGTGACAGAGCATTTAATAGTAAAAGTCTTAAGATCGACCATAAGACCTGGGTCTCCGGGCAGCACTTGCGTTTTAGATGGGGCTTCTTTGTCGATGTTCAATTCACTGCGCAATTTTTTCGCAATTTCTAGTCTGACATCTCCTTCTCTTCCGGAAAACTCTGTGCAAACAACAAGTTTTGGCGCCGTTGCTTCGGTCAAAGAAAATGTTCCGTAATAGCCGAGGTTTCCTTCGGTATAGTTAAGTTTACTATAGTCATTGAGATTTGTGGTTCCGAATCCTGTAATCAGAAGATCGCATTTACCAAGGTTGTGGGCGATTAGCGGCGACCATGAGGTGCCGGTCACGTAACCGAGAGTGACTTTTTCGTTTTCTTCAATCGTCGTCAACTCAAAACGAATCCCAAGCGAGTAGGGAGTTTGACTGCCGAGTTGCGATTTATCGGAAGAAGGGAAAAACGAATCTCTTGGGGTTGTCGAGAAGTAATGAAGGAGAATCCCATTGTCGAGCTGAATATTTTCAACGTCCGGAGAGTCTAAGAAAAGCTCTAGGCAATGAACGGTGTCGCGCTCTTGTTTAAAGTGCGGCTTTAAGGTGTGTCCGAGCTCTTCGTATGCCTTTTGGTTCAGGTAGTAGTTGATGACATGTAGCTCAGGACTCACTTGATTGAGTTGATAGTTGAGATTATAGATTCGCTTAATATCTGCGTATGCCCTTGGGTTATCGCGAGTAATAATGACGTAATCAATATCTTTTACAAAAAGGTCTTGCTCATGAAAGTTCTCAAGGAAAGACTCTCCGGGATTGACAACGATCCCTTTGCCTTCCCAACGAATATAAAAGCCGCTGCAAGAGAGAGGCGTTTGCCTTTTTCCATAGAGAAACCGAGCGGCAGGAGACATCTCTTTTGAGGCGCTGCATGTGCCGTTTAAGATATAGACTCCTTTTTCAACTTGATCCTGCCTTTTTTCCGATTGGTTGAGATATTCACTGATTAGCTCCGAGCGCAGCTGGTCAAATGCTTTTGTACGCGCTTCGATTGCATGTTCTAGGGTAAGATCGCTGCCGAGTTTTTCAGCTATGTATTGATTTTGCTCTTCCTCTTTAAAATTAATTTGAGAGAGGTCAAAGGACGGCTCTTCATCTTCTTCTTTGAGAGGGCTGCTTTCTTGAAAATTCGTCTCAAAGGAGAAGGTGTCATTCGGTTCTTGAATTTTTTGCTTAAGAGCAAGCAGTTCTCGGTCGCTTGGAGAAGATGAGAGAGCTTTCTCTATAAAACGCATCGCCTTTTCCGTTTGCCCTTTATTGAAAGCGATGTGTGCGGAGGCGCGATTGCAGAAAAATTGAAATTGAGGAACGGATCTGGCTAGGAGGTAGTATTGAAGCGCTTGATCGTATTTTCCCTGATAATACTCGCACTCTCCCTTGAAAAACTGCACAAGTTCTTTATCCTCAAAAGCTTCCTGCTTAAATCTTTCAATGCTTTCAAGGATGAGCTCGATGCTTTGCTCTTCGAATTTTTCGCTCTCCTGCAAGTAGTTTTGCAAAGTTTCCGATCCTTTTACTTGCGTCATCTTCATACCTCGTTTAAATTTATAATCGTTTTTAACTGAATTGCCCATTTGAAACCAAGAAGAATTCGAGCAAGAAGAAGATTGACTAAATGATGCAACCTGCGACACAATAGGTCTCTTATGTTTTTACCTTATGCCCGTCAAACAATAGATCAAAATGATATCGACTCTCTTAGTCAAGTATTGACATCCGATTGGATCACGAGAGGAGAAAAAACAGCTGAATTTGAAGAGGCAGTCGCTCGTTATGTCGGGGCAAAGTATGCCGTTGCCTTTAATAGCGGAACATCTGCGCTTCATGCATCTGCTTTTGCTGTGAATCTCAATCCTCAAGATCGGTTTTTGACAACGCCTAACAGTTTTATTGCCTCCTCTGCTTGTGGAATTGCGCGCGGAGCGATTCCAAGATTTATCGATATTGATCGCAAAACAGGCTCTCTTGATCTTTCTCTTGTTGAGAAAAATATCAATCAACCCATAAGCCGAGGAAAAACTGTCTTCCTGCCTGTCCATTTTGCTGGAATTCCTTTTGACGTGCAGAAAATCAGCCAAATCCTCAAGGATCCGGGCGCTGTCATTATCGAAGACGCCGCCCACGCTTTCGGCTCGCAGTACAAAGATGGACAAATGGTAGGTTCCTGCGCGTTCTCTGATCTGACTGTGTTCAGCTTTCACCCCGCTAAAACAATTACGACAGGCGAAGGTGGGATGGTGACCACAAATGACCCGAATTTGTATGAGCGCCTGAAGTTGTTTCGGAATAATGGGATTGAAAGAAAGGTCGATATTCCTTGGGAGTACGACATCAAAGAGACGACTGGCAACTTCCATCTTACAGATTTTCAAGCGGCTTTGGGGCTAAGTCAGCTAAAAAGAGTTGATGAATTTATTTCTAAAAGGCGCATAGCTGCCTCTCACTATCGCAAACTTCTTTCTGATTTCCCACATCTTGAGATGTTCTCACCTGAATTGGATGAAAAAACAGCACATCACTTGTTTGTCGTGCAGATCGACTTTGACGCGCTTGGAACAAGTAGAGAAGTTGTCATGCGTGCGTTGCTTGAAAAAGGAGTGGGAACGCAGCTGCATTATATCCCGCTTTATCGCCACTCAGCCATTGAAAATATCTCAGGAGACATCTCGGACTATTTCCCTGAAATGGAGAGGTATTACTCTAGGACGCTCTCTCTTCCCCTCTATCCTCTGCTGGAGCTTAAAGAGATTGAACGTGTGGTTAAAAATCTACGCGAAACTGTGGGAATATAGCCAATTACTCTTCGTAAGCGAGCATTAGCGCGCGGGCAATATTAGAGACAGACGGGTCTTTTTCTTTTGAGAGGATGCGGGCAAGCTTTAAGCCTTCTTGTTTTTTACCAAGCATTAGAAGAGCTTTAGAAAGATTAATGAGGGTGGGAGCGTGATCGCCATCTATCTTAAGCGCGCGATCGAGATATTTAAGCGCATCTTTTGGGCGACTGAGTTGCACATAAAGAGCGCCTAAAGTTTGTGTATCATAGGCACTTTCGGGATCGAGTACGCAGAGCGCTTCGAAAAAAGTTAAAGCAATATCGTATCTACCTTGCCTAATATAGGCATACCCGGCAAGGCGCAAGTCTTCTACATGCTCTTCCCCCCAACCCAGTTTTTCTTTCCAGTTTATACGCATCATCTGTTCTTAAGCCTGGAGGAATTGGCCGATGCGGCCAATGATGTGCCCCATCCAGCTGTTAATTTTCGAAACTTCATTAAAGCAGTTGAATAATGTCTGCTTTTCGTCTTCCTCATTCTTTGTTCTACAAGGCACTTGGTAGAGTTTTTCCTCAAGCTTGTGCTGTTCTCCAAGAGTGGGTGCAATGCGCGAAAAAGTAAAAGGGGAACGACGGATATTGCGAAAGGAAGCAGGAGGGGTAAAATACGCCCAAGGAGTTGAGTAGGGAACAACGCCAAGTAGTATATCAAGCTCTGTTAATTTGGGAAGGATGTCCAGAACATGTGTTTGAGGCGGAATTGTGGACGCTTGGTCTAAGCGCCACTGATTGTTGATCTGCTCCATCATGCGTGCACGCACTGCATACATGTTGTAGACACTTAAATCTAATTTATCAATTGTTGTCATAAGCAACTCTCCTCTAAGATCATTATACCATTTTTTATAATATCTAGCCAAAATAGGAGTGGAATCGGTAAAATCATTCAGAAAAAAGGGGATTTTGGCCTAATATGCGAAAAAATTGGACAGTGAATGAGTAAAAAAACTGTACTTATCGTTGGAGGGGCCGGTTTTATTGGATCTCATGTCAATCTCGCGCTCAATCAAGCGGGGTATGAGACGATTGTTTACGACAATCTCTCTTCAGGGAAAAAAGAGGCGGTCATCAGCGGTGAATTAATTGTTGGCGATATGGGGGATGAAGCTGCGCTGGATGCGCTGTTTCGGTCTCGACGCATTGATGCTGTCATGCATTTTGCCGGTAGCATCGATGTGGGAGGGTCTGTTAAGGATCCGGCAAGGCATTATATAAATAATGTGGCAAAGACGCTTATTCTTTTGAATACGATGCGCAGATTCAACATACAAACTCTCATTTTTTCATCCACAGCGGCAATTTATGGGGTACCACAAGACGATTTCATCAAAGAAGAGCACCCGAAAAACCCGATTAACCCATATGGGCGATCAAAGCTGATGATAGAGATGATCTTAAGTGATTTTTCTTTGGCATATGGACTTAAGTACACAAGTTTGAGATACTTTAATGCTGCAGGGGGAGATCCGATGGGGATATTAAAAAATCATAAGGATCGGGAAGATAACCTCATTCCGATTATTCTACGAAATATCCTTGAAGGCAATGATAAAGTTACCATTTTCGGTACAGATTATCCCTCGCGAGATGGAACATGTCTAAGGGACTATATTCATGTCATGGATTTAGCAAACGCCCATATTAAAGCTTTAGAGAAGTTATTTAAGGAAAGAAAGTCAAAAGCGTATAACCTAGGTGTAGGTAGAGGAATTACAGTCAAAGAGGTAGTTGACGCAGTGCAAACAGAGATTGGAAGAGAAGTCACTACCCTCAATGGGGAGCGACGAGTGGGAGACCCGTTTCGCCTTGTGGCCGACGGCTCACTTGCCGCCGAAGAGCTGGAGTGGAGTCCGAAATATACACTAAAAGAGATCATTCATGACGCGTGGAAGGCTTTAAAATGAGTTCACAACATCATAAACCCGTATTATTAAATGAAGTCCTTCAGTTGTTTGAGGGCCGTTGCATTAAAGTTTTTGTCGACGGAACTCTAGGCGCCGGCGGACATGCGGAGGCTATTTTAAAGAGCCACCCGGAAATTGAGCAATTTATCGGGTTCGATCAAGATGAAACCGCTTTAGAGATTGCAATGCAGAGACTTTCGCCTTTTCAGGAAAAGTGTCAGTATATTCATAGCAATTTTTCCGATATGCGCGAGAAGCTGAATGCATGTGGAGTTGATGCAGTCGACGGAATTTTGATGGATATCGGCGCCTCCTCGATGCAGCTTGATCAAGCCGAAAGAGGATTTAGCTTTCAAAAGAGAGGTCCCCTCGACATGCGAATGGATCAATCGCAAGCCTTTACCGCAAAAGATCTTGTGAATTCATATTCAGAAAGAGAGCTCGGAGAGATCTTCCGAGAAGGTGAGGAGAAGAAGTGGCGCGCCTGCGCGGCTGCAATCGTTGAGGCGAGAGAGAGTCAGCCTATTGAAACGACAGAGGATCTCGTGAAGGTTTTACGACCTGTCACATGGAAAAAAAAGGGTCTTGATCCGTTAACTTTAGCTTTTCAAGCCATACGCATCGCAGTCAATCGCGAACTTCATCAACTGGAGAGTGTGATTCCTCAAGCAATCTCTCTTCTTAGGCCTCAAGGAGTGCTTTCAATTATCAGTTTTCATCGACTAGAAGATCGAATTGTCAAACAACTGTTTCGCGAGTCCAGTGAGAGTACACAAGTAATTGAAGGAAAGCAGCACTTCATCCTTCCCAAAGAGCCCGATGTGAAGGTTTTAACGAAAAAGCCAATTATCGGAAGCGAGGAGGAGATAGATGCAAATCCGCGCGCTAGAAGCGCGAAACTGCGTGCAGTAGAGAAACTCCCGAAAAAACTTTGATTTAGTGAAAAAAGTATTCATTTGTCTAGTGACTGTTTTCGTATTATTTGGTTTGCATATTACAAGACGGAACCAATTGATCTCTCTTCAGCTCACCATTCCTCAGGTGGAGAAACGCTTGCGTATCCTGAGGCGTGAAAATGCAAGACTGCAAGAGGAGATCTTGCGGTCTGAGAGACCAAGTATCTTACTCAAATGGCTAAGAGAGCCTGAATACGGACATCTTCGCTATCCGACAACCGAAGAGAGAGTGATTTTGGAGGACGATCTTTGAGAAAAAAGCGTCTTTTATTTTTGCTCATCTCCCTCTTTTTTTTCTTCTCTCTATTGATTATGCAGTTTTATCGTCTACAGATCATGGAAGGAGATCAATGGACGGAGGTTGCAAGACGTCAGCATTTTTTTGTTGTGAAAGAGCCTTTTACGCGTGGGACGATTTATTCAAAAACCGGAAGGCCGCTCGCGCTTGATTTAGAAACCGCTCATCTTTTTGTCGATCCCGATTCAATTCCGGCTGACAGAAAAAAGGAGGTGATTTTAAATTTGCTGGAAATTCTCCCTTTGACACCTCAGGAGTATGCATCGTTTGCTTTGCAGTTTTATATGAAGAGTCGCAGTCGCAAATTAATGCTTAACTTGGATCCTTTAAAAAAAGAGGAAATTCTAAGTTGGTGGCGTCCATTTGCAAAGAAGAATAAAATCGCTGTGAATGCCATTTTTTTTATTTCGGATTATCGGCGTTCCCATCCATATGGAAAGCTGCTGGGTCAAGTTCTTCATACTGTACAAAATAGCCGCGATGAGGTGACCAAAGAGGCAACCCCGACAGGCGGGCTTGAATTTACCCTTAATCGCCACCTAAAAGGTTCACAAGGCAAAAGACGGATGAAGCGCTCTCCACGCAACCGTTTTGAAACGGGTGAGGTGATTGACCTTCCAAAAAATGGCAATGATGTCCACTTGACGATTGATCATGTTTTACAAGCAATTGCCGAAGAGGAGATTGAGAAAGGAGTGAAAATCTGCCAAGCAAAGTCTGGATGGGCCGTGATGATGGATCCGTTTACCGGTGAGATCATGGCAATTGCGCAATACCCCTTTTTCTACCCGGATGATTACAAGAGTTACTATAACGACAAAGAGAAAGTCGAAGATACGAAATTAAGAGCAATTACAGACGCTTATGAGCCAGCTTCCGTTATGAAGCCATTTACAATTGCAGCCGCACTTTTAGCAGACTCTTTTGATCCCGAGGAAAAAATCGCCACTTCGGACGGGAAATTTCCGGGGAGATCAAGACCGATTCACGATGTGGGACACTATCAATATCTGAACATGTGGATGGGGCTTCAACGCTCTTCAAATATTTATATGGGGCGTATCATTCAGCGGGTAATCGAGGAGAAGGGGAACCAATGGTACCGCGATGTCTTGACAGAACGATTCGGATTTGGAAAAAAAACGGGGATTGAGCTGCCGGGAGAGAGTCTTGGGCTTGTTCCAACGCCGGGAAAGATGCACCCCAATGGGGCACTTGAGTGGTCAAAGCCAACTCCTTTTTCTCTTGCGATGGGTCACAATATTCAGGTAAACAGTTTGCAACTTATTCGGGCGATTGCCGTAATCGCAAATGGGGGGTATATGGTGACGCCCACGCTTTTAAAGGGTAAATCAGAAAATCGGGTGCGGGTACTGCCGGAAGAGGTTGCCGATACTGTGCGCCATGCAATGAAGTATATCACAAAAAAGGGTGGGTCGGGTACGCGAGCGGCGCTTCCCGGCTACACGAATGCCGGAAAGACAGGCACGTCCAATAAAATTGAAAATGGACAATACACAAACATGAAGACAGTGGCAAGCTTTGTGGGGATAGCTCCGGCAGATCGTCCCGCGTTTGTGCTTTCTATTACAATGGATGAACCTGCCTATCGCTACATTCCGGGGATTGGAAAAAACCATAATGCCGGCTTATCGGCAGCTCCGGTCTTTTCGGCAATCGCGACTCGTGCTTTAGAATATCTTGGTATTCCAAAGGACGACCCGAATGATGAAGATGTAAAAGAAGAATTAAATCGGTTAAATCAATTGTACAATGATTGGAATATGTAAACTTTTTGAGGGGATCCCTCATGTGAAAATTCACCGTGATATTGAGGTCTATGGTCTCTCTTCTCACTCAAAACATGTGAAGCTCGGCGATCTTTTTATTGCGGGAAACCAAGAGTATATCGCAGAAGCGAGGAAAAACGGCGCTGCCGCAGTCCTTAGTGCCCAAGGAACTGAAGTAGAACACCCTCGCCCTCGAGAATTAGAAGCTATTTTAGCCTCCCGTCTGTATAAAAATCCAAGCGATCTTCTCTATACAGTTGGTATCACGGGGACGAACGGGAAAAGCACAACAACTTTTATGGTTCAACATCTGCTCCAACAGATGGGACTTTCCAGCGGGCTGATTGGAACGATTCAGTATCAAATTGGAGATCAGATTTATCCCCCGACTCACACGACACCCGATATTTGCCGCAATCAACATCTGATGCGTCAGATGGTGGATCAAGGGATGGATGCGTGCGTTATGGAGGTGACATCTCACGCTCTTTCTCAGGGAAGGGTCGATGGCATTTCCTTTGATGCTGCAATTTTCACTCAGCTTACTCAAGATCATCTGGACTATCATGGGACAATGGAGGCTTATGCACAGGCAAAAAACCTGCTGTTTCGAAAAGAGATCAAAAAAGCAATCGTGAATAGTAACTGCCCATGGCATCAAAAAATTATCGAAGGAACAAAAGGTGAGATCATTACATATGGGGAAAATGGAGATGTGCGCGCAACAAAGGTTTCTCTAACTTCCTTTCATACGACATTTAATGTTCATTACAAAGGAGAGTCGCTCTTCGTGCGCTCTCCATATGTTGGATGTTTTAATGTAGAAAATTATTTAGCCGCCTGTGCCTTAGGAGTATCCAACGGATGGCACCTAAAAGATGTGACAGATGCGCTCAGAGATGCTCCACCTGTTCCCGGGCGCCTTGAACCGATTGATAACTCGAGGGGAATCTCACTTTTTGTCGACTTCGCTCACACAGAAGATGCGTTGGAGAATGTGCTTTCGACTTTACACTCACTAAAAAATGGGCGATTGATCACTGTTTTTGGATGCGGGGGAGATCGAGACCCGGGAAAAAGACCAAAAATGGCAAAAGTGTGTGAAAAATTTTCGGATTATTGCATTATCACATCCGACAATCCTCGAACAGAGGATCCGCAAAGTATCATTGAACAGATCCTCTTGGGATTTACTCCAAGTGGGCAGTATAAGGCAATTGTCGATAGGAGAGAGGCAATATCCTATGCAGTCTCTATTGCAAAGCGTGGGGACGTGGTATTGATTGCCGGTCGGGGACATGAGCCGGACCAAATGATAGCAAATAAAAAAATTCCTTTTGATGACCGTGTGGAGGCAAGGAAAGCGTGTGAATAGATTTCTTTTTTTTATAACAGCCCTCTGTATTACAAGCTGCTCACCGGTGAGCATAAATCCTCCCTATAATGTGACGCTTGCACCCGGATCTGATCCTCAGGAAATTGTTGCAACTCCTTTAATGCGTCTAAACAAACGTCCTAGGGTGATGATTGATGCGGGGCATGGAGGAAAAGATGAAGGGGCAAAGTCACCACACATCAAAGATATGATCGAAAAAGATCTTACTCTTAGCACAGCAAAGCTCCTTGATAGATACTTACGTCAGCTCGGTTATGAAACAATATTGACAAGAAGCAACGATGTTTTTATTCCACTTGATGTGCGGGCTGAATTTGCCAATGCAAACAGTCCCGACCTATTTGTCAGTGTCCATTATAACTCGGCCCCAAACAAAAGCGCTCAAGGAATTGAAGTCTTCTACTACAAAGAAGAAAGCGAAAGATCAGAGCGTGCAAAAGTACTAGCCGGCGCAGTGCTTGACACCGTTTTAACCTCAACGCAAGCAAAATCACGTGGGACAAAGCACGGAAATTTTGCCGTGATACGGGACACAAAGATGCCCGCGATCCTTATAGAAGCTGGATTTTTAACGAATCAAGAGGAAAGTAAGCTTATCGAAGATGCCTATTACAGAAACCGATTGGCACGGGGAATCGCCCAAGGGATCCGAAATTACGTGCAGAATCGTTAATAGATTTGTCCCCGGCACGATTCGAACGTGCGACCTGTTGCTTAGGAGGCAACCGCTCTATCCTACTGAGCTACGAGGACGTTTTAGGCGCTAAAATGTAGCTTATCTTTTTCTTTAGATCAAGCATTTTAAGGTTTGAAAAGTAAGGGAAAGGGGTCGACTTTTTCAAAAATTTATTTATACTCTCAGAAAAAAGGAGAAGGAAATGACACAGGCAGATATTGGGTTGATTGGACTTGCGGTGATGGGACAAAACTTAGCGATGAACATGAATGATCACGGTTTTAAAGTCGCAGTCTACAATCGCACAAAAGAGAAGGTCGATGAATTTCTTGAAGGGCCTGCAAAAGGATCTCAAATCATCGGAACCCATTCGCTTGAAGAACTGATCCAAAAAATTCAGAGGCCGCGCAAAATCTTGCTTATGATTAAAGCCGGAACTCCTGTCGATAAAATCATTGAACAGATCCTTCCTCTTTTAGATAAAGGCGACATTATTATTGACGGAGGGAACAGCCACTATAACGACACCACACGCAGATGCCAAACGCTTAGTGAAAAAGGGATCCTCTTTGTTGGAGCCGGAATTTCCGGCGGAGAAGAGGGCGCGCGCCACGGTCCCTCTATTATGCCAGGTGGAAACCCTGACGCTTGGCCGGAAGTCAAACCGATCTTACAGGGAATTGCCGCTAAAGTGGAAAACGGCGAACCTTGCTGTGAGTGGGTAGGTGATGAAGGCGCTGGCCACTACGTAAAAATGGTTCATAATGGGATCGAATATGGAGATATGCAGTTAATCTGCGAGGCGTACGACCTGATGAAAGAGCTGCTAGGTCTTGAAGCCGATGAATTAAGCAAGATCTTTTCTAAGTGGAATAAAGGTAAACTCGACAGCTTTTTGATTGAAATCACTTCACATATTTTTAGCTTTAAAGATGAAGATGGCAGCCCCTTGGTTGAGAAAATTCTCGATGTTGCCAAACAAAAGGGAACAGGGAAATGGACCGGAATCAGCGCTCTTGATCTCGGCGTCCCTGTCACATTGATCGGGGAGGCAGTCTTTGCAAGATGCCTATCTGCGATGAAAGAGCAGAGGGTAAAGGCAAGCGAGGTCTTAAAAGGACCCACGCCGAACTTTACAGGAGACAAGGAAAAATTTATTGAGGCGATCCAAAACGCTCTTTACGCCTCTAAGATTATCTCCTACACTCAAGGGTTTATGTTGATTAGACAAGCCGCACAAGAGTTTAATTGGAAAGTTAACTGCGGAAATATCGCTCTGATGTGGCGCGGGGGGTGCATCATTCGATCGGTCTTTTTAAAAGATATCAAACAAGCGTTTGATCGCAGTCCCGAACTGACAAGCCTCTTGATCGATCCATTTTTTGCAGGTGAAGTCCAAAGTATGCAAGAGTCATGGAGACAGGTTGTCTCCTGCGCTGCGACTGCGGGAATCCCGGTCCCTTGCATGAGTTCCGGCCTCTCCTTTTTCGATGGATACCGCGCTGCTCGGTTGCCATCCAATCTCCTTCAGGCGCAGCGCGACTATTTTGGCGCCCACCAATATGAACGCCTCGATCAACCCCGAGGTGAATACTTTCATACAGACTGGGCAAATACCGGGGGAAAGGTAAGCTCCTCAACATATCAGGTATAGGAAACTTTAAATAAACAGAAAAAGCCGCTATACTCTTGCAGGTACAGGAAACTTTTAATAAACAGAAAAAGCCGCTATACTCTAGAGCCTATGAAAAAGATTGCAATACTCGGAAGTACCGGTTCTATCGGTCAAAGTACTTTAAAAGTCGCAAGACACCTAAAAGACCAGCTTGAAGTCACAGCAATTGCTTCAGGGGAGAACATCGATTTGCTTGAGGAACAAGCAAAAGAATTTAACCCCAAACTTGTTGCTGTTGCAAATCCTAAAAAAGCCCAAGAGTTAAAAAAAAGACTCCCGGGCATTCGAGTTGTTGGGGGGATGCAGGGTGTTGAGGAAGTTGCCAGCCTACCTGATGCCGAACTTGTTGTCTCAGCAATTAAGGGAACGATGGGGCTTGCCCCGACTGTTGCTGCGATCAAGGCCGGAAAAGATATTGCCCTTGCGAATAAAGAAGCGCTTGTTTCCGGAGGCTCATATTTAGTCAACCTTGTCCAAGAATACAGCACAGAGATCATTCCGGTAGATAGCGAGCACTGCGCTCTATTTCAATGTTTACGAGGCGAACGAAAGAGATGCGTTGAAAGGTTAATTTTAACAGCTTCGGGTGGTCCTTTTTTGCACTACTCTGAAGAAGATTTAAACAAAATTACGATCGCTCAGGCACTTAAACACCCCACATGGTCGATGGGACCAAAAGTTACAATTGACAGCTCTACTCTTATGAATAAAGGGCTTGAGGCGATTGAAGCGCACTTTCTTTTTGATATTCCTGTCGATAAAATTGATGTGATCATTCATCCTCAAAGTATTGTCCATAGCATGGTAGAGTTTGTCGATCACTCCATCCTTGCACAGATGGGAATTACCGATATGGTGCTTCCTATCCAATATGCACTCACCTATCCCAACCGTTTGCCGGGCATGTTCCAACCTTTTGATTTTACGAAACATTCCCGACTCGATTTTTTCACCCCCGATACGAAGCGATTTCAATGCTTAGATCTTGCATTTCAATCGATTAAAGAAGGCGGAAGTCTTCCATGCTTTATGAATGCTGCGAATGAAGTTCTTGTTCACCGATTCCTTGAAGGGGAAATTAAATGGACCGAAATCGGAACCAAGTTATCGCGTTTAATGGAGAAACATCAAGTTTGCGCGGTAAGTGACTTAACAGAAATCCAAGAGATTGATCAAGAGGCGAGGCTAAAAGCCAAGGATTAGATTTTTTTCTTCGAAGAAATATGCATGAATATGGCATACTTTAGTCGTCCCTTTAATCGCGTATTTGAAAGTTAATTATGATCTTTTTAGTACAATCGCAGTTTTTTTCTATTGTTAGGTCAAAAAAATCTGATAAAGATACGCTGTTTCAGGACCCAATATTTGACTTACTTAAAAAAGGCCACCTTAAATGAGTTTTCTATATATCATACTCGCAATCTTAGGTTTGAGTTTCTTAATCTTTATTCACGAACTCGGTCATTATTGGGTTGCAAGACGTGTGGGAATGCGTGTAGAAACGTTTTCTGTCGGGTTTGGAAAACCGATATACTCTTGGTTTCGCGATGGTGTGAAATGGCAAATCGGATGGCTGCCTTTTGGTGGATTCGTCAAAATTGCAGGTATGGATGGGGACACAAAGAAAGATCCGTACAAAATCTCCGATGGATTTTTTGGAAAGTCGCCCCTAGATCGCATTAAGGTGGCATTTGCCGGCCCTTTTGTTAATCTTCTTTTTGCCTTTCTAGTCTTTACCGTTCTTTGGATAAGCGGGGGGAGAGACAAAGAATTTTCTGAAATGACCAGTCGCATTGGTTGGCTTGATCCTCAGTCTGAATTATACGAACAAGGGATTCGCCCCGGAGATGAAATTGTTGCGTATGAAGGTCATAAACTCACCACAGCTAAAGATCATCTACAAGCCCCGTTGCTTGCCGGTGATCAACTTTCACTTGATGGATATAAAGTAGATGTCGTCTCAGGTAATAGAGAACCGTTTCAATTCAATGTAAAGACATACCCGCATCCTCTCTCTATGGACAAGGAAGTGCCGACCATTGGCGTTCTTTCTTCGGCACGCTATGTGATTTATGATCGGTTGCCGGGTGGAAAGGAGAACCCGCTTCCTGAAGGATCTCCCATGAATGACTCCGGGCTTAACTATGGGGACCGGGTGCTTTGGGCCGATGGCGAGTTGATCTTCTCAGAAACGCAGCTTAGTAACAATCTCAATGATGATCGTGTCTTGATGACCATTGGAAGAGAAAATACAACATTTGTTGCCCGCGTTCCAAGAGTGCGTGTCAAAGAAATTTATCCCGATACAGAATTTCGTGAAGAATTGACCGATTGGCAGTTTGAAGCAGGGTTGAACGGGCGCCATGGAAGTGACCTTTTTACAGTCCCATATAACCTAACTGCAGACGGTATTGTTGAGGGTGATCTTCGGTTTATTGATGAAGAAAAGGCTCAAGAAGTCTTCCCTAAATATCTTTTTTCCAAAGTGGACGAGAAATTGCTTCCTGGCGATCGCATCCTTGCTGTTCAAGGGACTCCTGTCAAACACTCGCATGAGATACTCTCAAATCTTCAAGAAAAACAGGTGCAACTCATTGTGCAGCGCGACCCCGAAGCCATTCAAGAGATTCACTGGGAAGAGGCAGATGCAGAATTCTTTAAGAATGTCGATTGGATGGCACTGAATGCAATAACATCAAATATTGGAAAGCCGTCTCAAATTAATTCTCGCGGCACTCTTCACTTGCTTAATCCCGTCACACCAAAAAAAATAGGCGATCTTCCAAACTCTCAAGAAGCAAGAGCTTCTGTTGCCACTACACGTACGGAAAGACTGAAGGAAATAGAGGCGATCCAAGATCCGGAGAAGCGTCGACACATACAAGAGGCTTTTGATCAAATGGAAAACCGCCTCTATCTTGGAATTCCTTCTATTCAGGATCGAGCGGTGACTTATAATCCAAATCCTTTGACTCAATTTTCAAATATCATTTTTGAAATGGGAAGAACCCTAAGGTCACTTTTTTCCGGAGCGATGAGCCCTAAGTACCTTGCCGGTCCGATTGGAATTGTGCATATGGTTCATCACAGTACGATGCTTGGACTAAAAGAGGCGCTCTTCTGGCTTGGTCTGATCAGTCTTAATCTCGGTTTTTTAAACCTACTTCCTATCCCTGTTCTTGATGGAGGGACAATTGTCTTTTCTCTTTTTGAGATCATTTCCGGGAAGAAAATTAAACCTAAAATGATGGAGAACTTAATACTCCCGTTTGCTGTTCTTCTCATCATTTTCTTCGTTTTTTTAACTTATAATGATATAAGTCGCGTGATAGAGAGAATTTTATAGGGAAAAATAAATTTTTTTTCCTATTCTTAAAAGATCGAGATGGAAAAAAGTTTATTTTACAACCTTAGGCGAATCCTAATTCAGTATCGCGCACCGTTTTTTCGTGCTGTACTGATGATGGCTCTTGCAAACGCATTGCTTGTTGCAAACTCACTCATATTTCGACAAGCAGTGGCGCAGTTTGATCCAAGCGCTGCATCCCCATTTTCTTATCAATTAGCAAACTCTCTTTCTCTTTGGGTTCTTGCCATGTTAATTGTGGCAATTGCATCTGCTCTTTTAAAGTATTATATGCGGATTGCCTTCCTTTATGTGAGTCGAGAAGAAGAGAAGCAGATTCGCGGGATTCTCTTTGACCGAATACAAAAGCAATCGATGGCTTTTTTCGATAGGCACGGGGTCGGAGATTTACTTAGCAGATTGACAAATGATGTCTCTGTCTACCGCGAGGTCTTAGGGCCTGGCCTTATGTATCCTCTTTTCTTTGTTACCCTTGTCGTCCCCGGAATGATGGCCCTTTTTTGGATTAGCGCACCTCTTGCCACAGTTGCGCTTCTCCCTCTATTTTTGATTCCGGTTGTCAACTTACTCACGAGAAAAAGGTTGTACGACATGTCACTGTATGTTCAGAACTTGCTTGGAGAGCTGAGCAATATGGTTCAGGAGCATTTTTCCTCTATTCGAGTAATCAAGGCGTATGCCACAGAAGAACCACTCTATAATAAATTTTCCAAAAAGAGCGAAGATTTGGCAAGTCAACAGTTTTGGTTGATGGGTCTGCAGGGGACTTTATTTCCATTTCTTGCCTTTTTGACCAAGCTTACAACAGCAGTTCTTGTTCTTATGGCCGCTTATGCCAACTTTAGAGCATGGGAAACTCTTTCCACTGCAGATTTTTTAACATTCATGTGGATACAATCCTACATATTTCTGCCCGTTTTGATGCTTGGCTGGGTCATCCCGGTTTACCAGAGAGGCCGGGCTGCCTATCAGAGACTCTATGATTTGTTTGAGGAACCGATAGAGGTTCAAGACCTGTCGCAAAAAGAGCTGCATATTAAGGGCAGCTCTTCAATAGAGATTAAAAACCTGAATTTTACCTATCCGACACGTCATACACCCGTTCTTGTCGATCTGAATTTATCTATAGAAGGCGGCTCTTTTGTTGGGATTACAGGACCCGTCGGATCGGGGAAATCAACCCTTTTCCGTCTTCTTATGAGAGAGTATGAAGTTTCGCATGGGATGATAGAGATTGGGGGAAATGAGATCCATGAGTACCCGCTCTCTGCCTTTCGCGAAGCGATTGTGACAGTTGAACAAATTCCCTTCATCTTCTCTCGGACCATTGAAGAAAATATACGATTCGGAAACGAAAAAGCAACAACAGCTGAGATAGAGACAGTGCTCAATCTTGCAGATCTTCATGAAACGGTTCTCGATTTTCCTTTTCAGTATCAAACAGTTGTTGGAGAGAGGGGAGTTACACTTTCAGGAGGTCAAATTCAACGCCTTGCGATGGCAAGAGCGTTTCTTGTCGATCGATCGATCTTGCTTCTTGACGATGTGTTTTCTGCAGTTGACAGTAAAACGGAGCAGAAAATTTTCTCAGCGATAAAAAGAAACTTTATCGGAAAAACTGTCCTCATTATCACCCATCGCCTATCTGTTCTTGAGCAGATGGATCGCATCGTTTATATGCTTGACGGACGGGTTGTTGAGAGCGGATCTCCCCAAGAACTTAATAAACGCAATGGTCACTACCGCGCAATGATCGACCTGCACGAGATGGGGATAGAACCTTGAAGAAAGCAGGATTTGATTATCATTTAATTCGTTGGCTCTCGACATATTTAAAGCCGTTTAAGTTGACAATTGTCATGGCCGTTTTTCTGCTTCTAATAGCCAAAGTGATAGAGGCCTTTATTCCTTACTATTTAGGAAAGATGGTGAATGAAGTTCTGGGAGTGATTCAAGGGGGCGGGTTTGTTGAAATTAAAAAACAGGCATATCTGGTATTTTCATTAATCATTATTTCAACACTGTTTGAAATCACTGTGGTATGGTTAAGAAATAGAGTGGGTCAAAAATCACTCTTTCATTTAAGGCGAGATGTCTATAGACATATCCAGCAACTCAACGTTGGCTATTTTGATCGACATTCCGTCGGCAGTTTGATGACAAGGACAATACATGATGTGGATCAGCTGAATCAGATGTTTTCTGAGAGTGTCGTTCCTTTGCTTGGAAGCATCATCTTATTTACCGCTGTTTTATTTGGCAGCTTTCTAATCGATATTCGAGGCGCCATTTTACTCTGGATCTTGGCTATTATAGTACTCTCTCTTACGCAGTACTTCCGTTTGCATCAAAGGCGTCTCTTTGAAAAAATTCGAGAGATTGTTTCAACAATGAACAGCTTCATTCAAGAGCATTTAATGGGAGCTGCGACAATCACAAGTTTCGGGCTTCAAAAACAAGTGAAGAAGCAGTTTGAAGAAGTGAATCAAATGCACTGCGACACCTATAAAAAGGCCATACATTACTATGCATTTTTTTTCGCGTCTCTTGATTTTTTCCAAGGCTTCTTTTTGATCGCCATGTTTGCACTTTTGATCATAGAGTCGAGAGTCAGCGGAGAGTTTATGGCAGGGACATTTTTCTCTTTTAGTTTATATGCCCTGATGTTGTTTAGACCCCTTGTTGACCTAGCTGATCGTTATAACCTCCTCCAGTCCGCCTTTGCTGCAGGGAATCGGCTCCAATCGATTTTATCAGAGCCAATTGAAGAGGTAGAGGGAGAAGAGCTTCGATACATTGAGGAGATTGTCTTTGATCGAGTCTATTTTGCCTATATTGGTGAAGATTTTGTTCTTAAAGACTTCTCTTTGGTGGTTAATAATAAAGAGTCGCTTGCCGTTGTCGGTCTGACAGGATCGGGTAAAACGACAATTTTAAATTTGCTTTTGCGTTTTTATGACTATAATAAGGGCTCTATTCGAATCAATGGAAAGGAAATTACCCAATATAGTAAAAAGTCAATTCGCAAACAGGTGAGTGTTATTTTCCAAGACCCGGAAATATTCTCAGGAACCATTCAGGAAAATCTCACATTGGGAGATCCGGACATTTCCCACGCCTCTTTAGAAAAGGTGATGCAGGAGCTGGGAGGAAAGGCGCTTTTAAGACGATTTCCGGATGGAATCAAGACAGCGCTCAATGAGAGAGGAAAAAGCTTGTCAGTGGGCGAAAAGCAGCTACTTGCGTTGACCCGCGCATTTGTACACCCGAGTACACTTTTCTTTTTTGACGAAGCAACAGCAAATATTGATACCGAAACGGAAAAAATTATTGAAAAAATCTTGAATGCGCTTCTTAAGGATCGAACATCGATTGTAATCGCCCATCGACTTTCGACCATTCGGAATGTCGATCGTATTGTTGTCATGGAAGATGGAAAAGTGGTAGAAGAAGGATCGCATCAAGAGCTTTTAGCACTTAAAGGACACTTTGAAAAGTTATATAGACTCCAGTTTTCCTATGAAAATCATTGATAAAATATTTTTATGGCTCTCGTATGTCGGAGCCTATGTTCATCTTTTTTTTACCGTGCTGATTTTTGCAGGGATCGGATACACAACGCACCAACTTCCTTTCACGATCTTTGGAGGTACTTTACTTGCGATTTTCCTTAGGCTAAATGATGATCTTCAGGATGTTCATCAAGATCGAATTGCGCACCCTCAAAGACCCTTTCCAAAAGGCGTTTTAACTTTGAAAGAGGGAAATGCGATCTGGTGGCTTCTGTTTCATGCCTTATGGATGACAGCACTTGTTTTTCTCTTTTTTGGGAAAATATTTTTTCTGATTGTCTTTATTCTGTTACTTGGCATTTTAAAAATAGCTCCAAGTCTAAGGAGCTATCCTGTGGCTAAGTCTCTACTCAATCAAACGCTGATCCTTCCATTTGCATTATTTAACCCATTTTATGCCCTTTTGTTGTTCGGCGCTTTTGCAACATATGATCTAACTCGAAAGCTTGATCCAAAAATTCACCCCATACTTGTGACCCCTATTCATTACTGGGGATATTCTAGTGTCTATTGGTTTTGTGTGGGAACGCTTGCCATTTCATTTATCGGGGCCCTTCTTTTAGGAGTGCAGATTGTTTTATTCCCCATGCAATTTATTGTGCTGCTCTCTCTCTTAATTCCTTTTACATCTCCTAAACTATGGGAAGTTCCTCATTTTCTTGCATTGATCTCACTTATCGTTCATGCTTGGTGCGGGATTTTCCTTTAAATATTGTTTTTTTATGAAATGATTTGTTATAATTAATACTTTTAATGTGTTGTTTGTTTTTAAATACCGTTCTTTTGTAGGAGAGAATTGATGGCAAGTAGACTCGCAAGATTTAGACCCCCGGCTCTTGACTTGGATATTCTTCAAGAACCACCCTCTAAATCCGAAAAAGTTGAGCAATTATTTTTTGCGCTGCGTCATCAAACAAGTCAGATGCATAGTGAGTCTCTAGACTCGCCAATTGAAGTATACGCAAGGTTTGGGGATATCGAATGTGTGAAATCTTCTGCCGTCAAAGTCGACGGCTTTAAAGCCCCATACTTACATGCCAATTACGTCAATTTTGATACGCTTACTATTAAAAATGCGCCGCAAGAGATTCTGTTAAGTTCTAATATCCTGACTCAATACCCAATAGGACCAAAAGAACCCCTCGGATTTGATACGCAAGAGATGTTTTGGAAAGCAGCTCTTGATCATTGCCATCTCATTGTCGATCTAACCGTTAAAGAAGAAGGAATGGAGCTATATTATCCGACAGAACTTCATCACTCCAAAATACAAATCGGCAATATAAGCGTCACATTAACTCAGGTAAAGAAAATGGATTTCGGTATCGAAGTTCATCGATATCAAGTTGTGGACATGAACGGTCAAGCAGAGAAAGAGATTACGCGTATTCACCATTCGAACTGGAAAGATCATCAGTCTGTCAATGAGTTGGAACAGATTGAATATTTAAAGGCATTAGAAGATCACATCTCCTTACAGTACCCGAAGCAAAAGACAATTGTGCATTGCCGCGCAGGAGTCGGGAGATCCGGCACTTATACAGTAGCGTCAGCTTTGATAGAGTTAAAGAGACAGGGAATTCTAGAAAAGGCCAATATCACCCATGTCATAGAAAAACTCATTTTATCCGGAAGGACGATGCGGGGGCCTGGTTTCGTTCAAAGTAAAGAGCAACTTGAATGCTTACTTGATCTAGGCGAGAAATTAGTAGAAAGAGGGTTGCAAGAGTTTAAAATCGATGAGCAGCCAATTCAAGATGAAGAAGAGTGTAAAGTAGAGAGCGAACTCGATTCTATTTTCGAACTCTCTGTTCACTTTAAAATTGACCGGTTGGAAAGCCACCCGGCTTATCACTTTAATTTATTGCAATATCCAAACGAAATTGTCTCAGTTACTGCTGATCAGATTGCACAAAGCGCGTGCAAAAAAAATCAAGAACCCTCTTGCGCTACCTATCTTTTTAGAGAATCGTCTTCACAAATTGGAAATCCGGAGTTTAAGATTTTTACAATGACCTTTGCTTTAAAAAATCCAATAAAAGCCGCTCGTTTTACGCATTTACGTTTGGCTGAGAATAGAAAAACCGGATTTTGGCAAGTGGTCAGTCTTAGACAAGACTATGACTTTCAGTCAAGAGATGTATTGATTAAGAATAGTCAGGAGACAGATGAATTACGTGAGCTTCTCAAAAAGCATGAGATTCAATTAAATTTTGACCCGCAAGCAAATGTCATCAATCGCTTTCGTTCACTGGATGATTTAGCTAAAACGGTAATCGCAAAGTACTCGGGGGGATTGTCGCCGGATAAAATTTTCCCAATTTCCCCAAAGGAACTCCCGATTCACTCAGATTGTTAAATTTAGCACTTCTTTCGAGGGAATTTAAGAGAAACACACTCGGCTAACCATCAAGTGGTTAACCTCGGGTTGTTTTTTCAAATTTTAGAAAAAATGCATGCAAAATTGAATCGACCCGAGTTAATCAGAGGCTCCGAAAGTAATCAACGCGTTTTAAAAAAATCCTTTTTTTAAAGCGCTCTGTATTTTTTTTCTAAAGCTGTTTATTCTAGCAGCTATGAGACGTTTGCTCGCGATTTTTTTTCTCACTATTTTTACTCTTTTAATACTGCCCACAGACATCTATTTGTGGTTATTGAAGAGGCCAATTGAAAAGCAATTAATCGAGGTTTTTGATGTCCACTCAGCGAAGTGGGAGCAACAGTCGCTTGTAATTGAACTTCCTAAAGATAGATTTGGTGTCTTTAGCGCCGAAAAAGTCGTGATAAGACCCTCGATAAGTCCATTATTTTTTCGGGTGGATATGGACATACAAGTCGATTCGCCAAACCTTTCACTAAATCCAAAGACACCGGACTTTGTCAAATCCTTAAGATCTCTTTTTCAGGCGAACAAATGGCTACTCTCAATGATTTCTGTACACACAGTCGTTGCAGTCAATGACGGTAAATGCGGTGACTACAGCTTTTGGCTGAGGGGTGAGGTCTCAAAACGTCACTCCGATGGGATTGGATATCTGGAAAAAGAAAATGAGTCCATTCAACTTGCGTTTCGAGCAGGCTCTAAAAATCGGTTTGAAGTCCGCTCTATCCACAAAAACTCTTCCCTCTCTTCCCTTCACACCTTAGGATCAGCATTGCAGCCTTTTTTGCAAAAGTTGAAAGTTGAAGGAAATTATAGCGGATTTTTTCAGCTCAATAGTGAAAACGCATATGCAGTAAATGGAAAACTCAACGATTTTAGAGCGACTTTTCATACTCATGATCTCAAGATGTTTCTTCCGGAAGTGGATGTCAACTTTCCGGGCGTAAGCCAAGCAACTCTTGGCGGGAGTTTACAACTTCAAGATAAATCCTTTGAGATCAAAGACCCAATTTCGCTTATAGTCAATGGTCACACGCTCGCTCTAAGGACGCATGGAGGGGGCTTAATTGATTGCGAAATTAAAGACAAGACGATCTGTCTCTCATGGGAAAACATAACAGCTCTTTTAGCGAATTTAATCCCCGAGAGTAGTGCCACATTTATTCAAGGATCCCTTACCGGACATGGAGAAATTGCACAAAATCAATTCGATATTAAGCATCTAATTGCACGCGATCTTGAAATGAGTCTTGGAACTGACAAAAAGCACTTATATGTCCCAAAAGCATCCGGGACATTTTGTTTTCATTCACCAAGCGAGTTAGATGGAGAAGTGTGCCTTTTTGGTGCTGATTTGTTCTCGCATCATCAAAAGCCGATTTTACGAAGGTTCCAAATCGAACTGCGTTTAAAAAAAGCGCATTTGCAAGAACTCTACGCAAGAGGTGTTTACAAGGGATCAAAGATCGCGTTTAATCGCATTGTAAACGAAGGGGGGGGGAAGATTAAATTATCTATTCACGACTTTAAGGTAGAAAATAAAGCCATGGATATCGAATCCTACCTTGATCAAAAGGGTGATGAAGAGGACTTGAATGTACACATTCAAGAATTTAACCTTGAGAATTTTTCAAAAAGAGTGTGGAGTTTCCAAGTAAGACCCAAAGGATCCATTCTTGGTCTTTTCCCCCCTTCTTTGCATGAGTTTATTTCAGATAGAGAGATCGCATGCCACGGCGTTACATTGAATGGAGCTTGCGGTCCTTACCATTTTCAAACAGAGAACGTAAAAAAAGTTGCGAGCGGTTACTTAGCAGAAAAGATCGACCTTAATTCTCCTATTGGTCATTTGCATATTCCTAAAATGCACTTTGATATGAATGGAAATTTTTCCATTCTGAAGGTTATGGGAAAAGACTTAAAACCCAAAGTCTCATGGCTGCCGAAGAGTCTTGTCTTGCATGATTTTCAAATGGAAGATCTTACAGGCTCTTTTAAAAATCTCGACTTATTAAAGGGAAAAGGGGAATTGACCTTCTCAAACCGAAGTAAAAAGGCGATCGCCACCCCTCTCTTTTCTCTTCCGAAAGGGTGCAAGGTAGATCCGCTTCTCTTAAACCCGGTGAGAGGAACGCTTGAGTTTACTTTAGATAAAGGAGAGGTGCAACTCACAAAACTTAAAAATGTTTATAGCGAAGGAAAGATGTCTAAGCTGTGTCTTAATGAGCGATTGCGCTCAACGATCGGTCTGGATGGAACACTTGGCTTGCAGCTACAAATTAAGCCATACAATGTGCTTTATCGATTCTCTGATTTATTTTCGATTTCGATTAACGGAACTTGGGAGCAGCCGCTAGTTCACATTGAAAAACGAGAGTAGTAGATGCAGAAATTATTTCACTCGATATTAGCATTTTTGTACCCACCCTTTTGTCATCATTGTCAGCTGCCGCAAGAGATTAGTAAGCATCTTCTTTGTGAAGAGTGTCTACAACTTTTGCAACTGTCCCAAGAGAGAGTGGGCCGTATTGCAACAACCTTTGAGTGGGATGGACCTGGGTCTACCCTTTTGCATCATTTGCGAAAAAAAGGCGATGAACATGTCGCTGAGGCGCTCGCCTCCTTTTTACTGGTACGGTGGGACTCCCTTGGTTGGCCGATCCCCGATATCGTCACCTATGTGCCAAGTCCATGGCTAAGATCGTTTGATAGGGGGTTTACACCGAGCCTGCTTTTGGCAAAGGCCATGGCCCGCTTATTTTGCAAGCCGCTACATTCGCTTCTGCAGTGTAGCTATCAACCCCCTCAATTGAATATGCGCAATTTAAGGCAAAAAAAGCATCTTCTACACTCTTTTTCGCTTAAAAAAAATAAGAATATAGAGGGGAAAGTCGTTTTACTCATTGATGATTTCATAAAAACAAGACATACCATGAACCAATGCGTGGAAGTTCTTATGCCCGGGTTTCCAAAAGAGGTCTATGGCTTGACTGTATGTGGCACGATGGACTAAATTTACTTTAGGGAACCTCTGAAAAAGTCATGTTGTTAAATTTAGCCCCTTTTTTTTTGAAATTCGACAAAACCACACTCACTTAACTATCTAATAGTTAAGATCGATTGTTTTTTCGAATGATAGCAAAATTTAATATACCTAGAGTTATTCAGAGTTTGCTTAAAAGGAATTCCTCGTTTCTTATTGAAATCAGATGCAAGGGCCGATCTGATGACAGACAATAGGTTTCCTTGAATAAACAACTCAGCTGAGGCACTTGTGGTAGATATTTTAGCATTTGGGGCGCATCCCGACGACATTGAATTCGGATGTGGAGGCATTTTGGCCAAGATGTCAAAGCGGGGAGCCTCTATCGTTTTAGTAGATCTCACCCGCGGGGAAAAGGGTACAAATGGGACTGCAAGTATCCGTCAAAAAGAGGCGGAAGAGGCAGCAAAAATCATTGGCGCGCCCCGACTATTTTTGGATTTTGCCGATTGTGAGCTACAAGATAATTATGAAAGCCGCTTGAAGATCGTTGAAGTGATTCGCGAATATAAACCCAAGCTTGTGTTAGCACCGGATGTACAATATAACCAAAATCATCCCGATCATGTGGCGTGTGGAATGATGGTACGGGCCGCATGCCGTTTTGCCCGTTTTTCAAAAATTTTACCCGACCTTCCTATCCATCGGGTAGAAGGGGTGTTGCACTATCCAAATGCATCGAACGATCGTGTGGATTTCATTGTTGATATTTCCCAACATGTAGAGGTGTGGAAAGAGATGATCGATGCGCACAGCTCACAAATGCAAACAATTGACTATAAAGAACGCACGCTGCGTATCGCCTCTCGGCTCGGCACACTGAATGGGTGTGATTTTGCGCAAGGATTGATTAAAGAAAATCCTGTCATCATTGACGATGTAATGACCATTTCAAAAGGAACAAAAGAGATCTAATGCGCATCGGAATTGTTTGCTACCCAACTCTTGGAGGTAGCGGGGTTGTGGCGACTGAACTCGGTCAAACGCTTGCAGAGTGCGGACACGACGTGCATTTTATTACCTATGAGGTCCCCTTTCGTTTAAGGATGGAAAGCCCTCGGATCCATTTTCATAAAGTCGAGATCAATCGGTATGACCTTTTTGAATATCCTGACTATGCGCTCACACTTGCTGTGAAAATTGCCCAAGTATCCGATGCATATCAACTTGATATCTTGCATGTCCATTATGCAATCCCGCATGCCACAAGTGCATACCTTGCAAAACAACTGACCCGCAACTGCAAACCGGCAATTATTACAACCCTCCACGGCACTGATATCTCCTTAGTCGGCAAAGACCCCGCGTACTCTGAAATTGTGAAATTTAGTATTAACCACAGTGATCGAGTGACCGCAGTTTCAAATGATTTAGCTAAGATGACAAACGATTTTTTTCAAATCGAGGCGCCCATTGAGGTGATTCATAATTTCTTTATCCCCGATAAAGAATTAATCGGAAAAAAACCGATGCGAGGGAATTTTGTTAAAGAAGATGAGAAGTTACTTTGTCACTCCTCAAATTTTCGATCCGTTAAGCGGGCGCAAGATGTCATCAAAATTTTTCATTTAGTCAAACAGCAGGTTCCATCAAAACTCCTCCTCATTGGAACCGGTCCGCAAATTGAAGAGGTGCATCATCTCGTTAAAGAGCTTCAACTTGAAAAAGATGTCTATTTTCTTGGAAAGCAAGTCGAAGTCGATCCATATATAGCAAGTTCCGACCTTGTTCTGCTACCAAGTTCACAAGAGAGTTTCGGGCTTGTTGCTTTAGAGGCAATGGCCTATGGGGTTCCTGTCGTTGCGACATGTGCGGGCGGACTTCCTGAGGTCGTGCTTGACGGGATCACAGGATTTTTAGCCCCCGTTGGTGATGTGGAAGCCATGGCGGAATATTCCCTTAAAGTATTATCTGATAATGAACTTTATAAAAAAATGAGTATTGACTGTATTGAGCGATCAAGCCAAGCGTTTTCAGTCAAAAAAATTCTACCCAAGTATCTTAAGGTGTATGAAGAGGCGTGTAAAAACCTCTCGTAACTCCGTTTATTTAGAAACAGATCAAGTGACAGATTCCCGAGTATGATAAGTTTAATAGACCCGTTCATCCAGAGACTGTTCTAGTCAAGTGACAGATCTTCGAGTGTGACAAGTTTAATAGACCCGTTCATCCAGAGACTGTTCTAGTCAAGTGACAGGTCTTCGAGTGTGACAAGTTTAATAGACCCGTTCATCCAGAGACTGTTCTAGTCAA
>JBBDJA010000029.1:0-14745 GCA_040880105.1 Waddliaceae bacterium | reverse complement strand
TCTTCGAGTGTGACAAGTTTAATAGACCCGTTCATCCAGAGACTGTTCTAGTCAAGTGACAGGTCTTCGAGTGTGACAAATTTAACAGACCCGTTCATCGAGAGACTGTTCTAGTCAAGTGACAGATTCCCGAGTATGATAAGTTTAATAGACCCGTTCATCCAGAGACTGTTCTAGCAAGATAAAAGCTTTTCTAACTTTGCCAATTGTTCAGTTAGAGATGGATTCGATTCCATTTTCTTTTCAACTGCCTTGCAGGCATGAAGTAGCGTTGAGTGGGTTTTTCCAAACTCTCCGGCAATTGTCTGGAGTGTCCCCTTATTCGTGCGGCATGCGAGGTACATCGCGGCTTGACGCGCAATTGCGATCTTTTGCATGCGGGAGTTGCCTTTAAGGTCTTCAATAGTGACGTTGAACGCTTGTTGAACAACTTGCAATACCTGCTCAACAGTGATTTTTTTCTGAGCGACAGGTTGGACAAAGTCTCGAAGAATATGCTCGGCAATCTCTTGAGTGATTGGAATATCAAGTAATTGAGCCTGTGCGGAAAGGCGGTTTACAGCGCCCTCAAGTTGCCGTATGTTACGGGTCAATCGTTCGGCAATCCAGAACGCAACATCTTGTGGAATTTTAATTCCTCGTTTTTTTGCTTTATCTTCAAGAATTGCAACGCGAGTTTCCACATCAGGAGGTGAGATTTGAACAACCAGCCCCCACTCCATGCGGCCGACAAGTCTTGTCGAGAGGTCGAGTTGCTGTGGAGATTTATCCGAGGTAATCACAATTTGCTTTTTTTGGTGGATCAATGCTTCGAAAGTGCTGCAAAATTCATCTTCAAAGTTTTTTAAGTTTTGAAGAAACTGAATGTCATCCACAAGAAGCACATCGACATCGTTGCGGTAAAACCTCTTCACCTTATCCAAGGAACGTGTCGCGCGAAGTGATTTTACAAACTCATTGATTAATGATTCTGTTGTGACGCACTGAACCCGTATCTGCCGATTACTTTTCTGAATGGCGTGACCGATACTGTGTAAAAGATGCGTTTTTCCAAGTCCGACATCTCCGTGAATAAAAAGTGGATTATATAGCTCTCCTGGACGATTTGCTACGCCGAGTGCTGCTGATTTCGCAAATTGATTGATGGGTCCATCGATAAAGCTGTCAAAGCTATAGCCGGAGTTTAAGGTTGTATATCCCGAATGTGTCTTGGCTGCGGGTTTCTTTTCTGCAGCTTCCTCTTTTTCGGTAGGCTCCGACTTGGCAATGACAAAATTAATGGCAGGTTCTCCGGATGCGCGAAGAGGAACAAGGGCACGGAGCTCTTCAAGAAAATTTGAATAAAGGTATTCTTTAATGAAAATGTTTGGAACTTCCAATGTGATCTCTTCAGTAGACTCTTCAATTAGCCGGATTGGAGCCAGCCAATTATTGAAAGCTGCGCCTGAGCAACGCTCTTTTGCGCAATTTAAAAAATCAGTCCACGTAACTGAAACTTCACAACATGTCATTTTTTGTTACCTATCCTATAGTTATGAACATCGTTTCCACACTATGTTCTCAAGCTGATTTAAGTCCGAATCTACCATGTCAAACCTAATGGCTGCAAGCTAATTATCGTGATTCATGTTTGCAGATTGTTAAATCTTTGATTTTCAGTCCGCAACCTGACGTTTGAGTGAAAATCATCCTTAACTCACTAATAATTAGCAATATGTAAAATTTCTTCTTTATGGAGTTTTGACGTAAGATCATGGTTCTAAAACTCTTGATTAAAAAAAATTATTACACAAACTCTCTCCTTCTTACGTTCTTTTGATTTGTATGGCAATAGGAAAAACTGGTAGTCTTAAGTTTGGTGAAGAGGCAGTAAAAAACATTTTGGAACATCACATATAGTAAGGGACCTCTTTATTAAAATTAGAGTAACCTTATATGTTTGTCTCCGAAATTGATCATATTTAGGAATGAAAAAAATTAGCCCAAAACAGATCATATATACACTTTCTCTGATTGTAGTCATCGGGTTCATTTTTCTCGGTATCAATCGGATAGGAAGACACACAGTTGATAAAAATAGATATTTTATTGGCCTCGATTCTAGTTGGTACCCGCTAAATCTGCAGGGAAAAGAAAGGCATATGCTCGCCTTTGTTCGAGAACTCTTAATAGAGATTGCTGAGGAAGAGGGGTTTTCGGTCAGATTTGTTGAGGTCGGTCCACATAGTTTAGTCGAAGGGATGGAGAGGGGGAATTATAATGCAATTATTTCATCCCTTGTACCAAATCCATACACTAGAAGCCATTACACTTTTTCAGATCCCTTTTATCTTGTCGGTCCTGTTTTAATCGTCAGAGAAGACCAAGATATCCGTTCTTTAGATGAATTATCAGGAAAAATAGTCGGACTTGAAAGCCAGACACTCCAGGTCTTTAGTACCGCTCAACACCCCAGAATTTTATTTGTCCCTTTTGATCGACCTGCGATTCTTTTAGAAAATTTAATGAATCATACGATTGACGGTGTCATTATGGACGCGCTTGTTGCCTATGTGTATACACAAGGGTACTATAAAGGAGAGGTGAAAATTGCGACCGCACCTTTAACGGAAAAGGGGTTGCGGCTTGTTGCACTGACCGACCCTAAGTCAGTTGAACTTGTGTATAAGTTTGATCGCGGATTGGATCAACTGGTTCAAACAAGTCGATTTGACAAGCTGCTTGATAAGTGGGGGATTATTGACACTGAGATGCGCCAAAGAGTAATAAAGGATATTGAGCAAGCAAATCAGGAGCCCATATGAGTATTTGGAAACGGATCCGTTTTTTTCAGTGTGCAGCCACCGCAGTCTTCTTTGTCTTCATTGGTATTCTCATTTTTGTTTGCAGTCTTGGGTTCTCTAGAAAATCAGGGAAGACATCCCTATCTATGATTGAAACTCAAAAAATTCGTATCGATGCATCCCGTCGCCGCTAATTTTTCATTTTTTACAATTTGTCTGCTTTGAGGTTTTCTTGACATTACTGTTTTCAATGCTTCCGTTTTATCTTTTAGGAAATCTGCACTGCATGGGAATGTGTGGTCCTCTTGTAATGACAATTGGTCTACACCCCCACCGTTTATGGTACTTTTTTGGGCGCACCCTCTCATTTTCTCTTGCGGGCGCAGTCGCAGGCGGACTCGGTGCAGTGCTTAGTCATCTCGTGCAATTATTCCATATCCCGGCAATCACTAGTCTTTTATTTGGAGGAGTTGTCTTATTTATAGGTTTAAAAAATGTTATACGCATTCCCTCTTTTTCATTTTCATGGATGAATCGTTTTAATCACCGGTTGACCCGTTTTGCTTTAAGCCCCCATCCATTTTCTCTTTTTCTATTTGGATTTTTTACAGTTTTGCTTCCCTGCGGACAGACAATTGTTGTATTTTCCGCATGTGCACTTGTCGGAAGTGTGAAAGTTGGGTTGATCAATGGATTTGTGTTTGCTCTACTGACGAGTCCATCCTTACTACTTGCAATGCATTCGCATCGCTATCTTGCTAAATGGAAAACTTCATATAATTCTATCTTTATTATACTTTGCTTTATCGCCGGCTCTCTTTCGATTTGTCGAGGACTTGCCGAGCTTGAATGGATTTCTCATTTAGAGTTATTCAAAGAAATGGGCGGGGAAAATCTTCACTTTGTTCTTTATTAAAATTAACTGCTTATTTTTATTTTTTGCAAAAGTTCGATGAATAACCTTTTCAAAAAACGAAGGATTGCTTATACTTCCTAGGTATTTATTGATCAAAATTTGATTGATAACTGATCATCGAAGGGAGAATATTGAATGCCAACGATTAACCAACTCGTTCGGAAGAATAGAACGCCAAAGAAAAAGCGTAGTAGATCACCTGCATTGCAAGCGTGTCCTCAAAGAAGAGGAGTTTGCGTTCAAGTGAAAACAAAGACGCCGAAAAAACCAAACTCTGCATTGCGTAAAGTTGCATGGGTTCGACTCTCAACTGGGCAGGAAGTTATTGCCTATATCGGGGGAGAAGGACACAACTTACAAGAGCACAGCATTGTTCTTGTCCGTGGCGGTCGTGTAAAAGACTTGCCCGGTGTGCGTTACCATATTGTACGCGGAGCTTTGGATTGTGGTGCTGTAAAGGACCGTAAGCAAGGAAGATCAAAATACGGGGCGAAGCGTCCTAAGTAACTCTAGGATCTCTATATAATGAGATCCTAGTTCGTGATTTGTGTTTGCGTAAACACAAATCACGCACCGGTTCTGTTTGAACCTACGTGAAGTTGTTTTGATCTCCTGATATTTCCTGTGAATAACGCGGGTAATTATTTAAATAGGCAAATGCGCCTAGAGTGAATTGGAGAATATTAAACGATGTCAAGAAGACGAAGAGCTGAAAAACGCAAGGTCCAGCCGGATCCCGTTTATAGCAGTGAACTGCTAGAAAAATTTATCAACAAGGTGATGCTAAGCGGAAAAAAAACCGTTGCCCGTCGCATTGTGTATGGTGCAATTGAAAAGTTTGCTCAACGCGTGAAGAGAACGGATAATCCTCTTGAAGCGTTTGAACAGGCATTGGAAAACGCAAAGCCGACACTCGAAGTGAAGTCACGCCGTATTGGTGGTGCTACGTATCAAGTGCCTATAGAAATCGCTCCTCTCCGCCGAACTGCCTTGGCAATGCGCTGGATTATTAACTATTCTCGTGCAAAAAGCGGACGCTCAATGGAAGAGGCCCTTTCTGGTGAACTCTCTGATTGTTTCAACAATCAAGGGTCGACAATTAAGAAAAAAGATGACACCCATCGTATGGCAGAAGCTAATAAAGCGTTTGCGCATTATAGATGGTAAAGGGAGAAGGAATAATGATAGAAAATGATCGTGTAAAAAACGTGCGTAATATCGGAATTATGGCACACATCGATGCCGGGAAAACGACCGTTACCGAGCGTATTCTTTTTTACTCCGGAAAATCCCACCGTATCGGAGAGGTTCATGATGGCGCGGCCACAATGGACTGGATGGCACAAGAACAAGAGCGTGGAATTACCATCACATCGGCGGCGACCACAATTTTTTGGAAAACGTCTAAGATTAACATCATTGATACACCCGGGCACGTTGACTTTACTGTAGAAGTAGAGCGCTCATTGCGTGTTCTTGACGGTGCTGTAGCTGTTTTCGATGCTGTGTCAGGTGTAGAACCTCAATCAGAGACTGTTTGGCGTCAAGCGGACACTTATGAAGTTCCTCGTATCGCGTTTATTAACAAAATGGATCGGATGGGGGCAGATTTCTTTGATGCTGTCGCTTCCATGAAAGAAAAGTTACATGCAAATGCGATTCCTGTTCACTTACCTATCGGAGCAGAGGCTGAATTTGATGGAATCATCGATCTTGTGACGATGAAGGCGCTTTTCTTCAAAGAAGAAGAGTTCGGATCGACATGGGAAGAGAAAGAAATTCCGGCAGACTATCTTGATCGAGCAAATGAAATGCGCGCAGAGCTTTTAGATGAGCTTGCTCTTCTAGAAGATGAGAATGATGAGTTTATGACAAAAGTTCTGGAAGACCCGGACGCATTGACTCCTCAAGAACTCAATGCTGTGATCAGAAAAGGTGTAATCGCCAATAAAATTAATCCGGTTCTTTGCGGAAGTGCTTTAAAGAACAAGGGAGTGCAACAACTGCTTGATGTAATCGTCGAGTGGATGCCATCCCCGCTTGATCGTACGAATGTTAAAGGCCTTTTAGAAGACTCGGAAGAAGAAGTTAACATCGAGCCAAGAGATGATGCTCCGCTTGCAGCGCTTGCCTTTAAAGTGATGACGGATCCTTATGTCGGACGATTAACATTTGTTCGTATCTATTCCGGCGTATTGGACAAAGGGATGAACCTTGTCAATACATCAAAGGAAAAGAAGGAACGTGTCTCAAGATTGATCGAGATGCATGCAAACCAAAGGAAAGAGCGCGATCAGTTCTTTACCGGTGACATTGCAGCTTGCGTCGGATTGAAGTACACAACAACAGGTGATACATTGTGCGCTGCGGGTCAAAAGCAGGTTATCTTGGAAAAAATGGTCTTCCCTGAGCCTGTGATCTCAATGGCGATTGAGCCGAAGTCTAAAGCAGATCGTGAAAAGCTTTCAACTGCACTCAGCGCGCTTTCCGAAGAAGATCCAACATTCCGCGTCTCTACAGATGAAGATACGGGACAAACGATTATTTCCGGAATGGGTGAGCTGCACCTTGATGTTTTGCATGACAGAATGAGAAGAGAGTTTAACGTTGAAGCCAATGTCGGTAAGCCTCAAGTCTCTTACAAAGAGACAATCACTGCTCCAGCTAAATCGCAAACAAAGTTTGTGAAGCAAAGTGGTGGACGTGGACAGTACGCGCACGTTGAGCTTGAAATTGAACCTAACGAGACAGGAAAAGGG
The DNA here is from genome assembly GCA_040880105.1 of Waddliaceae bacterium. Taxonomy (GTDB): domain Bacteria; phylum Chlamydiota; class Chlamydiia; order Chlamydiales; family SLOH01; genus SLOH01. The sequence goes on along the minus strand of JBBDJA010000029.1, from coordinate 8,287 downwards.
ATTCAAATCGAAAGTAAAATCGTCGGTGGTGTGATTCCAAAAGAGTATATCCCAGCTGTTATTAAGGGGATTGAGGAAGGACTCACTAGCGGTATTCTTGCCGGTTATAACCTGGTTGACGTCAAAGTGGCAATTGTATTTGGTTCTTACCATGATGTTGACTCGAATGAAATGGCCTTTAAAATTTGCGGATCTATGGCGATTAAAGAAGCCGCTGCAAAGGCAAAGCCAATCATTTTAGAACCGATCATGAAAGTGGTTGTGACAACGCCTGAAGCTTCAATGGGAGATGTTATCGGTGACATTAACCGTCGTCGAGGACAGATTCAAAAGCAAGAAATGCAGAAAAGTGCAGCTGTTGTTGAATCCCAAGTTCCACTTAGCGAAATGTTTGGTTACGCTACTGATTTGCGTTCGATTACTTCAGGTCGAGCAAACTATACAATGGAATTTGCGCATTTCCAACGCGTTCCAGCTAAAGTACAAGAAGAAATTATCAAAAAGTAAGAGAGATCAATGGCTAAACAGCAACAACAAAAAAAAGCAATCCAGAAGATTCGGATTCGCCTTAAGGGATATGATCAACGCTTGCTTGATCGCTCAACAGCAGATATTGTTGAAACAGCTAAGCGTACAGGTGCCGGAATCGCAGGTCCAATCCCTCTTCCAACAAGAAGAGAGATTTACACTGTTCTTAGATCACCGCACGTGAACAAAAAATCTCGCGAACAGTTTGAAATCCGTACTCATAAACGTTTGATTGAAATTCAAAATCCAACAGGCAAGACCATTGATGCATTAAAAGGCCTCACTCTTCCTGCTGGAGTTGATATTAAGATCAAAGCCGGGATGATGGGTTAATTCAATTCTAACGGTGTAAAGAGTCTGACTCTTTACACCGCTCTGTTCTCAATTTTTTTTTCGTTTATATTCAATATCAGACATTTGAAGTCTTCCAGATTCTGCCGCTAATGCGTGTCTCTTGCTGAACAGCGGAGAAAAACTCGGCATTAAAATGATACTCTCCATTGTTCTGAAGAGTAAATACCTCCTCTCCCTCAAGCGTCCCTTCATCTTGAAAGTTCCAAGTGATAGAATTTTCCTTAATCAATCCATGGCCTTTAGTAGAGATAAATTCATTCTTGAGTGAAATTTCAAAGGTAGATGTTGTTTGAAGTGTCAGAGTATAGTAGTTGACTCCTTTATGTTGAGCGGATGGCACTTCGACAGTTTGCTTACATAATACTGCGTTTTCTCTTATGGGCTCTATTTCCCAACGAATGAATACCGGAAGAGTCTCTTTAGATCCGGCCAGCTGCAACTCACCTTGTCCGAGCCAATTGCCTTCTGTAAATAAAAATTGATGTTGCGCCATTAGAACATAAACCTCCTGCTATAGATGCTTTGAAGAAGACCGAGGGCTGCCATTGTAATTAGAGTACTCGTACCGCCATAACTGATTAAAACAAGCGGAACCCCGGTGATGGGAAGAAAGCCTGTCATCATTCCTATATTAATCAGAATGTGGATCGCGATGTAGCCGGTGATTCCTGCGGCTAGGAGTCTACCGAATAGGTTAGGAGCTGCTGCTGTGACTTGGAAACAGAGGTAAAGCAGTATGTAGAAAAGGGAGATTAGAAAGATCACGCCTACTAAACCGAATTGCTCAGCGTATGATGGGAAGACAGAGTCTGTCCATGCCGCCGGGAGCCAGCCCCCTGATGTGTATTCCGCCTTCCTCCATCCTGTTCCTGTTAAGCCCCCGATTGCGATTGCTGTCTCGCTTGCTTTTTGGTGGTGAGTGCCTGGTTCTAATCTCTTTAATTGATACTCCTTTAAAACCTTCGTCGCCATCGGTTTTACAATTTCGTGTGGAATCAAGCCGAGAAATATTGATGTAATAAAAATAAGAAAGACCAGTGCGACATACGTCAATCCTTTAACGATTTTAGGGTGGATGTTACCAAAATACAGCATCATTAAAGTCATTGGAATCAAAACAAGAGAGGAACCCAGGTCCGGTTGTTTTAAGATCAAAAGAAAGGGAATACCGACAATGATGCCTGCCCAAAATAATGTACTAATGCGTGTTGCTCGATCCGAATACCTCTCTAGGAACCAGCTAAGGGTAATGACAACAATCAGCTTTGCTGTTTCCGATGGCTGAAAACTAATCCCGATGAGTGGGATGCGATACCATCTTTGCACACCTACAATGGTCTTGGTAAAGAAAAGACCAAGGAGTGTAATAATCATGAGCGCGTACAGTAACCACGTCCATTCGTGTAGTTTGCGATAGTCAAAGGCAGCTGTGCATATAAAGACTAGTGTTCCGATAAAAAACCACTTGGCTTGGCTGACAACATAAGGTGTAAATATGCGCTCTTCAAACCCGCTAGGTGTCATTTCACTTGTCGCGCAAGAAATAACAAGAAGGCTGATGAGCATTAGGATTCCAAGCACCGGAATCAAACGGAAATCAATTTTGGATAATTTTTTAAAATCTAGCATAGGCATTATATTAAAGAGATTAGAGAAAAGAATCCATCAGCAATCAAAGTCTCTTCTCTAATATTCTCACTCGGATAAAATGACGTGTGTAGTATAATTTTAGCAAATATGAAGAAGATTCACCTAAAATCCATTGATTCGACAAATCTATTTGCCAAAAGAGAATTAAAGGGGTTTCCAAAAGATCAACTCACGTTAATTATCGCCGATATCCAAACCCGCGGTCGAGGACAATTTGAGAGAGAGTGGATCTCCCCAAAGGGCAATTTATACATGACATCTGTCCGTTTTTTGCCTGATTATCCCAAAGACCTGACTAAGATCCCTTTAAAGTTCGCTCGAAACATTCAAAAGTGGTTATTACAGTATGGAGTGCAAGCAAAGATCAAGTGGCCGAATGATCTAATGGTAAACCAGAAAAAAATTGCCGGTATTTTGTGTGAAACGGCATGGTTTGAAGGAGAGTTGGCAATCATTTTAGGGGTAGGTTTGAATGTCAATATGACAACCGAAGAGGCATCAAAAATTGATCAAGCCGCGACATCTTTAAAAATTGAAACAGGTCAATCTTTTGACTTGAGCCAAATCGTTGACGATTTTCCGCTCCCGGAGCTATAGGTTGAGGTCGGGTGTGACTTTTAGATCCGGGTGAAGTTTCGCTTTTAATGTCTCTTGGATATAAGAAAGGGTCGTTCCAACAGACGCAAAACAGGAGGTGCAATTGCCTTTATACCGAATGATAATCTCATTCTCGATCAAATTGATAACCTCTACTCCACCCCCATCAAGTGCAATGTAGGGAGCAATGTCAATTTCGATCACCTCTTTGATAAGATCGATTTTTTGTGCGGTTTGCAGCTCAATCCACCCGGGATATCCACCCTCTCGCACCTCGATTGGACCCATTGGGGTCGGCGGCGCATCGTAGCTTTCTTTTAATGGAATATCTAAGCATTGCTCTGCTGCATTATCAATCGCTCCAATGACTAAATTAATATGCGGGTAGGTCTCTTGTGGGAAGGAGGGAGTATTTGTTTTATCGCGCACTTGTCTATCGATAAGATCGGCGCTTAGGCGCATCGCCTGACCATAGTTTTTCCCGACTAAAAGATCGCATGCGATGTCAGCGGCAGCAATGAGTGCGCTTTGACCAAATGTTTGAAATTTCGCATCGACAATGACCCCATCCTCTTCATCGACAAGCCAATAGAGTTCAACGCAGTTCCCATCTTCAATAGAGCCTTCTTTTCCCGCTACAAGACGCATTTCTCGCTCAGAAGATTCATTTGAGTCAAAATGTCCGGCATTGCAAGGAGTTTTAATGCGTTTGATCAATTTACGACTGTATCGATTCCAGGGAAACATTTGAGTGAGTACATTCATATGAGGCTGCCTGTAATTTTGCGAAGTGAAATTGCCTCCTCGACAATCACGCTTGCGGCATTAAGAACTTCCTCTTCTGTAGTGTATCGGCTTAAGGAAAAGCTAACCGTGCTATTTGCGATACTAGCTTCTATGCCGAGCGTTTCAAGAAGGATGCCGATCTGCTGAAAGGAGCCACCCCCTATACTTGCAAAGACTTTTCTTTGCGCAAGTCTAAATAGAAGCGCTTCATTAGAAACCCCTTCGAAGCTAATAGCTGTGATGTGGGGGAGGCGGATTTGGTCTTGAAAGAGGACCCGAGCGTTTGTAAACTCTTTAAGAATTTGCGTTTCTAAAAGCTGCCTTAATCGCGCGGTTTCGGTACATATCAGATCGAGGCTCTCTTTTGCTTGTTGAGAGGCGACTCCTAGAGCGATAAGAGAGGGGACATCAAGGTCGCCGGCACGTTTGCCACCTTGTTCAATCCCGCCCATGATGAGGGGGCTGCATGTGACCTTTTCTTTGATCCATAGACCCGCGCATCCACGGGGGGCATGAAGGTGTTTACCGTCAAAGGTGATAATGTCTGCACCCAGATCCTTGAGATCGAAAATTTGCTTGCCAAGTACGTGTGTGATATCTAAATGAAGACGTATTCCTCGCTCCTCACAAAGTGCGGCAATTTCATAGACAGGGATCATCGTGCCTGTTAACCCATTCCCCCATGACAAAGAGATCATCGACGTTCGCGGGGAGATGATGTCGGCAATTTTTTCAGCTGTCGGAACCCCATCTAACATTTTGCAGATGCACCCAAGCTTTTCAAGTCGATTCGCTCCCATTAAAAAGGGGGCCTCATCGCTACTCATGAAAATAATTTGATTTTTTCCCGTCGGCATCGCCAAATCAAAATAAGCCGAGAGGAGAACTTGGTTAATCGCCTCTGCGTTGGAAGAGGTAAGAATCACGCTGTCTTCCGGATTCGCCCCTAAAAATGAATAGATTTTCTCATAGCTTTTTTTGACTTGTGTGCAGAGATTAAAGGGAGTGTAGGGCGCATGGTACGATTCAAACGCGTTTGAGAAATACGGGAGCATTTCCGAAACAGCCTCATCTGATGGGCGTGTAAGAGTACTATTATCGAGATATATATGGGTCATTTACGTTTTTTAAATGTTCCTTCTAGATAGTCATAGATAATGGGTTCACCGGTTGGAACCTCAAGATTTACAACTTCTTCTTCTGAGAGGTTATCGAGGTCCATGATAATAGACCGAATGGAATTGCCGTGTGCAGAGACAAAAACATTTTTTCCTTCGGCAAGCATCGGAACGATCGTGTTTTCAAAATATGGAATGGACCTTTCGGAAGTCATTTTTAAACTCTCACCGTTCGGAGGTGCGATATCAAAGCTTCTGCGCCAAGTGTGTACTTGCTCCTTGCCGAACTTCTCTGCAGTCTTTGCTTTATTGAAACCTTGAAGCTCTCCGTACATCCGTTCATTAAGCTCCCAGCATTTATAGACAGGAATACTATTTTCTTTGGCCTCTTCGCTGTAAATTTTACCCCATTCCTTCAACTTTTCGTCACTTTCAACAACAATCGGCACTTTTTTTGAATGGTGCTGGCTCATCGCGAGGTAGGCTGTCATCTGCGCGCGTATAAGGGTTGTTATAATAATAACATCGATTGGAATATCGGCAATTTTCTTGCCTCCCTCAAGCGCCTCTTTGATTCCCTTTTCAGAAAGGGGAACATCGACCCAACCGGTGAATTGATTGCGCTTATTCCAAACCGATTCACCGTGGCGCATTAGGATTAAAACACTCATTTCTATCGCTTCTTTATTAGCCAATCAGTATAATGGATATAATAAAAAAAGCAAATAAAATGAGATTAAGTAAACGATTAGCAAAAGCCGGTTTGGCATCACGAAGAATGTCGGAAGAATTGATTTTCGAAGGACGTGTCAAAGTCAATGGAGAGGTCGTGAAGATCCCTCAAACACTGGTCACCGAAGAGGATGAGATTCTTTTTGACGATATGCCGCTGCAAACCGAAGAGGCAAAGGTTTATTATTTATTAAATAAGCCCTCCGGCTATCTTTGTAGTAATAAACGGCTTTCAAAAAGACAAAGACTTGTGATCGACCTTTTTGATGATGAAGCCAAACGGTTATTTACCGTTGGACGTTTGGACAAAGAGACCAAGGGTCTGATTATTGTGACAAATGATGGAGATTTCGCCCAGAGAGTCATCCACCCATCAAAAAATATCGCAAAAGAGTATTTGGTGAAGACGGATCAGGAAGTGACATCACAGCATTTAAAAGTGATATCAGATGGGACACTGATTCAAAACACGCATATTAAACCGCATCGCGTCGTCAAGGTGCGAAAAGGAACGCTTAAGATCACTGTTTTGGAAGGAAAAAAGCACGAAGTACGTCTCTTAATTGAAGAGGCAGGGTTGAATGTGCTTGAGTTGAAGCGAATCCGCATTGGGGGCTTAAGTTTAGGAGCCCTTCCGGAAGGCAATGTACGCCAATTATCTTTGAGCCAAATGGAAAGTATCTTTGAATAATGATTCATCATGGGCAGCTCTGATTCTCCATAGTGAGTTAAGAGAGGAAAAAAAACTCTCGTTTTGGATGCGCCTTAGATTAATTTTCTCTTCAAAATTTCGCTTAAAGTATCGATTATCAATTTTAAAAGAAGAGCGTAGGGTCGAAAAAGCGATCCGAAATCTCTTTTTTCATCAGCTGTTTGAAGAAGACACAAGTAAAGTTCATAAAATCCTTAGACGATTTAACTTGGCCGTAGAAAGTAAAGACAAGAAGCAGAATTCCTTAAGCGAAAGATGGCTTAAAATTATCCCGAAACGCCGAAAAATCGTCATTGACTCTACTTTGCTCAATAGGGACGAAGAGCGCGTCCAAAGTATTTTTTCACCCTCCCCACTCTTGGCATCCGGTGAGATCTCTGATTTATTTCGGATGAAAGCAATTTCACTCTTTAGAGAAAACAAAATCTCCTATTTAGGTGTTCAACAAACGCTAGACGAAATACGCAAAAACCCGATTTTTATGCAGCAGGACAGTTTAACCGGCTCAGTGACTCTGCAGCAGAAATACGTCCCTTTCCCTGGAGAGACCGTGATTGTCACCGGAAAGCTGCGAAAGGATCCCGTGACTTTGCGACACCTTCCGGTTCAAGATAGTTTTGAGCTGATGACCCATTCATCACAAAGAGCGTATCCACATCCCTCCCAACATGTCGGGTTCGGCGTCCCAGAGCAACTTCTCCTTCCGTGTTTGCATTTTCGGGTAGGGTCTTGTCTACTTGACCTATTTGAAAAACGCAATTCAGTGATGACTCAATTTCCCTTGAATCGAGCCATTCAGATCTTTAAGGCAAGGAAAGCCGATTTTGAATCGGATTTGGTGCGATCATGCAGACTCTTTCAAAAACTAATCGAAGTATTAATTGGTGGAAAAGACAAAAGAGTGACTGATTTTTTGGAGAGTCTGCAAAAGAGAAGCGATCCATATCTGTATTTATCAAAAGTTCATGAAGAGATAAATCTTTTACCCTCCTGGAATGAACTCTCCAAGCGAGGGTTCAATATAAGCATTAAAACAAGCATGAATCCTGAGACAAGAGCGTATCAAAAACTTTTGCACAGCTATCTTTTTCCGTCTTATTGTGAAATTGTTAAACAGTCCCTATCTTTTATTTCCCAATCTCGTTTTTCCCCTCTCTCTCCCTTAAGTCTTAAGTTGCAATCGTCAGCGTATTTGCATTTAGAATCGTTTTTAGAGGAGCTAGAAGCAGATCACACCCTTTCTTGGGAATCCTTAATCCGGCGCGATATCTCTCTTTTTGAAGGAGATTATTTGACGTCGTTTACAGAAGAGTTGAATGAAGCTTTGCTTGATAATAGCGGTCGACTAAGATAGTAGTGCGCAGAAAAGAGGATTGCTCGGCTTCCTGATACCTTTTCTTCTCCATTAATCTCAATAACAGCTTCATAATGCCGTTTTGCCCAATCATCCCGAATATAGTCATATAGAGTAGGTAAAAGATGGGGAGTTGTGAACGTAAGCTTCACGCACCTTCCCGGCAAGATGGGGGGAATCCTACGCGATTCCGATCGAAAGAGAACGCTTCTTGGATGATTGTCTAATGGAGCGGGAAATGCATATCGGATGTAAAGAGTGCCTTCAGGATTAGCCATATCTCCTGCATTTGAGACTTGAGCTGAAAATGTAATAGGCTGACCCGGGCGAATGGCCTCTTGATCTTCTGAAAGGAGGATTGTCGTTCTAAGAGTCGATCCGGCATTGAGTAATAACGGTATTGAAAAGAGGGAAAAGAAAAACTTTTTGTACATTTTTTTTAACCAAATGTCATTT
>JBBDJA010000028.1:0-64698 GCA_040880105.1 Waddliaceae bacterium | reverse complement strand
GATTTAAAACCGTCCTCAAAATAGACTACAATTATCCATCACTTGACCTTTTGAATATTTGCTTTAGTACGAAAGTTTACGAGATCTGATTATTTCTAGTCGTAAACAGAGAATTATGGAACAAAAATGCCCAATCAAAAGATGATCGGGCAGTATACCTACATAGGAATTTAGAGTGGATGATTTGAACCTACTCTTTATGTTCAGCAGCATTTCCATCATCAATATTTTGAGCAACTCCATTACCTACATAAATATTTTTAATTATACGCTCTTTTACAATGAAAACTTTTACTGAGTGCAGCTGTTGAATTCTTTCTAACTGCCTCTCTGTTAAATTACAGTTAAAGCAAATGTTTTCGATTGGGTTTTCTAAGAGAGCGTCAATGATCTCATCTGAAACAACATCTAAGACAATATTCTTGATTTTTTTCTGCTTGAGCTCTTGAGCCAATTTACCTTTAAATGTCTCTATATCATCATCAGCTATGTGACTTATCGGTTCGACTGGAAATAGTGCTAATGTTCTTAGATCTAGTTCTACAAGATTAGCGGGTAGCCTAAATTCTTCTACCTCAAATGCCGAATGGAAATGCAGTGATTTTAAGTTGTGATGCTCGATAATCTTATCAAAGTCTTCTTTGGTTAACTTTGAACGATGATCAAGATAGAGCTTTGCAGACCTAGATCTTGGATCGGTCACGTACATAATTCTTTCTGCGTTATTTTCACAACCTGCCTCAACATCGGTAATATGAGACATAACTTCTCGAGCAACATCTTGAGTCAATATATCATGCACCTGATTGTATGCCTTTTCTAGGAACTCCATCCCATTAAGTTCGTGCATAAATGGGATATATGGATATGGATAGGGGCTTCTAAAAATATGAGAGTTTTGCAAAAGAACCTGTGTAAAGCAATATTTTACTCCAATGGCAATCGCTTTATTTATAGCTTTTCTCCTATCCACTTCGGCAAGTCGAGGCATTACTTGTGGAGGCATTACTCTATTACGGTATTCATTGAAACCCATGACATCATTGTTAGGATTTACAATCCACGGCTGGTTTTCCTGCGAGTATTTTACATTCACATCAGCACCATTTTCAATAAGGATAGCTGCTAGTGCGACATTTAAACTTCTGGTAGCCTGAAGTAACGGGGTATTTCCGTTGTGATCTTGTGCGTTGACATCTGCACCCTTTTCAATAAGGAGCTTTGCTGTCCCTGCATCAGTCACATAATGGAGAGGGGTTTTTCCGTTCGGAAGTTGTTTGTTGACATCCGCACCATGTTCAATAAGCAGCCGCGTAAGTGTAGTGTTTTTGGATCTCAAAGTGTAAAATAAGAGATAGCCACCAGGTCTCATCCCAAGTTTGAAGAGGGTTTTAATGGTGAGAAGATTTATGCTATTCATGTTTCTTTTACTTGCTTCAAATTCGAGAATGCTTTCTTCAGAATAGAGTAAAGAGCATACGTCGCTTGATAGGAGGAGAGCTCCCACTGTGGCTGAAATGAGAATGATTCCGGCTACCACTCTAGAGACGATAATTACCACTCTTAAGATTTTTTTTGATAAATTATTGTTAGATCGGTAATTGATATTAGATGAATGATCAATTTCTGATGGATTGGATGAGATACTTTGTATACTGCTCACTGTATTAGCCATTTTTTTTAATTATTATAAATTTTCAATATTAAGATATCGTTAACGAGAGTCTGAATAACAGGACTAGACTGGGAAAAAGGTGACCCCCTAGAAATAGTGAGATTACCATGTCTTGGGGAGATATTTTACTAGGTTACTTTATGCATACAAACAGGGTTGTAGTATGTTTTTTTTAATTATTTCGATCTAAATAAAGGAATCCATGATTAAGTTAGATTGTTAAATTTAGCGCCCATTTGCTGAAATTCCATAAAATTGCAATTGGTTAACCTCGATTGTTTTTCGAATTTTAGAAAAAATCATGCAAAAATTTAATCGACCCAAGTTAATCAGAGGCTCCTAAACGTATTGAAACTTTCGTACGTTTTATCTTGGGATTCTGTATTCCGGCTTGTTATTTCCGTGAAGTTTGTAGGTGACTTTTTTTAACCAGCCGTTTTGTTGGTCTTTTACATAGTAAGTGAGCAACCCATCCTTGAAAGTTGGAGTTTCAATTTTACATGGGAAGTCATCCTCATCAGGCTCATTGATTACGCAATTTTTGTCTGTGATTACCTGGTATCGAGTCCCAGCCCAAAGATAATTGGCGATGATTGCAATGACTACCGAGGCATTTGAAAGAGCCGGTATTTTATCTACCAGGTTTTCAATTTTACTGTAATTGAATCCCTTGTAACACACGGTGTGACCTTTAGGACTCTCTATGCAGAAAAAGTGATTATTTTCATTCCCAATCGGCATGGAAGTAAGTAATATTGAGCCCATAGTACCATTCGTTTATTTATTCCATATCAGACGGAATTCATTTTGTAAAGAGACAAAATTTAACGTTCTGTATAAATTTCCCACGGTTTACCAGCAACCCAAGCGTTTTGGTCGATTGTGAATACTTTCTGATTATCTTCGCTGATTAGCCATAAATTTAATGTCCCACTTGCAGGATTAAACATGCAGGCAAGGTGAAGGTCATCTCCATTGACTTGCCAATTGCTATCGCCGATGTGAACAGAGGATTTAAGTAATTCAACTCTTTTATTTGCAGGTAAAAAATCTAGAATAATGGAATCAATTTTGCACATCAAATCAGCCTTTGAACTGAGACACAATGCTAAATCGTTTCGAAATTCTAAAATTGATGTGTGATCTGTATGTGCATTTTTAATGACTCTTTTCACTTCTTTTTGTTTCTCATGCAAGCGGATGTCTTCCATACAGATCGTTTTGATTTTCTTTTTTAATATACTGTTGATGGGAACGCGGCATAGTTCTTTAAAGGGGGTAATGAGATTGTTGTTTACCCATTGATCGGCAGCTATTTCACTTTTCCATGCCTTTCTTAAGGTGTGATGACCTTCTAGAATCGAAAATGCATGAAGCATATAAATTCGCGCAGGGGTTCTTTGAAAAGGATATTGAGTAATTTCAATTTTTTTTTCTTCCGAATACAATCGAATATGATTGATTAGTTTTTCAAGCAAATCACTTGCATCTTTTACTTCGATCATTTGTTCTTTCGTTTCTCTTTTTCCTCTTGAAAAAATGTTTAATACTGCTTCAAAATCATTTCCACAGAATGTCTTCCACGGACGATTGATTCTACTATTTGGATCATACTCTTTTTCAATAGCTGCTATAAAAGCCTCGGTTTGGATCCAATCAGCAATTTTTTTATCGTCTTTGAAGGTTTTACCTAGAACCTCCTGAAACATTTCTTTTGTTGTGATTCTTTTCCAATTTTTCGGGTCTGATTTATCGTACATAATAAAGGCACCATCAGCACTTCCAAGGGGAGAATCTTCATCTACTAACACGCGAGTGTCGTAGTGAAATCCAATTTTTTTCAATATATCCGCCTTTATTGCTGTTTTCACATGGTCCAAATTCGAGATGATTACGTTATTAATCGTATGGGTAATGCGCGATCGGATCAAGCTGGTTGAAAATCCTTCGGCCATACCTAAAAGGGCATTTTCCCAAGCGGATAGTAAAGGGTGAATACATTGGGCATTGTAGACAAAATATGCTCTTGGTTTTAAATGCGGACTTTTTGCTCCATCCTCAGCAAGTACTTGAATCACTTTTTCTAAGTTAACCTCACCTGGAATCTTGAAATTTTTGATAATCACATCTCTTGGATTTTCGATTTTTAAATATCTGCACACGGCCTTAATTCCGGGCAACTCCCAAAGGGGAACACTTGATATATTTCCAAATTCATCAAGCGTAACTGTCGGATACCGGAAGAGTGGGTTATTTCTGAGAATAAACGGGAATTCTTCTACAGCCTCGTGTGTCTCCCTTTCAATGATATTGTTTTCAGTGAGGTTAAAGAGATCCTCAAGATGCTTTTTCTTAGCTGCATATAGAGATGTGATGATGAGCGGAGTAGAGAAGCAGGTCCCTCTTTTTCCTTGACGAAAGTTGGATAAAAGAGAAGAGAGTACAAGCTTTCTTGCATCGTTACGAGTGGGTGAATTTTGCGTGATAATGTTCATTGCTATTCGAATCAGCTCATACGATCGCGATCCTTCTTCAGGTAATTTAATTTCAAATATTCTCCTACATATTTCAGGGCTGCTTTTCAGTTCATTAAGTCCCAGTATGAGGCGGGGTGTGTCGCATTCTTCTTTGAATTCGCTTATGAGTAAAGGGATCAGGTTAATATTGATATGACCATCATGTTGCACCAAATAATCTGCGATCATATATGCCTTTTTTAATGATACCGTAGCTTTTTCTCCTTTTAAACCCGTCCTTTTATAGATTTCTCTGATACTTTCTAATTCCCGTTGGCTATGGTCCAAATTCTCTTTAAATTGCTCTTCGATATTGATAATAGTTTCATTTTTTGAAATTAGATACTTAGCCTTTGCTAAAAGCTCTTCCCTCTTTATTTCATCCAAAACTGGATCAGAAGAGATCACGGTTAGTATCTTGGCGATCTTTTCATTCCATTCTGAGTCGCTCTCTAAATTTTGATCATACGTTTTGCTTTCTTCAAGGGATCCGATTGAAACGTGTTGCATGACTAACCCTCTTAAAGTTGTTTACAAAAGACGACTTATCTATTCGAGAGAGAAGGGGAGGCTTGCCCTTGTTCCTTCTTTTCCATTATGGATATAGAATCAATGACAATAGTTAGAGTAGGTGAGCGGTGGGGCATAAAGAGGGGACCTGAAATTGTCACCGATTCATTTGCGTCTGCGACTTGAATCAGTGTAGCTTTTTGTCCACTGTCAAGTGTTCTTCCAAGGACATTTTTGGTGATGATCTGCTCATGACGCGCCCTTGGACTGGCGGGACTAATCAAATAAAAAACTGTACCGTCCTGATTTGAAACAAGCACAGGATCTACGCCTTTTGCATTAATTTTGCCTGTTACGGTCACATGAATATAATCAAGACCGAGCCCGGCCATTTGCAAAGGAGTCTTTACCTCCATATAGGAAAAGGGCAATTCTGGATTCCAACTCAGAAGAATCTCGTTATTCACTGTATTCATCTGCATGGACTTAACTGCACGAACCTGAGAAAAGTACTTCTGAAGTATGTTTTGGCAATCTGTGTTACATGTTGTTCTTTTCCAATACACACGCACGGAATCTATTTCCGAAAATACCGGGAAAGCGATAAGTAGAAAAATAGTAATTATTTTCAAGATATACTCTTATTTAATAGGTTTCTTTCTTAATATAATTATGAAAATCAAATGTCAATAAATCATTTCGTTTATTTAATGTTTAATTAATTGTTTCTAGTTTCATGATTTCAAAGAGCTTATGAATCTCTATGGGAGCCTAAACTCTAGTTAGTGAGATTTCACCAAGGCGGCAACCACGATTAAAATATAAATTTACTTGAAAAGGGGTGAAGTGTGATAAGCAAGTTTGCATAGTGAGGTCTTTTTCTTGAGTGTATTTCTTGTTCAACATAACTATGATGGAGAGAAAGAGTTGTCTCTTAGTCAGCTGGATGCTGAAATCATAGATCAGAGGATCCATAAGAGAAATAGCAAATTCCTTGATATTGAGAGAAGAGTTGATCTTTTTGTTCAAAAGGCATCGTCAGAAGGCTTATGCCCAAGAGGTGTGAAGTTGTTACAAATTTTCAATACCCTACAAAATTACAGCGAACGCAAAAGGAAGTATAAGGCTAAATGTCTTAAAGGGAAAATGACGTTCTTAGCAAACTTTCCTAAAAAGAGCGTACTTTTCGCGGAACTTAAAAGTACATTGAATGAACTTGAGAACTCAGAGAACATCCAAAACCTCTCTTGCGTAATTTTAGAACATGAATTGAATGCAAAGGATGTTTTAAGAAAATGTAAGCTAAACAGAATGGATGATGTCGATACTGACGACTTCTTTCATATCTGGAATATAGTGAATAAAAAAGGGTCAATTCCTCAAAATCTTTTAAGTAAACCAAGTGGATATACAAAAAAAAATCTTAAAAATCTTGAGCATGAAATCTATAGACGCATCCGAATCCTTAGAAAAGAAGCTATTGGTAATTTTCATTTTGTACCTTCTGATAAGCTCTTGCTTGAGCTTTCAGAGATGTGCGGTGAAAAGATCCTTCTAATCGATCGATTGTCATGTGATCAAAAACGGAAAGCGACAATTGTTTTCACAAAAGCAATTGGGTTGAATAATGCTTTAACCCATGTAAGTATAATGATCGACTCACTTGAAAACGCAGATTTTCCCGGAAGAGTAGTTTCCCTACAGGCAATGATTGATTCTAAACTCAGCCAAATTCGGAAGTCTTTCAAGATATTAGAGAGGGACCGGCCGAGTGTAGATCTCTACCCTGGAAAGTTCACATTCGATCAACTGAAAATAGATATCGATGAATTGCAGCAGCGCTTTAATGATATAGTGCCCGAAGAACCAATAGAACCTCACCCTGATGACATTTTGCTCCCATAATCAAATAGCCTTGCGGAATCGTAACAGGACTCCACACTCTCAATCAATAGGCTCGTAGTTCGATTACGGGCAACGATACCAGTGAGATCAAACGGACCTTCTTCTCCAAATATTGAATTTTAATAAAACAAGTGAGATTTTTTTAAAAAACAAAACTTTATTTAATTAATTGATTTTAAGTTGTTTGTGATTTTTTTTATTTATTAAATATTCACTCTTATTTTGTCTTGTTTTTATTTATTTAAAAAATAGTTTATAATTAATATAAAGGATTAAGTTTAATTAGTTGTGTGAGTATGAATATTAATTCAAACCAAAATAATGAAAGTTTTAAGATAATAAATGATTATAAGACTAAATCATCTGATAAAATTAAGGGTTATAAAGATCGTCAACCGACTACTCAGTTAGGTAAAATTCAGTCTATTGTCGCTAGATTCAGATCTTTTTTTGGAATAAATACAAAATTATCGAAACTTGAGGCAAGAGTCACAGCATTTATAAAAAATGAAGCTGATCAAGGATTGAGTCCAGAAACGGTAAGACTGGTACAAAAACTAGATAAATTACTAAATTATAAAGAATTTAAAAAAGGCTATAATCGATCAGGCCAACAAAGCAAATATCGGCATTCAATCCCTAAAAAAAGGGAGATTATTGCTGAACTTGAAGCTGAACTTGAGCAACTGGAAAATATACCTACTTCCAAGTTTGGGAAAGAGGTTCAGAAATTTTTTGATAAGTTTATCAGTTCAGGTATGAAATTAGATCCGAATGCAACTCAATTAAAAGTTCCTAAGGAGAGTAAAGAGAGTGTTGAAAAGTTTTTGAGTCATTTTATTGCATCTAGAAAAGAGGGTAAGGCACTTAAAAAAATGGTTCGTGGAGGATATAAGGGGACTGTTCCTTATTATTATCCCGCTTTTGAATCGCTGGTCGCGCGCGGTGATGTAATGTTGGAAATTTTCCGAAGTTTTCCGGAGGATCTAAAAGACAGTTTTAATACATTAATGACAAAGGTTTTGACAAGTGCTAACTATAAAAAACATCCAACGCAATATGACTCATTTGATTCTACGGCCGCTAAAAAAGAAAAACTTAAAGCCTCTTTTGTGCAAGAATTTAGTGCCAAAGATGTCCTTAAGAAGTTTAATCAAAACAGTCTCAGTGATGTGGAGACTGACAACTTTTTTTATGTATGGAATACAATGAAAGAGACAGCTGCATCGAGCGAGAAATTCCGTAACCCATTCAGTAACCCAAGAATTAAAGCCCAAAAATTCCTTAAGAGTCTTAAGGGTGAACTCGATCGGCGCGTGAAGATACTTAGACTGAGAGCTCTTAAAGACACAGATTTTATCCCATCCAGATTACTGTTGTTTGAACTTGCAGAGATCTGCGGTGAGAATGACCCTTCAATTGATTCCTTAACTAACGATCAAAAACGGGAAGCTGTAATTATTTTAGCAAAGACCTATGAATTGAATACTGCGCTAACAAATGTGAAAATGCAGGTCGATTCACTTGAAAACGCAGATCTGCCCGGAAGCATTATTTCCCTACAAGCGATGATTGACTCTAAGCTTAGCCAAATTCGGAAGTCTTACAAGATATTAGGGAGATATCAGCCGAGTGTCGATCACTATCCTGGAAAAATAGCATTCGATCAACTGAAAAAAGATATCGATAAATTGCAGCAGCGCTTTGATGATATAGTGCCGGAAGAACCAAAGGAACCTCATCCTGATGATATCCCACCCCCACCTGTTGATGAGTGATCAATTTACTGTGATTTCAACAGTTAAAATATGAATGGGACTAAGTTCAACGCGGATTAGATACTTAAGAATGTTGGAATCTCTTAAAAAACTTAAGCTCAATTAAATTTTTGCATGATTTTTTTCCTAAATTCAAAAAATCAAATATAGGTATAACTAATTGATAGTTAGCGAGTGCGTTTTTGTTGATCTTCCAACCTTGCGTTTTTTTAGAGCCTCCTTATGCATTCAGATTTTAATATTCTCTAAGTGTAATAGTCGCTTTATTTATACATAAAAATTTGATAAATTGATGAATATGATAAGAAGAACCAAAATCATCTGTACGATCGGACCTGCTTGTAACTCTTTAGAGAAAATCAAGGCCCTGATAGAGGCGGGGATGAACGTGGCACGAATTAACATGAGCCACAGCACAAGAGATGAACATCAGAAGACAATAGACTTAGTAAAGAAGGCAAGGAAATTGCTCAATGTGCCGGTTGCTATCATGCTCGACACAAAGGGCCTTGAGATTCGTATTGGAGAGATAAAGGATAACAGCCTTGAGCTCACTAGGGGTTCTCACTGGAAACTTGTTTCTGAAGAGGTTCTTGGAGATATAACTAAAGTTACAGTGACACCGCCCTCTCTTCTTCATAATCTTACTGTTGGAACCCACGTTTTTTTTAATGATGGATACATCGATTCAAAAGTAGTATCGATTGAAAAAGATGGGGTCATTGTTGAGATTCTCAATGGGGGAATGATCTCCTCTCATAAGGGGATCAATATTCCCGGGCTTCGCTTTTCTGATGTTAATTTAACAGATGAAGATATCACTGACATTCGCTTTGCATGCAAAAATAACTTAGAATTTGTTGCCGTCTCTTTTGTCAGTAGAGCAGAAGATATTCTTGAAGTCAAAAATTTGATGAACAAAGAAGGTCGTCCAAATACTTTGGTTATTGCTAAAATTGAAAATCGTGAAGCGGTCAAAAACTTTGATAGTATCATACAAGTGGCAGACGGGGTCATGATCGCAAGAGGGGATCTTGGGGTAGAAGTGCCCTTAAGTCAGGTGCCGGGTCTTCAAAAGGAGATGATCCGCAAATGTTATTTGGCCGGTAAACCTGCTGTAACTGCCACTCAAATGCTTGAGTCTATGATCAACTCACCAAGGCCGACTCGTGCCGAGGTCTCAGATGTGGCCAATGCGATTTATGATAGTACATCAGTTGTTATGCTTTCTGCTGAAACAGCGGTCGGTCTCTATCCGGTTGAAACTGTTCAGATGATGGTAAATATTATTGTTGAGACTGAGGCGAATTTTAATTATCGCGATTTTTTCGATCATCACTCTAAACTTGTCTATACAGACGTTCCCTCTTCTGTAACACTTGCGACAGTGAAAACGGCATACACCGCTCATGCAAAGGCAATCTTTGCCTTTACAAGTCGGGGATCCACCCCAAGGCTGCTTGCTAGATTAAGACCCCCAATGCCGATCATTGCGCTCACTCCCTATGAGAAAAGTTATCATCAAATGGCTTTTAACTGGGGAGTCATTCCGTTTCTTGGAGAGAAGTCAGAGGGGTTTAAAGAGGGCTTCGATCAGATTAGTCAATTTGCTCTTGATCAGGGGCTCGTCGATTATGGAGATCTTGTGGTTTGTACGGCCGGTTATACTTTTGGAATTTCCGGCACGACAAACATGATGATTGTAGAAAACATTGGCAAAGTTCTAATCAGAGGGTTTAAAGGACAGGGGACTTCTGTCTATGGAAATGTCTTGCTTGTCCACTCCTCAGACACAGTGCAACCGTATTCAGTGCGTAATAAAATTATTGTGATCCCAAAATGCGATGAGTCATATATTCCGCTTATAAAAGAGTGTTCGGGTGTGGTTTTGCAAAACCATATAGATGATGAGTTTTCTGAAGCATTTCTCTTTAATGTTGCAAGTGAGCTGCAGATACCGGTGGTCGTACGCGCGGACGCTGCGTTCCGTATTTTAAAAGAGGGACAATTGGTGACAATTGATCCTGAAAAGGCGCTTGTCTATAAGGGCGTGACGATTAATCAATAGAATGTCTTTTCTTATAGAAACCCCTGGTTAAATCAGAAAAACAATAGACCTAGCTATTTAATAACTAAGGAATCTCTGAATAACTCGGCTTCTATTAAATTTTATATGAGCTTTTTCTAAAATTCGAAAACGATTGAGTTTAACCACTTAATGGCTAACCGAGTGCAATTTTATCGAATTAAAATTAAGAAGATGAGTTACTTAGGGGTTTCTAAACCTTGTGACATTATGCTGAGAGCGCAGATCGCAGCTGTGTCTGTTCTGAGGATGTTTTTATGAAGGTTCACGCCTTTTGCTCCGAGTTTTTTTAGCGTGCTTTCCTCCCCCTTTGTTAGACCGCTCTCGGGACCTATTACGATTAAGGATGCGCCCTTCTCATTGATGAGGGGCGTGGCATTTATATCAAGACTTCCAAAGCAAGAGTGAGAGGGAAGTGAACCCCATTTTTTTATTGGGGGTTTGATCTCAATACGAGGTAGATAAAGGGCCCCTGATTGTTTCATGGCAGATATTAATATGGAGTGAAAGCGCGCAAGCTGGGTTTCAGAGATTGTTGTTTTTTCACTTTTTTCTCCCGGAAAAAGCCAAAGGGATGTCATCCCGAGTTCGGTTCCTTTTTCGAGAATGAAATCCAAGCGGTTTAGCCGCGGAATTGCTTGAGCTAAAGTTAGTGGGGGAGGTGCTGGAAATGTATCGACAGTTAGAACTTCTAAATCGACCTGTTTTTTGTCGATATTTGTAATGACAGCTTTAGCAAGCTGCCCCTCTCCATTGACAAGTTCAATGGTGTAATTGATTGTGTTGCTCATCACTTTAAAGATGTGATGGTGTTCTTTCTCTTCAAGGGTAACGGTTTGCTTGCGCTTAAGCTCTTGGCTGATAAAGTAACGATTTTCAGGCATAAAAACTTTATCTTTTTTTAATCTCGACTTCGATGGAGTCTTGTTCAAGCGATGCTTTAAGTTCTAACGGTTTATTTGGAGATGTTAGAAGTTTTAAGCGAAAGAGATATTCACGAAATCTCTTGCGCAGGTGTTCTTCATGCTTAAAGGGGGCAGATTTTCGATCACGTGCTTCAGCTAAAGGGTCTTCTAGTGAAAGTGCAACATATCGATCTTCAAGCTTATGTGGGTTGATAACCTCTAAACTCCAGGGAAGTGAGTTTTTCTCATCATTAGGGTTGGCTGTAATCATGATTTGAAGGTGCTCCAGAATGACATCTAAAAAGAGGCGACTCACATTTTTAGTGTATAGCGGGACTTTAAGATAGGGGACTCCATTTTGGATTGTAATTGCGCTCCCTTCTACTAACGGGTATTTTGTCGGATTGATCACGTGGCTAGTTTTCATCGGGTAAAATACCTGTACGGGAATTGGCTTTCCAATGCGGTGGACCTTTTTTCTAAGGAAGGTAATTCTAAGGTCTTTTGCATTCGGGTCATTAATTTTTTGCATA
Source organism: Waddliaceae bacterium (assembly GCA_040880105.1). Classification (GTDB taxonomy): domain Bacteria; phylum Chlamydiota; class Chlamydiia; order Chlamydiales; family SLOH01; genus SLOH01. The sequence continues at coordinate 52,790 of JBBDJA010000028.1, read as the reverse complement.
TGCGAATTTTCAAAAGGAATCATGACCTTTTTATACTTATCAGGCACAAAATAATTGACTTCATCTTCGTGGGACCCTGTATGATTTGCGATCAATTGATCAAGCTGCTCTTTAGTCACTAAATCTAGGTTTAAGTAGAGTTTTAAGCCGCCCTTCATTCTCAATTGCTCCACTTCCTCTTTTGGCCCACTTACGGTTTGCTCAAGAGAGTAGGGCCAAATATCTAAAAATTCATAGCCTGAAGGGGAGTGTCCAATGGGGTGTTTGATGCGGATGGGTACCTTTTCTTCTACAAGATTGCTTAGCTTTAAGATAAATTCATTGTGTCTGACGTGAGTAATATGATGTTTAGGATCAAAAGCCGGGTTGAGACTGACCAACATACCTTTGATGATTGTCACGGCCCAATTGTCCGATCCTGATGTCGAGGCGTCGATTTGAACTTCAAGGTCAGAAGACTCAAGGTCGATAATCGCATCTTTTCTTCCGGTTAACGTAAGGGCTATTCTGTCCTTAAGGTATCCTCCCGGAAGCATTCCGGAAATTGTTTTATCTTGAGGTAAGTTAATGACTCTAACCGGAACGTTTGGGATTGCTTTTGTTTCTGTGATTGAGTAGTTGACAAAGATCCAGAGAATAAGCGCTGCAAAAAGCGCAAGCAGCTTGTGTTGCCAATGTTCTGTGAAGAGTCGTACTAACCAATCCATTCTTTTACTCTTTTAAATAACCCTAGCTGCTTTGTTTTAGTTGTGTTTACCGGCCTTGTGCTTGTAAAAACGCTTCGAAGAATACCGCGGAAGCGATCGGGCTTTACCCCGCGCGTGATTATACCGTCTCTTGCAATAGCAATAGTCCCTGTCTCCTCTGAGACGACAATGGCAAGAGCGTCTGTAATCTGACTAATCCCAAGCGCAGCTCTGTGGCGTGTTCCCATTGATCTTGTGATTTGTGCACTCTCATCTGCCAAGGGGAGGATGGAAGCGGCGGCCAAGATGATTGAGCCTCTGATAATGACCCCTCCATCATGCAAGGGCGTTGTTGTGCTAAAGATCGATTCTAATAATTCAGGTGTAAACTCAGCATTTAGCATGACTGCTTTATTGGCAAACTCTTCAAGGGAGTCGTGCTTTTCAAGAACAATTAGAGCACCTGTATGTTTTTCAGATAGACGATACACAGTGCCAGAAATTTGGTCGAGGAACTTATCAAACTCTGTCGTTTCTCGATATTTTTTCCCTTTCACACTGAGCTTCGAAAGGGCAAGGCGCACTTCTGGCTGGAAGATGATCAGTAGGGCAATGACGGCACCATTGACAAAATAGAGCATGAGTTTTTTTAATACCGGAAGCTCAAGAAGAGTCGCACCCGCATATAGGGCAGCAAAAGCTAAAATTCCATAAAATAAATCCATCGCGCGCGTGTTCCAGAAGAAGGAAATAATATAATAGAAGATCAGTGTGATGATGGCGATTTCAACGCCCGGAATTAAAAACTTCATTTTTTTTATCAATTATGTCGATCACCATGCGATGTTCTTTCACATCGTGCACGCGTATATAATCTATTTTTTCTAATAAACAGATCGTGTTCATTGCAATTGTGGCGGGCAGGCGATCATTTGTTTCGATTCCTAATATCTTTCCAATAAATGACTTTCTGGAAAGTCCTATCAATAGAGGGAATCCGATCTCTTTTAACTTTTGTAAATTTTGTATAATTTTAAGATTATCATCAACCGTTTTTCCAAACCCGATGCCTGGGTCTAAAATAATCTGGGACTCTTTAATGCCAGACTTAAGCAGCTCTTTCAGGCGGGTGTTGAAAAACTTTTGCATATGGTCAATCACACCGTTTGCATAATATGGATCTTGTTGCATCGTTTTTGGATTACCAAGCATATGCATGACGACTATTTTTACGGGGTGGGTAGCTGCGATTTCTCGCATCTCCGGACTACAAAACCCCGAGACATCATTGATATAATTTGCACCCGCCCTTACAGCAGCATCAGCAACTATCGGCTTCATTGTGTCAATAGATATATCGCAAGAGAGACACGCGTTTAAGGCATTAATAACCGGAATCACGCGGGCAAGTTCTTCAGCCTCGCTTACGGGATCAGAACCTGGTCTTGTGGACTCTCCGCCAATATCGATGATATCAGCGCCCTCGCTTTCCATTTGAATTGCCCTTTTAACAGCTGCATCAAGCGAGGAGTAGTTTCCTCCATCGGAAAAAGAGTCAGGTGTGACATTAAGGATCCCCATTAGGGAGGATTTACTCATGCAAATAGTCACCGGTCGAAACGGTTTCGCCTGAGTTGATTCTCTTTAATAGTAGCTGTTGATTTGCGATTGTAATTCCGCTGACAAGAGCAAATAGTAATAAAAGAAGAGTAATGCTAAAACCAATCCATTTTTTAGAGACTAAAAAAATGGTTATAAAAAAGACCAAGCTGGAAACTAAGAATCCAAGGACCCCGGGATGTTCTTGAAACCAAGTTAAAAATTCTTCCATAGATATCCCTCAAATTTAATTTAATGGTAGATTGTTCTATTTAATCATATCACCGGACATAAACCAAGAGTTTTGATTTTTAAATGGTGCTCGGGTGGTAACGACTCGACTTAGGCTTCTATTTTTTTCTTTTCTTTACTTCAAATTCTTGTAGAATTTCTTCTTGAAAGCACTTGAGCTCATGCATGTTTTGCCAATGATGCTTCATTAATAATTCGAGTTTGGCGTTAATTTGGCGCGTCTGAAGTTCAGCTTTTAGATTGGTCTGATAGTCATTTTCAAAGGAGATGCGATCCCTCGATGCTTGCCTATTCTGACTCATTAAGATAATTGGCGCTTGAACAGCTGCGAGGCAAGAGAGTACAAGGTTAAGCAAAATATAAGGGTAGGGGTCGAAGGGCTGTTCAAATAGGTGTATGGTATTGATTACCATCCAGGTAATTAGCACAAATCCAAACAATGAAATAAATGCCCAACTGCCTCCAAATCTTGCAATTTTGTCAGCTAGCCTCTGCCCAAAGGTTAGGCTTTCCTGAATCTCTTTGTTTATATCTTCTGTAATCACCTCATGCTCTTTTAAACTATGCAAAACTTCCTTTTCTAGATCTGACAGCACGCCCTTTTCTTGGCTTAAAATTTCTTCAAAGTGAAGAGTGCTGATTTTTCGCAAATCCGGATAGCAAACAAAACCCTCAATATTGAGGTCTGGATGCGATTTTTTTGCTGCATTAAGAACAGTATGGCGGACAAGTGTAATGGGATAGAGCTCGACAAGATCGAATTTTTTATTACAAACTTCACACGATCTTAGGTGGGATTTTTTCATTTTTGATACCCGCTGTATATCATGTTTTCCGGAACCGATTTTATGTGAAGATCCCTTTGTGGGAAAGGAATGTGGATATTGTTTTCAGCAAGCGCAAATTCAATCTCTGAAAGATATGCGGCTAAAATTCCCTTTTGCCCTTTAGATTGGTAAAGATCGATCCAAACAATCAGTTCATAGTGCAATGAACTATCCCCAAATTTGACAAGCCAAACGTCAGGTTCCGGAATCCCAGGAAAATCTGTAATCGTATAATCAACTTTTAAAGCCGCTTTTGACACCACCTCCGATACAAGTCTTTGGTCGGTTCCATAGGCGACTTGAAATGGGACGTGATAGCGGAGGAAAGAGGAGTTTTTAGTCCAATTAATGACATTTTTTCCAACAACTGATGAGTTTGGAACAAGAACGTCTAGGCTATCAAATGTATGCAAAGTAGTATTTTGCACATTGACTTCCATCACTTTTCCAATCAAACCCTCTTCAAGTTCGATAATGTCGCCAACTTTTACATTGCGCTCAAATAAGATGGCAAGTCCGCACAGGAAGTTGTTAACAATGTTTTGGAGTCCAAAGCCAAGGCCGATACTGAGGGCACCGAGCACAATGGCAAGATTTCCGATTGTAAGGCCAAGTGAGCCAAATGCGAAAAGTATCCCTAAAAGGATAATGACATAATGGAAAATTCGCCGAAAAGTATAAAGGGTTGGCTCACCGACCTTTCCATTTCCCTTCGCAAATTTGTGGGTTCCCTTGCTAATGAAACTTGAGAACCAAAACGAAAAAAGTATAATGAGAATCGCCTTTATAATTCCCATTATAGTAATCGGTACCCCACCAATATCAAATAAACTGTAATAAAACCAGTTTCCCATTGAATTTTTTAGAGAGTACCAGGAATTATTCAAATGAAATGCAAATTGGTCGGAAGTGGACTGCGTCTCTATGATCCTTTCATTAATTAAGTTATTCACGAGTTGAATATGATGTAATTTTTTTGAAAGCGCATCTAGAAGCGCTTGATTTGAAACGGACAGGTTAAGAGTCTCTCGATAGGTGACGTTTCGCTCTTCTTGATTATTTTCATTAATCGTAATAAGCGCTTGGCTAATTTGATTCATACCGGCACTTGCGATCTCTTCCCAGGAATTCATTTGATCTTGCGTTTCTCTTCTAAAGGCTTGAATGGGTTTGATGTTATCTTGGTAATGGATCTTTTCAGGAGAGTTGAAAGTTTTGTAGTATGTGATTTCTGTATCTAAAAAAAATAGCTGAGAGGTGATTAGAGCCTCTTTTATCTGTGCGTTGAGGAGTTTTTGGTTCATGAGCCGAGACTCTTCATTTCCATTAAATTTTGCATGCCTTTGAATAGATTTTGTCTCAAGTTCAGCAATTTCTTGCTGAACGTGTCCCTTTTCACCGGTCAGTTTTTCTCGCTCGTTTTTTAACTTATCAAAATCAACAACGGGTTTAAGGTTACCTGCAATGACTTTGCGTTTATCGACATACATTGAAAGACGCTCCTCGTGCCCGCGGATAACTTCTCTAGATAAGTCAGCTTCAGCTTGTAAATAGAGGCGCCTTGTTCCAAGAGAAAGGACTTCCAGTCCAAGGAGAAATTTTTCTTGGCTACGCTCTTTGATATTTAAATATCTAGCGTAGGTGTTGCTTAAGGTTTGTGATAAGTTCGAAATAGAATAGACACTTTGCTTAAGATCGGATTTCAAATAGTCGATAGAATCTGAGATCTCTTGGATTTTATCAGAAACCTCAAGGTACTCATCCAATTGATATGAGGATCTAGGTATCCATGCTTCCGTAGGGGTCTCAATAACTTGTTTTTTCAACTCCTTCAATGATTCGAGGTGAGAGAGGATTTCACTTGTTTTTTTTGCAACACTCTCTTTTTCTTCTGAAGCTTCAAATTGATCATAAAAGCTCTTTAATAAGGTATTGAGGTTTGCAATGTGCACCTCAAGTTTCTCTTCTGTAACATTAAAATATTGAGGCCAATTTGACTGCAGGTGGAGAGGGTTGGGCAGCTCGATCTTTTCCGCATCTTTTTCGGTCCCACTGGATCCAAAGCTATTAAGAGGAAGAAAGAGGATTGAAAATAAGAGTGAAGAAAGTATAAATCTCATGAGTCTCAAATTTAAATTGTAGTTATTTGTGACTGTAACTGAATATTGAATTATATCCAATTCGCTTCGATTAACCTTTTTCGTTTAGATCGCTTGGATCGCATGGCTCTTGAATTCCAAGGCATGAGCGAATTTGTGACATTATAAAAAATGTCCCGAAACAAAGTAAGCGACCACCGGAAGGGGTGTTTTGAATGGCGTCTTTGAAGGCGGCTTTGCAATCGGGGATGACTTGACAGCTACGTCCGAGATGTGTGGCAAGCTTTCTAGCCGGCGCTCTTCTTGGATTTCCGCCTTCTGTAATCCATATCGATTGATCTTGCCCATTGATTACACTGAAAAGACCATCGATATCTTTATTGTCAGAGGCTGCAAAGAGAAGTGTGTCCGGAGGAGTTGTAAGGCTTTGAAAAAGAGCTTTAATGCCAGCTGTATTATGGGCAACATCAAGTATGACGAACTTGTCTTTATAGGGAATCACTTCCATGCGGCACGCAGGGCGGGTGCCAATTCCCTTTTCAATCGATTGCACCGGAACACCTAAATATTCAAGCGCCATTTGAGCTATGGCACTATTTTCTTCATCAAATGTTTTGAAACTGCCTTCTACTTTTAAAGGTGAGGTGAGGTGAGGTGTATTCGGTCCCAGAATAACAGGAATGTTTGGTTTGATAATCCCGGCCTTTTCTTTTGCAATTTGTTCAAGGCTGTCACCTAAAATACTCTCATGATCTTTTGCGATAGAGGTGATAATCGAAAGGACAGGGGTGATGATGTTGGTTGCGTCAAGTCTGCCTCCAAGACCCGTTTCTATGACCGCATAATCTACCTTTTCTTGCGCAAAGTAACGCAATGCTGTCATTGTGATCAATTCAAAGAAAGTTCCCGGAAGATCCGGAAGTAAGAGTGCAAAAGTCTCTTCTGAGATCATTTCTCCATTAATACGGATACGCTCTCGAATACATGAGAGATGTGGAGATGTAAAAAGAGCTGTCTTGTAACCGGCGTCAGTTAAACTTGCCGCAATTTTATGTGCAGTTGAGCCTTTTCCGTTCGTGCCTGCAATATGGATCGATCTAAAACTGTTTTCCGGATGGTCAAAAGAGTCGGCGAGTCGCCACATATTCTCAAGGCCATATTTTTCTTTATTCATCCCCTGAAGAGCGTAGAGTCTGAGAAGGAGCTCATGCATAAGAGGCCTGTTTAATTTGTGTGTAGAGATCTTCTCCAATGTAGGAGCTGCCAAGACTTGACTTGGGTTTAACTGTGCCATGAAAATCCGATCCACCTGTGATCAGCCACTTTTTTTCTTTCGCAATTTTCAACCAAGGGAGGATTTTCTCTTTTGGAAAGTAGGCGTAGTAACATTCAATCCCGTCGAAGTTGAACTGCAAAAGTTTGTTCACAATCTTTTTGTCTTGAATTAAATGCGGGTGAGCAATGACTGCAAGTCCATTTGCCTCATGAATAAGGTCAATGGTTTCGGCAACTGTAAAAACGGGACCCATTGAAAAACAGGGTTTATTGTCTCCGATGAACTTGTGAAACGCCTCCTCAATGGTTGTAACATACCCTCTTTGCATCATCGCATGTGCGATGTGCGGCCTTCCAATAGTGCCTTGCTTTTCACGAGGAGCCAGCTCCTCTTCTGTCAAAGGCATGCCGTGTTTTTTGAGAAGCGTAAGGATTTCAAGGTTGCGTAAATAGCGTCTTTCGAGGTGTCTTTTGCAGAAGCTATGAATGGCTGGGCTTTCTAGATCAAATCCATAAGCTAAAATGTGTATGCTTGTCTGCTCGAACTTTGTTGAGAACTCAACGCCCGGAATTAAATCGATTCCCATTTCTTTTGCAATGAGGGGAGCTGCTTGATACCCCTCAATCGTGTCGTGATCTGTGATGGATAGGGCGCTTAAACCGATCTCTTTCGCTTTTCTAATGAGTTCTTCAGGAGTTAATGTTCCATCTGAGCATGTAGAGTGACAGTGGAGGTCAGCGCGAAACTCATTCATAGGGGATGTACCTTACTTCCTCTTTCAGATCGACACCTGTCTGACTCTTTACTGTACTTTTGACATGAGCCACGAGTGTGGTAATTTCAGTTGCCTTGGCATTTCCTAAATTGACGATGAAATTACTGTGAATATCTGAAACTTGCGCATCTCCAATTCGTTCCCCCTTGAGGTTGCACTGCTCAATTAATTGTCCGGCGCTTCCGCCAGTGGGGTTGCGGAATATACAACCGGCTGACTTTGCGCTCAACGGCTGGGTCTTTGTACGATATGTGATGAGCTCTCTTTGATCTTGTTTAGCTGTTGGGGAAGATGAGAGGCGAAAGGTTGCCGAAATGATGGCGCCCTTTTTTTGCTGATAAGGAGAGTGGCGGTAATCGAAGTGTAGTTCATCTCGACTGTGTGAGGTAAGCGTTCCGTCAAAATTGATATACTCGCAAGAGACAAGCGTGTCTGCAGTCTCGGATCCTCCTGACCCTGCATTCATGAAAACGGCCCCGCCGACACTTCCCGGAATTCCCGATGCGAACTCAAGACCGCTCCAACCCTTTTTAGCTGTATAAGTTCCAAGCCTTGAGAAACTCATTCCCGCACCCACATAGAAGGTTCCCGGAGTGGGTTCTAAACAAAAATCAATTTTATTATGGATAACAACACCGTTAAATCCTCGATCATCAAAAAGAACGTTCGAACCTTTGCCGATAATGACAAAATGTAAATCATTCTCGAGGCAGTGTTTTAGGGTGTTTTGCATTTCAGTCGCATTCAAGGCAACCGCAAAATATTTGGCGACCCCTCCAACTCCGAAAGTACAGAGACGCTTTAATGGATAGTTACTTTCAAGTTGCATCAGTGGTGTTATCTTTTAATATCGCATCCAAAATGGCGTTAACGAATTTGGCAGCTTCTTGTGTTCCAAATTTTTTCGCTAGTCTCATCGCTTCGGAAATCGCGACTTTAGGGGGGATATCATGATCAAAAAGAAGCTCGTAAACTCCAATTCTCAGCAAATTACGCTCCAAGGAGGGGATACGATCAAAAGAGTAGCTAGTCGAGTGTTTTGCAATCAGTGTATCAATCGACTCAATCTCGTGAGAAAAAAGATCTAAGCGATCTTGCGCCTCTTCAATTGCAGCTCTTGATACACCCAGTTCCTTTTTTAGGAATGGGACCATTGTCTCAAGATCAGCTCCACTTGTGTCTTTGCTGTAGAGAAGGAGAAAAAGAATTTCTCTAAATTTTTGTTTTGGCAGTGGCATTTTTTTATTTAAGAGGCAGTTCGTGCCCTTCATTTCCATTTTGGATTCTTTGATGGTGGAGATAGATGCGGCGCAGTTCATCATTGGGTCCATATTTAAGGTCTAATTCAATCCACCCTTGATTAAAATAGTAAGAAACCAGCGTGTTTTGTTGGAATCTTTCTATTTTTGGGGCATTTGAAAAAATACCTTCTACTTCCTTCCTTGGCATCATGCGCTTTAAGCGCGTAGGATGACAGCTCGGGCTCGTCAATTGATGAAAAAAATCATCAAACGTGACAATAAGAGGGAACTTAACCCCTAGTGCGCAGCCTATATCTTCAGGTAAAGAGACAGGATAGCGAAATCGCAAAAAAAACTTGGCGATCTGATTAACCGCTTTCATCTATACCGATTATTATTTCTAATTAACTTTATCATGGTCGCAATTATTCTGCACTAAGAAAAGCGATGGGCTTAACCGTCTGTTGATCCATAGGTGGTGGGAGACCTGCCACTCCTTTGGAGATAAAGTTGAGAAGTATTCAGATAGAGCGTCTTGTTCAAGCTTACCTTCCGCATGCCCCGGATACGCTGTGATTGAAATGACACCTCCCTTTTTAAGCAGGCGCATTGCGTTTTTTACGCTTTCAAGCGTAATAGGCGACTGTGTTGTGATCGTTTTCTCTCCGCCGGGAAGATAGCCCAAGTTATAGACTATGAGCGTGACTGACTCCTCTTGAATCCAATCAGGAAAATTTTGGTGAGATTGCCTTAGTAAGCGTACATTATTTTTTTGGTCTTGAGAAAGGCGATGCGTTGTTTTTTCAATTGCTTCTTCTTGAATATCAAGCCCGATCACATGATTAGAGAGTGTGGATAGAAAGGCTGTATCATACCCTCCGCCGCATGTCGCGTCGATTGCGATATCGTCTTTTTTAAGAATCCTTTCCCAAAATCGATGAGCAAAATCAAGGTGCGATTGGAAAAGAGGGGATATGTTTCGTTTCATGTTTTACTTGTTAACGTCGATGGCTGATGTAAATGCTTTTGATTGCGTGAAAATCGATTGGTCACCTGTAAATCAAATTGAGGTCCTAAAAGGTGATAAAACAGCATATATAGATCGCTTGTTACTTGGAAAAGGGTCTTGGATTGTTTTTCAATCGGACACGGGGGTAAAACTAAAGAGACAAAGACTTGGTTACCTTTGAATCTAATCTTTGTTTTTACGCGGCGACTTGGGAACTTTTGCAAAAAATAGGCGTTGAAATAGTTTTGAAGTAGTGATTTCTCAATCGAAATTTGCCCGTTTTCTCCCTCGAGCACCAAGTCGTTTTCCGGCCGGTAAAAAAAATAAAAAGAGAGGAGCGCAACCAGAAGAGTAAAGATGATAATGAATATCGGGATCATTACTCTTTGTCATCCCTTTTTAAAAGTTCTTCAGAAATGGGTTTTGTTCGTTCTTTTGGAACGATGTTTTTAAAAATCACGTGGACAGAGGAGACATGAAGGCCGGTAATTTTACTCACTTCTGTTGCAATCAGTGTTTGAATCTCTTCCGCTTTTTCGGGAATGGAAATTCCAAAAGAGATGTTGAGTTCAATTTTAATGCTGGCACATTGGCTTTTTTCATCTTGATTAACTGTGATTCCCTTTACGGATTCACGTCCGCATAGAATGTGGTCGATGAAGTTGCCTTCGGTGAGACCAATCCCCTCAATCTGTGAAAGGCAGCGGACAACGATTCCTTCAAATACTTTGTCGTCTATATCTCTTACAAAAGTGGTTTCCGGAAGTTCAAGTTCACGCATATCGACATTCTCGTGATGTTTTTTTAAAGGCATATATATCATCCATGTGTTATTATTACTTCAACTTTGAATAGTAACAATCTAGGCTAAATGTATCAAGAATGGATTCTTCTACTTTTACTTACCAGCATTGCCTTCCTAGCAAGCTATCTTGCTTCTAAGAAGGGAAGAAATCCGTACGCCTGGTTTGCGATAGGGTTTTTGCTTGGAATCCTTGGAGTTCTATTGCTTCTGTTATTGCCTTCATTAAATGAAGAAGATCAAAATGATGAAGATCAAGATGATGAAGAGGAAGTCTTAGAAGAGGGTAATGTCTACTGGTATTACTTGGATTCAGACCATGAGGAGCAAGGGCCAATATCAGAAACTGCTTTGAAAGAGAAAATCCAAGCAAGGGAGCTTCTCTCTTCGGATTATGTATGGAAGCAAGGGTTAAAGGAGTGGGAAATGATTGAAAACTTCCCCGGATTGCTCACTGATTAAACCAATATAATTCCATTTAAAGGTCTCCTTTAGGAACCTATCAAAAAATCTGAATTTAAAATTTATCATTTCATAAAGCTGAAGTAAGTGACTGCTGCTTTTATATTTTATTCACCTTACCGATCACCCTCTACCGTTTCTTGAACCATTTACATTATTCAGAATTCTTTATGTAGGCAGGAGTTCTTTACTCTCTTTTGAGAATCAGACTGTGTCAGATCTATTGTATATCAGAGATATATGAGGCAGAATGCGTACCCTTTTCCGGATGCCAGAGTCAGGAAATAGACACCACCTGCTTGTATGGACAGCAGAGTCCTTTAGTCTCTTTTGAGAATAAGAATGCGCCAACTTTTTGGATATCAGAGGGATAGGAATTAGACCGCGTCTCATTTATGGATACTGGAGTTCTGTTTTACATGTATAAAGTAGGAAAAAGTGTCTGCTTGCTGTAAATAAACAGATTGTGTTGTTTGTTAGGGGGTGTAATTTTTGAGTATAAAAAAACCTCCAAAATATTGGAGGTATTCTTTCAATAAGCAAATGAATGATATTGTGGAAGGATTACCAGCTTGATTTGGTCATTCCTGGAATCATTCCGAAGGACGCTTTCTCACGGAATACGTTACGTGAAATTTTAAACTTGCGTAAGTATCCTCTTGGTCTTCCTGTGATTTTGCAGCGGTTTCTTAGTCGAGTAGGTGAAGTGTCGCGAGGCATTTTGTTTAGTTGGATGCGTGCTTCTTCTCTCTCTTCATCACTTAGTGAGCTGTCTACAACACGTTTTTTCAACGCCTGTCTTTTGTCCCAAGCTTGGTTGACGGCTTTCTCGCGTCTTTTTTCTTTTTCGATAAGTGCTTTTCTTGCCATATTTAATTATCTCTTTGCAGGTCCCTTTTGCCTTTGTTTTCTATTTGGGTTTCGAGGGTTAATGACATACAGTCTTCCTCGTCTTTTTACTAGTTTGTCCCCTTTAGACGGGTCTGGTTTTACAGAAGCTTTAACCTTCATTGCTTTACCTTGAAATTCAAATAATACAACATATTTATACGTCATACGCAGATTCTTTTCAACCTGTTTCTGATAAAAAATATGGAAGTTTGAGAAAATGAACATATTTTTATTTTAAAATTGTATCAATTTAAGCGTCCGGAGCCTAGTAGTGAATTTGTAAACTTGCGCGAAATTCACTGCGTAACTACAATACGCGACATAACTTTCTACATTTCAGGGAGAATAGAAATGCGATTCAAAAAATTACTCCTTAGTGCGGTCCTGATGACTTTTGTTGGGGTATCTGCAAATTGTTCAGGCGAAGAATTTACTGGAAAAGTGACTCGAAACAAAGTCCGCTTGCGATTAAACCCTAACCTAGACGGCCCGGTCATTCGGCAGGTGAATCAAGGGGAGATGTTTGTTGTTGTCGGCGAGGTTGACGATTACTATATTATTGAACCCCCCAAAGGCTCTAAGGCGTATATCTATCGACCTTATGTGCTAGATGGGGTGGTTGAAGGCTCGAATGTCAATGTGCGATTAGAACCCTCTGTTGACTCACCGGTTGTAGCGCAGCTAAATACAGGCGATCGTGTAAAAGGTGCCGTCAGCCCTGTGAACAATAAATGGCTCGAAATCAACGCACCTGAAACTGCTCGGTTTTACATTGCAAAAGACTACCTTACTAATGTAGGGGATCGTTCCTATTTAAAAGAATATGAAAATCGCTTAGCTCAAGCAACAGATCTTTTAGCAGAAAGCAGCCAGATTGCGCAGTGGGAGCTTAGCCGTCCGTTTGAAGAAATTGACTTGAATCAAGCAATTGCAAATTACAATGCAGTTATCTCTGACTATCAAGATTTTCCAAATCATGTAAATAAAGCCAAGAACGCACTTGCGAATTTGCAAGAAGATTATCTAAAACTCAAGGTTGATTATCTGGAGAACGCAACTCACTATCACTCAAAGAACTGGGAAGATCAAAATTATCAGTTCCAACGCAAAATTGATGAGAAGAGTAGGGAGCTTCAAGAGATTGAAAGTCGTTTGCAGTTTGCCAAGCAAGTAATCCCGTCAAACAATCAAGACGATTGGGACTCTGATGGAATTTCTATGAATGGAAAGATGACTGAGTGGATCCCTGCGGAGCAAAGAATCTATCAGAAGTGGGCCCAAGAACACGAAGGGTCGTTCGATGACTTTTATGCTGATCAGCAGAAAGATATGGTGAATTTACGTGGAATTGTTGAAGTGTACGAGCGCCCAGTGCGAAACAAGCCGGGTAACTACATTTTAATCAACCATGGCAACCAGCTGCCGATTGCCTTTATCTACAGCACGAAGGTTAATCTTCAAAATAAAATCGGCGAAGAGGTAAGCTTAAATGCTGTCCTTAGACCGAATAATAATTTCGCATTCCCAGCGTATTTTGTTTTGTCGATTGACTAAAGATTACCTTGTTACACCAACTAAGGTAGGGGGAACAGTCACTGTTCCCCCTTCTAAATCGCAAACATTGCGAGCCATTCTTTTCGCCTCTCTTGCACAAGGCAAGTCAATCATTACCCGCCCTTTAAAGTCTCCGGATACAACAGCAATGATTCAAGCTTGTCAGCAGATGGGAGCTGATATTCATTTTATCGGCGAAAATCTTGAAATCATAGGAACTGATCCTTTTTTTGCTCCGTGCACAATAGATGCGGGCAACTCCGGGATTGTTTCACGATTTTTCACAGCAGTCGCAAGTTTGGGAGCAAGCGAAATTACAATTACCGGGGATCACTCTTTGCAAAACTTGCGAAGAATCGATCCACTTACACGTGCACTAAGAGAGCTTGGGGCAACGGTTTCTTCAGGTCCATTTCTACCGGTTAAGGTCAAGGGGCCCTGGAAAAATAATGAATGCAGCGTTTTAGGAGAAGATTCCCAATTTGTCTCCGCTTTGTTAATCAGCGCCGGATTTGCCCCTTTTCCAATCAGTATTAAAGTCATCAATCCGGGTGAAAAGCCTTGGGTTCAGCTCACTCTTCATTGGCTTGATTTCCTTAAGATTCCCTATGAAAGAAAGGGATTTTATCACTTTTCCTTACTTGGAAATGGGCGAATTCAACCTTTTCACTATAAAGTACCGTCAGATTTAAGCTCGCTTGCGTTTCCTATCGCGTCAGCGATGATCACAAGTTCTCAGTTAGATTATCAAAATGTAGATTTTCAAGATCCTCAGGGCGATAAAAAACTTTTTGATTTTTTTAGGGAAATGGGGGCTTCAATAAGCAATAATACAGTGATCGGAAAACCGCTTCTTGCAATCGATGCGGATGTGAATGACTGTATCGATGCAGTTCCCATACTTGCAGCAGTCGCTTGTTTTGCTAAAGGAACAACAGTCATTAAAAACGCAAAAGTGGCAAGGGGTAAAGAGTGTGATCGCCTGAGTTGTACAGCAAAAGAGCTTCGGAAAATGGGCGCAAAGATCGAAGAGAGAGAAGATGGTTTGATTATAGAAGGCGGGAGTTTAACAGGTGCCGAAGTCTATTCTCATAACGATCACAGGCTTGCGATGGCACTTGCCATTGCCGGGCTAGGAGCTGAGGGACCCACCCGAGTACGCGCGATTGACTGCGTTGAAAAAACGTTTCCACATTTTGCAAAGACCCTTCCCGGAATTCAGGAGGTTATGTGAACACAATTTTATGCGGGATGCCAAAGTGCGGAAAAAGTACAATCGGACGGTATGTATCAAAACAGTATGAAACTGCATTTGTCGATACCGATCAACTCCTAAAAAAACAGCATCAGATGACACCTCGCGAACTCTACAAACAGTATGGTGAAGAGAGTTTTAGAGAGAAGGAAGAGGCAATTATCGAGTCATTGAAAGTTAAAAAAAATGCGATCATTTCTCTTGGAGGCGGCGCGCTTGAATCTGAAAGAAATAGAGAGTTACTTTTAAGTCTTGGCACTATTGTTTATCTGCAAGTGGATAAAGAGCTCTTAAAAAAGAGATTGAAAAAGCACGACCCGATTTTTATTGATCCCATACAGTTTGACTCCTCATTCGAGGCGCTATGGGAAAAAAGAATTCCTGTATTTGAAAAGACCGCGCACCTAAAGATCGATGTCACCCACATAACGAAAGAAGAAATCGCTGCGACGATTGTTGATTTTTGTGCGTCACTATCTTTTCTTTCTTGATATCCATTTCAAAGGGCTATATTTTGATGCTTTGCATAATGGGGAATTCTCTTGAAAAACAGTTTTGGAAATATCTTTCGTATCACAACTTGGGGTGAGTCACACGGCAAAGCGATCGGCGTTGTTGTTGATGGTTGTCCGGCCGGACTTCAATTGAATCTTGAGGAGATGAATCAAGAACTTCTCAGGCGCCAAGGGGGAAATAGTGCCTTTGTGACTGCGAGAAAAGAGCCTGATCAATTAGAGATACTTTCCGGTATGTTCGAGGGTAAGACAACGGGAGCACCTATTTCACTGATGATTTGGAATCAAGATGCGGACTCCTCAAAATACGAACCGATCAAACATCTTCTTAGACCCGGCCATGCAAACTCCACATACCTTCAAAAGTACGGTATTTTTGATTGGAGAGGAGGAGGAAGAGCCTCTGCTAGAGAAACTGCGTGCCGAGTGGCTGCAGGTGCTATCGCCAAACAGTTGATTCGCCATTTTGGGATCTCTGTTTGCGCCTATACTAAACAGATTCATCATGTCATTGCAAAGGTCCCGGCCTCTCATATCCAAAGCTCGGCGCTTAAAAGCCCACTCTTTTGTCCTGATCCTTCCGCTTGTGCCCAAATGCAAACCTGTATTCAAGAAGTGAAAGCTTCCGGTGATTCAGTCGGAGGGGTGGTAGAGTTTCTTGTGGAGGGAATGATCCCCGGTCTTGGCGATCCGATTTATGAAAAACTGGAAGGGAATCTAGCAAAAGCGCTAATGACATTGCCAGCGACTAAAGGATTTGAGATCGGAGAGGGCTTCTCTTCTACTCAAATGCTCGGGTCTGAGCATAATGACCTCTTCGGAACGCATTCTAATCACGCAGGTGGAACCTTAGGCGGAATTTCAACAGGACAACCCTTGATTGGCAGGGTTGCCTTTAAACCAACTTCAAGCATAAGAAAACCGCAAGAAACACTCACTGTCGAAGGGAAAAAAGAGACCTTTAACCTTCCGGATGGGTCAAGGCATGATCCTTGCGTGGTTCCTCGCGCGGTTCCGATCGTTGAGGCAATGGTTGCACTCGTTCTTGCAGATGCCATTTTAATGAATAGGACTTCCCAATTATGATTCACTTTGATTCTATTGAAAATTTTAATTTCCCCGCCCGCTCCGTCATCATTTCCGATTTGAATGTCGCAGCGCTCTGGGGAGATACCCTTTCCTATCCACTCTTTTCCTTTCCTGCCGGAGATCGGTTTAAGACACGCAAGACTAAAGAGAAGCTCGAGGATCTTTTACTGTCGGCTCGATACGGTCGCGATACGACCCTTGTTGCACTTGGAGGGGGAGTTGTGACCGATCTTGTCGGCTTTTTAGCTTCCACCTACTGCAGGGGAGTTCCATTTATTCTGATTCCGACAACTTTGCTCGCGATGGTAGATGCCTGTATCGGCGGGAAGACCGGCGTGAATACAGAACATGGTAAAAATATGATCGGCGTCTTTTCCGAACCTGAAGCTATCTTAATTGACCCAAATTTTTTAAGTACTCTACCTGAAATTGAGATGCGAAATGGTTACGCCGAAATGATAAAGCATGCGTGTATCGCAGACGCTTCCTATTTTCAGTGCCTACATGTGAAACAGGAGCCTGACATCCGAAAAAATATCGAGATCAAGCAAAGCATTGTGACGCAAGACCGCAATGAAAAGGGGATTCGCAGTATTCTTAACTTCGGCCATACGATCGGCCACGCGATTGAGAAAATTTTTAATTTTTCCATTTCACATGGAGAAGCTGTCGCCTATGGGATGATTGTCGAGAGCCGCCTTTCGTATTTAGAGGGGCACTTATCTGAAAAAGAGTGCACGCAGATTATCTCTCTTATTCTTTCCTATTTTCCGAATATCACCTTTTCTCTTGATTTTGATCTGGTTTTAAAGGCGATGGAAATGGATAAAAAGGCTTTAGGCAATATTCCACGCTTTGTTATGCTGTCAAAAATTGGCTCAGCGCTTGGTTGCAAACAAGCCAAATCCAGAAATGTGTACGATGCTTTGTCTTTCGCTGAAAAATATACCCGAAGTCCCGATCGATCCGAAAGTTTCGCTTGTTGAACTTAGGCTAGACCTCAATCCTGACCTTTTAGAGTATCGCAGTCAGATCAAAGTCCCGGTCATTTTGACGGATCGAGGATGCAGCCCCGCCCGTCTCAAAGAATTGATAGATCTGAATCCGGACTATATAGATACAGAAGAGCCTCAAGGTCAAATCCAAAACTTAATCTATTCGTATCACAATTATGAGAAGACCCCTACCGACCTTGAATCTCTTGTAAAAGAGATGAGAAAAGTGCCGGCGCGCCTTTATAAAATTGCGTGCTTTGCAAACTCCTCTTTGGATGCCTTGCGACTGGCAAAGCTCTCTAGTCAGTATCCCGATGTACTCGCCTTTGCCATCGGCGATGCGGTCTCCTTTTCACGCTTTCTAGCCTCTCCTTGGATATACTGCGCCTTGAATGAAAGTGAGCGGACAGCTCCTGGGCAACCGACAGTGGATGAGGCGAAAAAATTTGAGAAGGGTGACAATTACGCCCTAATTGGTGGCCAATTAGAAAAGAGTCATTCAGATGAAATCCATAACGCATACTTTGAAAAGATGTGGATTCAGGCAAAATATTTGAAGATCCCGTTAAAGAAAGAGGAGCTCTCTTTCTTTTTCTCCTGCGCTGCCACACTTGGTTTTAAAGGGTTTAGTATAACGATGCCTCATAAGAGCGACGTTATTCCCCTTTTCGATCATATTGATGAGACAGCTCAAAAGATTGGAGCTATCAACACGGCACATCTAAAAAACGGAAAGTGGTATGGGAGCAATACTGACGCTAAAGGCGCGCTTGACGCAATTGAAGACCTCCTTTTGGTCAAGGGTAAGCATCTTCTGTTAATTGGACTTGGAGGGTCTGCAAAGGCCGTTGCGTATGAGGCTATTCAAAGGGGGGCGAGAGTGTCTGTCACCGGCCGAGCTGAAAAACCGTTTCCTTTTGGAACTTTCATTTCTATGTCGCAAATCCATCAATTTCCATACGACATTTTGGTAAACGCAACGCCGCACCCCATGCCGATAGACAAAAGTGAAATCATTCCAGGGTCTATCGTCATGGATTTGAAAAGTCAACCATCGACTCTTCTCTTTTGTGCCAAGAGCAAAGGTTGTCAAACGATCCTAGGGTCTCAGATGTGGATGAATCAGGCCCTCTTGCAGTACGCAACGTGGTTTGGTTAAAGCTCTTTCCCTTCACCAATTTCAAACTCTATTCCTCCGACATTTGAGGCAATCATGTTATAGATCAGCGCAAAGACTGCAAAAAGAAGATACCCCAAGAAAAGGTAGAAAAACGGAAGGATAAAGAACATAAGCGCTCGATCAAAATCCCCGGTATAGAGCGACATTAGGGCAGCTGGAATGGAAAAAATGGCGCCAATAAATAAATAGATAAGTGCAAAGACTTTAGCTGTTTGATGAACAGAGATACGTTTAATCTGGTGAAACATCGATTTCCTCCTAGGAATGCTATTTTAAATTAAGTATCTCTAAAACCTAATTCTAGTCAAATATCATTATTCGTTAGGGATCTTGGAATCTCATCGACCGATTGTAATGGAGGAATCTCTTTTTCTGTGTGAACGCCCATCGATTTAAGTTGGCGAACGGAGACAAGAACCCGAGATTCATAGGAGGCGCACGTGCGGTTATAGGCAGACACAGCCTTCTCCAACCCCTTTTTCATATCGTCAAAATGCTCTGTCAAAATACGCACTCGTTCCCAAAGCGTGCGGCCAATCTCGCAAATTTTCTGCGCGTTTTCAGCAACCTCTTCTTGTTGCCATCCGTAGGCTACAGTTCGAAGAAGAGCAATTAGAGTCGTTGGGGTTGCTAGAATGACCCGCTGGTCCACACCCTTTTCAATAAGGGAAGGGTCTTGTTCAAGAGCGGCGCTAAAAAATGTCTCTCCCGGAAGGAAAAGGACGACAAACTCAGGTGTCCGCTTGAATTGCTGCCAATATGATTTGCTTGAGAGATTTTGAATATGTGTTCTGACGTGACGGGCGTGTTCTTTTAGCTTTTTTAGTTTGATCTCTTCAGTCGGACTTTCTAAAGCATCGAGGTATGCGCTAAGCGGCGCTTTTGAGTCCACGACAATCACTCGATTATTGGGGAGTTGAATGACAAGGTCAGGTCTGAGTCGATTATTTTCACTCCCTTGCGTTGTTTGCTCAAAGAAGTCGCAGTGGGCGCACATACCGGCCATTTCAACAACACGTTTCAGTTGAATCTCGCCCCATCGACCCCTGACATGGGGCAGTCTAAGCGCTTTGACTAAATTTTGCGTTTCGGAACGGAGCTCTGTTTGAGAGAGCGCAAGAGACTTTACTTGTTCATTTAAGGAGCTGTATGCCGAGGTGCGCGCCTTTTCAAGCTCTTGAATTTTGCGGTTCACATTTTCAAGAGAGTTGTGAATCGGCTCTACAAGTTTTTCAACAGCATGTTCTCGTAGCTTAAATGATCCTTCTGCTTTTTCCTGGTATTTTTCTAAATTGGTAGTCGCAAGTTGTAAAAAAGATTGTGAATGGCTGCTTAAGACATCGGATGAAAGCGCCTTAAAGCTCTCTTTCATTTTTTCATCGATGGCTTGCCCCATTTCTGACCTTGCGTTAAGGTCTGCGATTCTAATCTCTAACGTCTTTTTTTTACGAAGAGAGACGATGAGAAAAGGAAGTAATAAGGCAGCGCCTAAAAGAAGACCCGAGATAAGATAAATAAGTTCTTGCTGTGACATTTGGGGTTAGGTTACAATCTTTTTTGATATATTCCAATACTTGTATATGTATTTAATTTTTCCCCTTCTTTTTTTTGTTTTTCTCGCCCCATTCACTCCCTATATTGATCAAACGTTGACACAATATTTTTATGATTTAGGAGAGGGGAATGTAGGGCATTTTGTCGTTCATCCGCTCTATGAGTGGGTGTATCAGTACGGCCCGCAGTTTGCCTTAGCTGTCGCTCTCATCTCAACGATTCTCTTTTTCACCTCCTTCTTTTTTATTCAAAGAGTTCGGGCGGCCTCGCTATTTTTACTTTTAACATTTTTTGTTGGAAGCGTGCTTATCACAAATATTGTTCTTAAGGACAATTGGGGAAGGCCAAGGCCCAGGCAAGTTAAGGTATATGGAGGGGATCTTTCCTACCGGCCGTTTTGGAAACCAAACCTTTTGAATCAAGGGCAGAGTGAGCCTGCAAAATCCTTTCCCTGCGGGCATGCAACAGCCGGTTTTTATTTTCTTTCGCTTGTTTTTCTCGGAAGACGACTGAAAAGTCGCTTCATTGCATTGAGTGGTTGGACACTCGGCCTGGGTCTTGGAATATTGTTTGGAATCACCCGAATGGCCCAAGGAGGACACTTTTTTTCAGATGTCCTGATGTCTGGAATTGTGATGTGGTATATAGGATTTTTCTGTGACTGGGCGATTTTTCAATCAAAACAGTGCGGATGGAAAATCTGTTATGCCGGGAATAAAGGGAGCTGATCCATTCCGGCAGCAGCAAAAGCGATGTTTTCACTTTCTAGCAGCTCTTTTCCTCCAAACGTAACGACCGTTGCCGATTCCATGGCGGGAAGTATGTGCGTTTGCACTGCTTTTATGATTTGCTCTTTCGTAGCCGATAGAATTTTTTTACGGTATGCATGGCGAACCTTCTCTGTTCTACCCTCCCGCATTAAAAAGTATGCAGCATGACCTCTTGAGCCGGGTGAGATCGGATTGTCTAGATCTTGAAAGATTTCAAGTTTAGATTGGATTAAGTCTTCTTCGTCAAATTCGCCATTTGCAACCTTTACTACCGCCTTTTTAAACGCCTCAAGTGTTCTCTTAACATTTGGGTCTCGATAGGACCAGAACGTTAAATTATTAGAGATTGGGTTAAATGAGGCGCCTGCACCATACGCACCGCCTTGCTCGCGGATGGCGCGGTGAAGGTGAAGCGTGTCAAATAATTGGTGAGCCACTGTAAGTGCGGGGGCATCAGGGTCTGTGTAGGTAATAGATGGCATTGACATCGCGGTAAAAGAGACAGGGGAGGAGATTATTCGTCCTTGCGATGCGACAACATCCGTTGATCTTTTTACATCCCAACGAGTCGAGGGAGTTAGAGGGAGAGCGTTCAGTCCGTAGAACTGATTGGACTCGATTTTAGCAAGAAGAGAATGGTCACAAGTCAAGACAATGTCCGGGCTTCCTGTTAAAAGTAGTTTGTTTTTGAGTTCAAACAGCTTTTCCTGAATCTTTGGAAGTTTTTCATCGATATTATCCACAAGATCCCTGAGAAAGTGAAGATAGTCAATTCCAAATAAGAGACTTGAAATTTCTCGACCGACGCCGAATGATTTTGTCGAGAGCTGAATGGCGTAGCTTAAACCTTTTTGTGCAAGATGAGACTGTAAGGAGGTGTGCTGCTTAAGAATAATGTCTCGGATCCGCTGGGTCTCGTCAAATCGAGGGGAGGTGAGAATGTCTTTAAAAAGAGAAAAGAGTTGAGCTGTCTCACGTGAAAGCGCTTTGCCAAAGAGTGAAAATGTCGGTTGGATCTCACCAATTGCATCAATCTGGTAATTGAGAGAGAGAGAGGCAGTGATTCCTCCTGTATGCGCTTGCAGATACTCCAAGTTGGTTAAATAGTCTCGATCCCCGCAGCCGACTTCGGTCAATAGTCTTTGGAAAAGGCGAAGGTAAGGGATGTCACTCTTCTCGATTGGGGGAAGGTTAAAAACAATATCAGCATAAAGAATGTCATTTGTAAATGCGTCATGATGGTAAAGAGTCCAATCTCCTAAGTCCTTTTTATTTAAAGGATAATTGACATATTCCTCCGGGACATCTGAAAGAGTAATTGTGGGTAGAACTTCCTCATCATCTTCACTTTCTTGATACGCCTTTAACTCTTTTGCTTGCTGAACAATACTCTTTTTTTGTTCATCCGTTAGGTTTTTGGCAATTGAGTTGATCCGCTCTCTCTCTTCTTTGCTCTCTTTTTCACCAAGTGTCGTGTCGGGATGCATTGTAACTTTTGCTTGATGCGGATTGTTTAGGAAGTACTTTTCGATTAAAGATCCCAGGTAATTTGGATCCTTCTCAATTTTTTCTCTTAGTTGATCACAAAGCATATGGATTTTTAGAGCATTTTCCGCTTTTCCATTATGTTGTTTGATTAGACCCGCGCGCATAAAAAGTGAAAGACCGTATGGGTAATGGTCGCCGGTAATCTCGCTACGATGAAACTCAATCTGGTGGATTGCATGTTCGACAAGACGAGTGGGAACCCCTTCTTTGATAATTGATCTTAAGGTCTTCTCTATCAATTCTTCGAGCGGCTTTTTGCTCTCGGCCCGGCATCCTTTACAAAGGATGATGATAGGAACCTCGCTAAAGTCAGATTCCAAATCGACAATGATTTGTTTTGCGAGCTTGGATTCAATTAATCGGCGCTTAAGAAGGGAGGCGTCTGTTTCAAGTAAAACGCTACTAAGAACCGAAATTGCAAGAAGCATCTCTTGGTCTTGGATCTCGCATGTTAGCCAAGAAAAGGCATGCATCACATGCTCCTCGGTGTCCTCGCCGGAAAATGGATATGATCCTTCCCATTCCTGCGGCTCTTTCAAGCGCGTTTGCTTCGGCAAAGTTAACGGGGGTTTTTTCTCCCACTTTTGATTTAACACCTTCTCTTCTAAAAACTGCAAGTGATCGTCTAAAGGAAGGTCTCCGTAAAAAAAGAATAGACACCTGCTCGGATGGTAGTATTCTTTATGGAAATCAATCAATTGCCGGTGGGTAAGAGTAGGGATCTCTTTTGGATCTCCTCCAAGAGTATAGTGGTACGTTAGGTCAGGAAAAAGCATCGCATTGATTTTATCCCCGAGTCTTGCCTCAGAAGAGGAGAGAGCTCCTTTCATTTCATTGTAAACGATTCCTTGAATCATTAAAGGAGAACTTGGATCTTCAGGATCCTGAAACTCCAGCCGATGCCCCTCTTGCCTAAAAGAAAGCTCTGTCAAATTCGGATGAAATACCGCATCCAGATACACTTCAAGAAGGTTGTAGAAGTCTTTTTTTATTTGCGACGATGCCGGATAACAAGTGAAGTCAGACCCGGTAAATGCATTCATAAACGTGTTTAGGCTTCGCCGTTTCATTCCGAAAAAGGGATCTTTGACAGGATACTTTTTTGATCCGCAAAGGATCGTATGTTCAAGAATATGTGCAACACCATTGGAGCTATTTAAGTATGTGGGAAAGCTCAACGAGAAGAGATTTTCTTTGTCATCTTTTGCAATATGCATCACGACAGCCCCGGTTGTCTCATGGACAAGCTCAAATAGGGTGCAGTTGATCTCTTCTATGTATTTTTGATTTATTGTCTTAAAGGAATGCATGCTGCCTGTTGTGTATTAGCGTTTTGAATGTGTAAAAGTACCTGACTTGGATTAACTATTCAAGACAGCAATAATATGTTCACATCCTTTGTTTCCGCATGTGCAGCCCACAGGTTTGCCGAGATAGACTTGGTAGGTCTCTTCGGGATTGAGTTTGTTTTTGACAGTGTACATATTTTCCCCTTGATTGGATACTTCTATGTGCCACTGCTGGAATCGTAAATCTTCTTCTTCGATCGGATCTTTAGCGTGATCATCTTCTCGAATAAATGCCTCATCTTCGCCCATTCCCTTTGAGATCGCGCGAGCAATTTGACAGAAGGGGCAGTTGCAATGCGGTTCGGCTCTTGGGATAATCGAATCGTCTGACGGGGAGACAATTTTTGCGATCGACTCGATTTTACTTAAGACTTCTTCCGGTAGGTCGGGAGCATTTTTTTGCCCTAGATCATGCTGTAGAAAGGAGCCAAAACTGTCCATTCCGGATATGCCAAATTGAATGGCATTCGAAAGGCTTTCGGGATTTGTGTTAAAAGGAAATTGGGTTGCGGAAGTGTCGTTTGCCTGGTTTTCTACTTGCTCTCTATGAATCTTAAATACCATGTCAATCGTATCGGTTGAAAGATCGGGGATTTCGATTGTTTGTCCCTGTTTTAAGATTACACATAGCTTGCCATGCGTTTGATAGATTGAGGCCACTTGATCCCAGGTAGTCGTAAGATAGGGGGGGATACTTAAAATTTTAGTATTGATTTTCATTTTCCCTTCCTTTATTTATTTTATACGATAACACATATCCTTTATGTGGTCAATGAAAATCTAGCACTCTTTGATAGAGAGTGCCGAATACGAAAGGAGTTCAAGTGGCAGTTAAAACTTTTGTTCTTGATGCAAATGTTCTTTTGCACGATCCGAAAGCAATCACAAATTTTCACAATAACCAAGTCGTGATTCCCTTAACAGTTATCGAAGAACTAGAAAAGATGAAACGCCTTCCAAATGAGTTGGGAAAGAATTCACGTGCCATTTTTCGGTTTTTAGATGATTTAGTGCAAAATGGAACTGGAAATTTACATGAGGGGATAAAGCTTCCTAAAGGTGGAACTGTGCGTGTCGAGCTTCAACTGAAAAAAGGGTATGATGGAGATTTTTCTCTGACTGTCAATGATAATAAGATTTTGATGGCAGCGTATCGACTACATGAAAATGGAGAAAAAGTCATCTTTGTATCCAAAGATATTGCCGCAAGGATTAAAGCTGAAGCCATAGGGTTAGAGGCGCAGGATTATGAAAATTTGAAGGTTTCATATGATGTGCTCTATTCCGGAGTTAAACGCCTCGGTACGACAAAAAGCAATATTGACCATTTTTATAAAGATGGTAAGGTTAAGATTAAAGGGCTTGATTGCTTTCCGAATGAGTATTGCATCCTAACGTCTAAAGAAAACTCTTCAGCGATTGGTAAATATAGTATTAAAACCGATCAAATTGAATCTCTTTTAAAAGTCCCTGACCTTTGGGGGATAGAACCGCGCAATGCCGAGCAGCGCTGCGCTGTTGATGCCTTGCTCCGAGATGATATCAAGCTTGTGACGCTTATTGGTCCTGCAGGGACTGGCAAAACCCTCTTGGCACTTGCCTGCGGACTTCGCAAGGTGTTCGATGAGTCTGTCTACCATAAAATCCTAGTGAGTCGCCCCATCGTACCCCTTGGACGCGATATTGGGTATTTGCCCGGTACTAAGGAAGAGAAACTGTTTCATTGGATGCAGCCCATTTACGATAACCTGGAATTTCTTTGCTCATCGCCTAAGCAGCGAGCAAATGATGAGAATGAAACGCTGCGCTGGGTCATGGATAGTAAGAAAATTGAGATGGAAGCTGTAACCTATATTCGCGGGCGGTCCTTGCCGCGTGTCTTTATGATTGTAGATGAAGCGCAAAATCTAACGCCTCATGAGGTCAAGACAATTATTTCAAGGGCAGGCGAGGGGACAAAGGTGATTTTAACCGGGGACCCAACTCAAATTGACAACCCCTATCTTGATAAAGACTCAAATGGCTTAACCTATATTGTTGGAAAACTCGCTCAGCATCCGGTTTATGGACATATCTTCCTTGAGAAGACCGAGCGATCCCCATTGGCAGCCCTTGCTGCTGAAGTGCTTTAGCCTTCAAAGAACTTGATGTCTTCTATTGTACTAGATCTCTAATAGAGTTTCCTAAAATAGTAGAAGATTTGGGTTTGAAAACCAAAAGGATATCTCTTAGGCAATGACAGGCATTTGCATATTTTGAGCTCCAAAACGCTTGTTATCTCTGCTACACACAAACACTTTTTAGTTGATAATTCGAAGATGGGCTCAGTTTAATGGTATATAAAACACCAAGCGAAGAGAAGTGTTGTTGTTGAATCGGAGAGGAGAAATCCTTTTTTGCAAGTTTGGAAAGAATTTCTTCAGGCTTTAAAAATCAAAAAACCACATCCACTTTGATAAACACAGATGAGTCATCTCTGATGAAAAAAAACTCGGATTAGAAGTATCCGAGTTTTCTGAAGTTTACCTTAACTCTTAAGCGTTGCTTCTTCGTCTAGGTGCGCGTCCTCTTGCCGGTCTAGCCGCTTTTGGGCTGAATCGACGATTGCCGTTTTGGCGTGAACGAGGATTTCTGTTTGGTTGCGTCGGAAGTGCTTTTAGCTTCGGTTCGAGGCCGGCAACTTCTTCGATAGCAATTTGCTGTCCGGTAAACTCTTCAATACGTCTGACTAACATTCTATCAGCTCTTGACGCAAATGATAGCGCGGTTCCTTTAGCTCCTGCACGTCCTGTTCTACCGATACGGTGAACGTAATCTTCGATGTTTCGAGGTAAGTCGAAATTAATCACATGAGTGATTGATTGAACATCGATTCCTCTTGCTGCGACATCTGTTGCGACAAGAATGTTGATCTTTCCATTTCTCAATTCGGTAATTGTACGTGTGCGCTGCCTTTGGTTCATGTCACCATGAAGAGCTGCAACTAAGTGTCCTTTATCGTGAAGCTCTAAAACAAGTTGAGCGGCATGTCTTTTTGTTGAGGTAAAGACAATTGTATTCTCAACTTCATCATCGCTTAGAATGTGGTTGAGAAGGCGATTCTTGTGATAAAGATCATCTGTGTAATGGATTTTTTGACTGATGTTTTCGTGCTTTTCACGTTTAGAGTGAATGACGATTTCAATCGGATCTTTTAAAAATTGCTCTGAAAGTCTTAAAATAGGTCCTTGCAGCGTCGCTGAGAATAGAAGCGTTTGTCGTGAAGTCGGTGTAGCGGCTACAATTTCTTTAATCGGATCGATAAATCCCATGTCGAGCATACGGTCAGCTTCATCAAGAATGAGCATTTCAAGTCTAGAAAAGTCGATTTTGCCTCGGTGGATATAATCGATCAGACGTCCGGGAGTTGCGATTAGGATGTCATAGTGACGTGAAAGACTGCGCATTTGGGCGTGGTAAGGAACGCCGCCGCTGATGCAGACAGTTTTAGTTCTTTTTAAATACTTACTGTATTTTTCGGACTGAGATGCAATTTGCATCGCAAGTTCGCGAGTTGGAGCAATAATTAACACTCTGGGTCCTTTTCCCGGTTTTGGGCTAGGCTCGACTAAATTATTTAGGATAGGGAGAAGAAAAGCTGCTGTCTTTCCTGTTCCTGTCTGCGCAGATGCGCGGATATCAAAACCTTCTAAAATTTTTGGGATCGCTTCAATTTGGATCTTAGTCGCTTCGGTATAGCCCGATTCAGCAACAGCTTTAAGGATTTGAGGGTGTAATTGTAAACTGTCAAAAGTCATTAAGAAAACCGTTTGTTATTTTATTAAGCCAACATCATATCACATTTTTCACATTTAAAGATATCTTATTATTCAAAAGTACAATAATAACTCCTTGTTGACTGAATGAGATCTAACGGGTATGTATAGAGTTGTCATTTTCAGGAGGATATATGACAAATTTTAACAAGTGTTTACCCGTTTTTTTACTTTTAGTCGCATGTTTTGTTGGAATAGATGCTAAAGAGTTAAGTGAAGCGAGCCGTCCGCAGTGGGACCGGCTTACATATGATTATCCCTTAGAGCAGCTGCAGGGCTTGCGAAATCTCCCTTTGCCAAAAAGGGGAATGACTCCTGAAAAACTTTCCCGTTTAACAGATGAAGTGACTTATATATTGAATACAGAAGAGATCCCTGAATTTGATCAAACTGTCATACCTGCATATATTGCCAATGCGCAGAAAGATTTTGCATGGTTAAGTGTCTTAACGACTGGAGAGCCTAAAGGAGATCTTGGACCGGTCACCCTATGGACTTTGAGGTTGTTTATTCCGGATGTCAATCTTCCAAGTGTTCATGAAGATGCATTTGATGTCTATACAAGCTACCTCTCCTCTATTGTTGTAAGTAAATCAAACCAAAGATTAACGCAAGAAAGAGCTAACCTTAAAGATTACCCGATCAAGAAAGGTCAAACGCTCTGGAGACCGACAGCGCCGGGTTATGTGAGTCTAAACTTAGGCTCTATGAAGACGTGGTTTCTCTCTTCTTCAGATGAGTTTGTGATCCCTGAACCAACAGAAGATAAAGAGTTTTGGAAAGCGCAATGTGAAGACGTTATCTCGGAGCAAAGAAATCTAGATGGCAAAAAAGTACATGCGATCTTCCAGTGGGCTGGCTTAACAGGTATCAATGACGGGACTTGGGAAAAGATCGTGAATGATTACATTAAAAAAGAGCGCATGCCACTTATGGAGCAATTGTATTTAAGGGCCTTACTCTCTTCGGCTTTAGTGGATGCGAATGCAGTTGCGGCTCATTCAAAATATACCTATTGGGTAATGAGACCCTCTCAAATGGATTCGCGCATTAAGCCTTACCTCTCTATCCCCAACCACCCAAGCTGCCCTTCTGCACATTCGACAATTGCCGGAACTGCGGCAACGATTCTATCTAAACTTATCCCTCAAGAAAAAGAGAGGTGGAATGCACTTGCTGAAGAATCGGGGATGTCAAGAATTTGGGGCGGAATCCATTATCCCGTGGATCATAAAGAAGGGCTGAATCTGGGCAATGAAATTGGAAATCGCGCGTTGGAAAGAAATTTTCAAAGGGATTAGCGTCAGCGCTAATCCCGCATTTATTTACCTGTTTTCAACCCCAACAATTTTATTTAGTGGGTTGACGACCAGCCACCAAAGGATTGCATAAAGGATAGGTCCTAGGACTAAAGGAATATAGACGGCGTTTCCTTCAAGCCCCATTGCCTCTGGTAGATCGACAAAAAAGACTGCAACAATAGCAACTAACAGACCTAAAATAAGTCCGGTAAGCATGAGTTTGACATCTTGACTTCCCGGAAGAGACTCTCTTAAGCCCGCGAAGTAGATTATATTCCACACACCCCAAATAATCGGTAGATAGTGGACAAATAAAACCTCTGATAACTGAGGTCTTTCAAGATAAACTGCCACACTTAAAATGAGTGGAAGTAAAATACTTGGTAAAACGATTCCTGAAATAAATGCTCTTATATTCGTCATTGGATTTCCTTGGTAAGTTGTATAATAGTATATACCGTTCCTTTTCAGAAATGTGAAATGTTTTTTTTAATGGAACTGTTTATTTTACTCTGTTAGTTTGTAAAGGAGCCTTTGAATGAGTCAGGATTCATTAAATTTTGAGTGCATTTTGCTGAAATTTTTTAAAATAAATCGTTAAGTGATCTTTATTGTTTATCGGATTTCCGGAAAAAGGCACAAGATTTGAATATTGAGTGATTCAGGGGTTCCTAAAAATACAATGGATAGGGAAGGTATGAAAAAGATGCGTCTTGAAAGCGACAGTATGGGTGAGATAGAGGTGCCTTCAGATAAGTTGTGGGGGGCGCAAACGCAAAGATCTCTTCATCATTTTTCCATTGGCAGTGAATCTATTCCCAAGGAGATGATTCCTGTTTTTGCGATTTTAAAAAAGGCGTGCGCGATTGTGAATTGCTCACAAGGTCGACTTTCTGCAGAAAAGAGAGATTTAATCGTCAAGGTATGCGATGAGATTATCGAAGGTGAACATCTGGAACATTTTCCATTATATGTATGGATGACCGGCAGTGGCACTCAGTTTAATATGAATGTCAATGAGGTGATTGCAAACCGCATTTCACAGATCAAGGGAGAGCCTCTAGGTAGTAAAAAGCCGGTTCACCCCAATGATGATATCAACATGTCGCAATCATCAAACGACGCATTTCCCTCAGCGATGTATATGACAGCGGCCATTCATATCAACAAAGAGCTTTTACCTGCTTTAAGGAGTTTTTTAAAAAGCTTTGAACAAAAGAGCCGCGCTTGGGATGCTATTGTTAAGATCGGAAGAACACATATGCAAGATGCGACACCTTTAACTCTTGGTCAAGAGTTTTCAGGGTACGCAACTATGATTGAGGAGAATATCAAACGGCTAAATGAGGCGCTCTTAGAGACCTACTCACTTTGTTTAGGGGGCACAGCTGTCGGCACTGGAATCAATACCTTGCCCGGATTTGATGTAGAAGTTGCAAAAGAAATCGCTACTTTGACAGATCTTCCCTTTAAAACAGGAAGTAATAAATTTGCTCTACAAGGATCGCACGATGCGATGGTTCACTTAAGCGGCGTGTTAAAGACAATTGCTGTTTCGCTTTATAAAATTGCAAACGATATTCGCCTCCTATCTTGCGGCCCAAGAGCCGGACTAAATGAATTAAAAATTCCCTCTAATGAACCTGGCTCATCGATTATGCCGGGCAAAGTCAACCCAACCCAGTGTGAAGCTCTCACCATGGCTGCTGTTCAAGCCATTGCAAATGATAGCGCAGTGACTATTGGCGGGGCTTCCGGGTATTTAGAAATGAATGTCTACAAGCCGTTAATGATCTATAACGTTTTGCAGTCGATACAAGTCTTAAGCGATAGCATGAATAATTTTAGAAAGTTTTGCCTTGACGGGATGGAGCCAAATCTTAAGCAAATTCAGGAGTATGTAAAAAATTCTTTAATGCTTGTGACTGCGCTAAGTCCTGTGATCGGATATGACAAGGCGTCTCATGTTGCCCATTTTGCATATGAAAAGAATCTGACGCTGAAAGAGGCGGCACTTGAACTTGGCTTTGTGACAGAAGAGGAGTTTGACCACGTCGTAGATCCTGAAAAAATGGTGAGGCCTCAATAAGCCTCTGAAAAACGTGAGGTTGTTAAATTTAGCGCCTTTTTCAAGCGTATACGGTAAAAATAGACTCAATTAATTTTTAGACAGTTAAGATCAGTTGTTTATTCGATAAAAATGCATTCAGAATTTAATGCAGAGGTACCTTAACGAATCCGATAGAATCGATTGAGCTCGTCAACAGTCTCGTTAAGAGTTAAGTAATCATAGATGATTCCAATTAGGAAAAAGCCACCTGTAAGAAGATATAAAATGCCGGTTAATATTTTCCCAAGATAGAATCGATGGAACCCTAAAACACCGAGAAATGCAAGGAGTAGCCATGCGACAGAGTAGTCGTTTGGGCCAGAGGTATACCTTAACTTGGCGGTTCGACTCATGGAAGGAATAAGGAAGAGGTCAACAATCCAACCAATCCCGAGAAGCCCGAATGTGAAAAACCATATTGTTCCAGTGACCTTCTTGCCAAAGTAAAATCGGTGAGCACCCATAAAGCCCATAATCCAAAGGATGTAGCCGACGGAGATGTGATGTGTTTTTTCTTGTCTCATATTTTTTATTTCTCATAATCGATTTGAAAATGCAATAAAAAAACTCCTATTGTTATATTTATCCCCATTTTTCGAACAAATAAAGGCGAACACAATTAACTGTTAGATATTTAGGTCTATTGTTTTTTTGAATTTTAGAAAAAATTCAAACAAAAAATTATTAGAAAATACGGTCCATTTCAAGGTGAATGCAAGGGCTTCTTCGCACCTATTATCATTGATGTTTTATGTGTAAACGGCGCTTAAATATTTTGTTTGATTGCTTTGTCGCTTCAGCGTATGAACAGAATAAAGTAGTAATTGAGGATAACGGATTGTCGGACATGGATCAATTTAATGAGAATGGCTATGAATTTTCTGAAAAGGAGTGGAAAGAGCGGCTAACCTCCGAGCAGTACTCTATTTTAAGGGAAGGAGGAACAGAGCCGCCTTTCCAAAACGACTATTTTGATCTTGAAGATACAGGAGAGTATCTTTGCGCCGGATGCCTGCTCCCTCTCTTTAGTTCAGAGAAAAAGTACGACTCCGGAACCGGTTGGCCGAGTTTTTACGCCCCTATATCCGAGGAGAAAGTGGAGATAATCAATCATACACCGTTCTCGCTCTTAGGAAGAGAAGTGCTTTGCTCTCGCTGCAAGGGACATCTCGGGCATGTATTTAATGACGGTCCAAAACCGACAGGTCTTCGCTACTGCATGAACTCCGGAGCGCTCAATTTTAAACAAGCGGGACAAAAGTAAAGAGGGAATAGAATGTTAAAGATTACATTTAAAGATGAACCGATCGAAATTAAAGGAGAGATACCCGAAGAGGGGTCAATAGCTCCAAATTTTGAGTTGACAGATCAAACCCTTCACGATGTGTCGCTTGAATCTTTTGGTCAAAAGCAAAAGCTTTTGAATGTCTTTGTGAGTTTAGATACCTCGGTCTGTGCAAAGTCGCTTCATACATTTAATCAGAGCGCAGCTTCTGATTCTAATCTTGTCATTCTCAATATTAGTATGGATTTACCCTTTGCGGCCTCTCGCTTTTGTAAAAAGGAGAAGCTTGAAAATGTTATCACCCTTTCAGCATTTCGAAGCCGTTTTCCGGATGAGTACGGATTAAAAATTATGGACGGTCCGATCAGAGGTCTGCTTTCCAGGGCAGTTTTTGTGCTGGGAGAGGATAACACGATTCTGTACCGCGAACTTGTTCCCGAAATCACACAAGAGCCGAATTATGCAGAGGCTCTAAAAGCGCTCAGAAAAAGATAGTAACTAAAAAATCAGACTCTTTCTGAGTTTCTTAAAGTTCATTATTGATTTTTGGAATGTAAATTGCCCGATGGTCAATGGTGTCGTAACTTGTCACAAATAAGACAACTTCATCTTTTTGAATATTCCTTAGCTGCTCTTGCAGGTAGGTAGTATAATTCAAAAAGCGCGACTCTCTGTCGTCTTCTTCTAGATCCTCTGGAGCTTCAAGTTGTGCAAGCGGCATGAATCTAAGGGATGCCGATTTATCTATCTTCTGATTGCTAACATAAACGACAACATCACCTTCGATACGACTTCTTCGAAGAAAGTCCTTTAGATAGCTTTTAACTTCTTTCTTTGTGTTTATGTCATCGACTTTTGTTTTAACAGTCACTCTTGCTCCGTTAAATACGACACCGTCTCTCAGTGTTGTAAGCAGTGACATCGATAGATCAAAGTTTCTGGTGTCATTTGGATCCCACCAAATATCGATTCGCTTTTCACGGTCAAAACGCGGCTTCAAAAACCACGACTCCGGTACCTTTTTTGAATCGCGCATGAGAATCAGATTTTTCTGCGTTAACCTGCATGTCTCGATCAGCTCGATTAAATTTGAATCGATGGACTCTTCTGAAATCTCCATCGCCACAGTATTAGGTTGAATAGGCCCAATTCCAAACGCTTTAATGAGTTGAATATAGCCCTCATTCATACTGTTAGCGGGGTAGACTTGACTTAAGCAAACAATCCCAAGTTTCTGGAAATGGTTGGTAAACGATTGACGGGTCAACTGCATGCGGTCTAACGTCTGCCACTCTTCCGGAACAACTGCTGCAAACGTTAAGATCCCACTTCTTTTGGTGAGTTTATCTGAAATGCGCACCAGGTTTTGCGAAGTTGTGGGCGCGCCGATGAGGGCAAGAAGTTGCAGGTGCCAAGTGAGGGCATGCTCTGTCGGTTTACCCAGATGGTAGACAGTTAAACGCGACAAGAAAAAGACAAAGCTCTCTCTGAGATCTTGAAATCCCGATTCGACATCCTGGGCGCGAATTCCAAAGTAGACTGCGAGAAGGATGAAAAATGTAATAAATGACCAGCCCGGTGCAATCATTAACATAGAAATGATAATGATTAAGACAGCTGTCATGGATGCCCACCAAGGGAATTGCAAGCGGGGGCGCCAGGATGGAATGCTCATGAGCTGTGAAAAGGCGGTGACAAAATTGAGTAGTCCGTAGCTGACCAAGCAGATCATTGTCAGCATCGGGATAATCTGATCCATTGTCGTAAATAGCATCACAATAGCTGTCAGTATCGTTGTTACGACAAGAGGTCTAAAGAGACCTTCATCCGGATTATTGCCAACATTTGCCAGTTTTTGTGTGATCACACCATCTGCTGCCATGGATTGGAGCATTCTAGGGGCGCCGAGCAGACATCCAAGAGCAGAAGAGAGTGTCGCTCCCCAAATACCGACGAGAACAAGCGGAGAGGAGGCGGCAAAATTTAACAAAGCAAAAGGGTCGGAGACAAGGCTTGAATGAGGGATCTTAATAAACGCAAAGAGAGCGACTGCCGAATAGGAGAAAGCGACAAAGACAAGAGATAAAAGATTTCCGTAAAAGAGGGATCTTGCGGGATTTCGCAGTGACCCGGACATTGCCATTCCGGCTTCTATACCTGTCATTGCCGGGTAAAAGAGAGAAAAAGTTGTCCAAAAGGTCATAGTTCCGGAGTAGAAGGGCATGACAGGTCCTTCGATAACCGGAAGTCCTTCAACAGAACCAAAAAATATAGAGACAATCGATATAAGTAATATCGCAAGAATAACCCCCTGGAGTCTAAGTGCCCAAGACGCAGAGTACCCGGAAAGTAAAGCAAGGATAAAGAGCGTGGCTATCTCAACTGAGTGCAGCTCAAGAGAAGGGAAGAGTTCACAAATTGAAATCGCAAAACCGGAAATGGTCATTGCCATTGAAATAATCTGGGCAAAGTAAATACCTAGACCAATCGCTCCGCCAACCTCAAGACCCAGAACGCGGCTGATGATATAGTAGACGCCGCCTGAGCCGACCTTCATATTTGTTGTGAGTGAGCCGATCGATAAACTCGTCAATGTCATAATGACAAACGAAAGACCAATTGCTAAAAGCATTTGCAAAATGCCGGAACTTCCGGTAATCACCCCAAGGCGCAGGAAGAGGATCACCCCGAACATCATCGTAATGTTTGGGATTAAAACGCCTTTTATAGTGCCAAATCCTTCCGTCTTTTCTTTTTTTTCTCTTGCTGACATGAAAAATAGTGTAGCACAATCGAAAGAAATAATCCATTGAAGGGTTTTTTTGAGTTCTCAAAGACCTAGAGCCTTTCTATCAATATCTTTTTAAAGTATAGATAAAATAGAGGGAAATGGTCATGAAGATAAGTAAATTCCGGCATTACTTAATTTTTTTTATTTTAACGCTATTTGTGGCAAATGAGGCTAACGCACAGCCGCAAAATAATGCCCTCCCCGGACTCGATGAAGAGATCCAAGAAAGACCGAGTAAAAAAATTGAAGTTGAAAAGGTCGCAGAAGACGCGAAAATCGCAAGGCGCTTAGATCGGATCTTGCAAGCAACCGGTTGGTTTCAAGAAATCGAGGTAGATGTCCAAGAAGGCATCGTTTTTTTAAAAGGAACGACAAAGGCGAAGTCCTATCAAGAGTGGGCAACAGAGCTTGCGGAGAAAACCCAAGATGTCGTTGCCGTCGTGAATGAAATCGAGGTTTTAAGGCCCTCTGTTTGGGAACTTGCTCCGGTCAGAGAGGAATTTAGGAATTTAGCAGAAGGTGTTCGAGCTAATGGTCCGCTCATCTTTGCTGTCCTCATTCTCATTATCATTACGTGGTTAGTTGCAAAAGCGACTGTACGTATCGGTTCTTGGTTACTAAAGAATAAACTCAAAAGTAAGCTGCTGCGCCAAGTGATCTCGCGGATGATTGCTGTTCCTGTCTTTCTCCTTGGTTTATATTTTGTTTTAAGAGTTTCCGGTTTGACGCGGCTTGCGCTCACAGTTTTAGGAAGTACAGGGTTAATCGGCCTTGTCTTGGGTTTTGCATTTCGCGATATTGCAGAAAATTTCTTAGCTAGCGTTCTATTAAGCATGCAGCAACCCTTTTCTAGAGGAGATTTGATTCAAGTTGCCGGTATGGAGGGCGTTGTTCAGAGCATGAATATCAGAACGACTGTATTTATGACGCTTGATGGAAATCACGTGCAAATTCCAAATGCCACCATTTATAAAGAGATCATCACCAATTTAACATCTAACGCAAATACGCGCTTTGACTTCATCATCGGGATTGGCTATGAGGACTCGATTGCCGATGCGCAATCATTGGCTTTAGATGTACTTCTTAATCATTCTGCTGTGATTAAAGATCCCGAGCCACTTGTATTAGTCGATTCGCTTGGGACCTCTACAGTAAATTTGAGGGTGCTTTTTTGGGTGGATACGTCTGTTAATAGTCGATTTAAGGTACGCTCTGTCATTATCCGATTGGTGAAAGTTGCATTTGCTAAAGCGGGAGTGAGTATGCCCGATGAGGCGCGCGAGGTTATTTTTCCAAAAGGTCTGCCTGTGCATATGATTCAAGAGGAAAAAGATGAGAAACGGACACATAAGGCTCCACTTAAAGAAGAGCCTAAAGTATCCCATGCTGCAGAAGGCAATCTATCTACTGAAACAGAGGAGATTCAAAGCCAGTCACAAAAGTCCCGAAAGCCCGAAGGAGGCGCCGATCTTCTTGAGCAGTAGTTTTTATACCAGCGATTCAAGCTCTGAAAAGAGGGATTCGATTTTTTTCTGAACTTCCCCGATTTTCTTTGATTGCACAGTAATGGCATCGTGATCACAAGCCTTAATCGTCTCTTCTAGTTCCTTTTCTAACTTAGCTAGCGTCTCTTCAGCTGCAATGATCTCTTTTTCACATTGCTGCTGTTTTTTGTTCGGTTTCGATTTTTGATTTTTTTGCTTTTTTGGAGCAGGCTCTGAAGCTTTCGAAGCTACGCTTGAGTTTTCCATCGCCTCCCAGCCTTGCTTTTCTAAAAAGAGGTTGTAGTCGCCATTAAAATGGTGAACATCCCCATCGCGGCAGATGAGCATACGATTTCCAAATTGCTCAAGGAGCGCCTCATCGTGCGTAATGAGAATGACAGCTCCGGGGAAATTTTGTACAGCGTCGAGAAGCGATTCAACAGACTCCATGTCAAGGTGGTGTGTCGGCTCATCAAGAAGAAGTAAGTTGCAGGGGGTCGCAAGGATTTTTCCAAGCAGAACGCGGCTGCGTTCACCTCCGGACAGGACGGAAATTGTCTTTTTTGCTTGATCTCCTGAGAACATTACAAGTCCGCAAATTCGTCTCACATCGCCGTAAGCAAGCTCGGGGTTTGCTGCAGCAATTTCTTTTTCGACTGTCAGTTTGGGATTTAGCCGTTCGATGTGGGTTTGACCGAAATGGCCGATACGCAGATTATCAGAACCTGTCCAGCTTCCGCTTTTTGGCTTTAAGTGCCCGGCAATAAGTGAGAGAATCGTACTCTTTCCGCGGCCGTTTTTACCAATGATAGCAATGTGATCGCCCTTCTCTACAGTTAAAGAGAAGTCGTCAATTGAAAAAGGCTTTTGATGAGCGGTAGGAGCGGAGTCGTAAGAAAAATGGAGATTATTCATCTCAAGCATCTTCTTTCCGGGAAAATTTGCCATTTTAAATGAAAAGTTCAAGTTTTCAATTCGCGCTAAATTGCCCATCACATTGATTTGTTTCAGCTGCTTTTCTTTTGATTTCGCTTGCGCAGCTTTTGATGCCTTCGCTCCAAAGCGATCGACAAATGATTGCAAGTGGGCGCGTTTTTTCTCATTTTGCACTCTTGTTTGCTCATAGATTTCATCTCTCATTGACATCTGGCTATAAAACTTATCAGTATCACCGGCAAGCTTGTGCACTTCGTGACGATAGATACCTATCGTGTGTGTGACCACGCGATTCATGAACGCCTTATCGTGGCTGACAATCATGATCTCGCCGCACCATTGCTTAAGAAAGGACTCCAGCCAGCGGATCGCGACAATATCTAAGTAGTTCGTCGGTTCGTCGAGAAGAAGACAGTCCGGCTCCGCAAGGAGAACTTTTGTTAGTTGGAGTCTAAGTTGATAACCACCGGAAAGGGTCCTGGGATCTAAGTCCATCTGATCTAGGGAAAATCCAAGACCTGTTAAAATAATTTCGCCGCGATACTCCTCATCCTGTTCATTTGGCGGCAAACTCGACATCGCCTCTTTAATAATTGTGTTTTTGGAAAATTTGATGTGTTGCTGCAAGGTGCCGATTCGGTAGTCCTTGGGTATCACAATTTTACCTTCATCCGGACTCTCTTCTCCTGTAATTAAACGGAAGAGGGTCGATTTTCCGGATCCATTGCGTCCGACTACACCGCACCGCTCGCCTTTGCCAAGAGTAAAGTTTGCATCCTCAAATAGAGTGTGCTTGCCATAGGATTTGGTTACAGAGGAGAAACGTATCATTGAACGACCTTTTTCAAAAATTTAAACTAAATTATAACACATTAGTTAGTTTATTTAAATATTTTTTGTCTTTTTCATTGTGTGATTGCTAATTTTTCTAAAATTTGCTATCATATTTTTCGAATATTCGGGAAATACTATGAACAGACCCTATGCACTTGACCTAGAAGAAAAAGATTGGCAACTCTGGCTTAAGGAAAACGGACATCCGTCGTACATAGCCGATCAAATTACAAGATGGATGTTTGTAAAAAACTGCGTCAATCCCGAAGATTTTAGTAATCTTTCAAAACCTCTTCGAATCAAACTTGCCGAGGAGTTTCGCTGGGAACTGCCAGCCATTGATACCCGTCTCAATAGCCAAGATGGAAGCGAAAAATTTCTCTTAACCACACATGATGGGCTATTTACCGAAATGGTTCTAATGCCATCTGATAACCGCGTGACTCTTTGCATCAGCAGCCAAGTGGGTTGCAAAATGGGATGCACCTTCTGCCAAACCGGTAAGATGGGCTTTAAGCGCAATTTATCGCGTGGTGAGATTCTATCCCAGCTCATTTTAGCCAATCAAAGACTTGTTGAAATTGGTGAGACTCGCACAGTCAGCAATATTGTGTTTATGGGAATGGGGGAGCCGCTTGATAATTATGATGAAGTTGTCGCCTCTTGCCTAAGAATGATTAACCCAAAGTCGTTTGGTCTCTCTAAGCACCGCGTCACAGTCTCAACATCGGGGCTTGTTCCGGAGATACAACGGCTTGGTAAAGATGCACCTGTCAGGCTTGCCATATCCCTTCACTCTGCCGATGATGAAAGGCGTAGCCGCCTGATGCCGGTCAATCGGAAGTATCCTCTAGCAGTTCTAAAGCAAGCGCTGCTTGAGTATCCATGTCCCTCACGCCACGGCATTACTTTCGAGTATGTCATGATTAAAGGGGAAAATGATTCCATCTTACACGCCAAAAGGCTTGTGAAATTTATTCATGGACTTAAAGCGAAAGTGAATCTCATTCCGATGAATCACTTCCCGGGCAACTCGATGTCAACAGCCGAGAAAGAAGAAATCGCGGCATTTCAAAAGTATTTAACCGAGCGATCCATTCCAGCGCCTGTCCGCTATAGTCGAGGGCAAGATATTAGCGGCGCTTGCGGACAGTTAGCAGCAAAACGCAAAGAGGAAATTGATATGGACCCGCGCGCACTGCGTCGCTTAAGAAAACTTGCGCAGCAGCCGAAGCCATCGCCATTTTCTGTTCTTTAGGAAGGTCTGAATTTAATAAGCTGCGTTAATCAGGGGTTCCTTAAATCACTCTTCAAGCGAAATAAATTTAAAAGAGTCTCCATCAAATAACCCTTTGTCGCTGAGTTTTAAAGAGGGAATCACAAGTAAAGCCAAAAAGGAAAGCGTCATAAATGGATCGGGGAGCGAAGAGCCTAACATACGCGCCTCGTCCTTAATTAATTCATACTCTTTTGCCACTTTCCAGCCCTCTTGATCGCTCATTAAACCGGCAATAGGAAGAGCCATGAGAGAGGTTTTACTCTCTTTTACCACCGCGACGCCCCCTTTGGACTCAATCACCGCGTTGACAGCTTTGCAAAGCGACGCATCATCCACACCTACTGCGACAATATTATGTGAATCGTGCGCAACAGATGAGGCAAGCGCACCCTCTTTAAGCCCCATCCCTTTAATGAACCCAATTGATGGCTTAGTATCTTTGTATCGATTCACGACAGCTAGCTTTAGTATGTCTTCCGAAGGGTTCGATTTATAATGTCCATCTTGGATGTTTGCCGGAAGAGTCAGTTTTTTGGTAATCAATTCACCTGGAATCGCTTCTATCACATTAATTTTAGTGCCTTTCGCGCTTACCGCAAAATCCTCGACATTTTTTTGAGAGCAGTTAAAGTGATTAACGATTTTGATTGGCACACTCTGAATCAAACTCTTTCCTTCAGAGGCGACCTTTATTCCTTTTATATAGGTGGACTTCACTTTAAAATCCTTTAGGTTGTTAACAACAATACAATCTGCCGGATCTCCTGTTTGCAAAAGTCCAACCCCAAGTCCATAGTGCTTGGCAGGATACAAACAGCTACATTTTAAGACATCCATTACATCGTAGCCAAGTGCAACCGAGCGGCGCACCATGTCGTTGATATGCCCGTGGATGAGTTCATTTGGGTGCTTGTCATCCGAACAAAACATGACCATTTCGGGGAACTGTTTAATGAGCGGGTGCAAAGCTTCATAATTTTTTGCAG
Organism: Waddliaceae bacterium; assembly: GCA_040880105.1. Lineage (GTDB taxonomy): Bacteria > Chlamydiota > Chlamydiia > Chlamydiales > SLOH01 > SLOH01. The sequence goes on along the minus strand of JBBDJA010000028.1, from coordinate 12,238 downwards.
CTGAACCCTCCCGAATGACAATCTTCATGCCGTGGCGGACTTTATTTAGAGCCTCCTCTAGTGTAAAGCACTCATGGTCGGTACTGATCCCGGCGTCGATGTAGTTTTTTGCGGCATCTCCCATCAATCCAGGCGCATGGCCGTCAATCGGCTTGTTCATCGACTTTGCGATTGCGATTTTTTCCATTACAACCGGGTCGTTATGAAGAACCCCCGGAAAGTTCATCATTTCACTTAAATACTTCAACTGATCACTTTGAAAAAGCGTGCGGATTTGATCGGCCGTAACAGTTGCTCCGGCCGTCTCAAACGCTGTTGCAGGAACACATGAGGGCGCTCCGAAGAAAAAGTGAAACGGAACGGTTTTGCTATTTTCGCACATGTAGCGAATACCTTCCATTCCCAGCACATTTGCAATTTCATGAGGGTCTGAGACAGTTGCCACAGTGCCATGCAAAACAGCAAGACGTGCAAACTCAGAAGGGACGAGCATTGAGCTTTCAATGTGGATATGCGCATCAATGAACCCTGGCAGGATGTATTGATCTTCAACATCGGATTCTTCGCGTATGGATGAGATGATTCCATTGTCAATTTCGACAACGCCTGAAAATATTTTGTTTTGAATAAGGTCAACGATCTTTCCTGAAAGCGTGTGATGCGTCATAGAATGCCCTTTGGTTCTTGCTCTACATATTAATTAGCGAAATTAAATGGTCAATAACTGATTTTCCTAATGAATTTCGGAAAGGCCTCTTTTTTTGTTAATTTAAGGGAAGTTCAGAAAAACTCATAATCTAAGAGATAAAGGATTTGGGTTGATGAATCTTGATTTATTAATGTATGTTAGGAACCTCTGAATGACTAAGGTCTCTTAAATTTTGGATGAATTTTTGTTAAAATTCGAAAAATCAATCGATCTCAACTATGTAATAGTTGGTGATTGCGTTTTTGTCGAATTTCCTCGAAAAAGGCGCTGAATTTGAGGAATTGAGTTATTTAGAGGCGTAAAGGAGTGCGAAATGTCTGTAAAAGCAGAAGAGGTCTGATTTTCCAAGTGAATTAAAACCCCATATGGAAAGAGGATTAAATTTAATTAAAGCATAATTGTTTTTTTGATATTTGTTTTAAAAAATTTATTAACTATAATTATATATAGAGAGTATTAGAAATTTGGTGGTGAGTGATGATTAATGTAAACTCGGACGATCAAGAGTATTACAGCAGGGAGCTATCTCAATTCATGCAAGAAATTCATGATGAGGGAGAAGTTAAGATAAATGAAGTTAATAGTGAATTTTTGAATAGTCGACGGGAGCTAGCTGAAAGATCGGGTAGTATTGCTAAAAATCACTTTAACCTGCTTGCAGAATACGTCAATAAGCAAGCGGGCGCAAATGTTGTTATGCATATTGCACACCCTTCGGTTCAGGCTGCAGGCAACAATATTGAGATTGAAAGGAGAGATGCAAAGAATTTAGTGATATCCGCACTTGGTTCAGCTGAGTTCGGAAAAAAGGATGTCGATAAGGTGATTAAACTTGCGAAGGAGAAAAGCGCCTCGCACATAGATCTTTCTAATTGCATGATTGGAGATATGCAACTAAAAGAAGTTGCAGAAATCGAAAGCCTGCGATCGATTGATCTTCATGAATCCTCTTTTTTTGGAACAAGCCTAGTCCATTTAAGTAAACTTAGATCATTAGAGCGTATCAACCTACGTGGGTGCGGGACTCTCGAAGACGAAGATCTTAAGTTTCTCTCGGATCATCCGAACCTACGGGATCTCGATATAAGCGAATGCGATCGGATTACAGACATAGGGATCGGGCACTTAGCGGGTCTTATAAACCTGCAGTCTCTTGATCTAACTGCGTGTCTGAAAGTGACAGATGAGGGGATTAAGATCGTCTCGGCACTTAAGCAGCTGGAACATCTGCAACTAATGGGTTTAGAAAATATTACAGATGAGAGCCTTGAATATTTAGCGAATCTACCAAATTTGCAGACTCTTGATTTAATGCTCTGCACTCAAGTGACAGAAAAGGGGCTTGTGAAATTGGCTGTTCTAGAGGATCTGGACTCCGTTTCTATATTGTATTGTGAGGCTATTTCAGAAGAGATTATAGAGTCTGTAAAGAATCTTAAAGGGGCTAATCTACGAGATGAGTTAAGAGCAATTGCAAATGGAGAGTGACAGTCGTCATTTGTTATTAATCGCACTTTCTTAGTCCATCCACTTTGAATTCCATTTACAAAAAAACATTTTAAGTAAAAAGTTTTTTTGAAATGGAGGTTAGCGGTGGTAAGTTTTTCAGTCCTAAATACGCAAACGCATGATGTCTTAAAGCAATTCATGACTGAAATTCATGAAGATGAAGTAAAGCTGAGCGGTCTAGATAGTCGCTTTTTATCAGATCGAAGAGAGTTGGCAAAGAAATCAGGTGTTGTTGCTAGGCAGTGCTTTAATCTCCTTGCGCGGCATGTCAATAGACAAGCGGGAAAAATTTGTGTTCCGCGAATTGTTCACCCCGCAGTTCTAGCATTAAGAGAGAGCATTGGGATTCAAACGGTAGATGTGCAGAATTTAGTGCTATCAGCTCTTGGGACAGGTGAGTTTGAACGCAGCGACATGGATCAAGCAATCGAGCTTGCGAGGGAAGTTAATGCCTATCACATCGACCTTTTTGGCAAGATTACAGATGCGCAGTTAAGGCGAATTGCAGAAATTCGAAGTCTTCGCTCCATTCACTTTCATAGCGCCAGTTTCCCGGAATCTAGTCTCATTCATTTAGCTCAACATGAGAAGCTGCACTCTATCTCAATCACTAGATGCGACAGTATGACAGACAAGGCTCTTTTGCTTTTAGGAAAAATTCAAAGTCTGGAGCATCTTGATTTAAGCTATTGTTACCATATTACCGGTGTGGGATTGCGTCATATAAGGCAACTGCGCCGACTGAATTTAAGTTGTTGCTACAATCTTACAGATGACGGCATAACAGCGCTTTCGGGTCTTGAGAACCTACGGTGCCTCAATTTGAGCCGAAATACTCATAGTATCAGAGATAAACATCTTGTTCAGATAGCAAAACTTAAAAACCTAACATCCCTTGATCTTAGTAATTGTTGGAAACTTTGCAAGCTAGAGCCATTAGCTGCTTTAAAGAGCCTTACGTTTCTCAATCTCAGTAAAAATATGAGTATTAGATTCGAGGAGTTTAGATACCTAGCGCGTCTTATTGAACTGGAATGGCTTGGTCTCAGCAGATGTGAACATCTCACAGATCAAAATCTTAAATATTTAGAGAGTCTAAATCGGCTGAAGAGTCTTGATCTAAGCGAGTGCTGTAATGTGACAGATAAGGGGATAGAGCATTTAACAGGTTTAAACCTGAAACACCTAGATATTGGTGGATGTCGTAACCTTACAGCTAAAAAGATTGCAGCTTTGAAGCGTGTGAAAGCCATTGACCTGCCGGATTTAGTAGAAGTTTAGCGTGCATAACGGGCCTTTGCAAGGCTAAGTTGCAGAAGACCCGATGGTGATCAGCTTAGGATTTGCTAAATACCTTTCCTTGAACTTGTCTAAAGCTTTTTTTCGGTGAAGATGTATGTGGTCTCATTCCGTTGCGTGCAGGGCGCCTTTTTTGAATAGGCTCCGGTCTGATTGTCGGATCGACCTCAAAGCTTGGGATCTCATGTTTGGGTATCTCACGTTTAATCAAGCGCTCAATATCTTTCAGTAATTGATTTTCATCTACGCAGACAAGCGATACAGCTTGACCTTCGTAGCCGGCGCGTCCTGTCCGTCCGATACGGTGGACATAGTCTTCCGGAACGTTTGGCAGCTCGAAATTAACCACATGCGGGAGCTGTTCAATGTCAAGGCCGCGAGCGGCGATATCTGTTGCTACAAGCACTCGGACACTTCCATCTTTGAAATTGGCAAGCGCTTTTGTCCGTGCCGCCTGGCTTTTATTTCCGTGGATTGCAGCAGATGTGATCCCATCGCCCTCCAGTTTTTGTGCTAAGCGGTTCGCTCCGTGTTTTGTACGGGTAAAGACAAGAACTTGTTTCCAATTTTTTGAAGTGATTAGGTGGGAGAGAAGTTCAGGTTTACGTGTGCGGTCGACGGGATACACTAGCTGCTCGACTTGCTCTGATGAGGTGTTGCGTCTTGCCACTTCGATCATGACAGGCGCATTTAAAAGGCTGTCAGCAAGTTCCTTAATTGAGTTAGAAAAAGTGGCGGAAAAGAGCAGGTTTTGTCGTTTTTTAGGGAGTAGGTTAATAATCCTTTTGACGTCGTGAATAAAGCCCATGTCGAGCATACGGTCAGCTTCATCCAAAACCAAAATATCGACCTTTGAAAGGTCTACAGTCTTTTGAGAGACATGGTCAAGTAGACGCCCGGGAGTGGCAACAAGGATATCAACGCCTTGGCGCAGCTTCGCAATTTGAGGCTCGATTTTGACACCCCCGAAAATGACTGCGGACTTTGAAGGTAAATACTTTCCGTATAGCGCAACACTTTCACCGACCTGAGCGGCAAGTTCACGTGTGGGGGTTAGAATTAAGGCTCGAACCGGCCCTCTACTTTGTTCTTTACTGTTCAGTAGGTGGAGGAGGGGGAGCGTAAATCCGGCGGTTTTACCGGTTCCCGTTTGGGCTCCGCCTAAAATATCGCAACCTTTCAAGATCACAGGGATTGCTTGGAGTTGGATTGGGGTTGGGGTGTGGTAACCTTGAGAGGCGACAGCGCGAACAAGTTCAGGTAATAAACCGAGAGTATCAAATGACATAAAAAATTCCAAAAAAGGCCACCAAAGGCAATTTGCCAATGATCGATCGAGGCGTATTGTTAATGAATTGTCGTGTATAGCAAATTGTATACATCGAAAGCACACAGATCGAAAGTGTGCTATAAAATTGAAAATTAATTGTTGATAATAACATTATATATATTTAAATAGCAAGTAAGAGAGTTTCAAATTTATCGGACATCAAAAAAAAGGCGAAGAAAATGGAAGACGATTCCTCCTATCGAAGCAAGCTTCTTAAAGGCCATACAGCTGAAGAAATTCGCAATCGACTCTCCAGGCCCCAAAGGCATAGCTATCTTCGTGACTTTATCTACGGCGCTGTTGATGGAACTGTTACAACATTTGCTGTAGTTTCAAGTGTTGCAGGGGCAGGGCTTTCAACTGGAGTTGTGATCATTATGGGTCTTGCAAATCTTCTAGGGGATGGTTTTAGTATGGCAATTAGTAACTATCTTGGAACGCGCGCACAAGAGCAGGAGCTTGATTGGGTGCGTAAAAATGAATTACGACATATCAACGTCTATCCTGAAGGTGAGCGCGAAGAGGTACGTCAAATTTTTGCAAATAAAGGGTTTGAAGGTGAAGAGCTTGAATCGGCTGTTCGAGTTGTGACATCTGATGTTGAGGAGTGGATCGATACGATGGTTCGAGAGGAGTTTGGGCTTTCTACTGAGATGCCAAATGCGTGGAAAGCGGGTCTAGTGACCTTTATCGCCTTTTTTTCTATCGGCATCCTACCTGTTTTACCCTTCATTGCATTCGCTTATCTTCCGGATATAGAAATAAGTCCGTATAGCTTAAGTGCGGGTATGACGGCATTGGCTTTTTTTAGCGTGGGAGCTGCTAAGGCACTTTTTCTTGCGCAATCGTGGATCAGATCAGGCCTTGAGACCTTGGCGGTCGGTTCCATTGCAGCGGGACTGGCGTATCTTGCCGGCATGTGGTTAAAGGGAATAGTCTCTCTATAACCAAAATTTATGAAAATTTATCCAAATAGTCTTGATGAGAAAGTTTTATGATTTCCTTTGCTTCTTTAGCGCCGTACGTATGGGTGATACTAATGCAGTTGCTTGTTCCGTCCGGTGTGTCTTTGTAGGTTGAAAAGTAGTGCCAAAGCCGGTTGGTAATGTTCTTAGGTAAGTTAGAGACGTCTTTAAACCCTTCGTAAATAAAATCACCTTTCAAAACCGCTATGATTTTATCATCTGCCTCCTCGCCATCAAGGAGTCGAAATCCACCGATCGGATACGCCTGTAATATTATATCCCCGCGTGGAATCTCTCTTTCTGTTAAAACGCAAATATCTAAAGGGTCCCGGTCGCCAATCACATCTGTGCGCCCTGTTTTTCCCATGCAATGCGCAGCGATTAGCGGGCCGCAGTAGGTTTGGGGGATTAGACCATATAGACTTGGGCAGAGGCTTGAATATTTTTGCGGCCGATCCACCTTCAGGATGCCGGTCTCCTTATCGATTTCGTACTTAACCGTATCTGTCGGTACCATTTCAATATAACAGTTTACAAGATCCGGAGAGTCATTTCCCAAAGATAACCCATGCCATGGATGTGAGCGAAATAGCATGTGCTTGGGAAGTTTAGGAAGTATGGGCAGAGACATTGACATTCCTTGAAAGAGTTATTGTTAATTTGAGAATAAAATAATTGATGCGATTTAGCAATTCATTTTGAAAGTTTAAGAGAGGCAAATACGGCAAAATGATCTGAACCAAGAGCTTTAAGTCTTTTTAAGAGAGTGACTTTAAAGTGTTTAGAGCAAAAGATATGGTCAACAGGGAAACGGAGGAAAAAGTAATCCGCATGAAAAGTATTGTACAACCCTCTACCGACTCTTGGGTCTAGAAGCCCGGACATTTTTTTAAATAATGCAGTTGTCGGAGACCATGCGACATCATTAAAGTCACCCATTACAATCGCAGGTCTCTTTTCTTTAAGATCATTTGCCACACGCACAAGTTCTGTCTCTATGTCAGTGATATCATCTTTCCCGTGTTTGAACATCGAGGGCAGAGGGGGTTTGGGATGCACGCAATATAACTGAATGTGTTGGCCGGTTCCAATCTCGACCCATGTGTAGATAGAGGGGATATCCGGAGTTGTAAGAAAATTAACTTTCGGATCGGATAATTTAAGTTTTGAGTACAAGCAGATTCCATACGAGTTCTCCAACGGATATATGACTTGATGCGGGTATGCTTCATTTAATGAGCTCAATTGATCAACCCACCACTGATTTGTCTCAAGTAGTAAAACAATATCCGGATTTTCATTATGAATCATCTCTAGTGCTGCTTTCACTTCCCGATTACTCATTCTGACATTAAATACGAATAGGGAAACTGAATGTTCACTGTCTTCACAATTAAGAACTTCTTTGGGATAGAGGGGAGTGTAGGGAAAGATCTTATATCCTTGATGCAAGGCGACGGCAATCAGAAGAAAAAAAATAATAGATTGAAAAAGGGAGTTAAATGGGTATATCCATATGAAAAATCCAATAAGCAGGGCGTTTAGAATAAACAATTGAACCCTTGGAAACTCCCAATTTCGTATCCACGCCTTGTCACTTGGGATGAAGGGCAAAAGGGTCGATATTAGAGTAAATAGACTTAAGATGTATGCAATCAGTCTCATATTTTCCTTATATGGATATAAATTTATAAATTTGCAAATGCTCAACAATGAATTGTAAAATTATAAGTTTGATGCTTAACTTTGATAGAAGAGAATAAAGACTTGACACTTTGATATAGGAAACCTCATGTCAATTGATAACATCCCGCCGTTTGGAAGAGCTCCAATGCCCAAATCTAAGGGGAAAAAGCCAAAACCACCCAAGAAGAAGCTACCGGAAAAAATTAAGCCGTTGGATGTTTTTAAAGTAGCCAGAGATGCGGACGCAGGCTCTGACTCCGGGGGTTCCAAAGAGGCGTTTAACCACTTGATGCGTACACTTAGTAAATCCCAGCTCGGCCGCGTCGAAGGTTTGGTTCAGGAGATTCAAAGTCGCACGTTCGACGACATGGATGAGAAAAGTAGAAGTCTTGCCGCTTGTAAGAGAATCTCCGACGCGATTAATGAGCGCAGTCAAAAATCAGCGGTAATTGAGGCCTCTATCAATTTACAGATCAAAGAAAAGTTAGACGCAATGCAGCTTATCGATTTTGAAAAGTCGCCCTCGGGAAGAGTAAAGAGGGTCTACTTTAAGAGTCGCTGGGTCACAATACCCACTTTAGTGAAACGATTTTTTCAAGCGGAGCGTCGAGTGGTTAGGCAGGCCATGGCTCAAGGCATACTACTTCGTGAGGTGCGCCGGCAAAGAGCAAGAGCGTATGTCGAAGATGAAATTCGATCGTATCTTAGGAAAATACCGTAATGGAGGGCATAGTGAAACCTGTTGATCACGAAAAATTTATGCTAAGAGCAATTCAATTGAGCGAAATGGCCGGGATTGAACTTAAAACCGGCGGGGCATTCGGCGCGGTCATAGTGAAAGAGGGAGAAATTATCTCCGAAGGGTATAATCGCGTCATCAAGGAGTGTGATCCGACTTGCCATGCCGAGATGGACGCAATTAGAAAGGCTGGAAAAAAGCTGAAAAGCCCCCATTTGGTTGGGTGTGTTCTTTACACCAGTGCCTACTGCTGCCCGATGTGCCTTTCCGCCGCCTACTGGGCGCAAGTAGAGAAGATTTACTACGCGGCCCATGTGGAAGACTCAAAGAAGTATGGTGATTTCAAGGATCTTGAATTTTTTGAAGAGATGCGCAAAGACCCAAAAGAGCGCCAAATTCCCATGGTTGAGCTTATGCGCAGTGAAGCGGTTGAGGTATGGAAGAAATTTGCAGAGATGCCCGATCGCCATTATTATTAGTATTAAATATTTTAATTGATATTAGAGGTGTAATTCAATATATGCTGAATTAAAAGGGGAAGGGGGCATATATGGAAGCAACACCATTTTTTATCGCGTTATATATTCATCTTATCGGGTTAATTGTTGCCTTTGGATCGGTCATGGTAACTGATCTTTTTGGGTTGCTTTGGATTTTAGACCGCGTGCGTTTTCCTCAAATCGTCAATGTGAGCCAGGAGACCAAAAACTTTATTTGGGTCGGGTGGGGAATAATGGTCCTTTCCGGTATGACGCTCATTTATTACAAAGGCGAGATTGACAACCTCACGACAGTTAAGCTGTTTTTCGTTGCTCTAATTGGGGTCAATGGGGTTTTTCTGCATTTTCTACATGAAAAGGTAAAGCACTACAAATTGGGAGAAAATATCCCGAATATTACCATGTTTCGACTGATGCTTGCTCTTACTGTTTCACAGGTCAGTTGGTGGAGTGCATTTACGATCGGCTTTTTGCATCGCCATATCCAAACGGTGATTGACTGGCCGGCATCCCCGCGCCTTGTCTGTACTCTCATTCTCTTATTCTTTTTGGTCGTTTGGGTGGTTGGAGAGAAAATATTAAAAGTGAAGCAAGACGCGTAAAAAATCGAGGGAACGATGGATGGGTTAGAGAAAAAAAACTAATATGCGTTGAAACTATACGTATAAAAGTATCTATTTAAAACAGCTATCCAATTATGTAAGAAAACATTAAAAGAAAGTTATGAATCAAAATCTTATCGTCATTGAACAGCTACGAATGGCGCCGAAGCAGATGGCCCCCTTCACCGAATTTTACCACCATGAATATCTGCCGGAAGTTTTAAAATTACCTGATGTCTTGAGTGTAAATCGCTATGAGGAGTATGGGACAGAGGGGAATCTTGCGTGGTTTGACCAAAGCTTCTTGACAGTCTATCAGCTATCTAAGGGGGCAGGTTCTATAGATGATTTTGAAACGCTGATGAAACAAATTCCAGAGCCGCTCCAAAAACAGATGAACGACTTTAAATTTAATTTTTTCTTTAGAGATCTCTACAGTCGAATTTTTACTCATGCCGATTTTTCAGACATTGATTTTGCAAACGGCCCGTTTTTTACCGTGACAGTTGAAACAGAGGGATCCGGCAGTAAAGAGTTTCATCACTGGTATGAAAATGAGTACCTACCGAAAACCATGGCAGACATCCCGACATGGATTGATTGCAAAAGATACCAAAGCCAGACGCGGTCACCGACCCATTACCATACCGTCTATAGAGCGGCAAATATGGATGATCTCGAAAGGGGGTTCCAGCTCCTTCGGGCCCCGTATCGCTACGGGTCAAACGAAGATTGGGACAGCTGGGTTGGAAATGCAATATCTAAGCAAAATGCGACGAGCTTTCGGCAGATTTACCACAGAAAACAGTTGTTAGCATGAAATTGAAGGTTTTACAATTAACTGTTTGGGCATTAATTCTAAACGCAGCAGTCTTAGTTGCGAACCCAGAACCGACTATTTACTTATTGCCAAATACAACTCAGCTATTTACTGAACTATACCAAGCGCATGGACTTTTAACCCCACCACAAAGAACATTTTTTGAAAGCGCGCTTTATCTTGATCAATCAACAGATCCCTCTATCATTCCTTTTCAGCCTTCAAACCGCGCGATTTTAGATCATACCGATCAAGTGCTTTCGCAGTTTCATGAAACAGTCGGGGACATGGAACTGTATATCGACCCAAAACAGCCAAGGCCTTTTTTTTATACCGGAACAGGCTCAAAACAGCTAATTGTAGCCCTCGTTTATGGCATTGCGATGTCAGAGCCCGATAAAAAATTTCTCTTTGTTGAGAAAGCTCCCTATTATTCCGGACACCCCAATGCCGTTACCGGAATCTATCAATATCCTAATGTGCGATTTTTGCCTTTTCATGAGCCATCTGAGATTACACTACAACCCGGTGAAGAGCTTGTAGAATTCGTCACATCTCCGAATAATCCGGATGGAACATTTCGAAAGCCGTTGACAGATGCCAAAATTATTATTGCAGATTTTGTGTTTGCCTCTTCCGCATTCGGAGAGACGGGGACCGGATACATTGAAGAAAATATCGAGTGGATGAGAGAGGCAAGAGCAAGTGGCAAACACATCTTTAGTTTTAATTCCGCCTCCAAACAATTTGGAAAAACAGGCGCACGCTGTGGTTATATCTGGTATCCCATCCATGATCCATATGCAGCTTCCATCTTCAGGAACTTTTTTAATTTTATATCCTATTCAACAGTGGCTGGAGGAACATCCGGAATTGAAGATTTTTTAGACCTGATAAAAGCAATGATCGATCTCCCTGATATAGGAAAATCAATTCGTAGCGATGCCTATAAAAGCCTTGTGAAAAGGCATGAACTTTTGGAAAAAGAGTTCTTAAAACGGTATCCGGGCTCAGATGTAACAAGTATCCCTGGAAGCCCGACCTTTTTTGCCAAGATGAATGACTCTCGCATTCCGCAAAAAAATGCATCCGATGTCATCTTTGAAGACTTGAATATCAGAGTGAATGTCGGAGAGCCAATGGGGGAGACAAGTGCATATATACGATTGAACCTCTCAGGATATAGCGCCCTTTTAGTTGAAACTCTTAATCGCCTTGCCGGTGAAAATAAATACTCCTCAAAGGAGGTGTTATTCCTGTCGAAAAATGTATGCAGAGATTCAGCTGACTTTGATGTGCGGGAGGTATCTACCTCCTATATCGTCAAGCCCGGAGACTGCCGAATTCAAGCAGATGCCACTCAGCGTTCGATTGAAATTGAACTGCCCCCTTTTGTTGATTACATAAGCTCAAATGTGATTCGTATAAAAAAAGTCGATACATCTGAAAATCCGGTTGTGATCTCTTCTAAAGATTTTGCAGTCACCCTCAAAAGTTCAAGTCAAACGTTAAATGTTCAGTGGGTACAGCCCTTATATTTTGATGGACACTGGAAAATTCTAAGTCCTGGAGACAATAATGATTAAGTTTTCCTTTGATCTAATCAGTAACATCTAACCACTCGTCTTCTTTAATTTAGAACCTTTTTCCTGAAATTCGATAAAGACGCAATCGCACAGCCAGCAATAGTTGATTATTGAATTTTCGAACCCCAGAAAAAATAGATGTAAAATTTAATGAACCTCCCCTGGATTTATCCAGGGGATTCCGAATGTGACTCGCGCGGGCAGCTCTTAAGGCTCATCCCGAGCCCAAAAAAGGAGAGTGTTAATCGGATACATTTTGAACCCGATTATGTAGACTCCTACTGCCTTACCAACAATTCTACATTCCTTGGTAGGATCTGTTTTTACCAAACAGTTTGAACCTCTCTAGAAACTCACTCCTACACTTCCAAGCACGCGAGAGCTCTTCTTATTATCAAAGTCTCCGCTTAGAGAAAAAGAGACATCTTTCTCGCAGATGCATCGGCTGCCTCGCACGCCAAACACACTGGCAACCACATCACTTCCCAGGCCG
>JBBDJA010000027.1:0-13482 GCA_040880105.1 Waddliaceae bacterium | reverse complement strand
TGGAAGTGAATTTAAAACTGACAAAAGGAAAGTACACAAGAATTAGGACTTGACTGTTTTTGCTGATGTTTCTTAGAAGCTTAGGATTGAATTATTCAAGAGTTTTATATGTAGCCCATTGTTATCAAATATCTAATATCAGCTAGATCACTGATGATAAGAAAAGGGGGGGCTCAGGCTGAGTACAATAGAAAATCCAGTTTGGTAATAGGCTGAAGTTCTCCTCAACCAAGTGCGGTATAAAATTAAATGCGGCTCAGTTTGGATGCTATTTAAACTCGATTTAGGATAACGTTGCGCGTTTTCCTATCAAGGTTTGGTGGTTGTAGCTGTGGATATCAACTTGTTGTAGGGTGCCAATCTGCGTTGGATCTCCTTCAAATAGTGCTTTTTTCCAGCATCTGGTACGGCCTTTCAGCATGCCATCTTTTGTTTGACCTTCGACAAGTATTTCGACTCTTTGGCCAAGCATTTCTTGCTGCTTTTTCAGGGTGATTTCCTTTTGAAGGTCGAGTAGTCGATGTAAACGCTCTTGCTTGACCTCTTCGGGTACGTCATCTTTCCAGCGCATTGCAGGTGTTCCTTTGCGAGGGCTATAGGCGAAGAGAAAGCCAACATCGTACTCAATCTCTTTCAGTGCATCGTATGTCATTTGAAATTCTTCTTCTGTCTCTGTAGGGAAGCCGACGATGACATCAGTTCCAAGCGCGACATTGGGAACAATTTCACGGAAGAGAGCGATTTTCTCAAAATACTCTTCCTTTGTATAGATACGGTGCATTTTGCGTAGGATGCGGGAGGATCCTGCTTGAATAGGGAAGTGGACGAATTCACAAAGGGAGGGAAGATCTCTTACCGCCTGCATTAACTCTTTTGTGATGTCAACGGGGTGGCTGGTCATGAATCTTATGCGCTCAATGCCTTCAATTTTATCGAGATCATAGAGTAGGTCGTGGAAAAGCGTTTGGCATTCGGGTTTATCTTTACCATAGCTGTTGACGTTTTGACCTAGGAGCGTGATCTCTTTATACCCGTTGTTGACTAGATGGCGGCACTCTTCGATAATTTCGCTTGGATTGCGAGAAACCTCAGGGCCTCTTGTATAGGGAACTACGCAGTAAGTGCAGTACTTATCACAGCCGCGAATAATAGAGACAAATGCTTTGACCTTGTCGTCTCGTTTTGCCTTTAGGTAGTCAAGCTCATGTGTGAAGTGTGGGTCGGTGTGAGCGTGCTGCTTACCTGAGACTTCGAGATCGTCAAGTACGTTGTTTAGGTCATGGATATTGTTGGTTCCAATGACAAAGTCAATGTGGGGGAGTTTTTTAAATAGGGTATCTTTTTTTGCATTCGCCATGCAGCCGGTTACACCGATGATGCGATTTCTCATCTTCGATTTACCCATACGGCCAAGCTTTCCCATCACTTTTCTTTCAGCAAGATCGCGGATGGAACAGGTGTTGTAAATGAGAAGATCGGCCTCTTCTTCTTCTTTCACACGGGTGAGCCCGCGTTCTTCGAGGAGTCCAACCATGATCTCACTGTCAAGCTCATTCATTTGACAGCCGTAAGTGCGGATATAAAATTTTTGATTCTTTTGCATGGGTGAAATATTAACCCAAAAAGGAATTTATTCCCAGAGGATTAGTGAAATTTTAGTGTGACTAAATGTTATTTTAATCTGTTGGTAAATTTGGTGATTTAAATGCCTTTTTCTTGTATTCTATATGTTTTTAATAATATATTTGTGTAATGGATTTTATAAGAGTTGATTCTTCAGCATTAATAAACTATCAAGAAGAGTCAAAAGAACCAAGCGGCATAGATAGCCAGGTCTGCGCAAGTGAGTGTAAAGAAGCTGCCTTGCCCACTCTTCAAAAAAGTGCGTATCAAAAACCGGTCAATCGCCCCTTTTTAGACGTTTTTAAAGCAGCGCAAGGTCATTCAGTAGAACTGACGCCTCAGAATGCAAAAAAATTGTTTGAAAAATTTAATTCGCAGATGAATGCGTCTATTGAAATTGCACCTCGAAACCGATTAAAGATTACCTTCACAGCGAAAGAGTTGATGATGTATCTTTTTGCGAATTTGCCGGTTAAGTTTTCACTTTCTCTTAAGGGGAGTTTGGTCAAGGATTTACTTTTTGATGACGATGCAATCGAGGCGCATGATATTGATCTTTGCTTCGATTGCGAGATTACATTTGATAATGCAGTTCTTCAATTCGAGGATATAAAAGAGACAGTTTCCAAATTCTTTTGTCATAAGGCGGGTATCGAAACAAAATCTCGAATAACACTAAGAGAGGTCTACAAAGACTATATCAAATGGAATCAGATGGTGGGACGTTGTTACACAAAAGAGGGGAATAACTTTCTTTTAGTCGCTTTAAATGGTTTGGATCTTTCGTTTGTGAATCGTTTAGATCGCAGACATATTTTCGATAACGATGCCATCTCTATTCAATTAGATCAGTATTTACACTCACAAGAAAAATTGACGTTTTGTTCTTATCTAAAAATTAACCGGTTGCTCCATTTAATTCGGTCTAGAATCATTGACGCAAGTGGAGTTGAAAATGTGCATGGAGATCGTTTTCTTCTTGAGTTAACGCGGGAAATGACGAGAGGGTATGCCGTTTCTTCTAGAAAAATAGTGAAAACATTTCAGGAGCAGTTTCAAGGCACTTTCAGTCTATTTACAGTAGAAAACTACATTGATCAACATCTTAAATCAGACCCAGAACGATTTCTTTACATCGTGAATGGATTAAAATTATTCCCTGAAAACGAAAAGCTTCGCAGATTTTTGTATGACAAGCTTTGCGAACTCTTGGGATTACAGCTTAGTGATGCAGAGTTAGAAACCGCGATTGAAATTTGGGAGATTGAAGCCCTACTTTCACAAGATGAAAGCCCCTTTGCTTCATATCTCGAGAATAATCACTTGCTTCGACCCTGCGTCTTGAAAGAGGGATACTTAATTCCCCAATGGAACATCGCATCAAAGATTTGCAAAGTTCTGGATCGCTTATCCTCTCTTGGAAAAGCTAAAAAGAATATGTTGAGCGGCGTTACTCAAATCCACCGATTAATAGGTAGCGACAGTGCCCTTAATCTTTATGCCTTGATTTATTCGCGTATCAGCGACTGGATGTCACAGCCTCTTCCTTTTCCAAAAGATCATGTTTCTACATGTTTATCTGTCTATCAAAGACTCTTGCTTGGTGGATACCTCTCAGAGATAAATCATGAATTGCAATCAAAGATTAATTCTCTTGCTCCTCAATGTCAGACGCGACCGGCACCCATTGGTTTTGTGGAGAGGTTTGCAGATGCTTGGGAAGGTGATCAGTGGGCTGCATTAAATCACAATCGAGAAGATGTTTGGATTGGGTTCATGAGTCAAAATCCTGACGCTATTATTAATAATGGTGCCAAAGCAAAAAGATATATCCAATTTCATATCTCAAATTTTGCGGCGATCCCTTCGTTGCAACAACCTATCTACGACCAAAGCGCCTACAACTTTGCACTATATGGATGTAAAGTATTTGTAATCACAGACGCCTCTCCTAAACACCTGTTTTATCTATTGCCTCTGGAAATGTCTCATTCATTAAGTAGAGAACAAATAAAAACTTTGTTTACGCAAGCAAGATTTGCGCTTATAGCTCGAGGTGAAACAACAGCTGTAAAAATTCTTGATGCGCTCAATTTTGGCCGCAATTGCCTCGTTTCATCCATTATCCAACATGCCGACTCAAAACTTTGGATTCGCTATGCTCAAGAAGTCGGAAGTAAAAAATTTGTCAACCAACCGGATGCTTCACACAAATGGGATGAAAAAATCGTAAAAAAATGCATAGAGCTTGGTGAGGAGGTCGATCAAAACATCTTCTGGAGCTCGTTTCACGGGCTAACGATGAGTAAACGACTAGATTTTCTCATCCCCCTGCTTAAGCAGCAAATAATTTCAAAAGATCTTCTTCCAGCTATTGTATCCGAGATCAATTGTAGGGCTGTCAAACAACCAACTTTAAGGCGCGCTTGGGATACAATATCTTCTCTCTCAAAGCAAGAGTCTCTCAATGCTCTTGCCAATGATATCTATTGCTGTCTAAAAAAGAAGCCTGATGCTCCGATTGGGGGCTCCAAAAAAAATCCATCTAATCCATTCGATACTCTCTTAAAAGATGTGTTGAAAAAGAAAAATGCGATCGTATCAGATCTGAAACCTAGGCATCTTTTACAATTCATGCAGGAGGCAAGAGATAGAAGCCTATTTGAGGAGTCATGCGAGCACCTGTTTCATCAAGCGGAAGATGTGCTTTTTTTATATATTCAAGATGGAGCTGAGCTCTCTACGGCACTTTGTGAATTTTTAGTGGAAAATATTGCCTCTTTACAGCCGGAGAAGCACATGTTTTTGCTTAAGCATGTCATAAATCTCATTAATCAAGAGAAGGTGAAGAGCGATTCGCTTATAAGTTTAATTGTACAGACCGTCTTTCAAGATGAAAAATTTCGCGAACTTCATGCAGAGGTATTTGGTATATTAAAGTTTTCTAAACAAAATCCTTTAGTAGTCGTTTTCGATAATATATATAACTTTGTTAAAGATAAGCCCGGGTTTATCGAACAGCTATCAGGCCTCCTCACCGTGTATGATCAATTTATGCAGTGGCCGACAATAGAGATACGCAATGAGCGATTTTTCACTTTGATTGACGATCTTCTTGCTCTTGCAGAAAAGGATAAAGAGCAGATACCTAAAATTGTGCCAACTTTGCAACGACTGGTCTATCAATTACCGACAACACCTTTCGACCCTCAACGTAAAGTCGTTAAGAAAATTAAAAACGGAAACATTCAGGAAAATGAATTAGTCTGCCCACAGAAAAGATATTTCAATGCTGTATCCAACCTTCGAATTATACTGTCTGAACTTCATCAGGAAGAGCCTCTACTTGAACTTGAAAAATTTTTAAGAACAATTATGCTGATCGACCCATGTCCATGGTTTGATAGGGAAGTTTTTATAAGAAATTATTTTGATTCTCTCAAATATTGTGTCTTTAAGTTTATCGAAAAATCAGATATTGCCGCCTATAGAGCTTATCTAACAATGTATTTAGGGGTTCAGTCAAATGACTTACTCTTTATTAAAAAATTAAGCGAAACACTACGAGAACAAAAGGATAGCAGCGCGATACTCTTTGTACACTCACTTTCTGTTTTTTCAGATTTTTACAAAAAAATGAATTTTCTAGATGAGAAGCCCTACATCTATCACCTCAGTTATATGATTGAAATGTTCTACAATTCAATTTTTATTAAGCAATATGATGGCTGGCTTTATGGGGTGATTGAACCCATTTTAATCAAGGGGAATGGGTTTTCAGATAATGTGAAAATTGTCTTGCAATACTCATTGGATCAATTAATAAGTGATGTCAAAAAGCTCAATTGCCCATATACTCTTGCAGTCACTTTTGAATACTTTCTACTTGCCAAGCAGTCATCATTTTTGAAAGATGAGGAGAAATACAAACAAGAACTGTTCGATGTACTTAAACTCGTATGCTCTAACTTTGATTCTGAGCATTCAATTATTTATAAAATGCTCCTTATTTGGGCAGCAAGAAATCTTAAAATCTTTGAATCACTTGAAGGAATAGAACTTTTACATACAATCAGAACTCAAAGTTTAGAGCGTTTTAACGAGATGTCGTTTGAGGAGCAATCGGCTGTCATGATGATGGATTGGGAATTTTCATCTATGTTAGAGAGAGAAAAAGCGCTTCATTCCCTGCAGGCACATATGAATTTAAAACCGGGATTAGTTGAGACAACCTGTGACTTAGAAGATCATGAGGCATTTTTTGAGAGTTTAGTAAGTTCTAGTTATAGCGTTGCGTTTAGTTTATGCCCATCGCTTCGACACTCCGATTCAGCACTCCCTTTGATTTATTCTGTGATCAGATGCAGATTAGCGGCAACAAACGACGTTTTAAAAAACCGCGCCTTCATTAGTTTGATCAGGGCAGTCAATAAGTTGAAAGCACAAGACTCCTCAGAGCCTGAATCCAAAGAGGATTAGCATTTAGCCCGGGTACTACATCAAAGCGTTTTCCTCCCAACTCAATAAATTCGTTTCGGTATTCATAACCAAGCTCATCTGTTGTCTCTAGACAATCGCAGACAAAAGAGGGGGAAAAAACAAGAATCTTTTTCCCTTCTCGCCCAAGTTCACAAATTTTGTCTTGCGTAAAGGGTTCTAGCCACGGGTCATTTCCAAGTCTGGATTGAAAAGTCAGAGACCACCTCTCATTGGGAATTTTCAGCTTTTTTACAATAGCAGAAGCAGTTGCCCTGCAATCTGCTTCATAAGGCTGCTTATTTGCTTGCCGAACGGGGAGTCCATGAAAACTAAAGAGAACCTGGTCATAATTTTGCCAAGGGGTCTCTTTTGCTTGTTGACAGAAGGCATCGATCATTAATGGGTGGTCAGGGTAACTTCCGATAAAAGAGAGTTTTGGGAGGCACTCCCAATCCTTAATTGTATGCATAACCTTTTCAGTCACAGATCCTGAAGTTGCAGACGCATATTGGGGAAAAAGAGGGATCACAATTAAGTGTTTACATCCCTTTACTTTACTTAAAGCGTCCTCAATCGAGGGCGACTGATATCTCATGGCAAGCTCGACTTGGAAATCATCCCCAAGGGACTCCTGAAGCAGGCATTTGGTCTTTTTTCCCCATGAGAGAAGGGGCGACCCTTCTTCAGTCCAGACTCTTTTATAGGCTTTTGAGGAGTCGCGGTACCTTCTTGGAACAATAATTCCCCTGACTAGAAGCTGGCGTTTTAGCCACGGTTGATCAATGACACGCTTATCAGTGAGAAATTCTATTAAATATTTTTTAACATCGCTTGGGTTCGGAGAATTAGGAGTACCCAGATTGACTAGAACGACAGCTGTTTCACTCATGTGTAATTCTCTCTAAGTTTGTTGAAATACTCAATGCGCTTTTGCATCTCACGCTCAAATCCTCTTGAAACAGGATTGTAAAAGTTTGTTCTTTCGATCCCGTCCGGAAAGTAATTTTGACCCGAAAACGCATTTTTGGCGTCATGATCGTAGTGATAATTTTCTCCGAATCCAAGTTCTTTCATCATCTGGGTTGGGGCGTTAATAATGTGAGAGGGAGGGGGAAGGTGCGAGGTACTAGCTGCAAGCTCTTTCGCTTTTTTTTCTGCTAAATATAGAGCATTGCTTTTAGGCGCAAGTGACAAATAGATAACAACTTGTGCAAGGGCAAGCTCACCTTCAGGAGATCCAAGCATTTCAAAAGTCTCTTTTGCGCTAATCGCTAATGTAAGGGCTTGGGGATCTGCAAGACCTACATCTTCCGATGCCATTCGAATGAGACGTCTAATGATAAACCTTGGATCCTCTCCGCCTGTTAGCATACGAGAAAGCCAGTAGAGGGCGCTTTCTGGATCGGACCCCCTCACAGACTTATGGAGGGCTGAGATTAAATTATAATGTTGATCACCGGATTGATCAAAGTGTTGTGAACGCTTCTGAACATGGCTCTCTAGGGTCTTTATATCAATAGAGTCGCCTAAGGATTCTAGGTTTTCAACTAAATGGAGAAGATACCTTCCATCGCCCCCCGCATAACTTAAAAGGAGTTTTCTCGCCTCTTCGCTTAAATTAAGACTTTCTCTTTTCTCCTCATACCGTTCTAAGATGTGGTTCAGAGCGGTATCTGAAAGGGAGTTTAGCGTTAGAACACGTAGTCTTGAAAGTAGAGCGTTATTCAGATAAAACGAGGGGTTTTCAGCTGTCGCCCCAACTAAAACGAATGTGCCTCTCTCTAAGTAAGGTAAAAACGCGTCTTGTTGGGCGCGATTGAACCTATGGATTTCATCAACAAAAAGCAAAGTCCCTTTGCTAAATAGGGGCGTCTCCTCAATCTCTTTGATTATTTTTTTAAGATCAGCAACGCCTGAGAAGATTGGGCTAATGGCGCGAAACTGCATATCAAAAGCTTTGGCAAATAATCTTGCCATTGACGTTTTGCCCGTTCCCGGAGGTCCCCAGAGTATGACTGAAAGAGGTCGTTTAGAATTAATCATCTTAGTGACAAAGCCGTCTCTTCCTACAAGGTGGTCTTGCCCGAATATCTCGTTTAAATGGCTTGGTCTTAGCTGTTCAGGTAATGGAGGTTGCATTGAATCTTTTAATTTTATGAAGTCACTATATCTGATTCTAGAATATTCTTCGACTAATGGATTTTTTTGCATTTCATATATTTCCTTCAGAATTGAGAGCTAGAGAATATATTTTCTCTTGATGTGCAGCTATCTTCCTGATAATTTGACATCGACTGACAAAAGGAGTTGAAATATGAACGTAAAGCAGACCTTGGTAATGACGCTACTGGCAATTTCCGTTAGCTTAAATGCAGACCAAGCCGAAGAGACATCAATGATTGCCTCTTTTAATTGGGCAGTCTCGCAGTCTAATGGAGGAAGCTACGGAGAGCCTGAAAAAATGTTTGAGGTCATAGATTACTCGCATTTAATCGGCATGCCAGGATTTAGTGACAAAGCCTTAAAAGCCCACTTCAAGCTTTATGCCGGCTATGTGAAAAATACAAATCTTCTGCTTCAGCAATTTAGAAAAATGATCGAAGAAGGCGAGCTTTCAGGCCCGGTCTTTAACGAGCTGAATCGTCGATTTGGTTGGGAGTTTGATGGGATGCGCTTGCATGAGCTCTATTTTGAAAATCTAGGCGGCAATGGAGAGCTTGATAAAAATCAGACGCTTTATCGATTAATCGCACGTGATTTTGGAAGCTTTGAGAACTGGAAAAAAGACTTTAAGGCAACAGGTCTTATTCGAGGGATAGGCTGGGTGATACTATACCAAGACCCTAGGACCGGCCGTCTCATGAATGTATGGATTAATGAGCATGATACAGGGCATTTATCGGGAACGAATCCGATTTTGGTAATGGATGTTTGGGAACATGCCTACCTTTTTGATTACGCTCTTGATAGAGATGCCTATATCGATAATTTCATAAAAAACATTAAATGGTCTGAATCACTTAAAAGGTTCCACTAGTAAGATTGACCCAAGACTAACCATTAGTCTTGGGTAATATTTAATTCTACGACCGTTTCTACATGCATTGTCTGTGGAAACATATCTACCGGTTTAATCTTAGCAATTGCATAGCCCTTTTCGCATAGCAGTTTTAAATCTCGCGCAAGCGTTGCGGGGTCGCATGAAATATAGACGATCTTTTTTGGTTTTAGTGTTTCTAAAGCATCAATGACTTGAGGGTCGCATCCTTTTCTTGGAGGATTGAGGAAAACGACATCAATCTCTTTAAGTCTTTGAATATACTTTTCTGTTTGATTTAAAATGAATCGACAGTTCTGAATATCATTTATCAGAGCATTCTGATTTGCGTTCTCAATAGCCTCTGGAACCACTTCAATTCCAATGACCTTCTCCGCCTGTTTGGCAGCGAGAAGAGAAAGGGTTCCTACTCCGCAATATGCATCTACCACTGTATGAGTTGGCTGAATGTCGGCAAATGCAAGCGCTGTTTGATAGAGATTTTCTGCTTGAAGGGGATTTACCTGAAAAAATGAAGGTGCTGAGAGTTTAAAAGAGGTCCCGAGCAGCTCTTCGACAATGTGGTCCTTTCCCTCTAACAATGTAAAGGTATTACCAAGGATGACGTTATCTGCGCGTTTATTTACGCTTTCCATTACGCCGACAACGTTTTCAATTTTTATAATCTCTTTTGCAAGTCCTCTCATGTCATTTGTACCATCTGTTACAAGTGTGACAAGCGTCTCTTCATGCTTTATACTTGTTCTAATATACAAATTTCGAATGCCGGGAATTTTTATGAGAGGCCGAACCTGTTTAAAGACTTTTTCGCCCGCTTCACAATGGATCATGCAGTGGTCAATTGGCACAATTTCATGAGTTCCTCTTGCGTAGAGTCCAATTTCAAGATCTTTTGAAACAGGAAGTTGGATCTTATTGCGATAGTGAAATGCGGTTGGAGAGGGGAGAGTTTGATCCACTTTGGGATCTTCAAATTTCCCGATCCGAGTCAGAGCGTCAATGACACGTTGCCTCTTAAGTTGAAGCTGCCCCTCATAGGTAACATGTTGCAAGTGGCAACCGCCGCAGCGGTCAAAAAATGGGCATGGAGGATCTTGTCTAAAAGGGGATACTGTTTCAATAGATAGTAATTTCCCGATCGCGTAATTTTTCTTCTGCTCTGTCAGCTCTACATCGACAATTTCTCCGGGTAGCGCTCCCTCTATAAAGACTTTAAGACCGTCTAAGGAACCCACTCCTTCTCCGGATGATCCAACGGATGTGATTTTGATTTTCATGAGTGTAATATCTCGTTAATTTTATCAGACGTAACGACCGTAGCCTCGTCATGAATGCCTTCGCATTCCTGGGCAGTTAGCGTCCAAGCTTCTTTTGTTTTCACGTTTTCAGGCCAAAACGGATATGTTCGGCACTGTTTTGGCCGGACAGAATAGATTGAGCATTTCCCGTCTTTAAGAAAGACGCAGTCGTTGTCGATACCATTTAGCGCCTTATGTTCGATGAGGGAGTATCGATCTTGAACCTTTCGGGTGTATTTGGATACAAACTCTTGGATTGGCAGATTTAAACTATCGGCAATTGCTTGCATCTCGCTTTGTTCGACCCATATATATCCCGGAGGTCCCGAACAGCATTTGCCGCATTCTGTGCAACTAAAGCATAATCCTTTTTTATACCAATTCATGGAAAGTATTATACAGGAACTAAAGAAAAAAGCGTAGGTAAGTTAGATGTTTTTAGAATTTTCCTTTTCTTTCGGAGCTTTTGTATAGACTCTTTTAGAATTAAATTTTGTATGCATTTTAGAAAATAAAATCTAAATTTAACGTTTGAGTTTTTCAAGGGTCTCTTGAGAGAAAATGGTGTAGACTTTCACTTTTTCAGATCGATAGAGTATAAAAATCGATTTATTAATCTTTCACCTCTAATTCAATGTCGGGCTTCCACAGAATGTAGGAGTCTCTAACACTCCAGACGCCTTCAGTCACACCGGCTCCAGCATCGGCGTATTCGTATGGAGCATACGATCCCGTTGATTGAATCACACCTCGATAACCTTCTCCCCTACCCATCTGGCTGCTAAGCAGAGGCACGCCTAATTGCTTTGCTTTTTCAATAGCCCCTTGGATAATCATATCCCTGTTTTCAGCCGACATATTGCCTGGGTAGGCGCGTTCAAGGAAAAGTATTGGGTTGTTATTTTTATCTAATAGTAATCGGACAAAAGAGCGCGCCTTCAGATTTTTTTGATCATCAACAAGCGCAATCATGCGGTTTTTACCATCTATGAGATAGCCGGTTAAACACTGGTTTAAGTCTGGTCCTCCATCAAGCCTCTGACAACTGCCCCCCACTTCACCGGCTGTCAGTAGGTAGAAGGGATCGTCTGTATCGATTAAACTTAGGTTCGAGGCGCTTGCTTGCTTTTCTCCCTCAATAAGACCTTCGATGTCATTTGCAAATTCATTCTCTTTTAATTTTTCGCATAAGACTTTAAGTTCTTTTGTTAACCTACGAATCTCTGCCCCTTCCTTCGCTTGGTATAAGTCGATTATTTTAAGTTGGAATAATAAAGAGATGTTTTCAGGATCTTTTTTGAGATCACTATTGAGAGCTTTCACCACTTCATCTCTATTTTGATTTTTGATCCAATTTTTAAGCCGATCATAATCGCCATTGAGATGGTTATCGTTACCGATAACATTATGCAAGGTGCTTTTTATGTTAGCCGATCTTGAGTCATCGCTTTTTCGCTCACCTAGAGAAATCTTTTTTAAATCAACTTCTTCTATCCATTTCTCTAGTAGAGTTTTGTTATCCTTAAATAGTGTTTCAAGGTGTACTGAGCTTTCGGGATTGTAGCGGTTATTAAATTGACGTTCAACTGCCCACGTGACAAAAGTCGCTAAGGCTTTCAACACAGCTGGATTATTTTTCTGCACGCTTGCATAGAGGGGTAGCGCCCCTGGACTTGCTCCAAATACCTCTAAGTATTTTTCCCCAAGATTCTCAATATCTCCAATTGGAATTAGCTCTTTAAATTTTTTAAGATAGAGATTTTCGATTTGGTTCAGTTCGTTGACTTCTTGAATTTTTCCGGGAGCCAGATTGATTAACGCGCTGAAACTGTTTAATTTTTGTTTGATTTTATGCTTAGTCTTTAATTTGAATATCTCTTGTAAAATCTCGATAGATTTGACCACATTCTGAGGGCTGTCTAAAGTGTTGATTACTGAGAGAAGACTGATCAGTTGATATTGATTTTTTCTGTCCTTAAAAAATTGTTTCTTTTGAGATATGGAAGTCAGAATGCCTTTAAGTTGCTCTTGATTCACATCTAACGATGCGAGAGAGATGCTGAAGTGTTTAATTGCTGTTGCGAAATTGCCTGATTTACCTTTAAGTAAGGTGTCTGTGTGTTTAAGCAGGCTGTTTAAGGGTTTGACCTTCTCCTCATCTTCAGCAATTTTATTAAAAAGTAGCTTTGTTAGGGTCTGTCGAGTTTGACGGTCTTTACATTTTGAAATAAGAAGCAGGTATTTGTAGATAGACTCTCGAGGTATTTTCGGGTTGCCCAAGATGCTAACACTAGCCAAAGCATATAGAGTCCATATTAAAACAGTATTTCTGTTGGGTGCCTCTGTTTTTTTTAAATTCTCAAGTATTTCAATTATTGAATTATCTTCTTCTTTTATCTCAGGATTGTGTAGCTCGTTTTTTATTTTCTCGACGATTGAATGTACTTCAACATCATCAATATTGGTTGAAAAAGGATTAAAAAAGAATTCTGAGTATTCATTTGGAGTTGATAGATATACCTTTATTGCAAGTCTACCAACGTTGTCATTTTTGAGTCCGGCCTCTATGAAGTCTTTGATGCTGTATGCGAATGCCCTAGGTTCTTTTTCAGCAACGATTACAGCGAAGGAGTTGACATTCTCCTGAATGAGTCCGGCATCTGCAAAGGCTTTGATGTTGTTTGCGAATGCCTTAGGGTCTCTTTTAGCAACGATTCTGGCGAGTGAGTTGACATTCTCCTGAGTGAGTCCAGCGTAAACAAAGGCTTTGATTTTCTTTGCGAATGCCCTAGGGGCTCTTTTAGCAACGATTGCAGCGAAGGAGTTGACATGCTCCTGTGTGAGTCCGGCCTCTGCAAAGTCTTTGATGTTGTCTGCAAATGCCTTCGGGTTATTTTCAACAACGATTACAGCGAAAGAGTTGACATGCTCCTCTGTGAGTCCGGCCTCTGCAAAGGCTTTGATATTGTATGCGAATGCCTTAGGGTGTTTTTCAACAACGATTGCAGCGAAGGAATTGACATT
>JBBDJA010000026.1:0-14970 GCA_040880105.1 Waddliaceae bacterium | reverse complement strand
TAATTCAGATTATTAAATTTAGTGCCTTTTTTCTGAAATTCGATAAAATCGCACTCGCTTAACTGTTAAACAGTTAAGTTCGATTAATTTTTTCGAATTTTAGAAAAAATTCATGCAAAATTAAATTAACCCGAGTTAATCAGAGGCTCCTTAAGACACCTCTAAAAAACTCATGTTGTTAAATTTGGCGCCTTTTTCGACGGAATTCATACAAAGTTGAATAGAACCCAAGTGATTCAGAGGTTTCTTAATCTCCTGCGTAAATCCCGTCCATTATTTTCTACACAGGACTTCCCTTAACAACGAAAGACGTTTCAATGATTCCTTCAAGCTTTCCGTGGACATTTTCATAGCGTTCTGTGTATACTTCTTACTTTTAGATAAGTTGTATAATGAAGAAGCTAATCCTTTGTCTAACCCTCCTTTCTTTCCAGTCACTAGCGGCGGCAAACGCACCGGCAATGAATCCTTGGAGCGATAGTAAACCGCATATTTTGATCAATAACCGCATCTTAGCCCAAGTCAACGGCAAGCCGATTACTGTAATGGATGTGGTGAAAAAAATGGACATGCATTTTTATCAACGCTTTCCGCAGTACAGCTCATTTGAAGACGCGCGGTATCAATTTTACATGGCAAACTGGAAACCCATTCTAAAGGAATTGATCGAAAAAGAATTGATACTTGAAGACGCAAAGCAGATGAAAGTGAATGCAAGCACCGGAGAGGTACGCAAAGAACTTGAAAAATTGTTTGGCCCTCATATCATCGACAACTTGGAAAAAGCAGGCCTTACTTATGCGGATGCGATCAAAATGATTAAAGACGACATGATCCTTAAAAAAATCATCGGCTTTAGAGTCAATGCAAGGGCTGTACGTCAAATTACACCGCTTATGCTTTGGAATGAATACCAAGAGTTTGCCGAGAAGAACATTTCCCCGGCTCAATGGACTTACCATGTCATTACAGTAAATAATGAAAATGGCGATTTTGCAGAGCGATCGGCAAAAAACCTTTATAACGAACTTGTCACTGCAAATGTCTCCTTTGAGACTCTTAACTCGTGGATCGAGAGTAGTAAGGGTCAATTTGGAAGTTCGACAATTTCTCTTTCTTCTGCTTTAACGCAAAACGAGAATGAGTTGTCTGACAACTACCGTCCTATTTTGACTACGCTACAGCCAAGAACGTTTAGCCCACCGACCGAACATGAAAGTCGCACACGCCAATCAAAGGTCTACCGTATCTTTTATATTAGCGATTACAACGCCGGTGGCGCGCCTACTTTCGAAGAGGTTGAAATCAAGCTGAAGGAAAGACTTATCGGGAAGGCAGTTGAGAAAGAAACTAAAGAGTACTTACAAAAATTGCGTACACATCACGAGATCAGTGAAGATGTCGACTCGCTTTATCCAAGTGAGTTTCAGCCGTTCTTTTTAAAGAATTAATCAACTGGAATGGATATCGACCCGCGCTATTGTCCCACTCGCTTGCGAAAGTTTTTGCAAGAGCTGAAACAAACCCCAAAAAAAAGCCTGTCACAAAATTTTCTGATTGACGGCAACGTCATTAAAAAAATTCTTGCGGCTGCCTCTGTGAAAAAAGGGGATCTTGTTTTAGAGATCGGTCCCGGCCCGGGCGCACTGACACAAGGTCTGATCGAGATAGGTGCTGAGGTCATTGCTGTTGAAAAAGATCGCGCCTTTGCTCGCGCTTTGCAAAATGACTTTAAGACCCTTACGGTTTACGAAGACGACATTCTGCAATTTTCTCTAGATGCAGTCCCGCGAAAATGCAAGGTGATTTCAAACCTTCCCTACAATCTAACAACTCCGATTCTGAAAAAACTTCTCCCGAGAGTCGATCTCTTTTCTCAACTGATTCTTATGGTTCAAAAAGAAGTTGCGCTTCGTATTTGCGAGTCGCCGGGTCATAAAAATTTCGGACCCTTAGCGCTTTTGGCTCAATTTTATAGCAACCCGCGCTATCTATTCACAGTAAAACAAAATTGCTTCTATCCGGCTCCAAAAGTAGATTCAGCGATCATAGCTTTAGATAGTCGAACGCCGCCACATGTGAGTGACGAGAAGGCATTTTTTGAAATGGTACGGAACTGCTTTAATCAAAGACGGAAAATGCTGCGTCGCACACTTCCGGCACTTTTTCCAAAGAGCAATACGGAAGAGATTTTTAAGGCTATTCAGATTAAAAGTACGGCACGGCCCGAAGAGCTCTCTTTAGAGCAGTTTATTGCCCTCTTCGAAGAATTAACCAAGTAAACGATAGAACCACCATCCCAAAGACAAACTTACCCCCAAGTGGCATGCTGCGCACCTTTTCTTTAAAGGATTTAAATGACGGATCGACTGAATAGACTGGCTCCTCTGCAAGTACTGCTCCATTGAGTTGATTGATTGCGACCAAATCGCCGATATGTTGCCCGGGTTCAAGAGGAAGCTCAATAGATTTCCACTGAACTTGACACTTAACGCTTGGTTTGCTGTCTCTGTAATATGCAACTTTAAGCTCGTTTTTCAGTTGTACTTTAATTTCCTTTTTTATCCTCGGATGGATGAGGCGAAGAGGAAGAACCCCCTTTTTAAAGAGGCGATAGGTGTTTGGCTTTTCCTTAAAGGCCGTTTCAAATAGCCTTTTTGTTTCCTCAAATGTCTCTTTTCTTGATGGACAGCCAAGCATGACAGCGATCAGTACACGGTCATCTTTCTGAGCGGCAGAGATAAGGCAGTGGCCGGCTTTGGATGTGTATCCGGTCTTTACGCCGATTGCTCTTGGATAGTATTCGCTGCGCCCCTTTCGCATTAGTCTATTCGTTTGCAAAAAGGCCGTTTCGTTGCGGTAAGAGGACTTTGGTAGGTCATATCGGGCCATCTTAACAATTTCGCAAAATTGAGGGTTTTTCATCGCGGTCTGCGTCAAAAGCGCGAGCTCTCTTGCTGTTGTTAAGTGCTTTGGGTGGTGAAGGCCGTGTGGATTGTAGAAAGTGGTAGATTCACAACCAATCTCTCTTAAATAGCGATTTAAGTCTTCCATGAACGTTGGGATTGTCCCCCCAATGTACTGAGCTAAAACATTGGATGCGTCGTCAGCAGATGCGATCATCATCGCATACATCAATTCGCGTAAAGTGAGTGTCTCCCCCTTTTGTATGCTTACGTGCGAGGCGCCGGGCTCTAGCCAGTAGGCAGGGAGTGAATAGCCTGAGCTGATTTTCTTATCTTCGGATATCCACCCGATGGCATCTTGCTTGGCCTCAACTAAATTATCGAGCTTATCCCCTCTTAGATGCAAAATATATGCAGCTGTCGCAACTTTTGTGGTACTTGCAGGTGGAAGTAATAGATCCGGATTCTTTTCATACAAGACTTGGCCGCTCTCGGCATTAATCAATATTGCCGCTTTTGCGCTTACATCCATATCGATAAGAGCGTCTAGCGATGTGAAGAGGCAGGAAAAAACAAGGAGAAGCAAGCAGTTCATGCACCTAGTCTACCGATTTTAACCATTAAGTTCAATTTGGCATCAAACTTGCTTAAGTAAGAATTGGACCGGAGGAATTTATATATGTTCGACCTTAGAAAGATTGAGTACAGTTATCAAACATTTACGCAAAACCTGAATTATTGGCTACCGGATGGGCTTACTGTTATTGATGATGCAGCAGTCGATGAGATGGGAATTTTAAAGACACCGGAAAGCGAAAGAACGCCTGCAATTGCCCAGTATTTTCATGTGGTGGAGTCTATCGATAAAATTACGCTGATTAATCAAGATTTCGTGGTCTGGATCGTCCCTGAGCTCCGGAAGAAAGAAAAGCCTGTCACCTACACATTAATCGCGCTTAACAAAAACGATATCCCTAAACTTGAGCTTGGCTTTGCGGTCACGGATCAGTCCAGCTCCTCTTGGGTTGTTCTTAAAATCCTAGAAAATTATCTCAAAGAGATTAAAGAGACCGAGTCGACAATGCATCACTTTGAGGATGACTTGTAGAATCACCACGCATACATTAAATAATCAACAATTTTTTCGCTCAAGCGATCGCTAAGTGGAGTAAGGGCTGTCTCTGAGGCAAGATCATAGTCGGTCACCTGACCAAGTGAGAACTGGTTAATTTGATCACGGCTTGTGTACCAATCGTGATCATAGTCAACACTTGCTTCAATAAAAACAGGTCCTCGGATCACACAGCCGGTGCAAGATTCAACAAGCGTGACTTTTGCAGCTAACTTCAATCTTGTCTCTGTTGGGATCACAGATTTAACGAGTTTCCCCTCTTTATTGCGATCATATCGATATCCGATGTGCTCATGACGCAAATTTTGCAGGCAAACAAATAGAATAAGATCTGCTTCATTATATCGGTATTCAAAACGGCCTGAGCTTGAAAGATGCCGAATCAAGCTATCGGTAAAACGTCCATCTTCATCTTCTCCGACGATTGGAACTGTGACTGTTCGGTATGGAAGCGGAACCATACCGCTTCCCAAATGGTACCCGCAACCGCCCAACATTAAGGCAAAAAGAGCAAAAGATGTTGAGATCAGTCGACTTAAGAACAGGTTCACGACTTTGTTGATTTTAAGTTAAAGACCTTTTCCCAATCTTCGCCGAATTGAATTTCGGTATGAGTTTCATCGATTGTGATTTGCTGATTATCGTTTTGCAGTTTGGTAATCACATCTTGATAAGCAAGCGGGCTTAACTTAGAGAGATTTTGGCAACATAAAGCGGCCACTTTTGTTTCGGGATACTGCAGGATCGCGCGCTGGTAATAAAGAATGGCAGCAAAAGGTTCTCCGGTACGTTCATAAAACTGTGCAGTCTGATAGAGTCCATTTGCATAGGTTTCATAAATTGTATCCACATCCCGGGCGACACCCTCAATTCGGGGATCTTGAGGAAACTCTTGTCGGAAATGTTTAAGGCTGACCTTAGCTAATTCGACGATATCCGGATTTTGCGGCTCTGATACCGCTTGGTTTTGATAACATTGACTGATCATCAGGTAGCTCTCAGGTGCAAGATCATGCAGTGGAAACCGGCTAATGAGCGATTGGAACGATTCAATAGCCTCTCGATACTGCCTGCATTCATTTAATACGCATCCTTTATAGTAGAGTGAATATGTCGCAATCTCGCTGGTTGGAACAATGCAAGAGAGTTCAGTATAGATTTCAATTGCGTGGTTTTTTCCGGACAGCCATTTTGGAAGTTGCTTCGCCGCATACATCCGACGCTTGGCTCCATTCCTAAATTTTTCGGCAATTGTGAACTTATAATTGACTGCGTCGTAAAAAAATCTCGTACTGTTAGGCAGGTGTAGGTACTGGGAGAAGTAATCATTTGCGATGTCCAATTCACCCATCGAGTAATAGATCAATCCCAAGTAATAGACAGAGTCCTGCCCCTTAGTTCCTTGAAGGTCATTAACAGACGTGAGATGAAAATGAGGGATGGCTACCGCATAATTTCTCTCATTGAATGCCGCGATTCCGCAGGAATAATGCTCTTCGATCGGCAAGTAGGGAAGGTCCTTTAAGGGAACCAGTTGCCCTTCGCGGATTTTATAAGAGGCATCTGCACAATGAAAAACAGTAGATAATATAGTAAAAAACAAAAGAATTCGCATAAATAAACATCTCACATCAAATTAAATGGCTCGCTTAGCTGTTTTTGAAAAAACATCCCAGCAAAAGAACCACTTACGATTCAGAAGGTTCAATGGTAGTCGAATAAGAAAATCTAATCAAGAGGTATCGTAAAATCCTGAAATAGTGATAAATTACCTTCTATTTATAAAGAGAAGATTTGTTGAAAAGATGAAGTGTAAAATTTTTGTCGGTTGCAAGCTGACTTTCGAGTTAAATAAAGGGTTGAATCATAGTCCAGAGTGGAAGCATGACTCTTTGAATCATGAGACTTTGCAAACAGTGAGGTTTGACGGTCAAGACTACGTAGGCTCATTTCTTCAATCATCGATTGTCTCCGTTAAAGAGATTGAGGAGACAGCAGAAGATGTAAAACGCAAATTAAGTGATTATGGGATTCAACACAATCTCCCTTCCTTAACGCTCTTTTCACAAGTTTTTATTGGATAAAAAGGATTTATCATGACATTTAAATTAATTTTAGGCTCACAGTCTCCAAGACGTGTTGAGATCCTGAATTTTTTTTCGATTCCATTCACACAAGTACACTCAAATTTTGACGAGGAATCTATTCCTTATAATGGCGATCCTGTCATCTATGCAAAAAAATTAGCGGAAGAAAAAGCCTACGCCATCAAATCTGATGCAAAGACTGCGATTTTAACAGCGGACACTATCGTTGAAAAAAATGGGAAAATTTATGGAAAACCCGTTGATCTGCCTCAAGCCATCCAATTTCTCAAAGAACTTCAAGGCACGCACCATCGCGTCATCACAGCACTTTCTCTAAGGATGGGCGAAAAAATTTGGACAGATCATGGAGAGACCAAGGTCTATTTCCATCCCTTGGAACTCGATCGCATCCAGTCGTATTTAGACGCGATTGAATGGCATGACAAGGCCGGCGGTTATGCAATCCAGCAAGGCGGCGGGGTTATCGTTCAGAAGATCGAGGGCTGCTATTATAATGTTATGGGTCTACCGGTCAACGCCCTTTCACGTCTGCTTAAAGAGTTAAATATTGATCTTTTAAAATGTATAAAATAGCTTTTTTTCTTATTCCATTGATTCTTCTAGGCGACATAGATATGCGCCCGCGAACACTCTATCAAATGCAAAAAGGGAAACCGGATCTTGCGATGGAAGGATATCTTGCAATCAACCAAGATCAACTTTTCCACGATTCGGAATTTTTACAAGAAATGGCCCTGATGCTCTTTCATCACGGAATTTCCAGAGACCAAAAGGAATATGTCCGTCTCCTCACACTTATTGGGGCCGGCTTTTCTATGGACGAAAGGACTTTGCCCATTTTGGAGCAAGGCTTGCAAAGTAAACTCCCCCTTCTACAACTTGTCGCACTGCACCAAATTGTGCGTTTAGACTGTAAGCAAACAGATCAATTGATTGAGAAGAGACTCGGCACATGCCACCCGCTTGTCCGTCTAGAAGGGGCATTGATTTTAAGCCGTAAAAAATCCCCACTTGCATTCTCTGTTGTCGAAGGACTTCGTCACCAACTTCCTCCAAAGCTATGCGTTGTAATGCCGCAAATGTATGCGCTAATGGGAGATGCTAAATCAAAAAAGGTCCTACATCAGCTTTTGCAGCATCCGCAAGAAACGGTAAGAGCGGAATCCATTATTCAAGTCGCTAAACACGGACACGATGATTTACTCCCGCATTTAAGAAAGCTTTCATATAACCACGGCCCGTTTTTACAAGAGGCCTTAGCATATGCTTTGGGTGAATTGAAAGATGAGCAATCTATACCCGCTCTACGCCATTTAAGCCACTCTGCTCAACCTGAAGTTCGTCTTTCAGCGCTGACTTCTCTCCACAAGTTAGGTAATGATGATGCGAAAAATCCGATCATACAAGCCGCTCGAAAGGGAGATCTTTTTGCAATCTCGGCGCTCGGAGACGTTCCGGGATCTGAAGAGACACTGATGCAATTAACCACAGAAAATCCCGATCATCAGATCCGCATCAACGCTGCGCTTTCCTTGCTAAAAAGAAAAGACCAAAGAGTCGCCCCCTATATCTATGTCCTTTTGGAAATGGATTCGCAATTTCGCTGCCTACGTCCCATCCGCAGCGGAGCCGGCACACTGCACGCCTGGAAAACAGTTGTGACAAATCCTGAAGATGCGGATAAAACAAAAGAGATTTCACTTAGACTAAGGGAGGAGATTCTTCACCTCTCATTTCTTTTTCCCGAACCACTCTTTTTGACGATTGCTGAAAATATTTTAGTCAGCGGTCAAGGCGATCTGCTTCCGGAGACCACAAAACTCCTTGCATCTTTACAAACAGATGATGCCATTTTGCTTTTGAATAAATACCGTCATAAAATCGGTGACCCTCTTGTTCGCAATTGGTGCACTTTAGCGCTGTACAACATACAGACTGAAAATTCCTATGAAGGGGTTCTTAAGGAGTGGGTTTTGCAAGAGAGCCAAGTCCCTTTAATGAATTTAAGGGCCTTAATTCCTCAATATGAGCAGAGTTCTATGGACCGCGATGACACCATCTCCCTCACAGAGGCATCTCAACTCTACGTTGCGATATTGGAAGCGTTTTTACAAAAACAGGAGGAATGCGCGCTTGAGACACTGATTGAAGTTATACGAAACGGCAATCCGCTGAATCGTTTTGTTCTTGCGGGACTTTTACTTCGCGCGGCGCAATGAAGATTTTGTCTGTAACCAATCTTTTACCAGAATGTGCGCATGAATAGGATTAGAGCATTATGGGCCTTTCTTCTCTTATTCGCCTCTCTATCGGCAAATGACACTGCAACGCTATGTGTTGATCTTTTCGAACCAAGCTATAGTGACGGCACCCTAATAACTGAACGGGGTGGTGTTATCGAAGGAGCCGGCTTACGGATCCAGGCAGATAAAATTTCATACACCAAAACAGATGAGAAAGAGATCATTATCGCAAGTGGGAATCTCATGGTCGAATATGATAGCTACACCTTTCTCGGAGAAGAAATATTCTATAATGTCCGTGAGAGAGAAGGTGATATTTTTTTCGCACGTACAGAAATCGAGCCTTGGATCATCGGCGGAGAGCGAATTCATTTCTGCCAAGGTGGCGCTCTCCTCCTCTACAACGGTTATGCAACGACCTCTCAAGCGCCTGTTCCTGAATGGAGCATTCATATTGCCGAAGGGGACCTTCAAGATCTGCGCTACCTAACGGGAAGAGGGGCAAAAGCAAATATTTATCAAATCCCTATCCTTTGGATCCCGCAATTTCAATTTGATTTAAAAACCATCACCGACTTCCCCTTTCGCTACAAGCTGCGGATCGGAGGGGTTCAGGACTCTCTTTTTGGGCTCACCTATGAGCTTTGGTCATGGAGAGGGTGGCAGACGTTTCTTACCTTTGACTATCGGTTCAACCGCGGCCCCGGGGGTGGATTTGAAACGTACTATCGCTCTCCTGGACAAGGTATCTGTTTTCACTCCCTTGGATATATCGCCGATGATCGCTCCGATGCAAACCCTTATCCGACCACAAGATATCGACTGCAAGGATACTATCGTCAATACCTCGATGATTCCACAAAGATTTTCTTTACCTATGACTGGCTTAGCGATGAGAATATGGCAACTGACTATGCGGATCGCGGACTTAGACTTGAAGCTGCAAAAAAAACAGAACTTCATATTAGAAGGCAGCGTCCTAACTGGATTACAAACTTTTACACAAACGTTCGCATTAATGACTTCCAAACTGTTAAGCAAGAGCTTCCACGAGTTGACTACACTGTACGCCCGTTTACTTTCTTCAATACAGGCATTATTACAGAAGCAAGCGCTAGCGCCTCGTTTCTTGATTTCGAGTATTCAAACAATCAAAATTTTAGCAACGATTACCACTCCCCGCGCCTAGAGTGCAACACCTATTCCTATCGACCCATTCATTGGAACGCCTTTCATTTTACCCCCGGAGCGGGGGTTGTTTCTATTTTTTATGGAAATAATCAACAAGGGTACGAGCGCTGGACGGTGCTGGGTCTATTTGAGAATCTTGTGACAACAGACTTTAACCGCACCTACGGCCAGTGTAAACATGTGATTACTCCATATGCCCACTACCAGTATTTCACAACGCCCTCGACCAACCCGAATGATTTTCTTGTTTTTGATATTGCCGATGGCTGGTATTACCTGAACCAGCTTCGTTTTGGGGTGCGTCAAAATTTATATTGCAGACTCAACGAAGGGTTTCTCTATCGACCGCTGGAAATCGATATCTATGCAAATGCCTTTTACCACACCGACACGATTCCAAAAGTCGTACCGAAGGTCTATTTTGATGCAACCTTATGGCCCTCAAGATGCGTCCGCTACCAACTGCAAACGGCTTGGGATTTTGATACAAACCAACTCGACCACTTTAACACCCTAATTGAATGGACGATGAGCAATGATATCGCATTTTCTATGGAATGGCGCCATCGCAGTCCTTTTGATTGGAGAAAAGCTAACCATAAAAATTTCATTATTGACTCTTTCCGATCGATTCAAGAGCTTCGCAATTCCAATATGTCGGATCGACGAGACACTTTTCTTGCCCACCTCTTCTGGCGTTTTCATCAAGAGTGGGCTTTTGAAGGCAGAACCCGCATCGGATGGGACCGCAACCCGGCACTCTTACCCCCGAACAACAAACCTTATCCGGGAGAAACTGAAAATCAAAATAACTACGTTGAATACGAACTCAACCTTCATGCAAAATTGCAGTCCACGTGGCACCTGACGCTTTCATATCGCCACCGCATGGCAGAGCCTAAAGCAAAATCCCGCAAAGAGTATATAAATGACGACCGTTTCGCGCTTTATTTCTCGATTGGACTTGATCGTCCGTGTGAAAGCGACATGACCTGCAGTTGTCCACTTCTCGATTTTTAACTTTAAAAACTAAAAACTATGGATTGTAGACAATCTCTTGTTTGCATAATATGTATATTTTTCAAATACCAATAAATGAAATGGATATGGCAAAGCCCCTTTACTCTATTTTAATATGCTGCAATTTTCCAAGTATATTTGAGGGAATGATAAGAGCAAACTGCCATGCCGGAAAAATAATAATTTTCAGATAGAGGAGCACAAATGGAACTACTTGTTATCGGTGTAGGTTATGTCGGTCTGGTCGCCGGTACTTGCTTTGCGGAGATGGGACATAATGTCACCTGCTTAGACATTGACAAAAAGAAGATAGACGGATTGAAAAACGGTAAAATCCCTATCTATGAGCCCGGTCTTGAAGAAATGGTGTTAAGAAACTTTAAAGCAAAACGTTTGCATTTCACAACGGACTATCCTCAACATGTAAGTAAATCCAATGTGTGCTTTATCTGTGTCGACACCCCGATCAGCCAAAATGGCGAGGCTGACCTGACATATGTGTCCAGTGTCGCAAGGCAAATTGCAGAGCATATGACAGACCATACGATGATCGTCACCAAATCCACTGTACCTGTCGGAACAGCGCACTTCCTCACATCTCTAATCCAAGAAGAGCTAGACAAAAGAAAAAAAACAGTCTCTTTCGACGTAATCGCAAACCCTGAATTTTTGAAGGAAGGAGACGCAATTGCTGATTTTATGAAGCCCGACCGCGTCGTTATCGGTATCGATAACGATGCTGCAGCAGCTGTGATGAAAGAGATCTACTCCCCATTTATGATCAATCGAGAGCGTCTAATTTTAATGGATACCCTCTCTGCCGAGATGACGAAGTACACCGCTAACGCGGCTCTTGCAGCGCGTATTTCATTTATGAATGAAGTTGCAGCCATTTGTGAAACTGTTGGAGCAGACATCTCTTCTGTCCGCAAAGGAATCGGAGCAGACAGCCGAATCGGCTACAGTTACCTCTATCCGGGACCTGGATTTGGTGGCCACTGCCTCCCAAAAGACTTAAGAGCTCTTTGCAGTCAGACAGAAGATGAGACGCTTTTGCTCGATGCAATCTACAAAGTAAATGAGAATCAAAAACATCTGATTGGAAACAAAGTTCTCAACTACTTTAAAAGTAAAGGTGGCATTTCCGGTCAAACGGTTGCCATTTTAGGTGTCGCCTTTAAGCCCAATACCGATGATATTCGCGAGGCGCCGGCGCTTATCTTGATCCGTCAACTGCTTGAGGAAGGGATTCATGTCCGTCTTTACGATCCAATTGCGTTAGAAAATGCAAAATCCCATTTTCCCGATCACCCTCAAGTAAGCTACTGTGCAGATGAGTTAGATGCCGCAACCGGAGCTGATGCCATCTGCCTTATGACCGAGTGGAAACAGTTTCGCTTTCTTGACGTTAAGAAACTTCTTGCAAAAATGCAGGGGCGCGCCTTTTTCGACGGAAGAAATCAGTACATACCAAAAGAAATGAAAGAACGCGGATTTGACTACTTTTCCATTGGAAGAGTACCTGCGCTTTACGGTGATTTGCAAAAACAACATGTGTGATCTAAACCTCTATCTTACGGAAATAAGGAAGCGGATCGATGCTCACCTCGATCACCTTTTGCCTAAACAGGACGTCCCCTATCAGTCGCTTTTAATGGCGGGGCGTTACTCTCTCTTTTCAGGTGGAAAACGGTTAAGACCGGTACTTGCGCTTGCAACGGTCGAAGTGCTTGGTGGTGATCAAAATAAGGCCCTCACTCCTGCCTGTTGCCTTGAGCTGATTCACACCTACTCTTTGATTCATGACGACCTTCCCTCTATGGATAATGATGATACCCGCCGAGGCAAACCGACTTTACACCGCGTCTTTCCTGAAGCGCATGCTGTACTAGCCGGCGATTTACTTTTAACTAAGACCTTTCAACTTCTCACTCAAGCGCCCTTTCTTTCCGATAGGGAAAAAGTTCAACTCATTGAAGTCATCTCTACAAGCGCTGGGGATGAAGGAATGCTAGGCGGACAGGTGATGGACATTGAAGCAAGTGCGCATGAGACTACACTTGAAAATCTTGAGTCCATTCACAAAAGTAAAACCGGACGACTGATTACTGCATCGATACAAATGGGAGCGATCTGCGCAAATGCTTCAGATCAAGAAATGGAAGCTTTAATCTCTTTCGGAGAGAATATCGGTCTTGCCTTTCAAATCATTGACGATGTTCTCGATGTGACGCATTTTAAAAAGAAAGAAGGGCTAAGCTCCGATCAAATCAATGGAAAAGCCACCTATGTCTCCTTAATGGGAGTCACAAAGGCAAAAGATGAAGCTCAAAAATACCTCTCGTATGCTATGGACGCTCTTGATCGCCTTCCGCAAGACACATCGCGCCTAAATACAATTGCCACCTCTCTTGTGGATCGTAAAATTTAGTATGACTTGGGAAGCCCCCCCCTTGCGAAATACTCAAAAAGAGAGTAGATTTTAAAACATGAGCAGTACTTTTTATCAACAAAGGCACGCACCCTCAGCAAGAGAACTTGCCTTCTATATTTGCCACTCCCCTCTGAAACGCATTTTCGATATCGTTTTCAGCTTAACCGTTTTAATTTTCCTATCTCCCCTTTTTCTTGCGATCGCACTCACTGTCAAACTGACATCGAAAGGCCCTATTCTCTTTTCTCAAACAAGGATTGGAAGAGGCGGAAAATCCTTTCATTGTTTGAAATTTCGCACAATGTTTTCCGATAGTGAAAAGCGACTGACTGATCTCCTAAATTCCAACCCGACTGTCAAACAAGAGTGGACAGAGACACGAAAAATTAAAAATGATCCTCGAATCACACCCTTTGGACGACTACTAAGAAAAACATCTCTAGATGAACTTCCACAATTTATTAATGCCATCAAAGGCGATTTAAGTGTTGTGGGACCACGGCCTGTTGTTTATGACGAACTCATTAATTTTTATGGATCAGTAGCGACTAAATTACTGTCTGTTCGTCCGGGTATCACCGGACTTTGGCAGGTATCCGGAAGAAGCGACACCTCCTATAAGGCGCGCGTAGAACTCGATGAAAAGTATATTGATACTCGCACGCTATGGCTTGATATCAAACTAATCGTCAAAACAATCCCCTGCATTCTATTTTCTAAGGGTGCCTATTAAGTGGATATAAGAAAAAGAAGCTTGCGACTCGTCTTTGCGCTTGTACTCCTGATGACTTTTCTCTTTTCATTTGCACACTTGAAAATTCATCTTTGGTTTATTGTCCCCCTTCTGATCTTTGTTATTTATCAAAAGCCGCTCCCGTTTGCCCTTTGGTCCTCTGCCTTTGCTGGTATGTTTATCGATCTTCAAGGAGAAGACAGCTGGATTGGGATAACTTCAATTGCGTTTTGTCTGACGATTCTCATTACAAGAAAATTACGAAGATATTTTTTTTCAGATCGGATCGAAACTTTGTCAATCATGACTTTTATTTTTTCATCTTTGGCAACAGCCATCCGCTTAATGAGCGTCACCTTATTGCATAGAAAATTCCCCTCCCCTCTCACTAAGGAACTTATATTCGAAGACCTACTGCTTGTTCCGGCACTTGATGCAGGATTAAGCTTTATTGTATTTGTTTTGCCCTTGATTATTCTGGAAAAACGAAGAGAAAAGGATTATTCCTGATACCGGAATATAACTTAAAAATTTTCTTTTTCATTGAAAGACTCATTAAAAGTATCTTCATTCAAAGATTCATGAACGGGATCTTCATTGAGAGGCTCATCAAAAGCATCTTCATTCAAAGAATCATCAACGACATTTTCATTGAAAGAGTCTATAGATGGAGCTGTCTCATGATATTTTCTTATACACTCTATAAATCGAGCCGCTTTTTTCCGTTGAATTTCATCTAACATACTCTGGATCTGCTGCCTATCTGTGATTCCATTTTCATGCATGACCTCATCAAAGACTTCTGAAAGCGTTTGCCGGAAAATTTTGACGGCTGCACTTCGTTGTTGTGGATCTCGGAGCGGAGTTGAGTCTGTATTTCTAGCTTTTTCCTCTACCCTTTTGACAATCTCCTCGTCCTTTTCAGAAAGTTCACTTGCTATAGAGTCCCACTTTTCCTCAGGGATTCCTTGCTGATCCAAGACCTCCTTCACTACGTCCTCCGGAAAATAAGAGAGCAATCTCTCTCTTTCACATCCCGGGATCTGATTCAATTCTGCTAAAGCCATTCCCGACATTCCAAGTAATACAAATGCAAAAAAGCTTAAGGAAATGCGATTCATTAGTTAGACCTCAATTTTAGGACCCTTTGAATAACTCAGGTTAATTTAATTTTGCATGAATTTTTTCTAAAATTCGAAAAAT
>JBBDJA010000025.1:0-80194 GCA_040880105.1 Waddliaceae bacterium | reverse complement strand
TTTTAGAAAAAATTCATGCAAAATTAAATTAACCTGAGTTATTCAGAGGGTCCTAAAGAACTTCACATAAGTATTAGGTAAAGTTCGAAAAAATAATTGAATTTAACCGCTTGAACATAAGTTAAGTGCGTTTTTTTCGAATTTTAGTGATAAGGTGCTAAATTCCTTCTGCTGGATATGGACTAATTCAATGCCGACTGATATAGTTTAGTTCATGGAAGAGAATACAAACCACGATTCATCAGATGAGTTTCAGTCTACACGCTCTCATTTGATGGAGTCTAAAACAACTCAATTAGACGATTTGCTCAATGAAAAGCTCGAACGCGCTTTTCATAAGCCGACCTCACTTGTACTTCTCCATGATGTCGCAAAGATTGCAAGCGAGCATGATCCCATTGACCTTGCATATGCAGTCTCCCGTCTTCCCAATTACGCGCGTCTTGTCGTTTACGAAAATCTCCCCGATCTAGAGTCGAAAATTATTTTTATCGTCAATACCGGAAGCAATACGCGTTCTGTGATTTTCCGTCAGGTCGATAATAAAGAGATTAAAAATTTAATCGAGAAAATGCCCCCGGACGAAGCTGTTGAGGTATTAGACGATCTCTCCGATCGACGCCTCCGCAAAGTTCTCACAATGCTAGAGCCGAAGAAACGTACGCATATTCGTGAGCTTCAGCGCCATGATCGCCATAGCGCCGGGCGTATGATGAACAACGAGTTTTTCTCGTTTCACATGAACGACACCATCGGCGAGGTTGCAAAACACATTCGCGATAATCCGGGGATTGATCTTGGACACGGCATTTTTGTTGTGACAAAAAGCCGGGAGCTAATCGGGTTCGTTCCTGAGCGTAACCTCGTTGTGAATCCACCTTATCTCCCCATCCGGCAAGTCATGCAGCCGATTGTACATACTGTCACACCAGACGCTTCAAGAGATGAGGTTGTCGATATTGTTGAGAGATATGAGATTCCAAATGTTCCGGTTGTTGACAATCAAGGCAAGTTAGTCGGTGTGATTGTGTATCAAGAGGTCGTTGAGGCAATGGAAGATATCGCCGATGAAACGATTGCAACAATTGCGGGTACGGGAGAAGATATCAGCGAACACGAGCCGATCGTTAAACGATTTTTTTGGCGCGCTCCCTGGCTTGTCGTTACTCTTTGTGCCGGACTCTTTACATCAACAGTCATGTCATATTTTGAGGGTAAAGAGTGGTTTGCAATTCTTCCGTTCTTTGTTCCTTTGATTGCGGGAATGTCTGGAAATATCGGCCTTCAATGTTCCACTGTTCTCGTTCGTTCGATGGCAATTGGTGAGATCACCTCGGGAAGTAGAAAAGAAGTGATGATAAAAGAGCTTGCGATCGGGCTATTGATCGGCGTTGTTTTCGGTATTTTTTGCGGGACTCTGGTGATGATACTAAATTACTTTGACATTCAACATTTCGAAGCAGACCCAAGGACACTTGGGGTGCTTGTAGGATTTGGCGTTTTCGCCGCTAGTTTAAGTGCAACGCTCTTGGGTACCTTCTCTCCTTTCTTTTTTGTGCATATCGGAGTTGATCCTGCGGTCGCTGCCGGACCTATTGTCACTGCCTTTAACGATGTCTTCTCTGTCCTTGCCTTCTTTGTTGTTTCCTATTTTATATTTTCTTTTCTCGGTTGAACTACATCATTTTAATTCCGATAAGAATGAGAAACGCTCCAAATATCTTTTGAAGCATTGGCACGGGAAGCAAGTGAGCTGTCATTGCACCAAGAGGCGCCGAAACGAGCGAGGCAATTCCGACAGCGATAAATGCGGGTAGATAAATGAAGCCCAAAGTCTCATCAGCAGACGCCTCTTCTATTCCAAAAAAGTAAAATGAGAGGGCGCCAAAAATTGCAATTAAGACCCCGGTTGCCGCCGAAGTTGAAATCGCATTTCGAATCTTAACCCCAAAGTAAGTCAAAAGTGGCACCATTATGAGGCCACCTCCAATCCCAAGAAGGGCTGAGACTGCTCCAATACAGATGCCCGGCACGATCATGAGTGAAGAAGAGAGGAGTTTAAGCTCTTTTGCCTCTTCGCCTTTTTTAGGAAATAAAAAATAGACCCCAAAGAGAGCGGCAAAGCCTCCAAAGAAAAACTCTAAACTCTCACTTGAAAGATGGCTTGCAATCCACGCGCCAAATATCGCCCCGATGATAATTCCAGGGGTCACTGCGTAAAATATCTGCCATCGAATCCCTTTTCTAAAGTAATGAGTAGTCGCTGAAGCAAGTGAAGTAAAGATCATTGCCGCAAGTGAAGTTCCAACAGCCAGATGCATGGCATGATCGAATGAATGAAAAGCTAGAAGAAGAGTCGGTACCATAATAAGTCCGCCTCCGATTCCAAGCAATCCACCGAAAAACCCCGAAACAATTCCGATCAAAGTATAGAGCGCAATTTCTGTAAAAAAATCCATATGACTCTTGTATATCATAAAAATGAGATATTCGAATAAGATGAATCAAAAAGGTCAGATGCGTCTTTTATTTATTCGATTTAAAACAGATCTTTGGAACCTGATAGAAGGAATCCGCGTCCTTTTTCTCTTCTGGAAAGATCTAACTTTTTTTCGCATCGATATCATGCTATTAATGAAATATATCCGGAAAAGCCCATATCGGATTAGCAAAGAACATTTGCATGAGTATACCTATGGGGAGACGCCTCTAACGACAATGGCGAAAATCGCAACTGAATGCATGGTGACAGCAAACGATCGCTTCTTTGATTTAGGTTGTGGCAGAGGAAGAGCATGTTTTTGGATGCACCACTTTATCAAATGCAAGGTGGTCGGAATTGACTATATTCCTAAATTTATTGCATACGCCAATCAGGTAAAAGAGAAGTACCATTTAGAAGGGATTGATTTTATTGAAGAATCGATTGAAAACTCCGACCTAAGCCAGGCGACTATCGTCTATTTTTTTAATCTTTTCGCAAGTGCTTCGCTTGAAAATACTCTAATTGAAAAACTTCCAAAAAATGCCAAAGTTATTACAGTTTCATCTCCTTTAAGCGATCTGTTTGAGATTGAAAAGAGTTTTACTCTTCAATTTCCGTGGGGAAATGCCGTGGGATATCTTCAAAGTTTTAGAAAAAAATAAAGGAGTCTCTATAGAGACTCCTTAGTATTATTCAAGAAATTATTTAAGGATTTGCTGCACGGCTTGGTGTGCGGACTGACTGCTTTGTTTCAGTGACTGCAATCCGTCTTGGCTTTGACGAGTAGATCGCTGAATAGACTCTTTGCTATCTGAGCGCTTCTGTTTGAAAAGATCAAGCAGTTGCGACCCTACAGTTCTTTTACCTTGAACGGTATTATCGACAATCCGCTCAAATGCACTTGACCCCTGTCCGACACCTGAGATTCCAGAGCCGATTGATGTGATGCGCTTAGCAAGTTCAGTTGCCTGAGCAGTCGGATAGTTTAAGAAGTGGGGAACCACGCTAGATGCGCTTAGCACACCACCGGTTGTCATGATGATACCGGTCACCAATGAACAGGCAAGCTTTGATTTGCTGTTAAAGCTATTTTCAATTTTATGTAGCTCTACTTGAATCTCTTGGTCTTGCTTCTCAATAAGTTTGCGAC
Organism: Waddliaceae bacterium; assembly: GCA_040880105.1. GTDB lineage: Bacteria > Chlamydiota > Chlamydiia > Chlamydiales > SLOH01 > SLOH01. Next base: position 76,559 of record JBBDJA010000025.1, on the reverse strand, counting down.
TGTGCTGCGTGCTGATTCGTGAAAGGCAGACAACCACTTGAAGAGCAATTTCGAGTTGCCTGGATATGTCTTTAGCATTATCAATTTCCTCTAAAAGCTGAGACACTTTTTGGGAAAAATTCACTTGCGTTGTAGGCATTATTATACTCCTGATTTTATGAGTTGATGGGTTTGCATCTCAGATTCTAATGCTTCTCTGAGCTCTTTGATGAAGCTCAAAACAATCTCATGAGATTTATTCATATGTTCACTTAATTCATCCATTTTCTGATGACTTTGAACACGATGTTGTGTGACTTTAAAAAGCTCGCCTTTAAGCTCGCTGACTTGGCTATCAATGACGCCTTGACCGATTTTGCTTCCCCCGGCACCGATTGAAGCGTAGGCAAGAAGCAGGGAGGGATTTCCTGTTATCAGGCTTCCAATTGTACCGATCACTGTAAGTCCGAAGAAAATATGAGACATCCAACTTAAAAAAGTCGAGGTCTTTTCCTTTGTTTGCGACTCTTCCATCTTCTTAAGATACGTTTTGATCTTCTCCTGACACTTTTTAGAAAGGTCATGGTACGCCTTAGCATCTATTACGACCTGCTCTTTCCCCAATTGATCTTGGAAGACACGCACTTCGTTTAAGGCTGCCATAAGGGATGCTTCATTGTTTTGAATACCTTGACTACGGGGCAGCTCTAACTTCGGAGGGAGGATCCGCGGGGCTTGCGAAGTGGAATTGCTCTTTGCGATTGAGCTTTGATAAAGCCCGGACTTTTGAAGAGGATCGCTTGATGTAATAATGGGCGACTCAGTCTCAAATTCGTATTGTACGGGATGATGTCTTGAAATAGGTAAAAGAGTATCAGACATTTTATTTCCTATATTTTCTTACTGTTATTGTTTCCAAAGTTTTTTTAACAGAACAAGTTTTTTACTCGCCTCTGGATTTGGATTGCTTTTTAAAGTCGCTCTTGCTGTCGAAAGTGCGTCAAGAGCAGACTTTCTTTCATTAAGCCGAAAAAAACACTCGGCCGAAAGCAGGTGTAGCATCGCATCATCGGGATGAAGACAGGTGGCCATACCGTAACATCTTAGCGCTTCATTGTCATTATTTGTCATTTGATAACACGCTCCAAGTCCAGTCCAGTGCCGTTTATCATCCGACTGCTGCAGGGTAAGAATCTGAAAAAAAGGGATAGCTTCTTTCCATTTACCGTTTTGATAGAGGTAATACGCCTGTGAGTAAATCACTTCACAAGACTGCTCTGTTAGTGTATTCATCGTCCGGCTAATGCTCTTGCGAGCCCTTTTTTTACTTTGTCCAGCGGGTCGATGATCGATTTTGCCATTTGCCATGATTCGTAACGTTCATTATTGTAGCGAGTCACAGACTGGAGCTGCATTTCATTGTTTGTGTTCATGTCTTCAATGGTCATGCGGATGTTATCGGTCAATCGCGCCTTATCTTCTTCGGTGTACTTTGTCTTTCCCTCTTCAATTTCTACACCCATTTCCTTAGCTTCATTGATAAGTTCTTGGAGTTCGGGGTGTTTTTTAAGGTCGAGCTCACCGTTGGGGCTTAAAATATTGAGTTTTTTTAAAATAGAGTGCAATTTTGAGACGTCTGCCTGTCTCTCTTTTAATTCTTTTAATTCAGAAAAGGCTTTTTGTTCGAGTTGTTTTAGGCGCTCTGAATTAATAAGGAGAATGAGCGTTTCAAGATTCATATCCTTTTCTCCACTCTCTTGCGGATGAATATGATTTGCGCAGACTGGTTGTGTTTGATCAGGCATGGCTTCCTCCATTGCTGAAGTAGAAATTTTATCATTTAATAAGATTACTCGTCAAATTTCTTGCACCTTTTTTTCTACTTACTTAGTATCTTTAAACAACCTTAATATTTTTGGAGAGAAATTGAAAAGAGAACATTGGGGCTCCAGATTAGGATTTATTTTATCGGTTGCCGGATCTGCGATCGGCCTTGCCAATATTTGGCGACTCCCTTATTTGGTTGGAAAAGGTGGTGGCGCTGTCTTTTTATTTCTATATCTCATTTGCCTATTGCTCATTGGATTTCCTGTTCTAATCTCTGAAATTTTGATCGGAAGAAACACTGAAGAGGCGCCGGGAATGGCGTTTGAAAAAATTGGAAAGAGTAAGTGGTGGGGAATGGGTGGCCGAATGACAATCCTAACGGGTTTCATGGTCAGTACATTCTACAGCGCCGTTGCCGGTTGGATCATGGGATACTGGATCGAGGCAATCACCGGCCACTTGCAATTTACAACTTTTTCAGAGGCTTCGGACCACTATAATCATTTGGTGAGTAATCCCTTTTGGTGCATTGGTTTTCATTTCGCGTTTCAACTCATTTGCGTTGGGGTTTTATTTTACGGCGTTCGGCAGGGAATTGAGAGATGGAATAAGATCTTAATGCCGATGCTATTTGCCATTTTGATCATTCTTGTGATCAAGGGACTGTCGCAACCCGGAGCAGAAAAAGGGCTTGAATTTCTCTTTAAACCCGATTGGAGCAAGCTAACTCCAGCAATGGGGCTGATGGCGCTTGGTCAATCTTTTTTCACATTAAGTCTTGGCCAAGGGACTATGGTTACATATGGAAGCTACTTGAATCGAAAGGAAAGCTTAATTAAGACTGGAATTCCCGTTGTCATAATGGACACAGTTGTTGCTTTGTTAGCTGCTGTTGCTGTTTTTACGATTGTTTTTTCCGGTGGCGCCGAGCCGGCCTCAGGACCGGGCTTGATTTTTAACACACTACCGGTTGCGTGGAGTCAAATGCCCGGCGGGACTGTTTTAGCGTCTGCATTTTTCTTTTTAGTTTTTATTGCCGCTGTCACAAGTGAAATATCGGCAATGGAGCCGACAATTGCGTATTTAATGGATGAGAAGAAATTTAAACGAAAAAATGCCGTTCTTTTATGCGGATCTTTAGTGTTTTTAGTCGGCATACCAAGCGCGCTTTCCTATAGCATTTTTAATGGAAATTTAATCGGTGATATGAATTTTCTTGAATCCATGGACTTCATTTGCAGCAGTATTTTAATTCCATTCGGCGGGTTTTTGGCAGTTGTTCTTGTTGGCTGGAAGTGGGGACTCAAAAAGGCGCTTCCCGAAATCCGAGTCGGCAGCGAAAGTGTGTTTGATCGCTACAGTTTTATTCCCGGATACTTTTGGGTTTGCCTAAAATATACAGCTCCTATATTGATTATTTTTGTTTTTCTGAATTCCATAGGCGTGATTTAGTGAAAGAGGATATATTTCAGTCTACATACACTCAAGAAGATGTGCAGTTTGAAGTGCCTCTTCGCCCTCGTTCCCTGCAAGAGTTTATCGGGCAGGAGGATGTGAAAAATCAGCTCCATATTTTAATGGATGCCGCAAAGCAGCGCGGGGATGTGTTAGGGCACTGCTTGTTTTCGGGTCCCCCGGGACTTGGTAAGACAACCCTTGCCAATATTTTATCCTCTTCCATGGGGGCAAATATTATTGTCACCTCCGGTCCTGCGATCGAAAAGGCCGGCGATTTAGCCGGAATTTTAACCAAACTTCAAGACGGCGACTTTCTATTCATTGATGAAATCCATAGACTGAGTCGACCGATTGAGGAGTACCTTTATCCAGCAATTGAAGATTTTGTTCTCGATTTAATGATTGATACCGGACCTAATGCGCGATCAGTACAGGTTAAATTGAATCGATTCACATTAGTCGGAGCCACCACACGCCTGGGTCTTCTCACATCAGCTCTTAGATCTCGGTTTGCGTTGACTTGTCGTTTGGGGTATTACCAAGCCGATGAGCTCAAAACCGTTGTCAATCGTACAGCCAAGCTTTTAAATGTAGATATTACTGACGAAGGGGCACTTGCAATTGCGGAAAGATCTCGAGGAACGCCAAGGGTCGTTAACCATCTCATCCGTTGGGTTCGAGACTATTGGCAAACGCGCGCCTCCGGGAAAATCGACCGCGAAATTGTGCAGAGTGCCTTAGATCTCTTGAATATCGATTCAAAAGGACTTGATGAGATGGATCGAAAAATTTTAGAGGTCATGGTCAAGCATTATGAAGGTGGGCCGGTTGGAATTAAAACACTTGCCGTCGCCGTTGGCGAGGTTGCCGATACAATTGAAGAGGTACATGAGCCGTATCTGATTAAAGAAGGGTTGATACAACGGACATCGAAAGGAAGGGTTGTTACAACGCTTGGCTTGCAACATATCAAATTAACTATAAACACCATTCAATAAAAATATTTTCGGTTTTCTTTCGAAAGACTTATTTTTTATTCATATATTGCAAAAGAGCTGGAAAATATCATAATAAGGCTGATAAGATCGGATTTAGAATTTTTGGATGGATTCATTCAGTATAAAGGAGATAATTTATGTTCTTAAGAGTAATCATTTGCATGTTTGCTGTGATACCAATTACAAATACACTTGATGCAGGCGTGTGGGATCATGTTCAAAGACTCCTCGGACGAACTTCAAACAAGCTTCCTCAAACGGTTTCGGTTTTGGTGCTCCATGATCAGCCTGGAGTCATGTTAGAGGTGACCGGGAAGTACCACATTTATGACCCTCATACAAATGCCCATGTTTCCTCACGTTTAATCGGAAAGAGAAAGTTTCTCCAGCCGCTTGCAGGCGGATTAAAGTGGGGGGAAGAATTTCCGGGTGTCTATCAACTTCATATCGTTCCTGATAATTACCATATTACATCGATTGTAAATGGAGTTGAGTATCGTGGATCGATTTTAGTTTATGATGTGGGTGGAACGATCAGTATCGTAAATAAAGTCGATATCGAAGATTACCTGCTATCGACGCTTTCACCACAGTTTCAAGAGCCGCTCCCGGAGGAAACTCTCTCTGCAATTTCAATAGCAGCAAGAACAATGGCGCTCTTTCAATCCCAGCATCCCAAAAACCCGTACTGGGCTGTGGATGCAAAAAATGTCGGTTATGAGGGTTTGAAAACAGTAAACACAGAAAGCGATATTGCAAAAGCGATTACAGCGACCAAACGCATGGTGTTGAGTAAGACGGGTACATATGAAGGACTTGTCACGCCGATTGCCGCGCAATGGGGCTCGATTACAGGTGGAAAGCAGAAAAAAGAGCGGGCAGCCGTTTTCTCCAGAATTTCTCTTTACGAAGCAGAAGAAATGGGGTATCGAGGCAAAAATGCCGCTCAAATTTTGACGAAAGGGTTTCCTGATTCTCATATCGAGATTCTCGACTAAAATGGTTTTGGAAGGAGAGTCTTCTCCTTCCAAATTTTTATCTCTATGGATCTTTACTCAACTCAATCGTATCACTTTGATTTACCTGACGATTTGATAGCGTCACATCCCGTTTCGCCAAGAGATTCCTCGCGCGTCATGATTGTCAATCGAAAAACAGGAGAGTTATCCGAAATTCGATTTTCACAGCTTGCGGAGTATCTAAATCCTGAAGATCAACTCATTTTTAATAACACCAAAGTCATACCCGCAAGGCTGATGGGGAAAAAAGAGTCCGGCGCTAAACTTGAACTACTCCTTTTACAAGAAGAAAAGGGAAATGTTTGGCAAGCCCTTGTCAAGCCCGCAAAAAAAGCGCCATTACACACAGAAATAATTTTCAATGCAAACGTCAAAGCAAAAGTCATTGAAGAGCTACCTGAAGGGGTTAGGCGGATCCGATTTGAAAGTTCGACACCGGTCCATACCTTCATTGAAAAAGAAGGGCAGTTGCCTCTTCCACCCTATATGGGAAGAGAGGCAGTGGAAAAAGATAAAAGCGATTATCAGACTGTCTATGCAGATGCGCTTGGCGCTGTTGCAGCACCGACAGCCGGCTTACACTTTACAAAAGAACTGCTTGATACCCTTCGAGGTAAGGGAGTTGTGACCACATTTTTAACGTTGCATGTCGGTCTTGGAACATTTAAACCCGTTAAAGTCGACGATATCCGAAACCATCGGATGCATAAGGAGCGGTATGTCATTACCCCCGAGTCGGCTTTTGCAATTAACAATCACTCTAAGGAAAGGCGTCAAATTGCAGTCGGCACGACATGCTTAAGAACGCTTGAATCCTCGACAAATGAGAAAGGAGAGATTCTTTCCGGATCCGGTACCACAGACATTTTTATTACACCCGGGTATCAGTTTCAAGCGACCAGGTCATTATTGACAAATTTTCACCTTCCCGGCTCGACACTTATGATGCTAGTCTGCGCGTTCGGAGGGTATGAGTTAATGATGGAAGCATATAGAAAAGCAGTCCGAGAAAAATTTCGCTTCTTTTCCTATGGCGATGCCATGTTGATTATTTAAGCACTCACCCACTACGTATTCACACCTTTCACAGTTGATGGTTTTTTGATCATTACCCTTCGATCCATTGCGGCGAATGTTAGAAAATTTCTATATGGAAGAAAGAAAAGAGGTTGGAGTTATCAGACCTTGCTTATTTTATTCACTAGATTCCCAAGTCGCTATTTTTACGCTTCAAGTCAAGGTAGATGTGATACTGATTGGTTTTAAGTCTTGACCTTTCGGAACAGCTTATAAGCTGTGTGGCTTTGAAAGCGACAAGTAAGCGATATTGTAAATCAGCAGGTTAACCGTAGATAATCTATTTGCTTCATAATATCATCAAGGCTATAATTAAATTAATGAATTAGAGAGAGAAATCACTCTATTAAGAAAAAAATTATGTTGCTCACCTTTAGGAGGTTGTAAAAATGTCAATAGAGAACGCTAAAGATAATCTAAAAGAATTTGGAAAAGAGTTAAATCTCGAAGGGCTAGAGTTTGACGAAAACAATACGTGTATCCTAGGAATTGATGATGAGTTTTCTCTTCACCTTACATACGAACCTAACTCGAAAAGACTGTATCTATACTCACCACTGTTAGACGGTTTGCCAAAAGATGATAAAGTACTTTTAAAGCTTTACGAAATGCTGCTTGAAGGCTCAATGCTTGGCGGTCAAATGGCTGGAGGCGGAGTCGGTGTTGCTCCCCAGGAAGAGCTTATTTTGATGCACTGCACAATTGATATGGAACATGCGGTTTCCTCAGCTCTTCGCGCATTTGCTCCTCTATTTGTTGAGACAGTAGAGAGATGGAGAAAAATTTGCGTCGATATTAAAGAAGGTCGACCTGTGGATTCTGTACGTCCTGAAATGGGGCAGTCAATTGGTCAAGATAAAAAGCCAAGCGGCGGCGGATCACTAGGCGGCACTAATCAAGGGATTAAGATTTAATTCACTTTTCTATTTTCCGATTTCAAAAATAGAGATCCATTTGGATCTCTATTTTTTTGCCCTTTTTTTCTTTGCGTACAACAAGACGTTGTGGCATGCTGAGTCCACCTTAAAGAGCCTCTGATAAAGTCTTTAAAATTCGCCATTCAGTCGTTTTTTCGAAATCCGGCAAAAACGTTCCGAGGGTTAATTTCTATAGGCTTTTCGAGGGTTAAAGGTAAGGGGCTTCTGAATCACCCTGGCCTGTTAAATTTTGTATGAATTTTTGCTAAAATTCAAAGAAACAATCGACCTTAACTGTCTAATAGTTAAATGAGTGCGTTTTTTTTGAATTTAAGTAAAAAGGCACTCAATTTAAGAAGTCTTGTGTTATTCAGAGGTTCCTAAAGTACAAATCGTTTTCTTAAGTTCACAATAGAGGTAAAATCGATGTCTATGAATTACGTTCACCTTGCAGGTTTTCTTGCAAAAGATCCGGAGTCCCGTTTCACAGCGGATGGAAAAAAAGTCACAACGTTGTTGATTGCAACAAACAGTAAAAAAGGAGCAGAAGTCGAAACAGTCTGGTGGTCTATTTCTCTTTGGGGAGATCGATGGGATAACATGATCAAATATCTGCAAAAAGGTAAGCCTGTTTTGACAGGGGGAAGTATCCGTAAGCCGCGAGTGTATCAAGATAAAAACGGGAATTACCAAGTCGGATCTCTTGAAGTTCGTGGGGAGTATCTGAACTTTGCCCCTTCCAGTCGACCTGATCAAGAGCAAGGCAATAGCGGTCAATCCTCTTCTTCATATTCTTACGGTTCAGATTCACATGAGGGTCCTCAGCATGGAGCTGCATCTATGCCTCAAGGCTCTTCATCTTATGAAGATGACTCGATTCCATTTTAATCAAGGGAGTGAATCATGATAAAATTTTCAGAATCTTCTCTTACAAAACGTCCGAAGGCAGATCTACTAGTTCTGCCGTTTTGGAAAGAAAAAAAGCCCGCTCCTGCAAGCGCATTTGAAGGCCTTTCAAAGGAAATTGCGCCCGGTCTCAGTTCAGGGGATTTCACGGGAAAAGAAGGGGAGGTTGTCGTTCTCTATGTGGCCGGTCAAAAAGAGCCGCGCGTTGTACTTTTGGGTCTTGGTGAGTCAAAAATGGCGACAGAGGAGACATTGAGACGCGCATATGGAAAGTTGACCGTCTGCTGCCACAAAAACAGCTGGACTGCGCTGAATATTCAGCTTCCAACAGCTCCGAATCTCAATGTTTTGAGAGGAGTCACAGAGGGAATCCTGCACGCCAATTACGCTTTTAATGAACTTAAAGGAAATAAAAAAGAGCTCAAACCACAGGTTCGGCAGATCTGTTGGATAAGCAAAATGGAAAAGTGCGCGGCACAAGCAGATCACTGGCAAAATGCCTTTGAAGGGGTCTATTTAGCCCGCAACCTAGTCAATGGCAATGCAGACGATGTAACCCCGGAGAAGCTTGTACGTGTAGCAAAAGATCTTGCCACTCGCTTTTCTAAGGTAAAGGTCACAGCTTTTAATAAAGCGCGCATTGAAAAAGAGAAGATGGGGCTTCTTCTTGCGGTTAACCAAGGCTCTCACTTAGACCCGGCTTTTATTATTATTGAGTATAAGGGAGATCCTCAGTCTAAGGACCACACGATCGTTGTAGGAAAAGGGGTCACTTATGACACAGGAGGTTTGAATCTTAAGCCGACAGGTTCCATGGAGACGATGAAATCCGATATGTCCGGTTCAGCTGTCGCTCTTGGAACGATTTTATCTTGCGCTAAGCTCAATTTGAAAAAAAATGTTACAGCTGTGATTCCTTCTACTGAAAATTCGATTGATTCTCGTAGTTTTAAACCTGGAGATGTCTATTCAGGCTATACCGGAAAAACAGTTGAAATTGGCAATACCGACGCAGAAGGGCGGTTAATTTTAGCCGATGCCCTTGCGTATGCGTGTAAAAATCTGAAGCCGTCCCGAATTGTTGATTTCGCTACCCTCACAGGGGCTATCGTAATCGCGCTAGGAGAGCAGACAACCGGAATGATGAGCAATAATGACACACTTGCAAATCAACTTTCCGAAGCAGGCGAGGCAACGTTTGAGCGAGTCTGGCGACTCCCGCTTTTTGAGGAGTATAAGTCTCAACTTAAGTCCGATGTAGCTGATATTAAAAATATTGGAGGACGCTCGGCGGGTTCCATTACAGCTGCGCTCTTTCTACAGGAGTTTGTAGATGAAAAAGTGCCTTGGGCTCATCTTGATATCGCGGGAACTGCTTTTTTAAGTAAGTCCGATCGCTATCTTCCCAAATCCGCAACAGGCGTGGGCGTTCGGTTAATGGTTCAATTCTTAGAAAACATTTAAGTACATCTCTATCAATCTCCCCTCACTCTTTCTAGTTTAGAAAAGAGGGGAGAATTCTAATTTAAAATTACTCCCCTTTGGCACGCAAATTGCAGCTAGTAAATAGAGAAAAAGGGGGAACTATGCCAAAAGAAAATAATAAAAAAGTAATAAAAAAGAGTCCGGCTAAAAAGAGCGTAGTCAAGAAAACAAAGCCTAAAACAGAGTCAGTTGCAAAACCTGGAAGGCGTATATTGACAGCTGAGGGCTGGAAAAAGCAGGTCGAGAGGAAAACAGGGAAAAAAACTCGAATCCGAAATGTTATTCAAAAAAAGGATGGGTAATATATGATGCAAGAATGCAAATTGTCATCATTGTTCAAACGCGGATGGGGTCGTCCCGCCTTCCCGGAAAAGCGCTGCTGCCTGTCTTAGACAGGCCGCTTCTTTCTTATCAAATCGAACGGTTAACTCGCGTCAAAAGCGCAACTAGGCTCTTGATAGCCACAACAACAAAGCCTCAAGACAAGGAGATTTGCGATCTTTGTAAAAAAGAGGGAATTGCCTGTTTTCGAGGAGATGAACAAAATGTTTTGGAACGCTACTTGCAAGCGGCAAAATCCGTTGAATCGGATGTCATTGTGCGCATCACAGGTGACTGCCCACTCATTGATCCCGAAATTGTCGACAAGGTGATTCAATACTATCTTTCTGGTTCTTTTGATTATGTTTCAAACACTCTCAAGTGGAGTTGGCCAAGGGGGATGGATGTCGAGGTGTTTTCTATGAAGGCTTTGGAAATGGCATTTAGCTCGGCCAACAGCTCATACGATCAAGAACATGTGACGCCGTTTTTCTATCACAATCCCAAAATTTTCAAGTTAGGATCCGTTGTAAATGATGTCGATCATTCGCACTTGCGGCTAACAGTCGATACGAAAGAAGATTTTATGTTAATAGCTGAAATATTGACCCGCCTATATCCGCAAAACCCAAAATTTACGTTTGATGATATTGCTTCTCTTCTTGCCAAGAACCCACAGCTTGTTGAGCTTAATGCAGCGGTGAAACAAAAAGAGGAAGATCGCAGTTGAAAAATGTACTGGTCACAAGCATTTCAAAAAAGATACCCATGCTAAAGTGGGTGCGCAAGAGTCTAGATCGGATTGATCCCTCAAGTCTTGTCTATGGATCTGATTGCAATCCTAAATGTCTCGGTCGCTACTTTGTCGATCGGTTTTGGCATACAAAACCGTTCGATACAATCTCTTTTGAAGAACTGGTTGCCTACTGTAAAGAGCATAACATACGCTGGATTATCCCCACGCGCGATGGCGAGCTTCTGAAATTTGCAAAATGGAAGGAGCGGTTGCAAGAAGAGGGGGTCTCTGTCATGGTGTCAGATGCGAGGGCAGTAGAGATTTGCAATGACAAGCTTGCATTTGCAAAGTATTTCGAGGGCCAAGCAGTGCCGACATTTGAAAATCAAGAAGAGGTAGGGGATAAACGTATCTTAACAAAGGATCGTTACGGATCCGGTGGCTCTCAAGTGATTCATCCCATTTACCAACCATATATCGAAGGCGTGGAATTCAGTATAGATCTTTACCTCACCCAAGACAAAAAAGTGAAGGGAGGCGTTGTCCGCTCCCGCGATGTCGTTGTATCCGGTGAGTCCCAGGTGACATCTCTTGTTCATGATCCGGATCTCTTAAATAGATGCGCAAAAGCAGCAGAGTCCCTGGGTCTGACTGGCCATGTTCTTTTTCAAGCAATCGGAAAAAAAAGAGCGCTTCTTGAGTGCAATCCGCGTTTTGGAGGAGCGTCCACTTTAAGTCTAAAAGCCGGTCTCCATAGCTTTTATTGGTTTTTCCTTGAAACAGAAGGCCACCCTCTTGCACAATATCCGTTTGAACCGACAAAACCGCCGCTCCAACTTGTGCGCTACCCCGAGGATTGGTTTATTGATGTATAGCTGCTTAGAACAAAACACCTTTTCACGCCCGCCCTTTTCTCTCATTGCTATCCGTAAAAAAGATATGACTCTCATCAGGAAGTGGCGGAATGAGCAGATGGAAATCCTAAGGCAGAACTCCCCACTTACTCAAGAAGAGCAAGTAAGGTATTGGGAAGAGGAGATTGTACCCTCATTTTCAAATCCCCGGCCAAAAAACATCCTGCTAAGTTTTCTAAAAGAAGATCAGCTCATCGGCTACGGCGGTCTTGTTCATATTGATTGGGAGGCTCGCATATCAGAAGTTAGTTTTTTGCTCGAAACTAAACGGATGGAGACAAGTTATGAAGAGGAGTTTTTGGTGTTTCTTCATTTGATCAAAACGGTCGCCTCAAGTGTGAATATTGTCACACTTACAACTGAAGTCTATGATTTTCGCAGCCGACATGTTAAACTACTTGAAGCAAGCGGATTTCAGTTTGAGAAAAGCCACAACCACTCCATTTTCCACACGTATGAGATACAATAATATATCCGCATTTGAAAAGCATTTGAAGGAGTCAGCCCCAAACCACTTGGCTGAGCTCTACTTACTGCTGCATTATGATAGTTTTTCTCTTCAACAACTGATCTCTCGAGCAATGAAATATTTTGAAGACTCTTCATGGGCGCGATTCGATAGTTCCGTAACCCCTAAGATGCTATTAAATGAACTGCAGCAGCTTCCTTTTTTGAAAAGCTCACAGGTTGTGATCGTCAGTGATGTAGAAAACCTTCAAAAGGTGACTCAGGAAGCTATTGTCAACTATCTAGAGAGCCCCAATCCGGCCTCTCATTTAATTTTAACCGGCTGCAAACTTGCAAAAAACACAAGACTCTATAAAAAATCTGAAAAAGCCGGGGTTATATTACAGATCATTGAAGAAAAGCCTTGGGAGAGAGAAGAGAGTCTACGACAAGAGGTGTATGCCCAGTTTAAAGAGAGAGGGATCACGATCACCCCCGATGCGCTTGCCCTTTTAATACAGAGGAGCGATGCCAATACTGCCCAACTTTTTCAAGAGAAGGAAAAGATTCTGACCTACATTGGCAGCCGCACGCAAATCACCATTGCCGACATTGAAGCGCTGATACCCAAAGAGTCTAAGGAGACGATTTGGCAGCTGGGAGATGCGGTACTCTCTAAAAATTTCCCCTTAGCGCATCAATTAGCGCATTCGCTCTATTTACAAGAGCCGGCAATTATCGCCCATTTAAGACCCCTAAGATATCAGGTCGAAATGATACTTGAGATTGCCTCTATGATTGAAAAAGGTCAAAATGCGCAAATTCAGGAAAAGTTTCCGCAGTTGCGCGGAAAACGACTACAAACACAGTTAAATTATGCAAGAACGCTCGGCTCGCATAAACTGGAAAGTGCGTTGATTCAAATCGACGAAACAGAGCTCCGAGCAAAAAACTCAAACATCCTTCCCAAGCACCTTTGGGAGCAACTTATGATCCAACTTTGCCAATGAAAAAAAAACAACAACTTCTCCTACTCCCAAACCTTCTAGGTGACTATCCTAACCACGAGGTCTTTTTACCCTCGAGCGTCGATCGCGCGGTCAAAAAAATCGATGGCCTCATCGCTGAGAGCGTAACAGGTGGACGCCGCTATCTTGGACGCTTTTTTACACCTGAAGAGGCACGGAATATCCCTATTGCCACGATGGATGAAAATATCGATTTTCTATTAGAACCGATCATACGTGGTGAGTGCTGGGGAGTTGTCTCCGATGCCGGGCTTCCATGCATCGCAGATCCCGGATCCAAACTTGTGACTAAGGCAAGAAGTCTTGGAATACAGATTCAAACCTTTGTCGGTCCCTCATCAATTATTTTAGGGTTGATGCTGTCGGGATTTTCCGGGCAGAAGTTTACTTTTAACGGGTATCTGGAAAAAGATCCACAAGGGCGCCATGATAACATTCAGATGCTCGAAAAGCGCGCGCATGCAGAGCAATCGACTCAGATTTTTATCGAGACACCCTTTCGCAATATGCATCTATTAGAAACGCTTTTAGATACATTATCGGAGAAGACGCAGCTATGTGTCGCATGGGACCTGACACTTCCCACGCAGGGAGTTCTTAGTCAGTCCGTTAATATCTGGAAAAAAAGCCCGCTTCCAAATCTAAAAAAACGCGCTGCAATCTTTTTAATCGGAAGTGACTAGGATTTTTTTCTTGTCTTCATGTATAGAGCTTAAACATGAAGATATTACTGACAGGAGCCAATGGGTACATCGGCACACGATTGCTACCCATTTTGGTTCAACAAGGACATCAGGTCATCGCACTTGCCAGAAGCTCTACTCGCTTGAATCTGCCAAAAGCAATTGAGAGTCAAGTTGAAATCATTGAAGTCGATTTATTAAGTAAAGAATCTGCAGCAAAAATTCCTAAAGAGATTGACGCCGCTTATTATCTTGTTCACTCAATGGGGAGACGTTCTTCTAATTTCTCATCGCTTGAGTCACGTTGCGCATCCAACTTTGTGGACGCAGTATCAAAAACTCACGCGAAGCAAGTGATTTATCTCAGTGGACTTAGCCAAGGGGCTGAAATTTCTGAACATATGACATCCAGAGGGAATGTCGATGAAATTCTCAGGAAGGGTGATGTGCCTGTCACCACTTTACGCGCCGGTATTATTGTGGGAGAGGGAAGCGCCTCTTTTGAGATCATGCGAGATTTAGTTGAAAAGCTCCCGATTATGATAGCCCCGCGTTGGGTACAATCCAAATGCCAGCCGATCGGCATCCTAGATATTCTTTACTACTTGTCGCATGTGCTTTTGAATGACGCTTGCTACAATCAAACGTTTGAAGTGGGTGGGCCTGATACTTTGACATATAAGGAGATGCTCCTTCACCTTGCTAAAGTCAGAGGGCTGAAGAGGTCGATTATTACCGTCCCTCTTCTCACGCCTTACTTATCAAGTCTATGGCTCTACTTTGTGACATCGACAAACTTCTCCATTGCAAAAGCGCTTGTGAAGAGTATGACAACCGATGCTGTCTGCCAAGATAACCGCATTCACGATATGTTTTCTCATAAATGTCTCAATTTTCAAGAGACTATTGAGCAGAGTTTTTCGAAAATAGAACAAAATGCTGTGGTCTCCAGCTGGAAAGACGCAATGGTTCACAGTAGGTTAAATCCGATACTTCAAGAATATATCGAAGTTCCGCACTTTGGCTGCTTAACTGATGTTCAAAAGCAAAAGACGAAGGCGACAAAAAAAGAAGTACTTAACCGATTATGGAAAATTGGCGGAGACACCGGTTGGTATACAATGAATTTTGCCTGGTCGATTCGAGGGTTTCTTGATCTCATGTTAGGTGGAGTGGGGACTCGGCGCGGTCGCACCCATAAAACGCGCCTGACGAGCGGTGATGCCCTGGATTTTTGGAGGGTCATCTTAGCAGATCGAAAAAATGGACACCTACTTCTATATGCCGAGATGCGTCTTCCGGGGGAAGCTTGGCTTGAGTGGAAGGTCAAAGAGGATGAGGCTATGACAAAGGTGACACAAACAGCTACTTTCCGCCCGAAAGGATTGCTTGGGCGCTTGTATTGGTATATGCTCTACCCTTTTCACAAGATCATTTTTTATCGCCTCTGCAAAAAAATTGCAAAGGGGTCTTAAAAAATAAGCATTTTCATTATAATCTCCATACGATAAACCGGTTTTACAAATGAAAATATTCTCTTTCGTGTTCCTCCTCTTTTGCATAAGCACCAGTGCCTGTTCTGGGAAGACTGAAAACAGTACTTCAGTGGAAAAATTGGAAATTCTCTCTGATAAAATCAAAGAAAAGGGAGATGAAATCAAGAAGGCGACTATTGAAAAAATTGCCTCTTTCCAACACATAAGAATCCTCAATCATAAAGTGTTTGCAAGTCGCATACTAAGAGAGCAGAATTATCAAAAATATAAAGAGTATATAACACTCTGCAAGCAAGAAATTGAGTTGGATCTGCAATTTTATAACGCCTGCATGCAGCTTGTTGAAGATTCGGATTTAAACACTTCGGATAAAGCGGAATTTAGAAAGGGGATTCAAACTGCAAGAAAGCAAAAACTTGATAATGATCAAATCCACTGCACCCTTCTTTATTGCTACTCTTTATTGTTGGATCTGTATAAATATTTAGATTCGATTGAAGGTGAGTTTTCCTTAAATGACGATGAGCAATTGGTTTTCTCAAATGAGAAGTATGCATCTTTATTTAACAAGCAAATCGAAAGCATCCAAATGCTGATCTCTCTCCATAAGGAATCTAATAGCCAAAATTTCGACAGAAATACTACCCAGTACAATCAGCTCATGCCGACGATATTGAAGTATAAAAGCAAAATAGATGCTGTGACAAATTCTTTTGATTTAGAGTGCGAGAATATTAATTTTAGTTTCACAAGTGAAATGGATCTCTTTGATGAGCGTGTTAGAAGCGCGTATCGGGAGCAAATCACTCAATTCCAAAAAGTCTTAACAACGTATCAAAAGCAAAAGGAAAATCTTGTTAAGCAGTATGAAAATTGTATAGTCGAACAAGTTCAGAACTTCTCTGGAAGGGAAGGATTTCTTAAAGGATTTTATGCTAAATTGGAAGAACTTAACGTTGAAAACCATTGGGCGAAACAAAAGAATCAATTGCTTAATGTATATTTAGAGTTATACGACTTTTTAGACCGAGTGGATGGGTTATATATTTTCGATGATGAAGGATATATGACGTTTTACAGCGAAGAAGAAGCTGATGACTATCGTTTCTTGCTAAATAAGTTAGACGTTATTAAAAGTGATGTAGCTAGATTAGAAGAACTTTAGAGAATGATTTCCGAGGCCACAGTGTCGTAAAAGAGAATCCCTTTTTGTGTTAGACTAATGCTGTTCTCATTTTTCATTAGAAATCCCTCTTCAATCAGCGTATCGATAATCTTTATACACTCAGGATCTACGGATAAGTCATTAACACCTTTTAGGAGCCGTAAATGAATCGCAAGTTGTTCGCGCCTTTGAGCAAGAGGTGAGAGCGTTTCGGTAAAGTCGATCGGAGTAAGTCCTGAAGTAACCATTTTTTGATAGCGGTTTAGGTTGCATATGTTTCGATGCCGCGTTCCATTCATGTAACTGAAGGCAGAGGGGCCAAGACCAAGAAAGTTCCTTCCGTTCCAGTAACCGCTGTTATGGACGGAAGGTGTGCCAAAAGCTGAGATCTCATACTGCTCAAGTCTATGACTCCCGAGGATCTCTTGCGCCATTTTGTACATTTCTAAGGAGACTTCATCACCCGGCATTTGCTCTTTTAGCTCGCTTTGCATTTTGAAGAAGCTTGTGTGAGGTTCAATGGTCAAATTATATAGGGAGACGTGGGTGATCGGGAGTTTGACTGCAGCCCTAAGTGTTGCCTCCCAAGTCGAGAGGGTTTGACCCGGTAAGTCATACATTAGGTCTATCGATAGGTTTGTAAACCCTGCATTCTCGCAGATATCGATTGCCTGTTTAGCCGAATGTCTCCGTCCGATATTTTTTAAGAGAGGATCGTCTAAAGACTGCACTCCAAGGCTTAAACGGTTAATCCCAATGCTTCGCAACTCTTTTGCTTTTTCAAGCGTTAGGTCTTCCGGATTGGCTTCAAGGGTAACCTCGATATTGAGATCTGGGATCCATGAGAGAATTTCTCTGAGGTGCTCTAGATTGAAAAGAGAGGGGGTCCCCCCTCCAAAATAGACGGAGGAAAGCGCCCCTTTCTCAATAGAAGGAGTTAACTGTTTCCATTCTTGCCTAAGCCCTTGAATGAGCCTCTCTTGAAATATTGGCTTATTCGGGATGACATAAAAGTTGCAATAGGGACACTTTTTTGTGCAAAACGGAATGTGAAAGTAAAGCGAGAGTGGGTTACCAGTCATCCTTTTCAGGATCTAAAATCCCGCCACGACGCCAACGGCTTCTATCGCTGAAGTAGGACTCTTCATCTTCATCAAAGTGAGTCACCTCTTCAGTCTCTCCCTCTTTAGTCTCTTCAGAGAGGCTTACTTCCTCTTCTGTGTCGGCAATGTCGCCTCGAAGGGTTGTTTCTGCACCATTGATATCCGGAAGGGTCGGCATCTCCGTATAGGCAGTTCGGCCGGACGCTTTTTTCGATTGCACGACGTCTTCAAAATCCCCAGTTTCTTTAAGAAATTCGATGCGTTGGATTTCTTCTTGGATTTTCTCTTCCATTTCTTTGATTTCAGACTCGTGTTTAGGAATATCTTTTTTAGGAACTAAGCCGAGCTTCTGCCAATGTTTCAGGTCTAAGAGTTCGCTTTCTAGTTTTTTTAATTTTTCGCTTTTGTAGTGCTTAGCCATATGCCTTTTTCTTCGTACCTGTTTATGAAATTCGTTTGAGCTTTTACACTCTTGTTTAAGGATTTGCTCAGTTACAAAGAGAACCGAGCGCTTGTGTTTTTATTACCCTTTCCATACGGAAGGATTTATTATATTGCAAGAGATACTACACTATGTGAATATTTTTTTTCAAGGAATTGATGGTACGGAAGTATAATGCTCTTTAGCAATTTCATAGAAATATTTTGTTCCATACTTGTACAAAAAAGCTCTTGGGCTGAAACCAAATCCAAAAGCGGGTCTAGTTTCATTTCCCCCACCCCTTGGAAGCAGCTCTCCTTTAAATGAGGAGTGGAATTGCCATAGAGGAAATGGATTGCCACTGGTTGTTTGTACATAATGATGATTATGCATAGTGCGTGAAGAGAGATCCTTTGATAAAGAAAAACGAAATTTTAAAGTAGAAGTCACACAGTTTTCGAGAATAAGCAATTTTTGAAATAGAGGGACTGTCTTTCTTCCAAAGCCGACTGAAAGCCCATGTGTACTTTGGTTACAACTAATCATTAAAGCTAAGCTGCGTAGACGAAGAACCTTTTGCATATCATCAATATTCATTTTTTTTTCCAAAAGAGCTGTTTTTTCATCTTCTGTCAGCTCTAGCTTGTTTAAGAGGACGTTCCCAAACTCGTCATCCACACTCAGGATGAACTCTCTAAACATATCTTGATCCTGGATGAGACCCTGGATCCCAAGTGGGAGGTGGGAGATGTCTTCTTCAATTGAGAGGGTTGCTTGCTTATCATTGAGTGCGACTTGTCTGACCTTATCAATGACCCCTTTTTCCATTCTCTCTTTAATCGGAAGGTCTCGGTTGTAACTCCATACACTTCCCTCGTATTCAATTTTTGCCCCTCGATTCATCACATCTTTTATGAATGTTTCAACGTAGTTCTTAGCTTCGTAATAATGAACCTTTTTAAGAATTTCACCTTTTGGTAGTTTTTCCAACTGATTAAAAAATTCAGGAGTTTCATGAAGAAGTTTACGGAGCCCTTCACTATTCTCTAGGTTATTGAGAATGTCAATTAGGGTATTTGTATCGTGAATCGGGCAATCAATTCCATACTCTTCCAAAACCCTTTTAAATCCGAATGGACTTGATAACATGAACTGAATGTAGGTTTGGTTATTAATTTCAGTTCTAAATGCGGGTCTGTCCAATTTCAATTCTTGAGCTTCCCGCGTCATAAAACACATCTCATTTTCAGGTATTCCCATTTCAAGTACTATTTCTTCACCATACAAGATCCAATTGATAAGAAATGCGCCCATGCGCCCGTCTGCTGATCCTGGGGATGGATCCGTTTTTAGGAATATTTTTCGGATGGTTGGGTCACTAAGGCCAATCTGCATCGCTCTTTTCAATTGCTTCTCTGTCGGGATTCCCCGGACGGATTTTCTAAATACAGAGTGAAATTTTCCTCGAAGGGGCTTTGCTATTTTTCTTAAGTGTTGTAGCTGCTCAGGATTGTTGAGAAGTGCATTAAGCTGTCTTGTTTGTTTCTCAAATTTACTTGGATCGTCAATTCCGCGAATAAGAGTAGGTGGATTTTCTAGAAGAGATTCAACAGTGAGGGGTTCTAATTTAAGAGGCGGAGGCGTGGGATCAAGAGTGTGCGGAAAGTGGCGAATAAAGACCTTTTCAATAGATTTTAGAACTTTGTCCGCATTGCTATCAGTTGGTTTGGTTCTCTTTGAAAACTGAACATGGACTTTACCCTTTGCTCTGCCGGCTGTGACGCCTTCTGTTTTTGATATCGCGTCTATTACCCCCTCTTGTTCACTGATTTCTTCAACGATTTTTCTGAAAATTTCGTTTGATTTTTCAACGCTCACTTCCGAAGGAATAAATCCTTTGTTGGCTACCTTTACTTTGTATGTCTTATCACTAATGAGGACGCGAAATACGTGAAGATTTTCCTCTTGATCTGGTTTTCGATCATAAGGTTGAACTTCGGGCATTCGGTCAAATTTGAATTCTGCACTATTATTGATAAAAGGCATTTTATTTTAATTATAACATTTACTATGTATAAATAAAATAATTAGATAGTTCTAGAGTTGTATCCTTTGAGAATTACAAAAGAGATGTAGGCGCCTTCAAATAGAAGAAAAAGAAGGTAATAGATGCTCCCACTTCCGCCAAATCCGTAACTATGGAGCCCGGTTCCTAGAATGAAGTTCACACCGTACCATGTAAAGCTAATAAAACAGAAAGTAAGGATAGAGCCGATTGCAAACCCGTATGACCCAATATGACGAAAACGATACGCATGGATTGTAATTAGGGCGATCGAAGAGGAAATAAATGCCCAAGACTCCTTCGGATCCCAGTCCCAAAAACGCCCCCATGACTGAGAGGCCCAAACGCCTCCTAAGAGAGTGCCGCCGATCAGACTTGCAGTGGCAAGATAGAAGGTGGTCGCAATTAGATCGGGGCTAGGACGTTTGTTAATCACATAGACATGAGAAAGCAGCGATGAGAGGGCAAAAAGACCGTAGCTCCCAACAACCATGAGGACATGAATCACAAGCCAAAATTGGGAGTTTAGAACCGGCTGCAAATTGTCAAGCGTATCTTCTAGACCCCCAATTTTGATGCATAAAAAAAGGAAGATAGAGACTAGGCTTCCAGCTGTCAAAAGCCATTTCGATCGATTGAGCTTAAATAGAATTAGCGAGGCCAAAGAGGTCACCCAAGGAACATAAAGTACAGTCTCATACATGTTAGTAACCGGCGCTCTTTCAAGGATATAACAGCGAAGCGCAATGAGGCTTGTGTGCAAAACAAACGCAAGAAGAAAGAAAGGGATTTGGACCTTTGGGATAAGGGCAAAAAGGTATAAAGCGATGAGGATCCAAATTAAAGGGGCTCTGGTATAGAACGCCTCCAATTGGAGTTGGAATTGAGTTGGAAAGGGGCCTTTTAAAGTGGCATATCCCTGGTCTAGCGCATTTTTAAGTGCTTGCTCGTCTTGGGCAAGATAACTTTCCTGCAGAACCAAAAAAATAGAGTCGGGATAGGCTGTAAAATTTCCAATCCGCACATCTTGATTCTTAACTCCAAGCGTGTGGAGAGAAATCCAGCGCTTCGGGTCTCGTTTCGATGGGAGCATCAGATAGGTATCTTCAATCTCTTGCGCATCTATCTCGTTTAAAAACTCGATCGGACCATTAAAGGGGCGTATTCTGCCATTTTCCTGGATAGGTACTCCCTGCAAGGGGAGGTACATAAAAAGAAGGAGTAAAACAAATCGATAAGACATACGGCTAGAGTACGCAATACGCCTGTAATTCGCAATTGCAAAAAAAAGGTTGACACTGCTTTTTAAGATCGTCTACACATCAGTTAGGCTTCTTTTTATTGTAAGCGCAAGAAATTAATACATGAGGTAAATATATGAGCGTCTCTATTAGTAATTCTAATGCTATTTCTGTAAATAAATCTTTAAGTGAAGATTCTGTTGAATGGGCGAATAAAAACTTGAATGTACTTACTCAAGAACTTCAGGAGTGGCAAACACTTCAATGGGACGAAAACTCAAAGAGTCTCTCTGTGTACCGCCCCGGATACTGGTATAAAGTGAACAACGCGTTTAATCCGGATCACCTCAATGCATTTTTTGAAAATATTGGCAGTATTATCCGTCAAAGCTGCGCTGTTTCCAGCCACTCCGCTTACAAAAAAAGTATCATGGATGATGTAAAGCTGATCCAAGGAAAAGTCTACACAGCTCTAAATGCTCTTGACGGTGTGATTGAGGCGTATAAATATTATCAATACAATGAGATAGCCAAAAAAATCGAACAGGTGCAAAAGGTGTGGAAAGAAGCGTTTGTGTCCGCAAAAGGACAGACCAACCCGGAATTTATTTCTCAATTGGACGGTTGTTTAGCTCCAAAACCTGCAAATGTAAAAAAACCTGTCATGTTGCAGCTCAAACAACAGTTTCCAAATGGGGCGACAAGCCGTAAGCTGAAAAAGGTCAGCGTAGAACAAAGTGTGCTTTCTCAGATTAAAGCGGGACAGCTTCCTAAGCTTAAATCGGTGAATGATCGGCAAATCGCTCCGAAACCAGAGGGGCCGGGCTGCGAACTTGAAGAGTTTCTTAACCGAATTCGATCAAACATGAGGCTCAATTTTTCCCACCACGAGGCATCCGACTCAGAAGAACTAGAGTTCCAAGTGTAAGGAAAATAGCTCCCGGATAGGTCAGATACCGCCTTGCGGGGTCTTTATTGACAACGATTCCAATTCTTGCCGCTCGATTGGGTACAGATGAAAGGCTAGAGAGGTAAAAACGGTAACCGTTTGTCGTCTCGTGTACGTTGTTCATGCTAAGGGAAATTTTTTGCTCTTGGTCTATCCATAGGTCGGCTTCATAGCTTTTGGCTTGAGCAGAGTTGTCGTAATTGATTCGGCGCGCGCGTCTTAGGCGTAAGTGATGTGGAATTTGAAGCTCTTTGGGTTGATAGCGAAGCAGGTAAGTACCGTCCAAGACAGGCCAGCTAAGTCCTTTACCTGAGTGATCGAAAGGGAGGGTAATCACCTCTGTTTTACCTAAATAGGTGAGACGAAACTTTGCCATGGGTCTATTGTCTTCCCATTTTTGATCGGCTGTTTCGGGTACGACTTTTTGAAAAATCGGAGATTCTAATTGAATCGGCGTTTCAGACTCCTGAAACATCTCTTTTGTGATCCCCGAGCCGATTAAATATGCAGAAAATACCGTTTGCATTTGGCTCTTCGGCGGTTCCGGAAGTTGTTTGCCGGCAATAAGAAGCTCATCGAAAAGTGTTTCCCATCTATTTTCTTCAGGAAGAGGGTGCGGCCAATCTCTTAAATCCGCATTGTCTTTGAGAAGATCAACTAGCCATCCGCTTGCAACTACAACTTGAGGAGTCAGTTCAATTTCTGATAAAATGCTTTCCAGTGCATTTGAGATGGGTTGATTTGGAAAAAGCGCATTGCCACTTTCGTTCCATTGAAGCGCGTACTCAATAAAATTTGGTACCCACTCTTGGTCCACTTTTTCCGATGCCTCTTTAAATTGCTTGAGAGGATCTGGAAGATAGGGGAGTTTCATTAACTCCTCTTCGAGTTCCTTCTCTGTTTGGATCGAAAGAGGAATTTCATGAGTGTACCCCCCATATCCCTCATCATATGCGATCAATCGGCAGTTTTCTAAAGAGCACTTGTTCTCCCTTCCTTTTTTGTCGATTGTGACAATCGCATCGTTTTGAAAGATTAAAGCGGGAAGTTTAGGCTGCTTAGGATAGGTTGTATAGATATGAAAAGGGGGGTATGGCTCCGGTAAAAGGCGCGCTCTCATTACAGCTACGGGCTCTTTTGTAATAGGGAATGAGGGTAATCCAAGAATTTTTCCGTGATTTGCGAAAAGAAAACTTTGCATCTCTGTTTGGCTGTTAGGTGCCCAGCCGATCAACTCGATTTTCAATTCTTTAAATGGCGAGTGTTTCCTTTTCAGATCAAACCAGCTAACCGATCCCTTTTTTTCAACACGAAGGGACTCGGTTTTTGGTATGATAAGTGTATGGCTTCCACTTCCCTCTACAATCTCCATATTCCCTTGAACACCGTAGATATTTTTTATAATCGTTCCCGACAAAACCATCAAGAGTCCTAGGTGTGTCAGCAGGAATGGCCATTTTTTCCATTGAAAGGGGTATCTTCTTAGCGTTGCCAAAAGGATGTTGATAAAAAAAAGCGAGAGAAGAACAGAAAACGCAGGATGCTCATATGTATAGTAAGCGGCGAGCCAGTGAGAGCCTGTCTTCGCTTCGAGAATCGTACCCATAATCACAAAGAGAGCAAAAAACGCGATGAGCGGCAGCGCAAAATAGACACTTCCAAGAAAATGGTACATTTTTTTTAAAATCAAGGGGCGATCTCATCTATAATTTCAATGCTTTCGGCCATTGCTGTAATTTCTTGCTTATAGCGATAAAGAAGCTCAGGGGGACCGACTGCTTTCAATGTGAAAACGGCACCCTTTTCACTGCCTTTTAACTTTTGCAAGTGGAGAGGGTCAATCTGCATGGCAAACGCAAGAGTAGCTAAGTCTTGGTTTTCGCAGAAGTAAGAGAGGCCAAAAAATCCGGAAAAATGGCAAGGGGTTTGCGACTCGGTAAAGGGATCGATTTCGTGAATTTGAGTTTTCCACCTTGCGACTTGGGCAGCTGGTGGAATTGCAAAGCCCGGAAAGTTATGAAAGGTGATGTGAATCTCTTCTAAATCAATCGTTGCAAGCGGCTTTTTGGAGTCATTAAGGTCTCCGTCGGGAATGACCACGCTCCATCTGTTCGGCACTTCAATGCGATAGAGGGGCGTTTGTCCCTCCCTTCCCTTAATCAAGTAGGTTTGCACGTTTTCCGGCTGCTCTGTTTGGCATCCTACAAGTAAAAGAAAAATGAACCATAACATAAATAGCCACTATACAGAGATCGTTCTTTATTATTAATCATTTCTTGGGTATATGGAAGGTATGAGACAGCCTGACCTATCCAATGCTCACCTTGTACAATGGCTCTATGAGCGCTATCAATCAGATCCAACGAGCATAGATCCATCTTGGAAAACATACTTTGAAGAAATTGAGAGTTATCCGGACGCTCCTTTAGTAGTAGAGGATAAAGAGCCGTTAAATGATGTTCAGCGAATCGATCGCCTGATTTTTGCTTACAGAAGCTATGGCCATTTAATGGCAAAAAATAATCCGATTGAAACAGGCCCAGAGAAAGAGCCTTGGCAACTGAGCTTAACGGAAATCGGATTTAAGGAAGAGGAGCTGTCCCTTAATTTTCCGACAAACGGGCTAATGAGCCGCACAGACGCGCCACTTCGTGAAATCGTAGACGTTCTAAAAGAGATTTATTCAAATAAGATCGGCATTGAGTATATGGGAGTGCAAAACCCGGATCTTGAGAAATGGCTTCAAAAGCAAATTGAACCGACTCGATGTCAGATACAGCTCTCGATCGAACAAAAGAAGATGATTTTAAACTATTTAAATCAATCCGAACTTTTCGAGGTTTTCATCCATACCAAATACGTAGGACAGAAGCGATTCTCTTTGGAAGGCGGAGAGACATTAATTCCAATTTTAGGAGCCATCATTGAGAGGGGAGCGGATCTTGGGCTTGAAGACTTTATTCTCGGTATGGCGCATAGAGGCAGATTGAATGTCTTAAGTAATATTTTGCAAAAATCCTACGGCGATATTTTTTCGGAGTTTGAAGAAGGCTACGTTCCGATCTCCTTTGAAGGAAGTGGGGATGTGAAGTATCACAAAGGCTTTGTTTCCAAACGCAAAACGTTGACCGGAAAAGAAGTGGAGTTGACCCTTGCTCCAAACCCAAGCCATTTAGAGGCGGTCTATCCGGTAGTCGAAGGACAAGCGCGCGCAAAACAGATTCAGAAAAATGATGATTTGCTCTTTGATAAAGTCATTCCCATACTCGTTCATGGCGACGCTGCTCTCTCAGGTCAGGGAGTCGTGTATGAAACGATGCAGATGTATAATTTAGAAGATTATCGCACAGGCGGAACTGTGCACCTTGTCATTAATAATCAGATCGGCTTTACCACGCTTCCCAATGAAGCTAGATCAACGCATTACTGTACAGATATCGCCCGCACATTTTCAGCACCGGTATTTCATGTAAACGCCGAAGATCCTGAGAGTTGTATTTTCGCCACTTTTTTAGCGATTGAGCTTAGGCAGCGTTACCAGTGCGATGTCTTTATCGATATTTTGTGCTACCGCAAATACGGACATAATGAGACAGATGAACCGGCTTTTACACAACCCCTAGAATACCAACTAATTCGTAAGAAAAAATCGATTCGTGAAATCTATCGGGACGATTTAATTCAGCAAGGCGTTTTAGAGCGAAAAATGGCCGAGGCACTGGAAGAAGAGTTTAAAGCAAAACTGCAGGTGGCCCTCTCAGGCGCAAAAGAGCCCGTGAAGAAGGTAGTAAAAAAGAAAAAGGAAAAAGCGGATGATCTCTTCAAAAAGATAGAGACCGGCGTCCAAAAAGAAACCTTAAAGAAACTGGGAAAAGAAATTTGTCGCATACCGGAAGGACTCTCTATCCATTCGAAGCTTGAGAGACTTTTAAAAGGCCGAGCGGAGATGCTTGTTGACAAGCCGATTGACTGGGGTATGGGAGAAAGTCTTGCCTATGCGACGCTTCTTAGCGAAGGTGTCCCCATACGACTTGCAGGGCAAGACTCCGGTCGAGGCACATTCTCTCATCGTCATGCGGTCTGGATGGATCAAGTAGAGGAAAAAAAATACTGTCCCTTTAAGCACTTAAAAAATGCAGCCAGGTTCGATGTGATTAATTCTCCTTTGACAGAATACGCCGGACTTGGATTTGAATATGGCTATAGTCTTGCCTATCCCGACTCTCTTGTAATTTGGGAGGCGCAGTTCGGTGATTTTTGTAACGGTGCGCAAATCATGATCGACCAGTTTATTGCAACAGCCGAGCAGAAGTGGGGACAGAAGAGTGGACTTGTGATGCTCTTGCCGCATGGATACGAAGGACAAGGACCTGAGCACTCCTCAGGAAGAATGGAGCGGTTTTTAACCTTGTCTGCTGAAAATAATCTCTTTGTTGTAAATCCGACAACCCCCGCTCAAATGTTTCATCTATTGAGAAGACAGGGCAAAAATGTCTATAAAAAGCCGCTGATTATTTTTTCTCCAAAGGCACTTCTCAGACACCTTGAATGTGTCAATCCGTTAGTGGATTTTACAAAAGGCACATTCGAAGAGATTATAGACGATCCGAGTCCCGGAAAGGATCCGAAGGAAGTCGTCTTTTGCTCAGGAAAGATCTACTACGAGATCAAAGCGATGGGATTTGATCACCTCGCTCTTATACGCATTGAACAGCTCTACCCCTTGAAAGAAGAAACGATTAAAAAATTGCTCACAAAATATAAGAGTGCAAAGAAATACATTTGGGCCCAAGAAGAGCCTGAAAATATGGGAGCCTGGGGTTTTATCGGACCTTTATTACAAAAACTCCTGCCAAAAGGAAAAGAAATTCAATATGTCGGACGCATGCGAAGCGCATCACCTGCCGCAGGCTCGCTTGCCCTACATAAAAAACAGCTCGCGCAGATTATGGAGAAATTACAATGACGAAGGTAGAAATCAAAGTCCCTGCAATGGGGGAATCGATTACCGAAGCGACGATTGGTGCAATTTTAAAACCCACAGGAACACCAGTTAAAATCGATGATGAAATTCTTGAGCTTGAAACCGACAAGGTCAATCAGGTGCTGTATGCTCAAGCAGATGGCGTTGTGAACTTAAATGTCCAAGCGGATGAGACCGTGACAATTGATCAAGTGATCGGGCATATTGATTCAGAGGGAGCGGCAAGTGAGCCCAAAGCTAAAGAACAAGAAGCTAAGCCCAAGCCTGAAGTACAAGAACCCGAAGTAAAGAAAGAGGTGCCAGCCGGCGGCGCTTTGCGGATCAGCAAAGAAGAGTTTTTAAATGAGTCACCTAAAACAGAAGTGGCGCAGAAATCAGAACCGACTGCCACACAATCAAAAGAGACATCGCCCCCTCCGAAAACTGTAGAAAAGCCAATTTTTTCTTCCACATCCGGAAGGGAAGAGTCCCGTCAAAAAATGTCTAAAATTCGCAAAGTGATTGCTAAACGGCTTGTCGAGTCTCAACATAGCACCGCAATGCTGACTACTTTTAACGAGGTGGACATGTCAGCTGTAATGGAACTTAGATCGCGCTATAAAGATGCTTTTGAGAAAAAACATGGGATCAAACTTGGCTTTATGTCATTTTTTGTTCAGGCGTGTGTCTTTGCCCTTCGTGAAGTGCCTCAAGTCAACTCCTATATTGAGGGTGAAGAGCTTGTCAATCGTCACTATTACGACATAGGAATCGCAGTTGGAACCGAGCGCGGACTTGTCGTTCCGGTCGTTAGAAATTGCGATAAACTCTCTTCGGCGCAAATTGAGCAGTCTATTGTGAATTACGCAGAAAAAGCAAGGAAAGGGGGACTCTCAGTAGATGATCTACAGGGAGGGGGCTTTACCATTACAAATGGGGGAATTTACGGCTCATTACTTTCAACACCCATTCTAAATCCCCCGCAAAGCGGAATCCTAGGAATGCATAAGATCGAAAAGCGTCCGGTTGTGGTTGATGATGAGATTGTCATTCGTCCGATGATGTACTTAGCTATGAGCTATGATCACAGGGTGATAGACGGCAAGGAAGCTGTGACCTTCTTAGTGCGCGTAAAGCAGGCGTTAGAGGATCCTTCTCGTTTGATAATAGGAGTGTAGATGGACACGTATGATGTAGTGGTGATAGGTTCGGGTCCGGGTGGTTATGTCGCTGCCATTCGCGCAAGCCAGCTTGGGTTTAAAACAGCGTGTATCGAAAAAGAAAAGGCGCTAGGCGGTACCTGTTTAAATGTCGGATGCATCCCATCAAAGGCACTTTTGCAGTCATCGGAACACTACTTTTTTATTCAATCGCACGCAAGTGAGCACGGAATCGAAGCTTTAAAACCGAAGCTCAACTTTAAAAAAATGCAGTCAAGAAAAGACGAGGTTGTTAAAGGTCTTGTTCAAGGAATCAATGGACTCTTTAAGCGCAATAAAGTTGAGCGTATCGAGGGGACAGGCAAACTCACCTCCCCAAACACAGTTGAAGTCAATGGAAAGACAATAGAGGCAAAGTACATTCTTCTAGCGACCGGCTCAGAGCCAATTGCGCTTCCCTTTGCCCCATTTGACGAAGAGAAAATAGTTTCATCTACAGGTGCTCTTGCACTTACCAAGGTTCCAAAGAAGCTCCTCGTGATCGGTGCCGGCGTTATCGGGCTTGAGCTTGCCTCTGTCTACTGCAGGCTTGGTAGCGAGGTGACAGTCGTTGAGATGCTTGACACCGTTTGTCCCGGGTTCGATAAAAGCGTCACTAAACCACTCCATCAAGCGCTTGCCGATATAGGAATTCAATTTTATTTAAGTGCAAAAGTAACCGAAATTAAAAATGGAAAAGTCAAGGTGACGCACTCCGATAAAACGCTCACGTTTACGCCGGATTGTATTTTGGTATCAATCGGACGACGACCCTACTCAGTTGGACTTGGCCTTAAAGAGGTCGGGGTAAAAACGGATGCGTCTGGGTTTGTAGAAGTCGATCGTCACTTCCGCACCTCTATTCCTAACATTTATGCGTTCGGGGATTTGATTAAAGGCGCCGGACTTGCGCATCGCGCATCCGAAGAAGGCGTAGCTATTGTCGAAGCTCTTGCCGGCAAGAGTCCCGAGATCAACTACATCGCAATCCCAAATGTTGTCTATACCCATCCCGAACTTGCAAGCGTCGGTTTTACTGAGGAAGAGACAAAAGAGATGGGTATCCAAGTGATTAAGGGGATCGCGTCTTTTAAAGGAAATCCAAGGGCCCGCGCGAGCGGTGAAACAGCCGGGCTTGTCAAAGTGATTGCCGATAAGGCAACCCATCGCTTGCTTGGGGTGCATATACTTGGACAAAACGCCTCCGAAATGATTGGCGAGGCTGTTATCGCACTTGAGAACCGCTCAAAAGTTGAGGCACTTGCCCACGCCTCACATGCGCATCCGACACTTTCAGAAGCAATAAAGGAGGCAGCCTTAGCAAGTCTTGGCGAGGCTGTGCATGTCTAGAGGGGGAGATCTTATCTAAGTGGGCTAAAGCCACTCTCACGCTGATAATCCTGAAACACAAGTTGCTCTATATTATCTCGTAGATCACCGCGGGATGCTGCAGCGGATTGTTCATTATTCGAAGCAGGTGAACCGGGTTCCGGATCAATCTCTCCATTATTTTCAACAACTAGTCCAGGTTGGTCATCATCCAAGCGCATAGGATCAAGTGGAATCTGGCCATTTGCAGGTGAACCGGGTTCCCGATCAATCTCTCCATTATTTTCAACAGCTAGGCCAGGTTGGTCATCATTCAAGCTAATAGAATCAAGTGGAATCTGGCCATTTGCAGGTTCGCCGGGTTTTAGCATACCCTCGTCAATATTTATAACATACTCGCCTTCTACTTGCTCGCCCTCGTTATTCGCTCCAGGTTGCATATTAACTTGTACATTCATATTTGCAGCCCTCTGATTGGTATAATACGCTATCACAAATGTAGCAACGGTAAGAATGGCAAGGGCTATAGCTGTAATTGGGTTGGATAAAGCCGCGGCAATAGTAAGCGCGGTTAATACAATCACTGAAACGCTTGCAACGGTTGCACCAAGCTTTAAGACACCTCTTTTATTAGCTTCTTTTTCAGAGCTTCCCAAGTCTTCATGGATTGTTGAAAAATTATGGATAATCTCATTCACGCTTAAGTTCATAATTGATCATTTTGACTTTTTTAATAATTATAAACAGTAATTGTGAATATTGTGTAAATTTAAATGAAAAGAATATGAAATCTACTCCTATAACCAATCATTAAAGATTAGTCGTATATAGATTAATCGAGTATCCCTCGAAATTGCTATCGTGAGGATTTATTGAGTTCGGCATAAAAATAGAGGTAATTGAGAGATATTGAAGCCCCCTTCACACTAAGGACATGCATATAAAAAAGGCGCCCTATACAGAGCGCCATCTTTTGTTAATTGACCCATTTGGGAACTTGATATTGGTTATGAATTCTCCGATGTAAACAAATGTCTTAAAACCCATGTGCCATCTAAGTAATTGAGTGCTTCAGGCCTACTATCTCCTTCATCTTCAGAAAGTAGCTTTCTATATCCAGCTTTAAGTTTTTGCAAAGCACCTTGGGCACCTTCACTGACAGTAGAAGATGACGCAGGGGATTCCATATTTTTTGCTACTTTGTGTGTATCATGCGCAAAAACAAATGCAGCAATGGTAAGGATGGCAAGCGCTGTTGCTGTAATTGGGTTGGAAAGTGCTGCGGCAATTGTTAATGCAGTTAATGCAATCACTGAAACACTTAGAACGGTTGCCCCAAGTTTTAACATTCCTCTTTCTTTAGCTGTTTTTTCAGGGCTACTTAAATCTTTAGGAATTGTCATGACATTATTGATAATGTTATTCATGTGTAAGCTCATAATTGCTCCTTTTTTATTTAATTATAAATAATAATTGTTAATATCGTGTTAAGGAACCTCTAAATAACCCAGCTTCTTAAATTTGCAACCTTTCTATTGAAATTAGTGAAAATTGTAATATATTAAATATTACATACTTAAGATCGATTGGTTTCTGAATTTCATCAAAAAATCATAAAGAATTAAACAGGACTGAATTTACAGGTGGTCCTTAATTTCAAAAAAAAAGGGAGTGTCTAAAGATATTGAAGGTGGAGTGGGTAAGAGAGGGTGTGTATTGAATGCGGATAAAATCGCGGTTGTCGAGAAAAGGGTTCCCTTTGCGTTATTTTCCTTTCATAAACTGATGTGTCACCTTGCTTAGCGATTGTTGTAAGTCGCATTAGCTTAATTAGGGATCCTTTCAAATTTGCCCTTGAGAATGGGAACTTAAGTTGTTTGAATCCGTTTGCCGATAATTTCTAAAACAAGGAGTCATTTATGTGTTTAACAGATCCTGTGTTGCTGAAAATATCGGCATTCCAGGAGATTCAAATAACCCTAGAGATACATATTAGTAACCGTGAGAACTTCCACATCCGCATGAAGAGCGCACATTTGGGTTAACAACTTTAAAGCCCGAATTTTGAAGGCCATCGACATAATCTATCAAAGAGCCTAGAAGTCGCGGTGCCATTTTAGCATCGATATGAATATCAATGTCTTGGGAAGTGTAGACCTCGTCTGTAGGAAGCGGCTTTTCCGAATAGTCAAGAAGATACTCAAAACCGTTACAACCGGCGGGCTGCTCTGTGAGCCGAATTCCATAACCGCTTTTATCTTCAGATTTTAGGATCTCACGGTATTTTTCAGCTGCAAGCGCTGTTAGGGTAATGGTGTGTGGGCTGCTTACTTGCTCTTCAAGCAGGGCGTTGAGTCGGGTTACCAAGTTATCTATTTGCTCGTCTGTTTTACCATGAGTCATCATGCCAACTTCAAGTGTCTCCCATGTCGCAGCAGAGCACCCGATGCAATTTAATCCGGCATTCGTGATCTCTTGGGAGAGTCTGCCTGCTTGATGTGGAAAGAGAGACAGGATGTCTTGAATCGCCATGTCTCTTCTGATTTGTTTTTCTTTTGTTGTCATTAGAATGAAATAGTTACTTCGCCTTGTTTAATTGTACATTGACAAGCAAGTCGCTCATCACATGTATCTTCACCTAGAAAATCGATTTCTTCTTGAGTGGGTTCAGAGAGGTTTTCGTTCCCTTTTTTAACTTCAATCACACAGGTGCCACAAACACCTTCTGTACATGCAAATGGTACGCCTGCCTCTTCACAAAGTTCATCGATTTTTGAACCATCTTCTAGTTCAATTTCTTCACCGGTGTCTTCAAAAATTAATTTTGCCATAGAGTATCCTAAAGATTACAAGTCAATATATTACGATATTTTTCTCTTATTTTCAAGTCGTAAAGCTCTTACCATAAGAAGTATCCCGAGTAATATAAATGGAACACTAAGCGTTTGTCCGGCAAGCAGGTATGTTTCGTTGATTACATCACTCATTGGCTGTTTGAAAAATTCAAAAAGAATGCGAAGTGAGAACGCAACAGCGAGCGTAAGGCCGGTGAAAAACCCGGGAGCAAGATGGGTTGAAAATCTACGGTATAAAATCCAGAGAAGACAAAAGAGAGTAAGGTACCCTGTAGCTTCATAGAGCTGGGCGGGATGTCTGGGTGTTGGGAAACTACCATCCGCAGGTGATCCGAAGACAACAGCCCAAGGGAGGGTTGTCGGAAGCCCAAGGATCTCTTGATTCATGAAGTTGCCGATGCGAATAAATCCTCCGACAAGAGGAGAGAGGATTGCCACATAGTCAAATAGCATAAGTGTTTGAATTTGAGGGATTTTTCTGGAGACAAGGATTAGGGCAATAATAATCCCAATCACACCGCCATGGCTTGCAAGTCCGCCTTCCCACACCTTTAAAATTGAGATCGGACTTTCCCTATAGATCGGCCAATTATAAAAGAAGACGTGTCCAAGTCTTGCTCCGATGACAGTGCCGATCATGACATACCAAAGCATTTTATCGGCTACACCTTGGACTTCATCTTTTTTTATCTGTTTTTTTAGTAAAATGCAGAGTAGGTAGTAGGCTAGAAAAAAACCTAGGACAAAAAGAATCCCATACCAAGCCACAGGCCTATTGATATAGGGGACGTTAAAGGCGATTCTTTCGGGATTCCAGTGTAGAGAAGATATCATTGCGATAATAAAATTTCGGAGTAGAGGGATTCGAACCCCCGACCTACTGCTCCCAAAGCAGCCGCGCTAGCCAAGCTGCGCTATACTCCGTTTAGATGTGAAAATATAGCATTTTCATTGGATTTCGGCAAGAAAATTTTAGCGGTTCGATCGAATTAATAGCGATAATGATCGCTTTTAAACGGTCCGTTCGGTTTGATGCTTAAGTAATCCGCTTGCTCTTTTGTGAGAGAGGTTAGCTTAACTCCGAGTTTTTCAAGGTGGAGTCTGGCAATCTTCTCATCAAGAATACGAGGCAGTCGATGCACACCAACTGCATATTGCTTAGTCCAGAGTTCGATCTGCGCAAG
The DNA here is from genome assembly GCA_040880105.1 of Waddliaceae bacterium. GTDB lineage: Bacteria > Chlamydiota > Chlamydiia > Chlamydiales > SLOH01 > SLOH01. Next base: position 42,794 of record JBBDJA010000025.1, on the reverse strand, counting down.
CACCTGGTTTGAGAGAGAGTTTGACATCACAAAAGAGGGGTGTCCATCGGCGCAGGCAAGATTGACAAGTCTTCCTTGAGCAAGAAGAACGATCGTTTTACCACTTTCTAATCGATACTGGTCGACGTGCGTTTTAATATTTTTGCGCTCGATAGCAGGGTTGTTATTGAGCCAAGCTACATCAATTTCCAGGTCAAAATGTCCGATATTGGCAAGTACGGCGTTGTCTTTCATTTGCTTGATGTGGCGTTCTCGAATGACGCCGATGCAGCCTGTTGCTGTAATAAAGATGTCTCCGAGTGGGGCGGCCTCTTCCATTGTTAAGACTGAAAAACCCTCCATTGAGGCTTGGTAGGCGCAAATCGGGTCAACTTCTGTAATAATCACCCGAGCTCCAAGTGCGCGCATTGCTTGTGCACATCCCTTTCCAACGTCGCCATACCCGGCAATCACACATGTTTTACCAGCTATCATGACATCAGCTGCCCGTTTAATGCCGTCAATGACAGATTCTCGGCAGCCGTAAAAATTATCGAACTTCGATTTTGTGACAGAGTCATTCACATTGATAACCGGAACTTTAAGAGCCTTTTTCGCGTGTAGCTGCTCAAGTCTTTTAACGCCGGTCGTGGTCTCTTCAGAGATCCCTTTCAGTCCCTTTGCTAAATCCGGTCTCTCTTCATGAAGATAGATTGAAAGATCTCCACCGTCATCAAGCGCTAAGTTTAAGGGCTGTTCACCAAATATGAGTGTTTGCTGTATGCACCAGATATACTCATCTTCTGTCAACCCTTTCCAAGCAAAGACAGGGATTCCTGCAGCTGCCATTGCAGCTGCCGCATGATCTTGAGTCGAGTAGATATTGCAAGAGCTCCAACGTACAGTCGCGCCTAGGTGAGTAAGCGTTTCGATTAAAACCGCAGCCTCAATGGTCATATGCAGACATCCGGCAATACGAGCGCCTTTGAGCGGTTGACTTTGCTTGAACTCAGCTCGTAGAGCCATCAATCCTGGCATTTCCTTTTCTGCCAGTTCGATTTCTCTTCTTCCCCATTCAGCAAGTTCTTTGCCAGCTCCTTTTGTTACATCTAGACCTTGTGTAATTCGATATGAGTCCACAGCCTTCATTCTACGCATGCCCCTTTTTTTGATAGTATATAGGATTTAAGGAAAAAGTCGATCATCACATTTTGTTATTAAACAAAAGTCTTAATTTAAACTGCGACTGTGGAACTTTGATTGATTATCTTTGTAACTGCATGGATGATATTTTCAAGTTCAGGATCGCAGTCATCAAGCGACTTTTGGATTTGGGCGATATTTGTCATAATTGTCGAGTGGTCGCGAGAGAAAAATCTTCCAATATGCGTATAGGGCATCTTGAGTTTATCTTTGCAAAGATACATGGCAATATGTCTTGGAAATGAGACTGCGCGCGCTTGAGATTTACTAAAAATCTCTTGAGACTCAATTTCAAAAAATGCGGCAACGGCATCTACGATCTGTTCGGGTTTAATCGAGGATCGTTCCTCCTCTTTAAGCAGATCTTTTAAAAGTTCTTTCACTTGAGGAACATTCAATGTGGCACTTGCTTTTGCTTTTTGACTTTGCATGTGGGATCGAAGGGAGATGGCATCAATGGCTCGAACGATAGATGAGGCATTTCCATGAAAAGATGAGACTAAGAAGTTTTCTGTTTTTGAGGGAAGCTCAATTCCAACCTGTTTAGTTTTTCTTAATAGCAAGTGGTGCAGGCTCTCTTCGTCAAGAGGTTCGAGTGGGAGAACAATTCCCCATTCAAAACGACTAATTAATCTTGGCTCGATTTGTTTGAGCTCAAGTGGGGGGCAGTTTCCGGAAAGGATGATTTGCTTTCCCTCCAGATGCAGGGTGTTAAACGTGTGGAATAGCTCCTCTTGAGTTGCATTCTTTCTTGCAAAGTACTCAACGTTATCAATGATCAATACATCGATATTTCTGTAGATCTCTCGAAAATGCGGCATTTGTTGACCGCGGATACTATGAACCACATGATCTGTAAAAGTGGAGCTTCGAACATATAATACGCGCAGTCCTTGCTGTTTTAGCGCGTGCGCTGTCGCATGTAGTAAATGTGTCTTTCCTGTACCCTCATCTCCATATAGATAAATCGGATTGAAACCGGGAAGCTCTTTATCAACAGGTATGATTTTCTTTGAGACTGTGTCGTAATTAGCAACTTTAGTTAAAAGTTTAAGAGGAAGGAGGTTGTTTTGAGTCGAAATAAAGGTGTCAAATGTCATAGATGGATTGAGCTCATCCATCTTGAGTTCTATGGGAGCCTCTTCCTTTTTTGAACTCTTTTTCTTCTGAGCAGCTGAAGAGTCTAAATGATTGACAACCAGGTGGACTTTTATGCGCTTACTGTTGTTATTGAAAAGTTCATTTTGGGCAGATTTGCGAATATGTTCTTCGAACCATTCCGCTTGAAAAGGGTCTTTTGCGTTTAAATAGAGATTGCAAGCATCGTAGCGGACCACTTCAAGCGGCCGCAGCCATTTGTCTACAATGTTTTTTCCAAGAGTTTTCTCTTGGTTACTTAGAAATGTTTCCCACGCTTTCATAGCTAGGGTCCTTTGTATGTTTTCAAGGGGCAGTTTTACTCATTCAATTTATTAAAACCCTATTGATATTATTGTTTCAAAAGGGGTGATTATTAATTGAGTGCAACGCACCGTGAACTCATACTGTGTTAATTTTTTAACTTAATTGATAAAAACAATTGTAGCAAGAGATTTTTTTATTTTTGATTATCTCTTCTTTTTTGTTCTTGGCTTTAACTCTATTATTTCATCTTCTTTCTCTTTAGAATTTTTCTTCATAAAATGCTTTGTTAGTTTTTGTTGTCCAATTCCTAAAAGCATAGAAGAAAGCCAATAGATATTTAATCCGGATGGAAAATGGTAGAACATTAAACTCATCCCAATAGTCATGACAGACCCCATTGCGCGCTGCTGTCTTTGCTGATCAGTCATCTCTGAAGGATCTTTTGGTGCGGATGGCGACATGACTCTTTGCTGAATGAACATGACAGCCCCGAGTAAAATGGGCAGTAGGTGGAACTGATTACCGATGAAGAAAATGGGTGTATCCCAACTAAATAACACATCGGGAGCGGAAAGGTCATCAATCCAACCGGGAATAAAGCTTGCCCCTCGAAGTGAAAAGCTTGATTTTAAGACGTCAAACATCACAAATAGAAACGGCATTTGAATAATGAGGGGAAGACAGCCTGAAATCGGGTTAGCACCTGATTTTCTATACAGGTTCAGGGTTTCGATTTGTAATCGTTTCGGATCATTTTTATACTTTTCCTGGAGCGCACTCACCTTAGGGGCGATTTCTTGCATCTTAATCATTGATTTTGTTGACCAAGCGTTCAACGGATAAAGGATCATTCGTAGGAAAATCGTCAATAGAACAATACTTGCCGCCCAAGAGCCGGTCAGCATATGAAAGACTTTCATTAGGAAAAGGAATAGTTTAGAGAGTGGAGCTGAAATAAATGCAAACCATCCATGGAATGAGCGCGATGCGATGTAATCGGGATTGTATCCTGTTTCAGGATTCGAAAAAGCGGCATCAACAGACTGTAGAATTTCAGTTTGGAAGGGTCCTGAAAAAATACGGAATTTTATCGTGCCGTTCTTATTGTCAAGAGGAAGCAGCATGGCATAGCCCGGCAATTTATCCGCATTGAAACTACTGGATTCATGACTAAAGTTTACTAGGCGAGAAGGGAGAATGTTTCCGGGAATCGGATCCACTCTAAATCCCGGGGCAATATCCGTTAGGGGATCAACAATGACACCAAAGAAGCCGTTGGAGTTGCAGATCCAATCGGGATAAACAGAAGAGAGTGTAAAGGGCTCCTTTGGAATGTCGAGTTTGATAACCTCAGGAGTTCCTTTTCTTGTTAGTCGGTATTTAAGTGCAGGAGCGGGAGCTCCGTTAATCATTTCAACATCAGGAACACCTGAAGTTAGCCATAGGCCGCGGCTGCTTCCATCAACCTTTATGTCGAGTGTCATGCTGTATGGAGCCTTATCTTCCTCGACTAAATGATACGTTTTTGTAATGGTGCGGCGCTCTTGCTCGGAAACAAAGACGATCGATTTGTCATCCATGTGATCGAGCTTATATATAGTTTCAGCTGTATCAGGATACTCAGATACAATATTAAAGGCGTAAAATTTTGGTTCTACCGGATTTTGGTGTACGCTTCGTCGAAGAAGTGGATAAAATCCTCCGAGCTCTCCGGAAGAGTGTTCTTGTAATTCTCCCGATGCATCAGCAGTCATATAGGAGAATCCCGGGAAATAGGCACTATTTGGGTGATTTTTAACCATCTCTCGGTCGAAGCGAATCGGTTTCACAACACTTCTAGTATTTTCTTCACTTTCAAATGGAAGATTAATTCCAATGACAGCTCCGCCAACGTTTGTGAAGACGATTTGCTGATAGCTATTTTGGAGCACATAGTATTTCTGATCTTCTTGCTTGCTTTGTCCGTTTGATTTTTCGACTTCGACAATTTCCTGAAGTAGAGGAATACCTGAAAGGGGGGTAAATCTGTCGTTGAATACAATTCCGACCGGAGTATATGAACTGCCGGTTTTTTGAAGCGCAATCGCTCGTTCCGGAATCACAAAAGTCGTAACCTCGGCATTTATGTCTCTTTCAAGGCTTTGTAGTTGTTTGACCTTATACTGTATCTCACCATTGACTAGATCGGCAGCCATTGTTTGAGGCTCTCCATCTTCTTTGAATGAGAGAAGCGTAAGCGAGTAGGTTCCTTCATCTGTAATCGTCAGCTGTCGAATTTTTGCACCGGGTTCCAACCTAGAAAAGGCAACGCCTGTTGAAGAATTTCCGTTTAATTTGAGAATGACACCATTTGTCTCTATCCCGCGATCTGTGATGAGAAGTTCATTGACGACTTGGCGGCTTGAGCTGATTTCTTTATTTAAAGTCTCAATTTGCTCTTTTTTGAAAGCAACTTGCTCCTCCCTCCATTTTAGCAACTCCTTGTCATGTGAAGACTCGAAATAAGCTTTGATCATGAGTAAAGTGACTGTGAGTGAAAGAATAAGAAAAAAAGATCGTTTGTCCATAAGCCGTATATTTTGTTTAAAGCAAGTGATCTTAACATACTTGCAAAGAATTCGAAAAGATAAATATGAGCCCAAATCGCTCATATTATCAAACTAAGCAACTTTGGAAATTTACACCTTGAATGAAAACGCCTCGGCTTCATATTATGGCAACTGTTATTTAAAGGGGTTGGTAAGTTAATGGCATTGATAGAAGAAGGGACAATACTTGGTGATTACTCAATTATCAAATTAATTGGTCAAGGGGCACTTGGAAGTGTCTATTTAGCAGAACATCGATTCATGAAAAAACCGGTGGCAGTTAAGATCCTTCCTCAGGATTTAACCGAAAATCGAAGCTTTATCAACCGTTTTGAGCAGGAAGTTGCTGCCCTTGCAAACTTAAATCATCCCAATATTGCGCGTATCCACAATATTTCGCATATCGATGGACATTTCTTTTTAGTTAGCGACTGTGTCGTTGACGAAAATGGAGAATCGACAAACTTATCTCAATTTTTACGCACAAGAGAGAGACACTTAACAGAAGATGAAATTTATCATTTCCTGAATCAAATTGCATCTGCACTAGACTATGCCCATTCACAAAATGGCAATAAAGTTGTGCATCGCGGACTAAAACTGAATAATATTATGGTGAGCCAAGGGCAATTGTACTTAACGGACTTTGGAATTTCACGATTGGTCGGAGCCGGCGTCTTTCTAACTCGTACGTTCTCTGCCATTTCGCAATCATTAGGTCTTAAGGAAGGCTACTCTGAGCATTCGTTAGATGTGAAAATGATGTTGCCGCTTCACGACACCTTTTTGCAGAGCTTTTCTTTTCTTGCGCCTGAACAAAAACGCGTGCAAGGAAATGAGGATGCAGGTCTCAAAGTTGATACTTGGGCGTTTGGGGTGCTAGCATGTATTTTCTTAACAGGAGACTATCCGGAAGGCTTCTTTACGATGCCCTCGGTAAGTCGAAAAGATTTGAAAGGAAACTGGGATAATCTCCTGATTTCTTGCTTGCAGCAAGACCCGAGCCTTCGCCCTGACTCTTTGGTTGCCGCCCTCAAGCAGGTGCATACAACACAGAAACCTATACCACCTACAACTGTTACACAAGAGGTGACTGAAAAGGCGCTACCCCCTGTCAGTATCGGAGAGAAAAAGTTGCAGCCTGTAATCCAAACCGCACAAATTGAAAGACCTGTAGTTGATCCTGATCCTGCTGCCTCCATACAAGTCGACTCGACAGTTAAATACTATCAGCCGGAGCCAAGAGAAGAGAAGAATGTCGAACCCCTTTTGAGTGAGATGGTTGTAATACAGGGCGGACAGTTTTATCGTGGAAGCGTAGATGGCAGCCGAGATGAGCAACCAAGACATCAAATCACTGTCCCATGTTTTGCAATCGATGTACACCCTGTCACAAACGAGCAATTTGTACGATTTCTCGATGCAATCGGGAGCGAAAAAGATGGGAATCATTTAGATCTTGTCCGTTTGCGAGAGTCACGTATTAAACGCATGGCAGGCAAATTTAATATTGAGTCAGGGTACATGAAGCATCCTGTTGTCGGTGTTACCTGGCATGGAGCTGTTGCATACGCTAGATGGATAGGAAAACGACTCCCGACAGAAGCTGAGTGGGAAGTGGCCGCGCGAGGAGGCGAGGAGAGCTTTATCTATCCTTCCGGAGATAATATTGAAAAATCTCAAGCCAATTTTTTTAATTCTGACACAACAGCTGTAATGAGCTACCCGGCCAACGGTGTTGGGCTTTATGACATGGCCGGAAATGTGTATGAATGGATTATGGATTGGTATGGCTATAATTACTATGAAACCTCTGTACAAGAGCCTGACAGTCCAAAAGGTCCGCCTCAAGGGGTATACCGCGTGCTTCGAGGGGGATGCTGGAAAAGTTTGAAAGAGGATCTTAGATGCTCTGGGCGTTTCCGTAACAAGCCGGGCATTGGAAATGGAACCTACGGCTTTAGATGCGCAACAGATGTTCGAGAGCTATCGTAAGTGAAAGTTCTTTTTGTCTGTTTAGGAAATATTATTCGCTCTCCTCTGGCAGAAGAGATGCTAAGAGAGCTAAACAGCTCAAGCCCAATGACCCCATCTCTTGAAGTTTTCAGTTGCGGCCTAGGCGATTGGCATACCGGGCAGCTCCCGGATAAACGGATGCAGAAAGTAGCAAAAGAACGTGGACACATTCTCAAAAGTCGAGCTCAGCCCTTTAAACTTGAGTTTTTCGATGAATTTGATCTGATTTTCGCAGCCGACAAAGAGGTGTTAGAAGAGCTTCGAACAAAAGCAGATTCAAAAAAGCATCTAGAAAAATTATATCTGATCACAGAATTTAGCCAAGCGTATCGCGGTCAAGATGTTCCGGATCCATACTATTGTGATCGCGTGACATTTGAGCGCGCGTATGATATGATTGCAGACTCCATTAAAGGGATAATGATTTATTTAAGGAAAAAATGAAGAAACTGCTTCTTTCAAAACCACGGGGATTTTGCGCCGGTGTTGAGCGTGCGATCGATACAGTCAACCGCGCACTTCAAATTTGGGGGCGACCGATTTATGTAAAACATGAAATCGTACATAACTCACATGTTGTTCAATCACTAAAGGATAAAGGGGCTATCTTTATTGAAGATGTCGATGATGTTCCGGAGGGTGAGCGTCTCATTTATTCCGCCCACGGGGTCTCACCGGCCGTCCGCGAACATGCAAAAAGACGCAAGTTGATTGAAATCGATGCCACTTGCGGACTTGTGACACGGGTGCATTCGGCCGTGAAACGCTTTGCCGCTCAAGGCTTTCATATTATCCTTATTGGACACAGAAATCACGTGGAAGTGGTTGGAACTGCAGGAGAGGCGCCTGATGTGACAACGATTGTCGAGTGTGCCGAAGACGTGAAATCACTCTCTTTTTCACAAGATGAGAAGTTGTTTTATATTACCCAAACGACACTCAGTCTTGATGATGTAAAAGAAGTGACAGATGCGCTTTTAGAAAAATACCCGGAAATCAAGACGTTGCCAAGCTCATCCATTTGTTACGCCACAACAAATCGCCAAATGGCGTTAAGAGAAATCACAGATACAACCGATCTTATTCTTGTCGTGGGTGACCCTCAAAGTTCAAATTCAAACCGCCTGTGTGAAGTTGCAAGGAATCGCGGGGTGCCTTCCTATTTAATCAATGACGAGAATGAAATTGATGAAAAATGGGTTGAAAATGCGCAAACAATTGGGTTAACAGCCGGTGCATCCACTCCTGAGTCAATTGTTCAGCGTTGCATTGAAAAACTTAAGCTTCTTGGGGTTGAAGAGGTAGAGGATGTAATCTTTACAAATGAAGATGTCTTTTTTCAACTGCCTAAGCCTGTAGTAAATGCCTCATTTCCGGCCTCTTAAATAGGGGCTTTTAGATTTTAACCGTTGGTTTCCTTTTGGGTTTCTATTCGTTACGAATGACTCCTTTAGCCTTCTTTTATTTTTTGTGTCTCAAACAACTGTCTAAACATAATATTCAACTCACATTCCGATGGTTAGAATGTTCGAAACAGTGAAAGAATTTTTATCTAAAATTTATTCGAAATTATGCTTTTTTCTTTCATCAAAATCTGTTAAAATGAATCTCTCTATATGAGAGTTCTGAGATGTTTGAAAAACGTTTGATGCGTAAGACTAGAGACGGGACTAAGGTAACAACTAAAAAGTTGAAAGACCTTTTGCCCAAAACTCTTGCAGAGATACGGAAACAATCTCAAGTCCCTACAGAACAAATCCAGGCCTATTGGCCTGAAATTGTAGGTGATAAAATCTCTCAGATGAGTTCGGTTGAAAAGTATAGTGAGGGGGTTTTGAGCATAAAAGTGCAAAATGCCACTCTTTTAAGTTTGCTCTCTCAGTATGAGAAGCATAAAATACTTAAGCAGTATCGTAAATATTTCCCCAATGTGTCCTTCGCGGATGCAAGGTTTCGGTTAGGATGATGAGTCAGACAGATAAAACAGAAGATCAAGATAACTCCACTAGAAAAGAGTATACGGCAAGTTCAATTACAGTTTTGGAAGGTCTCCAAGCTGTTCGTGAACGTCCGGGTATGTATATTGGAGATACAGGAAGAAACGGCCTTCATCAACTCGTTTATGAAGTTGTCGACAACTGTATTGACGAGGCGATGGCCGGCTATTGCACAGCCATTTACGTCACGATTCATAAAGATAATTCGGTGACTGTTGAAGATAATGGTCGTGGGATTCCGATTGAAAGGCACGAATCTGAGTCTATCAAGCAAGGGCGTGAAGTCACAGCACTTGAAGTTGTAATGACAGTTCTTCATGCCGGCGGAAAGTTCGATAAAGATACCTATAAAGTTTCAGGCGGTTTGCATGGTGTTGGGGTCTCTTGCGTCAACGCTTTGTCGAAAAAGTTCATTGTCCAAGTCTCTAAACAGGGCAAATCCTATTCAATGGAGTTCTCAAAAGGTGCCGTTGTTAAGCCGTTGACCCAAACAGGTGAAACAGAAAAGCGCGGAACCAAAGTGACGTTTTTGGCAGATGACGAGGTGATGAGGGTTGCTGAATATGACTATGATCTACTCACTAAACGACTGCGAGAGCTTGCGTTCCTTAACAGAGGGATTAATATATATTTCCATGATGAGCGTTTTGATAACAAAGATGACTTGCACCTGAATTATAAGGGCGGCATTCAATCATTCGTCTCTTATCTTAATGAGAATAAAACGCCTCTATTTCCCGATCCTGTCTATTTTTCCGGCACTCGCGAAGGGGATGACGGGCCGGTTGATTTTGAAGTAGCGCTGCAATGGAATGACGGATATGCAGAATCGATTTTGCCATTTGTGAATAACATATCAACAAGCCAGGGCGGAACGCATCTTTCCGGATTTTCTACAGCTTTAACGCGCGTTCTAAATAACTATATTCGCCAGCACAATTTGCTGAGAACCGATAAGCTCACCCTTTCCGGCGAAGATATGCGTGAGGGACTTACAGCTGTGATTTCTGTTAAAGTTATGAACCCGCAGTTTGAAGGTCAAACAAAACAGCGCCTTGGAAATAGCGATGTCGGCTCTGTCGTTCAGCAGATTACAGGAGAGGAGCTCTCAACCTACTTAGAAGAGAATCCTCAAATCGCTAAAAAGATTGCTGAAAAGGCAATTATTTCAGCAAAGGCAAGAGAAGCGGCGAAGAAAGCACGCGAGCTTACTTTACGAAAGTCCGCCCTTGATACTGCAAGACTTCCCGGTAAGTTGACAGATTGCCAAGAGCGCGATCCTAAAAAGTGTGAGATCTTTATTGTTGAGGGAGATTCCGCGGGAGGGTCGGCTAAGTCCGGTCGCGATCGAAGAAATCAAGCCATTCTGCCTATTCGAGGTAAAATTCTCAATGTCGAGAAAGCCAGACTTGATAAAATTCTCCGCAATCAAGAGGTCGGAACAATGATCTCAGCTCTTGGAACCGGTATTGGCAAAGATGGCTTCAACCTTGCGAAGTTGCGGTACCATAAAGTGATTATCATGACTGACGCCGACGTCGACGGCTCGCATATTCGTACGCTGCTGCTTACATTTTTCTACCGTCACATGCCAGATATGATCGAACAGGGGTATGTCTATATCGCTCAACCTCCTTTGTTTTTGGTTAAGCGCAAGAAAAAATCTCAGTATATTCATTCGGAAAATGAAATGAATGAGTATTTACTTGGGTTAGGGATGAGTGATTTGACTTTACGTCTTTTAAATAGAGATGAGGCTTTTGCACATGAAGAAATGAAGACGATCGTCTCCTTGATTCAAGAACTTGCCACTTTTGTGAAGCGCATTGAACAAAAGGGTGTGACATTCGATGAATTTTTGAGTGCAAGAAATGCAAATGGCGTACTTCCTCAGTTTAAAATGAACCTAATTAAAGGGCCTGGATTTGCCTATTCCACAGATTATTTTCAGAAGCTTAAGGCTGAAGATGAAGAAAACCAGTTGAAGAGGTACAATGCGACTCTTGCTTCAATCCCTGAAGAGGAACGCAAGAATCAATCGGAATTTGAGCCAAAACGGCTACAGTTTGTTGAGTTGTATGAAGAAGAATCATTAAAAGAACTTATGGATCGTCTAGAGAGTTTTGGCCTTCATTTAGATCAATACTTAAGAAATGAAACCCCCTTGGTGGAAATTAAAGAGGATAGCGGTGAAACCCACACTTTCAATACTCTGATTCGATTATTTAACTTTTTCCATGAGAATGGACGTAAGGGAATCGAGATTCAGAGATATAAAGGTTTGGGGGAGATGAATGCTGACCAGCTCTGGGAAACAACAATGGATCCGACCAAACGCATGCTTGTTAAGGTAACACTGCCCGATGCAGTGGCTGCTGACCATATGTTTACTGTATTGATGGGAGAGGAAGTTGCCCCTAGGCGCTCTTTTATCAGACAGCACGCACTTTCCGTAAAGAACCTGGATGTATAGAGGTAAACAATGTCAGATGCTATTGAACAAAATATAATTACCCGTAACGTTGAAGATGAGATGAAGGATAGCTATTTGCGCTATTCGATGTCTGTGATTATCTCTAGGGCCTTGCCGGATGTGCGCGATGGACTGAAGCCTTCACAACGACGCATCCTTTACGCGATGAAACAGTTGAACTTAAGTCCCGGTGGCAAGCATCGTAAATGCGCTAAGATCTCCGGTGACACTTCAGGGGATTACCACCCACACGGGGAGCAGGTCATTTATCCGACTCTTGTCCGTATGGCGCAAGGTTGGGTGATGGGGTATCCGCTTGTCAATGGGCAGGGAAACTTCGGATCTGTCGATGGTGACCCACCAGCTGCTATGCGTTATACAGAAGCGAGAATGACGTACGCCTCAGTTCAGTTGATGGAGGATTTAGATAAGCAAACAGTTGATATGGTTCCCAACTACGATGAGACCAAACTGGAGCCAACTGTTTTTCCGGCTAAATTTCCAAACTTACTCTGCAACGGTTCATCAGGGATCGCTGTTGGGATGGCGACAAATATTCCGCCGCATAACTTTAAAGAAGTACTAGATGCCACTCTTTTGATTCTGGACGACCCTGAAACAACAGTCGATGAAATTCTTCAAGTCATGCCGGGACCTGATTTTCCTTCCGGTGGTATTATTTGCGGCTATAGAGGCATTAAAGAAGCGTTTCATACCGGAAGGGGAAAGGTTATTCTACGCGGAAAATTACGTGTAGATGATAACCCAAATTATCCGGATCGCGAACGCATTATTGTCGATGAAATTCCCTATAACGTGAATAAGTCGAGATTGATCGAACACATCGCCGATTTGATCAATAGCAAGTCGATGACCGGAATCTCTGATTTAAGAGATGAATCGGATAAAGACGGTATGCGGATTGTTATTGAGCTGAAAAGAGGCGAAATTCCAGAAGTCACCATCAATCAGCTGTATAAATACACTGATCTCCAGATTACTTTTGGCTGCAATATGCTCGCTTTGGATCATGGTATGCCTCGCGTTATGAATGTGAAGGAGATGATTCACTCTTGGGTTAAACACCGTATCGATGTGATTCGCAGAAGAACGCGTTTCGAGCTTGATAAAGCCGAGGCTAGAATACACATTGTGGAAGGTTACCTAAAGGCACTAGACGTTCTGGATCGGATTGTGGCGATGATCCGCGCGAGCCAATCTCGCGATGAGGCAAAAAAAGGATTAATAGAGCAATTTGATTTTACTGAAAAACAGGCCAATGCAGTCCTTGACCTACGACTTTATCAACTCACCGGACTTGAAAAAGAAAAGATTGATGCGGAACATAAGAGTTTGCTTGAACATATCGCGAATCTGAAAGAGATCTTAGCTAGTGAAGGAAGAGTTAAAGATATCATCAGAGAAGAGCTCAGTCAGATCGCAAAACATCACGCCATCCCGCGCCGTACGCAAATTATCGCAGCGGAAGGCGACATGGATATGGAAGATCTTATTGCCAATGATAAAACGATTATCACAATCTCATCTGATGATTATGTAAAGCGTATGCCTGTTGATACTTTCCGCGAACAACGGCGCGGGGGACAGGGTGTAGCCGGCATCAATCTGAAGAAGAAAGATGACCTTCCAAAAGGATTATTCATTGCAAATGCTCATGACTATCTTCTCATCTTTACAACCTTCGGAAGGTGCTATTGGATTAAAGCGTGGCAGATCCCCGAAGCCGGAAGGAAATCTAAGGGCCGCCCGATGGTGAATTTACTTGGAGATCTAAGAGAGGGAGAAAAAATTGCAACTGTGCTCTGCACTCCTAATTTTGAAGGGGAGTCTTCCATCGTGATGTCAACGCGAAAGGGAACCGTGAAAAAGACCATGCTAAAAGAGTTTAGCAAACCAAGGCGTAACGGAATATGGGCAATAGAAATCGTCGATGGAGATGAGCTTGTTGCCGCCCGCCTTGTGGATCCGGACCAACAGGTGATGCTGTTTACTCAAGATGGGATGGCAGTTCGCTTTGATCAAAAAGATGTTCGAGCGATGGGTCGAATGGCAAGAGGGGTGCGCGGGATCTCTCTTCGCGGCGATGACGATGCGGTCATAAGCTGCGAGGTTGTTAACGGAGATGAGACTGTGTTGATCGTTTGCGAAAATGGATTTGGCAAACGGTCCAATGTGGATGAATTCCGCAAGACCAAGCGCGGCGGTGTCGGTGTTAGATCAATTGTCACAAGTGATAGAAATGGCAAAGTTGTTGCCTCTATTTGTGTAACGGATACAGACGGCGTCTTAATGATCTCTGAAAAGGGTCAAGCCATCCGAATTCGGATGGAAGATGTCAGGGTGATGGGTCGTAGCACACAAGGAGTAAAGCTTGCGAATATGCGGGACAATGATCATATCGTTGCAATTCAAAAAATTGAGGCGGAAGAGTTAGAATCAAGTGAAAATCCGGAGTCTAATGCAGTGAAGCCGGCAGTGGCTAATGAAGGGGAACCGGCTGATTTTGACGAGGGAGAGCTCTCTTTGTCTGATGAAGGAGAACTTACCGATTTTGACGAGGAGGAACCCTCTCTTTCTGATGAAGACGAACTTAACTCAAATACCGAAGATGATTTGGACGAGTAGATGTTTATTACAATAGAAGGTGGTGAGGGGGTCGGAAAATCCACTCTCACCCAAAAAATTGCAGAAGATCTTAAATCTCGAGGAATAGATGTGCTGGCGACACGCGAACCGGGCGGAACTGCTCTTGGAGATATAATTCGAAATATCCTTTTGGATCCGGGCTCTCTTGCAAAGGTTGGCAAACGTGCAGAACTCCTTCTCTTTTTAGCCGCTCGCGCCCAACATATTGAAGAGGTGATTTTACCGGCTCTCCGCGTCGGTAAAATTGTACTTTGCGACCGATTCAACGACTCTACAGTTGCCTATCAAGGAGCTGCGCGGACAATCGGTGTTGACGATACACAAGAAATCTGCGACTTGGTTTGCGACGGTCTCGTTCCGGACCTTACGTTGTATTTAGATTTGGATCCTGAAATTGGCCTCTCCCGCACAAAGCCCTCTGACTCCTTTGCCATGCCCGATGATGTCGACCGTATTGAGTCAGAGAAGCTCTCATTTCATAAAAAGGTACGTCAAGGGTTTCATGAAATTGCGCGTCAAGATCTTGAGCGGTTTCGTATTATAGACGCAAGCAGTCCGATCGATATTGTATTGAAGGATGCAATGAAGGAAATCGATGAACGCCTTTCTGTTTTATAACCACTTGAATGACACATATTGAAAAAATTCTCACTAAAATGTCCGAGAAAAATCGGATTCCAGGCTCGCTATTATTTTCCGGCTCAAATTCAGCCGAGATGGAAGCGGCAGCGCTCTCATTTGCCAAGTCCCTTTTAACTTTCACCTCCGATTCACACCCCGACCTTTTTTACTATAGCCCTGAAGGAAAAAGCGGGATGCACTCCATCGATGCGATGCGCAGCTTAACTAATGAGGTGTACTTAGCGCCTTATGCGGGAAAAAGAAAGGTGTTTATAGTCAAAGAGGCGCACCGCATGATGCCAGCTAGCAGTAATGCGCTTCTTAAAACTTTCGAGGAACCGGCGGCTCATAGCACAATTATTCTCATTTCCACCCGCCCCGAGCTTTTGCTGCCGACAATTGTCTCTAGATGCCAAACTCTATACTTCCCCTTTACACTTACGCAACCGGATCTTGAGCAGTATCGTTCCATTTTAAACCTTCTTTCTGAAGCCAAATTTCATTTTACAGACCTTAAATCAGCAATTTCTACTTATAGTGATCAAATTGAAGAGAAGAAAAAGCAATGGGAAACTAAATTGATGGAGACAGCGCCATCAGACTCAACAGCATTGCAGAAACAGGCGCACCTTAAAGAGGTGCAAGGCGTGATTGCTTCTCGATACTTCGAAGAGGTTTTTTTGCTTTTCGAACTCATCTTGCTTTGGTTTCGAGATCTTCATGCGTCTCAAATCGGTGAATCACTCTCTTTAACTCATGACGCCTCACTCATTGAAAAGCGACTGGAGAAGGGGAGCATTCCCCCATTAGAATCTATTATCTCACATATTGACGATGCAAAGTTGCATATCGAGCGCGCAACTCCCTTAGGAAGCGCTCTGCAAAACCTTTTTCTTAAAATTCAAGCATTGAATTAAAGATGCACTTGTTTCAAGAAGAGCAGTTCTTAAAACGAGGCGCGATTTTTTCCCTTTCAAATGATAAGATTTGGGTCGGTTGGGGCGAGGAAAGTCAAGAGGGTCCCGCTATCTATTCACCGGATTTCTTTCTCAAAGGAACTAATGACTGGCACCGATATAAGGGGTATAAAGAGATGGATCTTGGCTCTCTATCCTCACAACTTACTGATCCCGAAAAGAACTATCACCCCAACTTTTCTCTCGAGGGGTTAGAGCTATTTGAATCGACTATCGCATCTTTCAAGGGACAAACGCGATTAAAGAAAATCGTTCCATACTTATTTTTAGTATCAACCTCAAAACTTAATGTTTCGGGCTTAATTCAATCTCTTTTGGATCAAATCAAAGGGAGTGAGTATTTTGTGTATGGCGCTTGGGATGAGACTGGGGGAATTTTAGGGGCTACCCCTGAAGTGCTTTTTCAAAAGGAGAGTTGTTATTTAAAAACCATGGCGGTTGCCGGCACTTCCGACTCCTCAAAAGAGTGTGATCTTTTAAATCAGCCAAAAGATATGTATGAGCATTCACTTGTTGTCGAAGGAATCACCAAGTCTTTAAATGCAATTGAAAATGAGGCTCAGGTCAATATTCATAAACGTCAAGTGGTTCCTTTTTCCAGCCTTTCCCATTTAGTGACTCCAATCGACGTGAGGTACTCTCGGTCGTATCCGCTGGAGACATATGTCAGGGCGCTTCACCCAACGCCGGCTCTTGGCGCTTTTCCAAAAGATGAGGGTGCGCCTTGGCTTAGAGATTACGACCAATACCTTCCTCGCCATCGCTTTGGGGCACCTTTTGGTCTTGTACGCGATAATAGCGCGCATTGCCTTGTTGCGATACGAAATATTCAATGGAAAAAAGATAAGATTAAAATTGGCGCTGGGTGCGGTGTCGTGCATGAAAGTGTGCTTGACAATGAACTGAAAGAGGTTAAACTAAAACTTCATTCCACAAAAAAAATGTTGGGGCTTATTTGAATAATTCATTGCTTGCGAAAGAGCTTGTGGACGCTTGGGAGCAGATTGGCGTTAAAGAGTGCGTCTTTTGTTCGGGTGCAAGATCTTACCCGTTGCTTGTGGAGCTTAAAAAACGCAATCATATACAGCTTTTTACCTTTCCAGAGGAGCGATCTGCTGCCTTTTTTGCTCTCGGGCGCTCTCGATTAAAAAAAGAGCCGGTTTGCATAATCACAACTTCGGGAACAGCTGCCGGAGAACTTCTTCCGGCTTGTATGGAAGCGTATTATTCAGGAGATCCTCTTCTTCTTGTTACTTCTGATCGTCCGCGCCGATACCGTGGCAGCGGTGCGCCGCAGAGTGCCGAACAGGTAGGTCTTTTTCAAAAGTATGTCGAGTTTGAGTTAGATATTTCTGCCGGTGAAAGCTGTAGTCTGAATAGTTGGAGCCAAACTTTTCCCGCTCATCAAAATGTATGTTTTGAAGATCCTTTAAGAAATGAGTCGAAAGGGGTTCATTCGAAGAGTCTATTTTCAAGCCCGCTTGTGATTGTCAGCCGCCTGAGTTTAAAGCAAAGAGAGCCTGTTATCAATTATTTGCGCGCGCTAGGAGCTCCTTGCTATTTAGAGGCAACATCTGGGCTTCGTGAAGAGCCCTCTCTTGCGCACCTGAGAGTGTATCAAGAAGAAAAAATATTAGAGAATTCCTCTGAAAACGACTATCCCATCGATGGAATCTTGAGGATTGGCGGTGTGCCGACACTTTCATTTTGGCGCGAACTTTCCCTTCCTGTTCGATCCTACTCAGAGCTTCCTTTCAAGGGACTTGAACACGGGGAAATGCTATCTGAGCTTCCTTCATTATCACTTACTATTTCACCTGAGAAGTGGTTGAAAGCAGAGGATAAAGCCAGGTCCCATTTAAACGAACTTCTGGATAAATATCCGCAATCAGAACCGGCTTTTATCCGCGCCTTATCACAATTCATTCCGTCGAATAGTTTTATTTATCTTGGCAATAGCCAGCCCATTCGCCACTGGGACCTGGCAGCTACATATGAAATCTCACATCCAGATGTTGCTGCAAGCCGTGGGCTAAATGGAATAGATGGACAAATTTCGACATTCCTCGGAATGTGCCGATCGAACACTCCAAATATTGCAATCATCGGCGATTTAACAGCGCTTTATGATCTGGCAGCTTTCTGGGCGATGCCTCAGATGGAGAATAGAGATATTACAGTAGTTGTTATCAATAATGGGGGCGGTGGGATCTTCTCGCGCGTATTTGCTGAAAAAGAGCTTCAAAATTGTCATCGGCTTCGGTATAGTTCAATCGCTGAATTTTGGGGACTCTCGCATAGTCATCAACTGGAATCCGGCAAGCAGCTGATTGAGCTTTTGCCCGACTTACAACAAACAGAGGCGTTTTGGGATCAATACAAAAATATGCACTGCATGGCTTCTTAGGGAGCGCCTCTGACTTATCTCATGGGGTGGATCTTTTTGCGTATGCGCGTCCCTCCTCTGGATTTGACACTTGGGCTAAGGAATTTAATCGGAAAACAAGCGAAGTCAAAGACAAGATGTTGATCGGTTACTCCCTTGGCGGGCGCCTTGCTTTGCACGCGCTTATGGAGCAACCCTCGAACTGGAAGTCGGCTCTTTTTCTCTCCACACATTATGGTTTAGAAACAGAAGAGGAGAGGTGCGGTCGACATGCAGCGGATCTATTTTGGTCGCAGATTATCGAGAGAGGGGAGTGGAGTCATTTTTTATCTGCTTGGAATGCGCAAGCTGTATTTAGCGGATCGAGGGTTACTTGTCAAAATGACGAGGTAAAAAGACGAGCGCTTTGGGCTGAGGCTATGCGTTATTGGTCGCTTGGGATGCAGCGGTCATTTTTAAAAGAGTTGCATTCTCTTGACATTCCTTGGTTTTATGTTGTCGGCGCAAGAGACCTCGCTGCAGTTGAACGATCAAAACAACTCCCTCAATCAAACGTAAAAATTATCCCGGACGCCGGTCATCGTGTCCACCTTGATCAACCGGAAATTATAGGAGAGATATATGACAAACTGGAAAACAGTTGAAACATTTGAAGATATTCGTTTTCAAAAGACAGCAGATGGTATCGGAAAGATCACCATTAATAGACCTGAAGTCAGAAATGCATTTCGTCCTCAGACTGTGACAGAAATGCAAAAAGCATTTGAAATGGCGCGCGACGACCAGGAAATCGGAGTTGTCATTTTGACCGGAGAGGGTAAAGACGCCTTTTGTTCAGGCGGTGATCAAAAAGTCCGAGGGACAGGCGGATATGTCGGAGGCGATGGAATTCCTCGCTTAAATGTCTTAGACCTCCAGAAACAAATTCGCTCGCTACCAAAACCTGTTGTCGCGCAAGTGGCAGGATATGCAATTGGTGGAGGACATGTGCTTCATGTGATTTGTGATTTGACAATTGCCGCTGATAATGCAATTTTTGGGCAAACGGGCCCTAAGGTCGGCTCTTTTGATGGCGGTCTTGGAAGTAGCTATCTTGCACGTATTGTCGGACAAAAAAAGGCGCGAGAGATTTGGTTCCTTTGTCGTCAGTACTCTGCAAAAGAGGCGCTTGAGATGGGACTTGTCAATACAGTTGTGCCACTCGATCAATTAGAAGATGAAACATTAAAGGTTTGTCGTGAGATGCTAGCCCATTCACCGCTTGCTTTAAGATGTTTGAAATCCGCTTTGAATGCAGATTGCGACGGCCAGGTCGGCTTACTTGATCTTGCCGGAAACGCAACACTTCTTTACTACATGAGTCAAGAAGCAAAAGAGGGAAAAGAGGCATTTTTAGAAAAACGCGCGCCTAATTTTTCACAATTTTCAAGACTGCCGTAGCATATGCGGCAATACGAACAGAGGTAAAAAATGGAACAGACAATTAAAACTTGGTGGACAGCCATACGTCCAAGAACGCTGACAGCTGCATTTATCCCCATTTTGGTGGCGACTGCACTTGTCAAGGCATCTGGCTATTCCGTGCAGTGGCTTGTGAGTCTCTATGCGTTGATGTTTGCCTTTTGTATTCAAATCGCAACTAACCTTATCAACGATGTGCTCGACTTTAAAAAAGGAGCGGATAATGCCGACCGTCTAGGTCCCCCAAGGGTGACTCAAGCGGGCTGGCTCACACCGAACCAAGTCATGATTGGCGCCTCTATTTTCCTTCTTTTAGCTGCAACTTTTTCCCTCCCGCTTCTTTCAATCGGGGGCGCTCTGATGGGATGGGTTGCGCTTTTATCTCTTGTTTGCGCCTATCTTTACACAGGAGGACCCTACCCGCTTGCCTACGTTGGGCTTGGAGATCTCTTTGTTTTGATCTTTTTCGGTTGGGTTGCAACGCTTGCTGTTTTCTATTTACAGACGCAGTGGCTAAGTCCATCCGCTTTTTTAGCGGGAACTCAAATCGGATTGCTTGCGGTCTCAATGATTGCGATCAATAACTTAAGAGATATAGATTCCGACGGATTTGTTGGGAAGCGAACCTTGGCTGTTCGCCTTGGGCGATACGCGGCTTCGTATCAGATCGCCTTTTGCACAATCGCTCCATTTTCTCTTGGATTGATCTGGCTTGCAATGGGGGAGATGCTTGCGGGAATCCTTCCACTTGTCCTTTTGCCATTTGCTTTGAAACTTGCAAATCAAGTGGCAAAAACAAAGCCCTCAAAGGAGTATAATCGCCTTCTTTGCCGCGCGAGTTTTTTACACCTTGGCTTTGGAATACTTCTTTCAATTGGATTATGGATCAATTTTTCTACTCTCCTTATCGCTTAATATTTAAGCACTCATTGCAAGCGCGGGAGGGAGCTTTGCTTCGCGTAGTCGATGACAATGGAAACATCGGCTACGCTGATTGTCACCCCTGGGTAGAGCTTGGAGATCTTCCTTTATCCGCGCAGCTATCTTCGCTTAGACAGGGGAAATTAACCCCCCTTTTAAAGCGTTCACTCTATTTTGCAACTCTTGATCGAAATGCAAGAGCCGAGCGGGTGAATCTTTTCCAAGATATAGTCATTCCAAAGAGTCATGCGCTTTCTATGGATCCAAGTCATCCTGTGGATCTCGATGGTTTTACTCATTTGAAAATCAAGGTAAAAAAAGATGTAAAACTGCCAAAGGGAGTGCGCCTTCGTCTAGACTTTGGGTCTCGCCTATCTCCAAAAGAATGTGAGGAGTTCTTGTCTGCCAATGATTTAACAGATATAGAATTTTTGGAAGATCCCACTCCATACTCATCAAAGTGGAGTCAAATCCAACAACAATACAAAGTGAATTTTGCTCGTGATTTTGGTTCGGAAAAAGGTGCTAATGCCCCCTTTCTTGTGATAAAGCCGGCAGTTCAAGAGGTCGATCCGTTTCTTAAAGGAGATCATCAGCTTGTGGTCACCTCATATTTAGATCATCCAATCGGCCAACTTGCAGCAGCATATACAGCTGCTCTGCTTTCTGAAAAAACAGGGCGCGTCTCTATTTGCGGTCTTGTATCCCATGAAGTGTATCAAAAAAGCAGCTTCAGCGAAAAACTCTCCCGTAACGGCCCAAGGTTGATTCCTCCACAGGAGGGGTATGGATTTGGGTTCGATGAGGAGCTCACGTCCCTCTCTTGGATACCCTTATCTTAAAGACATGAGGTTGTTACATTTAGTGCCTTTTTCCTGCAATGCGACACAAACCCATTTGATTAACTGTCAAACAGATATAATCGATTGGTTTTTTCGAATTTTATAGAATTTTTTCAAGATTTATTTAGATTCTCATTTAAATATTAATATAACCTTAATGAATATTTTATATAATTAAGGTAGTTTAATAGGTTGATTATGAGAGTAGATAGCATTTCAGATGAATATAAGGTCGATGAGTTTATAGATGTTTCAGATAATTACTATAACGAAATGCAGGGAAATTCCGCATTCTTTCAACAGTCAACAGAATATCTTTTAAGTGAAAATCGACTTATTCGCCTACTTGAAGAGTATCCGAATGTTGAGTCGGTGAAAAAAATCGTCTCCATTGTAGATAAAAAAGTAGCCCTTGATTTCGCTAAAAGCGAGTACAAAAACCTTTCAATATTCAGACGGATCCTTGATGTCGCGTTAAAACTCCTTTTCGGCACAGACGGCACTCTTAAGTCACAAGAAAGAGCCTTAATTAGCTTTGAAAAACGAGTAATTAAGAAAGTCGATCCTGCAAGTACTTTTGGCCTACCAAATGTGGGAAATTCCTGCTGGATGAATGCAACTCTCCAAATGCTTCGATCCCTTCCAATCGTGCATGAGATAGGTGATGATTCGGGAGGAATAAAGCAATTAATCGGAAGGGTTTATGAGCTTGCGTTAAATACTCCTCAATTGAATTTTTTGGACGAAATAAAAAATTTATTTGTCTATACAGAACTTGACCACGCATGTGTGGATTTAATGCAACGACTCGGTCGCGAGATCGGGCTCCATCCATTTCATCAGCACTGTCCCGGAGAATTAATTACAAGTATTGCAAGGGACATTGGGTTAAGTCCAATACGCTCAAAGTCAGTTATAGAACTCGATCAAAAAAATGCCGAAAGTAAAAATGACAACGATGGGGTAGAGTGCGAAAATTTTCTGTTAATGGTGAGTCTAGCAGGCTCTCTTCAAGATTCTATCTTAAACTACTTTGAGCCTGAAGTCCTGGAAGGGTATAATCGTGGACCTGCGTCAAAGAAGACCGCTTTGACAGAGGTTCCTGAAGATCTCTTTATACAACTTGCCGATAGAGTCACTCATGATCCTTTTGAGGGTAATCTTATAAAATCACATAATTCCATCCGACTTGATGATATCTTGGTGCTGATGGAAGGGGAAAATTCAGTGGAGTATCAACTGCAAGATGTGATTGTTCATAGAGGTTCGAATGCGAACACAGGTCACTATGTTACCTATAAAAGAGAGGAGAGAGGCTGGATGCTCTATAATGATAACAGGGTGCAAGGTCCTTATGCATACGATCAAATAAGGGGCGATATTGAGACTGGTTCTTATCTTATCAGGCTGACTAGAATCTCAGCAGATAATCCTCAAGATGAGCATAAAGCGTAGACACGAGGGGGGATCTTGACCTCTAAGAGGGGATTGGTTAGGATGACATCATCATGTCAAGCCCTCTTAATTAATGATAAGTACGTTACGGATTAAAAATACTGTTTTTGGCTTTCTCCCTATTCTAATCTGGTCTTTTGGCGCGCTGCTTGCTGTTGAACTTACCTCCATTCCTCCCTTTCAAATTCTTTTTTTTGA
This sequence comes from Waddliaceae bacterium, assembly GCA_040880105.1. Taxonomy (GTDB): domain Bacteria; phylum Chlamydiota; class Chlamydiia; order Chlamydiales; family SLOH01; genus SLOH01. Next base: position 19,606 of record JBBDJA010000025.1, on the reverse strand, counting down.
ATTTTCCATTGCGTTTGCTGTTGTAGTTTTTCGTTACTTGATTTCAAAAGAATCCACTTTTTTCAATTTTAAAAAGAGAGATCTTCTGGTCGTCTCTCTTTTTTTAATCAGCAATCAAGTCTGCTACTACTCAGCTTTCCGATACTCACCGTCTGCTCAAGTTGATTTGATCAATTATTTGTGGCCGACATTTTTGATTCTATTTTCCTCTTTTCTCCCGAATGAAAAATTTTGCCCGTCTTATCTGATTGCATGCCTCTTTTGCCTAATGGGGCTGTATCTGCTTATTCCTAACGCGGCAGATGCTTTTTCCGCCGAGCATAGGTTTGGATATTTTCTTGCCTTTGGATCGGCAATGAGCTGGACTTTGTATTGCCTCTACTCACGATATAATGCGAATTATTCGGCCAATTGCATCTCTTGGGCTTGTGGAATTGCCGCTCTATTTAGCTTAGGAGTGCATTTAAGGTATGAAACCTATGTGACACCGAGTCTATTTGAGATGCTTCTCATCACTTTAGTGGGTGTATTTCAAATCGGTTTGGCATATTATTTTTGGGAAATTGCACTCAAGAAGGGGTCTGTTAAGATTTTAGGACTTGCCGCTTACACAATTCCGCTCTTCTCTGTTATGATTTTGGTGCTATTTGGTGAGGCGGAGTTTGAGTATGAAATGGCAATCGCAACGATTTTGATTACATGCGCACCGATCGTCCCGGGTGTCATTGCGCCATGGTTTAAACAGCTATCAAAGTCCCGTAAAATGGCTTTTGTAAGGTCTCTTTTCCTCCTATGATTGATTGGAATGGCTCTACTACCTCTATTTTAGTTAATCCGCGAAGCCCGGACCCTCTACCCAAACTCCCTCTTGAGGGAGCGTTTTCTCACCATTTTTGGATCCGCACCTCGGGAACTAGCGGAGGTGAGAAGTGGGTGGCACTTAGCAAAGAGGCAATTTTACACTCTGCAGAGGCAGTCAATACACATTTAAATTGCACCTCGAAAGAGATTTGGCTCCATGCGTTGCCGGATTTTCACGTGGGTGGGCTTGGAATCCTTGCAAGAGCGCATCTTTCAGGTGCAACAGTTCGGCGATTTGCCGATCGATGGGATCCGAAACGGTTTCATCAAATGCTAGAAGGGTGTACATTGAGCGCGCTCGTCCCGTCGCAGTTATACGATCTTGTAAAACTAAGGTTAAAGCCGCCTAAAAGTCTGCGGTGCTTAATCATCGGCGGCGCCTCTCTTTCAGATTTTCTTTTTGAACAAGCAAAGGCACTTCATTGGCCCATTTGCCCAAGCTACGGTTTGACTGAATGCGCCTCTCAGGTGGCAACAGCGTTTCCGGGTGAAAAAGAGATGCGGATTTTACCGCACGTCGAGGTCAAATCCTCTCACCCGTTGTCACTTAAGAGCGCGTCGCTTTTAACTGCTTACGCAAGCCTTGTCAATCAAAGATACGAAATTGCGGATCCCAAAATAGATGATGTCTTTGTAACAGAAGATTTAGCGCAAGTGAGCGGCCCCTTTTTAAAAGTCCTTGGACGAACGGGTGATGCTGTCAAAATTGGGGGCGAATTTGTCAATCTGTTGCATTTGGAAGCGGTTTTAGAGCGCTCCAAACTCCTGCTTGGGCTAGATGTCGATGCGGCTTTGGTGATTCTTCCGGATCCGCGCCTTGAAAATAGAGTTCATATGTGTACAACTGGATCTGACACTCGCGCTTTAGTTCAACTCTATAATGAGAATGTCTATCCTTATGAACAGATCCGTAAAGTGCATTATTTCCAAAAAATTCCGAGATCTCCACTTGGAAAAGTTTCTAAAAGTCTGATTCTTAGTCAATTAAATTAAGTTTATAAAGATTTGTTTTTACGTGGTATAGTGAAAATAAATTTCAATTCAGGTGCCAAGCGCGCATAAGGATGTTTAGGGGGATATATGGAGCCTTTCTCAACGATTGGTGAGATTGTTGATTATGTAGAAAATCATTTTGATAACCCAAAAGCGTTGAATTATCAACATGAAGGCACTTGGAAGCATGTCTCGACAAAAGAATTTGTTGAAACCGTGCGTAAGGTCGCATATGGGCTTATTAAAATCGGGATGAAGCCGGGAGACAAAGTCGGTATTCTAGCCAACTCTTCAGCTAACTGGACAATTGTTGACTTTGCTGTGATCATGGCAGGTGGTATTACTGTTCCGCTTTTTGCAAACCTTTCAGATGAGAATTTTATATTTGAAGTTGCCCAGGCTAATATTCGCTATCTTTTTGTTGAAGGCCATAAACAGTGGCAAATGTATGAAGAACATTATCATTTATTCCAAACGGTGATTTCCTTTCAGAAAGCAATCTCTCTTGAGACAAAGCCTGAGGCCGAAGAGGCGTATGAATTTTCAGAATTGGTTACAATAGGTGATACATTCATGCAAGAGAAGCCGGGGCTCTTAGCAAAAATTGCAAGTTCGATTCATGCAGATGATGTCGCAACGATCGTCTATACAAGCGGAAGTACCGGGGTGCCCAAAGGCGCTGAAATTACCCATCGAAATCTTGTGCACCTGATTCAATTCGGAAATCTCAATTGGTCAGAAAACGATCGTTACCTAAGTATCTTGCCGCTTGCGCATATCTTTGCCAGGCAGTTGAACTATATCATGATTGCTTGGGGTGGCAGTGTGTATTATCTGACTGAATTATCGGGAATTGCCAAAGCCTTTCGTGAAGTCAATCCCACATTTATGATTGTTGTGCCAAGGCTACTTGAGAAGATACGCACAAGAATCTCAATGCAGCTTTCAAAAGAGAATTACTTAAAGCAGTGGATCGCAAAAAAAGCATTTGCACTGGCTGAAGATCCGGATGAGAGCTTTTTGAAGAGATACTTATATCGGCCGCTTGCGAAACTTTTCGTCTATCGTCCAATTATGAAGCAGTTTGGCAATAGCTTCCGAATGATTTTTTCAGGAGGGGCTGCCTTAGATCCCAAGCTTGAGACTTTCTTTCAACACTTAGGATTTCCCATTTTGCAAGGGTGGGGGTTGACAGAAGCCTCTACAGCTACAATCAATTTACCGACAAAAAATAAAATCGGAACAGTTGGCCCGCCTCTTCCCGGAGTTAAAATTAAGATTGCGGAAAATGGGGAGATTTTACTTTCAAGTCCAACAGTCATGAAGGGGTTTTACAGACGGCGACGTGCGACCGAGGCCGCTATTGATGCAGACGGCTGGCTCCACACAGGGGATAAGGGCGAAATTGATAAAGATGGGTACCTAAAAATCACGGGCCGTTTGAAGAGGAAATTTAAGTTGTCGACCGGAGAATACGTCTCTCCTGAGAAAATTGAGCGTTTATTGAGACTACACACCCTTGTGGATATGGCCTTTGTTGTCGGAGAGGGCCACAGTGCAGCAGCTTGCCTGCTATTTCCTGACATCGAGGTTGTGCATCGACTAAAGCAAGAGTGTCAAGCAACGGATTTAACAGATGAAGAGTTTCTTGAGAGCGAGGAGATGCAAAAGCAGACCCAGGCGATTATCGATCAGGTCAACGGAAAGATTAACCAGTGGGAACGCATCGCTTACTATCGATTAATCTTAGAGCCATTATCAGTTGAAAAGGGAGAGTTGACTCCAAGTACCATGAAAATTCGACGAGAGGTAGTTTTAGATAAGTATCACGATCTCATTGAAAGCATATATGAACGCGAGGAAGTAGCATGATTGATGATCCGATTGTTTTAGTGGATGGTATCCGCACCCCGTTTTGTAAGGCAGGGGGTGTATTTAAAGAGATGGAAGCAGATGACTTAGGGGCATTTGCAGTAAAAGAACTTTTAGCCCGCGTTGACATCGCTGTCTCTGAGATTGATGAGGTGATTTTCGGGAATGTCATACAGCCTCCAAATGCGGCGAATATCGCAAGAATTGTAGCTGTAAAAGCCGGGATCCCAACAGAAGTTCCGGCATTTACCGTAAACCGCAACTGCGCCTCTGGAATGGAAGCAATTGTCTCCGGGATGAATCGCATCCAACTTGGACATGCGGACGTTATTGTTGCCGGCGGGTGCGAGTCGATGAGCAATTTCCCCGTGCTGTATCCAAGATCAATGCGCGAATGGTTATTAAAAATATCAAAGGCAAAAAGCGTGAAGGATCGACTGGGTCTCCTTTTTCAGTTTCCTCCAAGCTTTTTATATCCGCAAATCCCATCGATATCAGATCCACTTTGCGGGCAGACCATGGGAAAAACAGCAGAAAACCTCGCTAGAGAGTACCATATCACAAGGAAAGAGCAAGACAAGTACGCCTTAAGAAGCCAAGAGCGTGCGGTACTGGCAATTGCGGAGGGGAAATTTACCGATGAGATCATACCGATTCCCTACCCTCCTAAGTACAATGAAATCCAAGTCGTTGATGACGGTCCAAGACCTGATACTACAATGGAGGCATTGGAGAGATTGCGACCGGCCTTTGACAAGGTAACAGCAACGGTGACACCCGGTAATTCAAGTCAAGTGACAGATGGGGCGTGCGCGCTTCTTTTGATGCGCAAATCAAAAGCAGACGCTCTTGGCCTTAAGCCGCTTGGAATTTTAAAGGAGTATGCATCTGCTGGCGTTGAGCCCTCACGAATGGGAATTGGGCCTGTACTTGCGGTCAAAAAATTGCTTAAGCAAGTGGGTTTAAGTCTGGATCACTTTGATCTTATCGAGATTAATGAGGCATTTGCAGCTCAGGTTCTTGCAGTATCCAAAGAGCTCGGAGTGAATATGGATCGACTAAATGTGAATGGGGGAGCTATTGCCCTTGGCCACCCAATTGGTGTGTCAGGATCAAGAATTGTGCTTTCATTGCTCAAAGAGTTAAAAAGAAGAGGAAAAAAACACGGCCTGGCTACTCTCTGCGTTGGTGGGGGACAAGGCGAGGCGTTAATTGTTGAGGCGATTTTATGACATTTACATTGAATATAACCCACGATAAAGTTGCCCATTTACTCTTTGATTTAAAAGATTCGAAAGTCAACACCTTCTCACCGAAGGTTGTTGATGAGCTTGAAGAAAAGCTTGATCAATTAGCAAATGAGCCTGTGAAGGCACTTGTTATTTCTAGTGGAAAAAAGGGAACATTCATTGCAGGCGCTGATTTAAAAAGTTTTGAGCCCGCTTTTAAAAATCCGGAAATCGCAAGAGAATTGATTGAAAAGGGGCATCGCGTATTTCGTAAATTGGAAAAGTTGCCCTTTCCGACAATCGCCGTGATCCATGGCGCGTGTCTAGGCGGTGGGCTTGAATTTGCACTGACATGTGACTACCGAATCGTGACAGATGACCCAAAGACATCACTTGGACTTCCTGAAGTCAACCTGGGAATTTTTCCCGGATGGGGAGGGACGCAAAGACTGCCGCGTTTAATTGGTTTAAAAGAAGCGTTGAAAATGATTTTATCCGGAAAGCCGGTTGACGGAAATAAAGCATTTAAGATCGGTCTTGCCGATCAAATTGTACCATACGAATTTATAAATGAACGTGTGGCTGAATTTGTGCAGAATCCAAAGCGAAAAAGAGCGAAAAAAGGGTTTATAACAAAGCTTTTAGAGAATAACCCAATCGGCCGTTCTCTTCTTTTTTCAGGAAGTAAGCGTCAAGTCCTTAAGCAAACAAAGGGACACTACCCAGCTCCTATTCGCGCATTGGAAGTGGTCTCTAAAACGCACTCTCTACCCCTTAAGAAAGGTTTAAAAAAAGAAAGGGAGATGTTTATCGGGAGTATTGATAAAGAATTTATCCATGCACCGGCACTCATTCGTCTCTTTTTTGTAAGTGAGTCTCTAAAGAAAGGCGCTGTGTCTCCAATGGAAATTACTAAAACCGGAGTTATCGGATCTGGAACTATGGGCGCTGGAATTGCGTGGCTGCTCTCTTACCGTGGATATTCTGTCAGGATGAAAGATATCAATTGGAAGGCAGTTGGAAACGGCTATGGAATTGCTTGGAAGACGTATCAGACACTTGTGCGCCTGCGTAAATTGAAATCGTTTGAAGCGATACGTAAGTTTCATCGTCTGACAGGAACTGTGGACTATTCGGGCTTTTCTTCACTTGATTTTGTGATTGAGGCAGCCGTTGAAAATTTTGAGTTAAAACAAAAAATATACCAAGAGCTTGAAGCTGTGATGAAACCAAATGCCGTCATAGCCTCAAATACCTCTTCATTGATGATTACCGAGCTAGCTTCCGGACTCAAACACCCTGAGCGGCTAGTCGGGCTGCATTTTTTCAACCCACCGTCTCGAATGCCCCTTGTTGAAGTGGTAAAAGGTGAAAAGACAGATCCGGCTGCCATCGAGGCGGCTGTGTATTTATGCCAGCAGTTGAAGAAGACACCGATTGTCGTCAAAGACTGTCCGGGATTTTTAGTGAACCGCATCTTCGCTCAAGGGATGAACGAAGCTGCTAAAATGCTCCAGTCCGGTACCGACATTGATTTAATTAATCGATCATTTCTCTCTTTCGGTATGCCGATGGCCCCTTTTGTCCTAGCCGATGTTGTCGGCAATGATGTCAATTACCGGGCGCTTAAGCAGTTTGAAAAGGCGTATGGAGAGCGACAAAAAGTACCGAAGATCCTTGTTGAGATGTATGAAAAAGGGTGGTACGGAGATAAGGTTGGGAAAGGGTTTTATGTCGACAAAAAGATAAACCCGGAGCTTCCGGCTCTTATTGAAAGTATAGGAGAAAATGCACCTGAGACACACGCTCAAGATGTTTTAGATCGCGCGCTTTTGGCTATGATCAACGAGGCGTCTCGCTGTCTTGAGGAAGAAGTTGTGACAGATCCGGCTCATCTTGACATGGCACTTATTATGGGCATCGGCTTCCCCCCGTTTACCGGAGGGCTTCTTCGATACGCCGATCAGATCGGTTTAAAAACAATTAAAAGTAAGCTGAAATCTCTCGAAGAAAAGCATGGGCCAAGGTTTACACCTAGCAAATGGATCGAAGAGGAAAAGGAGTTTTACAATGACAGATAAAAATGCAATGGAAATGGCCGAAGAGGCGCGGGGCGGTAAATCGGAGCGTATAAGTTTTGCAAGAGAGCTCTTTAGCGGCAAGTTTAACCCCTCAATTTTTTTCCCCTATCCTGAGCAAGATCCTGAAGATAAAGCTGTAGGGGATGCCTATATTGAAGAAATGCTAACTTTTCTTAAAGGAAACCTCGATCCAGAAGAGATAGAAATCAGTCGCGAGATCCCAAAAAAAGTCATAGACGGGCTTGTTGATCTGGGCGCTTTTGCCCTCAAGGTCCCTAAAGAGTATGGTGGGCTTGGGTTTTCTCAAACCAATTACAACCGCTTAATTCAACATATTGCAAGTTACTGCGGATCTACTGCCGTCCTTTTGTCCGCACACCAATCGATTGGTGTGCCCCAGCCGCTTAAGATGTATGGAACAGAAGAGCAAAAGAAAAAATACTTTCCTAGGTTTCGGAAAGGATCAATATCCGCTTTTGCCTTGACTGAGCCTGAAGTGGGATCGGATCCGGCAAAAATGACCTCGACAGCTGAGCTTTCTGAAGACGGCTCGCACTATATTTTAAACGGGACAAAACTCTGGTGCACAAATGGCACAATTGCCGATGTGATTGTTGTGATGGCAAAAACAGCACCTAAAGTGATTAAAGGAAAAGAGCGCCCGCAAATCAGCTCTTTTATCCTTGAAATGGACAGCCCGGGGGTTGAAGTTTTGCATCGCTGCGAGTTTATGGGTCTTGCCGGCATTTACAATGGAGTGCTGAAATTTACTGACGTGAAAATTCCTGTTGAAAATCGTTTGGGTGAAGAAGGTCGCGGACTTGCAATGGCACTTGAGACCATTAATGTCGGACGTCTCACACTGCCGGCAGCAAGTGTTGGTGTTGCAAAACAGTGTCTATCAATTGCTAGGCGATGGGGCCGCGATCGCGTGCAGTGGGGGATGCCGGTGGGTCTCCATGAGGCCGGACGAGAGAAGTTAAGTTATATTGCGGCGACCACATTTGCAATGGAAGCAGTTGCGAATCTGACAGGACACTGGCAGGATCTTGGGAATTTTGACCTTCGAATTGAGGGGTCAATGTCTAAACTTTTCTGTACGGAGTCTCTCCTTAAAATTGCAGATATGACCCTCCAATTGAGAGGAGGGCGAGGATATGAGAAAGCAAGTTCGTTAATCCGCCGCGGGGAGGTGGGATATCCTGTTGAGCGCATCGTTCGCGATATTCGCATTAATACGATTTTGGAAGGCTCTACTGAAATCATGAAGCTCTTTCTTGCGAGAGAGGCAATGGACCCGCACCTAGAGAGAGCCGGCGATCTGATTAAAGGAAAACTTAAGGGGATGTCCTTAGTACAAAAAGTCTTTGAGCTTTCAGGTTTCTATAGTTACTGGTACCCGTCGCAGGCGATAAAGTCCTTTTTCAGCCCCTCCTATCAGTCGTACGGTAAACTCGCTCCTCATTTAAAGTATGCGCATAAAACTTCGCATAAACTTGCTTTAACGCTCTTTTCTTATATGGCAAGGTATCAAAAGAAATTGGAGTACAAACAACATATCTTGGGGCGTCTCATGGAAATCGGGACAGATCTTTTCGTGATGTCTGCCACATGTTCTTATGCAGTCTCTAAGAAAGACCCATATGCAATAGAACTTGCCGACATGTTTTGTAAAATGGCTAAGCGACGGATCCACGACCACTTTTACTCTCTTTCTCACAATAACGACTCAGAGATGAATCGAATTGCAGCTCATGTGATTGATCATAATCTTAGTTGGTTAGAGGAGGGGATTGTATGGATGGGGCCACGAGAGTGACCCCATAACATTTAAGGAATCTTAACTTTCGCTAAAGTCGCGGTCCATTACAGTTTTGCGCTTATTTTTTTTCGCTTCTTCAATCGCTTTGTTAATCTGTTGATCAACGATTTTAGAAAGTGCGTCGATCGCTGTTGTAGAAGTGTTCATTCCAGCTTGTTTGATTCTAGATTTTACTTTGCTAATCACAACTAAATTCTCAGCCATTTTTTTACCTCGTGGGTTTGTTATTTTACAAAGGCCAACGTATAACAGCTACCTCATAAAATTGAAAAGAAAATTTTAAAGTCATTAAGAGAAAAGTCATAAGTTGGCTTTTCAGGTGTTACTAAAGGCTCATCCTTTAAGAACCATGTGAGGCTTAAGCTTTGCCACGCGAGTGGCAAGTTTTGCCTCCTCAACTGCCTCAACGACAAGATCTACATCTTTATAAGCATCGGGCATTTCCTCTACAATCGTGCGGTTGGATGTGGCCATCACCTTCACTCCTTGCGACTTCATATAGGCAATCGGATCACGGCCATGCCACTCTTTTCTAGACTTAACCCGGCTTCTAGCGCGTCCGGCACCATGGCAGCAGCTGGAGAATGTAAGTGCGTTGCCAAGACCGGCAAGTAAGTAACTGGCTCGACCCATATCTCCGGGAACGATTACCGGCTGTCCGGTAGACTGGAAAATGGGGGCAAGTTCTTTGTGACCCGGTCCAAAGGCTCTTGTGGCGCCTTTTCTATGTACGCAGACCTTTTGATTGTCGTACTCTTCAAATTTAGCAATATTGTGGCACACATCGTAAACAAGATGCACTTCACTCCCCGGGATACCAAGCGATTCATTTAGACTGACTCGCACATAGTGGAGAATCTGCTGGCGATTGTTAAAAGCAAAATTTGCAGCAGCTGCCATCGCTGCGAAATACTCTTGACCCTCAGGGCTATTAATCGGCGCTGCAACGAGTTGGCGATCGGGAAGCCCTTGATCAAATCCTTTTTTTATAAATACATTGAGAGCATCTTGACAGACTTGGTGACCAAACCCCCGAGAACCCGAGTGAATCAGAATATACATGTGCCCTTTTTCAATTCCCCACTGTTTTGCAGTATCGGGAAGAAACAGTTGCTGCACCTCGCCAACTTCAACAAAGTGGTTGCCGGAACCGATCGACCCAAGCTGTTTAGCACCTCGCTCTTTGGCTTGATTTGAGATCGCATCGTAGCTTGCTCCTTCAATCACACCATGGCTCTCCATATGCTCAAGATCATTCTCAAATCCAAATCCCTGTTCAATTGACCATCTCGCCCCGTTTTCAAAAAGCGCGCGGTAGTCCGCATCTGTTAAAGACTTGCCTTCTTTGCGACTGTTGCCGACACCGGAGGGAACATTGCGATAAATGGATTGGATAAGAGCGGCTCTCTTTTTGCTATCAATCTCTTTAAAGGCTCTTGGGACAACCGCTAGTCGAACGCCGCAATTGATATCGTAACCCACACCTCCGGGACTGATCACCCCACTTCTGGCATCTGTTGCTGCAACCCCGCCAATGGGAAAGCCGTAACCCCAATGAATATCGGGCATTGCAATGCTATGGCCCACAATCCCGGGAAGTGTGGCAACATTACGTACCTGTTCTAAAGGCTGCTCTATATCGCACTGATTTAAAAGCTCTTCGGTTGCTATGATAAGACCTGGAACGCGCATTGAACCCACCTTCTCCATTAAGTAGGTCGCATCTGCGATTTTTTTCAGTTCAGACATCGACTAACATCTCCCAGGAAAGAATTCCGCTGTTCTCTTGTATTAAACCATGAAAGCTCACCGCTTTAAGATCGCATCCTATTTCGCTATCTGCCACAGTCACTCTTTCATTTAACGCCATAATGACCTCATTTAAACTGTGCAAGGATCTCTCTACTTCAATGAAGTTCAGCATGGGAGGCCATTGAAAGGAAAGGGCAATTTGCGCGTGCAAATACAACTCATTGAGTGATAAACCATTAACAGTATAGCCCACATCTGCTGTATGGTCCAACTCCTCAAAGGGAGGGGTTAGCGGAAGCGTGAAAATCTTTTTGTAGTTGGAATTTCCAAGACTTTCATAGAGATGAATGTGATTGAATGTTACCGGCAGGGGAGTGAAAAATTGTTCCCACTCATTTTGATTGAATTTGCCTCTTGCTACTGTAACATGCGGAAGGAAGGGGTAACGTTCCTTTATTTGAAAAAAATCGGCAAGTTCCATTTGATAATCCAAAAGCGCATTTTGTCTACGAAAGCAGTCAACTTCCCAAGCAATCACTTTACCCAACAGAAGGTGACGAGAAAACTTCCCCACAAGCCCCAAGGGAAAAGGCGGCTTTGGAATCTCTTTCAGTTTCTTCTCAATCTTGTCATACTCCACATTTCCCAAGAAGACAAGAGTCATGTGGGAGTCCTTTGTCTTGATCAGCCGTCCACTTGGAAATACGTTTGGCCAAGGAGCGCACGCTTCCATTCCCAAAAATAGACGCTTTGTTTCTGACATTTTCTTAACCCCAAAAAGTCTCGATTTTTAAGATTAGACAGCTCCTTCTTCTTTTTTTGCAATTTGAATTTCAAAGTGAAAATGGTGCCTCTGAATCACTCAGGTAGAAAACATTCATTCAAAATTTAATCTACCCAAGTGATTCAGAGGCACCCAGAGCGACTTGCGAGTGGATTTATGCACATTTAAAAGAAAAGATAATTTCATATTTTGTGCAAAAGATCGTACACCTCTTGGTCGCTTGTCGAGCCAAAGTCTTGGTAGAACTGCCCGACAGCGTAAAAATCGAGGGGGAGATCAAGAGAGTAGATTTCATCTACCATCTCTTGAATTTCTTGATACGTGTTTATAGGGGAGACGGGAACAGCGACAATGATTTTTTTAGCACTCTCTGCCTGTATGGAATAAATAGCTGCCTTGATCGTTGAGCCTGTTGCAATTCCATCATCCACAAGTATAACCACCTTGTCTTTAAGATCTCTTTTTGGCAGACCCTCTCTATATCTCTTTAAGCGGCGCAAGGCCTCTTCAGACTCTACTTGGATCATTCTTTTTACATCCTTTTCAGAAACTCCCAAAGAATCAACGACACTTTGGCTTATGATCTTTTCGCCTGTTTCTGTTACCGCGCCGATCGCATATTCCGGATTCCCAGGGGCTCCGATCTTTCTAGGACAGATAACATCTAGTGGGAGATTAAGAAATGAGGCGATTTGATACGCAACCGGAACCCCACCCCTTGGCAAGCCAATGACAAGAGCATCTTGATGATCTCTGTAATTTATGAGCGCATGGGCAAGCTCTTTACCTGCCTCTTCTCGGTTTTGAAACATAAATTACTAATGAAATATATAAATATTTAATGCAAGTTTCTGTTATTACAAAGAAAAAGCTAAATGGGAGATTTTTGATGTATAAAGTTGTGTTTTTAATGCTCATAGTATCATTGAATTTAATGGGACAAGAGACAGCAGAATCGATGACCCAATATAAAAGTGTGAATGGATATATAATAGAAGCGCCTGAAAGTTGGGAGGTTGATGAGGGAATTTTTGGAACGGATGTGATCCTTCTTGCCCCTTCTGACTCCCCAAATGATGCGTTCAGAGAAAATATGAACGTCATGATTGTCCCACTTGATGTTGCTATTACAAGAAAGGAATTTTATGAAACGAGTGTAAAGGGACTTAATCAAGCATTGACGAACTTCTCGCTTCAAGAAAGCAAAGACCTTACGATTGGAGGTGTGCCCGCGCTCCAAATCGTCTTCAGTCATCAGGTGGGTGATGTGAAAGCAATTGTTGAGCAGTATTTAGTGATGAGAGGAAATGCAGCATTTATTTTTACATTTACTGCAGCCCCGGACAGTTATGATAAATACTTACCCGTTTTTAACCGCATAGTCAAAAGTATTAAATTTTACTAGGAAGGTGCTCGACTCTAACAATTCCTTCTTTATTGAGGACAATACGGAATTTTTTATATTCGATTTGGGCTCTGCCTTTTTCATCTGTTGTAGTGTTTTTTAATATCACATTCAGATGATACACTTTTGGAAGTTTAATTTTTTTTACTTCACGCGTGGATTCATCGATTGTAAAAAGATTGTGTCTGGAGTTTGATGCGTACTTGGTAAAAGAGGAGATATTGAATCGAGAGATAATATTGAGCCCATACCTGCGCTCCTCTTTTCTTTTTCTCAGTTGGATTTGGATTTTTTTCTTATAATAAATCACCTTTTCGGGTCTCTTGACGCGGTCGAGTACTTCATGAAACTCACGATTTCTCATGTAAGTAATGTCATGAGGGAGCTTTTTTAAGTTCACGAATGAAAATGACTCGGTCATGTGACCAATTTTTTTCGTTCCCTCAGGCGTGAGAATGTCCGTTTGAAAGTCTGAGAACCACTTGTGAAAGTTACGATAAGAGAGCTCTCTCAACCCCTCTTTTAGACGGTCTTTCAGAATATACAAAATCACAGTTAGTAATATAAATGGTGTTGAATTGATAATGAGCACCTGTCCACCCCACACAAAGAGAACAAAGAAAAAAAGCATCGCGATTCCGGCAGAGACACTTCCAATGACATTGCGAAACCGATTGTAGAGCGACTCTTTAGATGTTTGAAGTAGTAGAGCATCTAAAACATACTTATTTAAAAGACCAAGTCGATAGAGGACGGTCTCTTTCTCATGAGAATTTCTCCGTACTGACTTCTTTTGCCATTCAATTTCCTTAATGATTGTATCGGTAAGAACTTCGCGCTCTTCAGTTGACAACGTATGTTCCTTTCTTTTGAGCAGCCCTGTTAAATAGTACTGGATCGACTTACTCATAAATTCTTGAGTATAAATAAAAGGAGGAGATGTCTTTTTACCCCACTCTTGATGAAAATGTTCTTTGAGTTCGATATACTCCTTTTGAAATTTTTCTATAGAATTGCAAAAGTCGATGATATCTGATTTTCCATCGATAATTTTTTTTACTCGGCGCCTGATTGCGCTTCGAACAATATTCCCGAGGAGTTTAACCTCATCCTCAATGAGCTTGAGGTTTTTTTTTGAGTGAGGCTGTTTTAAATAAGTTTTGAGACGGCTAAGCGGAGAGGCTTTAAACTCGGGATCGACAATTTGTTTTAGATTTTGTTCCGGTGTCTTATATCGAATAAAGTTCGTCTGATCCTCATAAAATTGTTTGCTCGTGTATACTTCTTCATTGATATACAATGAGTTAGGGATGAAAATGTAAAATTCCTGGGAGTATGAGTTTACGCTGGTCTCAGAAGGAGGGAAAAACTCCGATTTCAACTCAAATTGCCAGACGTCTCGGGCGTGAATCTCTCCGATTTGTAGCTCTCGAATAAACTTTTCCATACTTTTTTCTTAGAGAGTCTCCTGATAAATGTCCATAAAAACCTCCAAAAAATTGAATGAAATATTAAGGTGTTTACAATTTTTTTTATACTCCTGTATACTAAAAATAAGAGGTTATTATGACAAAAGAGACTTGGATTATAGCAGCAAACGGCACAAGTGCCCGCATTTTCCGCTTGGAAAAAGCGCTTGCCCTTCTTGAAATTCATTCGCTTATCCATCCCGAGGGGAAAATGCACCCGCGCGATTTGGTGAGTGATAAACAAGGAACGAGTTTTGAGTCGATGTCTACCGCTCGATCGTCAATGGAACCACATACAACAATTAAGAAGGCGCAGGCACAAGCATTTGCTCGCATGGTTGCCGAATTCATTGATAAAGCGCGTGGAAAAGGAGAGGTAGAACGCCTCTTCATCGCGGCATCGCCTACCATACTCGGAATGCTCCGCCATTTTTTGTCAGACTCAACGTTGAAGATTCTGGAAGCAGAAGTCTCAAAAGATATTACGCATTTAGATCCGAATGAAATTCGCGGTTACTTCCCAATAGGCTTATGAAAATTCTCGCATTTTCCGGCAGTCTACGTAAAGGCTCGTATAATAAGAAATTAGTGAAAATTGCAGCTCAAATTGCAAAAGCGAAAGGGGCTGAAGTTCAGTATATTGACCTGATAGATTATCAGATGCCGATTTATAATGCCGACATAGAAGAAAGCAGCGGCCTTCCGGACAATGCAAAAAAAATGAAGCAAATGATGGTCGAAAGCGACGGCTTTTTAATCGCATCTCCGGAATATAATAGCTCGATCACCGCTGCCTTGAAAAATTCGATGGACTGGGTCTCGCGTCCGGAAGATAGCAAGGAGCCCAATCTTATCGCTTTTAAAGGTAAGTTGGCTGCGCTAATGAGCGCCTCTCCCGGATATTTTGGGGGATACCGTAGCTTAACCCATCTCCGTTCTCTTCTTCAAAATGTTGGAGTTCTTGTGACTCCTGATTATCTAAACCTTCCCAATGCAAATGAGGCATTTAACGACAAAGAGCAACTGATTGATGAAAGTAAAAGAAAAAAGCTTGAAAGTGTTGTGACAAGCCTTCTGGATTTTGATTCTAAGAAGCCAAATCGCTAATATCAAATAAAACATATCGCATTAGGTTAAAAATCAGATGGCTAACACCTCTCTAATTTTTTGATTTTTAGCAAATGTATCCCAAATTCACGTCTCGATAAGATCCTTTAGTAAGTCGGTTACATTTGCTCTAAAAATCTGCTTTCCGCTATAGTATACTTTTTTCTAAGAGAATGTGAGGCAAAATGCCAACTAAAGAAATAGAGTCCGCCTCAATCAGTAAAAAAGGTAAGCAAAAAATCTGGGAACTCATGAGACACCGCGTGGTTGACCGCGCGATCTATGTTGTTGCAGATTTAGGTATACCGGATATCCTTTTGCATACACCACTTGATTCTAGACAATTGGCAGAGAAAATCGACGTTCATGAAGCGTCACTCTATCGATTGATGAGGATGCTTGTCTCCTATGATTTTTTTGATGAAGATGAAGAGGGCAAGTACTCAGTGACACCTCTTGGGCATTGTCTCTGTTCCGGACAACCGGATTCCCTTCGCAATATGATTCTTCAAGAAGATGAAATCCGATGGCGCGCACTTGGAAACTTAAAGTCTTCAGTCGTAACCGGAAAGCCTGCCTTTGACCTGATCTACGGAAAAAACTACTTTGAGTACCTCTCTTCCCATCCGTTGATGAGTGAGAAGTTTGACGCCGGAATGGCAAATATTACCGAAGAAGAGGATCGTATCATTGCCAAAGCCATCAATTTTGGCGAGTCAAAAACGATTGTCGACGTGGGCGGCGGAACTGGCCATTTCCTTGCGCAAATTCTTTCAAACAATGAAACGTTAAAAGGAATTCTTTTTGAATTGCCACAGGTCGTTTTTTCATCTACAACCCTTCATTTAGGACCCTTTGCCGATCGTTTCCAGACATCATCGGGCACTTTTTTCGAAACGGCTCCCGAAGGTGGAGATGTCTACTTACTTAAGCGCGTGCTGCATGATTGGGACGATCACGCATGCATACGTATTCTTAGTAATATTCGTAAAGCTATCCAGGTTGGAAAAAAGCTTTTCATTTTCGAATTCATTATCCGGGAAGGTAAGGCAGGACAGCAAGAAAAGACAATTGATGTCGCGATGATGGCTCTTTTTCCCGGAAGAGAGCGAACCGAACAGGAATTTTCTACTCTGCTTGAAACGTCCGGTTTTTCATTAAAGCGCATTATGACTACAAAATGTCAACTTTGCGTTATTGAAGCCGTAGCTGTTTGATACGTTGAGTTTTTCACAAACCCCATCAACCTAGGAACCTCTGATTAAGTCAGGTAGTTGAATTTAGCGCCTTTTTCCTCAAATTCGAGAAAAACACACTCGCTTAACCACTTATTGGTTCAGCAAAAAAGTTGTTGCTCAATTTTAGAGAAAATTGACTGAATTTGACAATCAGACTTATTTAGAGACCCCGACTTCTACAGTGCGACCTTAGAACTTGCGCTTTTGCCTACCTTTTGGCATAATCCCAAAACTTTACTAACAAGGTGTTAATTATGACATGGCAATATGCATTTGCAATTGGTAGTGGCCTGATCGCCATTTTATATGGGATCTACATGACACGATCCATTCTATCTTTGCCCACGGGCACAGAAGAGATGAATAAAATCGCAGGAGCCATCCAGGAAGGGGCCCGCGCGTATCTAAATCGACAGTATCAAGTCATTACAATTGTCGGCGCTGTCGTATTTGTTATACTAGCAGTCCTTCTTGGCTGGCACGTAAGCTTTGGCTTTTTGATTGGAGCATTCTTCTCAGGAATCGCCGGATATATTGGTATGAATGTATCTGTTCGAGCCAATGTTCGGACTGCAGAAGCTGCGCGAGAAAGTTTAACAAAAGCACTTAACGTCTCATTTAGAGCAGGTGCTGTGACAGGTCTTTTAGTCGTTGGACTTGGACTTGTGGGAATTACTTCTTACTATGTCTCTCTTCTTTACTTGAATTTTGAGTCTAGAGAGCTTCTTGAAGGGCTGATCGGACTTAGCTTTGGAGGTTCTTTGATCTCTATATTTGCTAGATTGGGAGGCGGAATCTTTACAAAAGGTGCTGACGTCGGCGCTGATCTCGTTGGGAAAATCGAAGCGGGAATCCCTGAAGATGATCCTCGCAACCCGGCTGTGATAGCGGATAACGTGGGCGATAATGTTGGAGACTGCGCGGGAATGGCAGCTGACCTTTTTGAAACATATGTTGTAACCTTAGTCGGTACTATGCTTCTTGCAGGGATCTTTTTTTCAGCGGAAGTCGCTTCACGAATGATGGCATACCCGCTTTTGATTGGAGCTGTCTGCATTTTAGCTACGATTATCGGGATATATTTTGTCCGCCTAGGACCATCGCAAAATATTATGCGCGCTCTATATAAAGGCTCGCTTGCGACCGGAATAATCTCTATTGTGTTAATCGGTGTTGTGACCTACTTGCATATTGGAATGGATACAAGAGTGGCGTTCAATGGAATGAGCTTTACAGGTTGGAGTCTTTTCTATTCGTCAATCGTTGGACTTGCAGTCACTGCTCTTCTTATGTTTATTACAGAATACTACACATTAACTCACTACCGTCCGGTAGCGAGCATTGCTAAAGCTTCGTTATCCGGTCATGGACCAAACATTATTCAAGGTCTTGCGATTTCAATGGAATCCACCGCGCTTCCGGTAATTGTGATTTGCGCCGGAATGTTAAGTGCATACTCATTTGCCGGTCTCTTTGGAATTGGCGTTGCTGCAACAAGTATGCTTGCGCTTGCCGGAATGATTGTGGCCCTTGACGCATATGGACCTGTAACCGACAATGCCGGCGGTATTGCGGAAATGGCGGGACTCCCGGCAGAAGTAAGGCAGCGAACTGACGCGCTGGATGCTGTTGGAAACACAACAAAGGCTGTGACCAAAGGATATGCAATTGGATCCGCTGCATTTGCGGCACTTGTTTTGTTCACTGCTTATCTTGAAGATCTGCACTATTACTTTCCTGACAGAATATGTGAATTCACACTTCAAAACCCCTATGTTGTAGTCGGACTATTTTTGGGAGGACTTCTTCCATACCTATTCGGCGGACTCAGCATGATGGCCGTTAGCCGCTCTGCAAGCGCTGTTGTTGAAGAAGTGCGACGTCAATTCAAAGAGAAGCCAGGGATAATGGAAGGGACAGAAAAGCCTGACTATGGCCGTACTGTCGATATGTTGACAAAGTCAGCAATTAAAGAGATGATACTCCCTTCGATATTACCCATCGGTGCACCTATCCTTCTTGTATTCATTATTCGGCTTTTTGCCGGAGTAGAAGAAGGGTTTGTTGCGCTTGGAGCGGCACTTCTTGGTGTTGTAGTCACAGGTGTATTTGTTGCAATCTCTATGACCTCCGGTGGAGGTGCATGGGATAATGCGAAAAAATATATTGAAGACGGTCATCACGGTGGAAAAGGCTCTGAAGCACACAAAGCAGCAATCACCGGAGATACAGTCGGAGATCCATATAAAGACACTGCCGGACCTGCAGTCAATCCTTTGATCAAGATTACAAGCATTGTGGCACTCTTGATCTTAGCTGTACTTGCAAGTAACGGAGGCTAGATCTGAACTTGCCCTGAGAGTACCTTAGCTCTCAGGGTAAGGTTTCCATTCGTTTAAAGCCTTTAAATGCTGATAAGATGCAGAGGCTAAAGCATCCAATTGATATCCCCCTTCTAAGATTGAGACGACTCTCCCACTTGAATACTTCTCGGCAACTGTAATTGCAGCCTTTGTTAACCTTTCAAAGTCTTGATCAGTCAGGTTGAAACCACCTAACGGATCCATTTCATGACCATCAAAACCGCACGATATAATTACAAGGTCAGGTTTAATCCATTTCGCGATTTCCGGAAGAGTATTTTCAAAATAACTTAACACTTCTTCGCGAGACTGATCGGTTGGGTAAATGGGGAAGTTCCAAATATTGCGAACCTCTTTGTCTGCGCCCTTTTCATCTGCAAACCCCGAAAATGGGTAGTGATTGATTTGATGAGTGCTAAAATAAAAGATCGAAGGGTCATGATAGAAAATATTTTGCGTCCCGTCCCCATGATGCACATCCCAATCTAGAATCAGAATGTTTCTCATTGCATACGTGTTTTGCGCGTATCTTGCGGCGATTGCTGCATGGTTGAAAATGCAAAACCCCTTACCTTGATCAAAAGAGGCGTGATGGCCGGGAGGGCGAGCAAGGGAAAATGCTCTTTTGAT
>JBBDJA010000024.1:0-16759 GCA_040880105.1 Waddliaceae bacterium | reverse complement strand
CCTCCATATTGGTTATGAGGTTAAAAAAAATAATTTAGAAACTTTTAACTTAAAGTGATGTTTAAAACTTGTCAATGAATAAGGAGCTTCTATGTAACTTAAATTCAATTCAATTTATCAAGGGCTTCTCGCGCAGTATCTTAAGCAGTTTAAATAAGCTCAAAACGCGCTCTTCCGCCCTGAAATTCCACTCGATGACTCATCTTCTACAGGAGTTCTGGCTATTTTTCCGGACTTGATGAATGTGATCTTAAAAACATTAGGGCAAAAAAAAACCGTATGGAACAAGTTCCATACGGTAGAATCAGCAAGCTGATCTCTTTCCTAGATTAGAAGTAGTATCCAACGCGGAAAGTGACACCGTGCAACATAAGCGCGCCGCCAGTAGAGACACCATGAACAGCGTCAATATCTGGTGTTGCTACATCAACATCAATGAAGTCTCTTACAGGCTCAGGTGTGCTGAACCAGTTTTGGAATTCGTATCCAAGACCGAGACGGACTATGCTTTCGCCTTCGCATCCGCAGAAGCAGCACTCATAGTCGATGCCAACGCCGAGGTTGTAACCTGCAAACGGTAGGCAGTACTTCTCTTTTAGAGTGTCACCTGCAACTGGTGGGTTAGCAGCTTCAAAATTCACTTCATGTTTGTTGTGAACATCAGCTTCTAGTAAAGAGGCTCCTGCTGTTGCCCATAGGCCAAATCCTTCGCAGCCATCCCAATGGAACGTAGAACCTGCGTGCAGACCACGTGCAAAGAGGCTACTGTGGAACTCTCTTAATGGCACTACTGGTGTTACTGCTAGATCTTCTGTCTTCCAGTCTTGATCCAACCATACGCCTCTAAAGCCGATGAATGGTTTAAACTGTGAATCGCAACCGAGTTGGTAGCTACGTGCTAATAAGATATCGATAACGTCGTAGTCCAGATCTACTCTGCAGTGTTGATGTATCGTACTGTCATTATGGTCTACAGTTTTTGATGAATCGTTATCCCAGTGTGTAAAAACAGCTGCGATTTCCCAATCATCAACGCCCATGCGGTATCCACCGAAGACACGGTAGCCAACAGACCAGTCGTAATCGACAAGATGGCGGTTGAATTCAGTAGTCTCTGGGGTCTCACCTGTTACAGTGTCAGTAATGACGCAGCTTAGGTTCTTTTGGCACGCAGTCCAGAAAAGCAAGTCTGCTCCTATAAAGAAACCACACTGGTCATCTACACAGCAAGTGCTAAAGCATCTGTCTGGGCAAGTTCCGCATGGCTCGCATGGGTAGCTGCCATAGTTGTTATAGTCTTGGTCCGCTTGCACTGTGCCAACCATTAGGCAAAGTGCTGAAGCAATACCCGCTACGACCGAATTTTTCATTGAAAAACGAGTCATTAGCATCCTCCATTTTGGTTATGAGGTTTAAAAATAATTTAGAATCACTTTAAGTTAAAGTGATGTCTAAAACTTGTCAATAAATAAGCAGATCGACTCTTTTAAGGCTTCACACCGTTTTCTAAGAGCCCATATGTGCTCATTACTTACTTTGGGATATAGATAGCACAGGGAATGAATTATTTACAAAAATAATTGCGAACTTTTTTTCCACTCTATCGAAGCAGATGGTAAATATTTCTCGTAAATGTTTCATGCTGTTGGATTTGTTCCCCATAAATCCATCTCTTTAATCAACATGCGATTTGGTAGTTTACTGAGGTGGATGAGCGTCTTAGCGATGTCTGTTGTGTGGATAAAGGGTCGACTCTCATCATCGGTTGTGTTGACCTGGCTTGGGTTTAAAACCATCACACGAATATTGTGATTTCGAACTTCATATAGCAGAGCTTCTGAAAATCCCCTGAGTCCGAACTTGCTTGCGGCATAGGCCGTATGTCCTTTATCGCCTTTTTTTCCGCTCATCGATGCGATCATGACAATATCGCCACCGTTTTTTTTGATCATGTGTGGAAGAAATGTCTGAGTGGTGAGGAAAACGCCGGTTAAATTGGTTTGAATCATCAGATCCCACTCTTCATATGAGATCTCAAGCATGGGCTTATGTCGCATCATAATACCGGCGTTATTGACTAAAATATCGGGGGTTCCAAGTTTGTTTAAAACGGAGTCGGTCATTTCTTTTATGGAGCCCGCGCTTGACTGATCGCAAACAAATGCGTGGCATTGCGTGCCAATGGAACGTTTAGCTTCATCTAGGCTTTTCTGATCTCTTCCGGTAATGGCAACTTGAAAACCCTCTATGTGAAAAGCGGTCGCGATGGCTTTTCCAATCCCTCGACTTCCTCCTGTAACAACGGCGATTTTTTTATCCATGAATAACCTCGACAAGTTTTGTTTGATTGGGATCGATCGTAAGGATTGCAGCGCTACTTGTGGAGAGGCCGGGGAGCTGCTCATCCCCGATCAGTTGGTTGATCCAATGCGCTAAAGTAGGGGCGTGGCCGACAAGGAGTACTGTTTGATTTAACTCGGGAGGTGGAATGAAAGTGCAAAGCCTTTCTCCGTCAAATTCAGTGCCAAGAGCAGGTAACTCTTCAAATGGGATGTTATAGAGTGTGGAAAATATGTCAGCTGTTTGGCGGGCGCGTAGAAGGGGAGAGGAGTAGATTTTTGTCGGGATGTAGCCGGCATTTTTCAGTGCAAGGGCCACTTTGTTTTGTTTCTCTATTCCCTCTTCTGATAGAGGGTAGAGATCGGCGTCTGCATACCCTTGCGTTTTTGCTTTCGCGTGGCGAGAAGCTATGACTGTTGTGACCATCTCTTCCTACTACTGTTTAATTGTTAAAAAAGTTTCATCTCTTTCATTAGATGAGAGAGCTTTAAGTTGATCTCATGTTGTAATTTTCTGAATGAGTCGTCCTTTTTCGATTCGATGTAGTAGGTAATTTCATAAAGGTAGTCATCTTTGGTAAATTCTTTCACACTTGCTTGTTGAAAGCGGGCTTTGGGGATTGTGCTAAAGAGCTGTTTAATTGCATCGGGTAGAGCGGTGGCTATTTGATCATCTGCCTTCAAAGGAACTTTGACTTTTGAAACGACGCGCCTCTCTTTCATTTCTTCAAAATTGCGGATTCTGGACTTTAAAAGATCCGAATTGGAGAAGATAATGAGTTCACCGTCTAAACTCCTCACATGGGTGGTTTTAATCCCGATTTTTTCAACGACCCCGATGAATGCATCGACTTGGATGGTGTGACCGAGGCGAAAAGGTTTATCAAGAAGAATAGAGACGGAGGAGAGAAGGTCACTTAAAATTCCCTGTACGGCAAGGGCGATCGCAATCCCGCCAATTCCAAGCCCAGCAATCAGCGCTGCGATATCAAAATTTAAGTTGTCGAGCAAAAAGAGCAAAACGAGAATCCAGACAAGGGTTCGAAGGGTGAGTCTAATAAGGTGTAGATGTGAGGGTGGAAATCCTTGATCTTTTTTTGTGGCAAGCTCGTAGGTTTCAACTCCGTAAATGACGAGCGCATGTCCCCAAAATCCAATTTGCAGCATTAATGCAATAATAAAGATTTCGCTCGTAAAGTATTCAATTCTTTCAGAAAAATCGAAGACCTTTAGCGCAGGTCCTAAAGCGATGAAAAAAAAGAAGATAAGGTACGATTTTTGTTCTAGAAGATAAAAGAGTCGACTGCGCTTTTTTAAAACTGTTTTTAAGATCAAAAGTCCAAAAAAAATAACACAAAAAATTAGGATTGCAGATCCTAGAAGTGAAAATGTAGGTTCCATTTATTCGCCTATCGGGTTAAATTACGTTTTTATACCCGAAATTAGGTTTTTAAGCATAATGGATGAAACTATTTCTTTTTTTTTACTTGCTTTTGTCGCGTTGATTGTTGGGATTGTCAGTTTTTCATTCGGGTTTTTCCGTCATAAAATCCAAGAGTTTACCCCGCAGATCTCCGGACTTTCGGCCTTTACAGGGATTTTCATCTTTTTCTTCTCACAGCTACTCTTTTTTCCATTTTTACTGTTTTCATTTTTTTACTTTTATCCGGTTAAACTTTCTGCCGATATGAGGAGTTGGCTTGCGATTTTTAGCACCTTCTTCTCTTCTTCTATTACGCTTGCATATTTTTATACTCTGCCTAAGGGGATTCGTACGGAGATTATGGGGCGTTGGTGGGGGAAACGCCGGAAACCTTTGAAAAATTTCTTTATTGGGTTGGGCAGCTGGTTTATTTGTTTCCCTTTTGTGATCGTTTCGGTCATTTTGGTTAAGCTTATTTTAGGTCAATTTTTTACGATTCCAAATATCCAGCAACTTCCGGTACAAGACTTGATCAGAGTGCGGCATCATCTGCCATTATTTACTACACTTTCGCTTATTGTTGTTGTGATTATTCCAATGGTAGAGGAGCTGCTTTTTCGTGGGATGCTACAGACTTGGTTAAGAGGACGTCTACACTGGAAGTGGGCGGTTTTAGTCACCGCTTTGATCTTTGCAACTCTCCATTTATCAGCGTCTCATGGAATGCGAAACGTGGAATTTTTTACCGGTATCTTTGTCTTATCTCTTTTTTTGGGCTACCTAAACGAAAAATATGGCTCGCTTTGGGCACCTATCGGGTTGCATATTGCCTTTAATGGGGTGAGTACGCTGGTCTTAGTAATTGAAATTCCCTAGTAAATAATAGTCAAATATGCTAAAATAACTTGTATGTCTTTATTTTCTATGTCTTATAAAATCAAATCATTTGGGCTTTCAGATATTGGGTTGACTCGAGAGACAAATGAGGATGCATATGTCATTTCCGATCTCAATCGGGTCTATATTCTTGCAGACGGAATGGGCGGTCATCTTGCCGGTGAAGTGGCGGCAAAAGAAGCGGTAGATGCCTTTCACAGGTCAATTGATTCCAAGCATCTTGCGCCTTTGCCAAAAGATGAGATTGTAAAAGAAATCACCTGCGCAATAGATGCGGCAAATCGTCATGTTTATAAAATGAGCTTGAGCTCCGCATCTTTAAGAGGGATGGGAACGACGCTTTGCTCTTTACTTTTCAGCCAAGAGGATCTTTTTGTTGCTCACGTGGGAGACAGCCGGGTCTATCGTTTACGAAGTGGCGAACTTGAGCAGTTGACAGAAGATCACTCTTTACAACGAGAAATGCTTGAGTATGCAAATTTTGCAAGCGAGCAGATAGATGAGTTGAAGTATAAGAGCATTATCACAAAAGCAATTGGAACCCAAGACCATGTGATTCCATCCATCAAAAGGATCGACTTTGAAACCGGCGACTGGTTTTTGTTATGTTCCGATGGGCTTTCAGATTATCTTAGCCACTGTGAAATGGAAGAGATTTTGAATCGCTCAATTGCCCTTGATCACTGCGCCTGCGGTCTGATTGAAGCGGCAAAAGCAAAGGGCGGTCAAGACAACATTACGGTCATTTTGCTTCAAATCGAAGAATGATCTATCTCGATAATAATTCTGCTACACCCCTTGATCCTCGTGTGATTACTGAGATAGTCAACGCGCTAAAGCAGCTATACGGCAATCCCTCAAGTATCCACTCTAAAGGGAGGGAGTCAAAGGCGGCAATCACAAAAGCGCGCGACTTGATCGCCATGCAATTGGGTGTGCGCTCCGATGAGATTATATTTACATCCGGCGGGACTGAGGGGATTAACCTGGTTTTGCGCGGGATGGCAGAGCGAAAAGGGGGGCACTTTATCCTCTCGAATGTGGAGCATGCCGCTCTTGAGCAGACGGTTCAAGCGCTTGAAAAGAAAGGGGTGATAGAAGCTAAGCGTTTATCGGTTGGTACAAAAGGGGCGCTTGAGTACAAGACAATTGAAAATGCAATTTGCCCAAATACACAGTTAATTGCCTGTGCGGCTGTCAATAATGAGACAGGTGTAAAAACAAATATTGAAGCGATTGCGAGGCTCGCGCTAAGTCGAGGAATCGATTTTTTTGTCGATGGCGTTGCGCTTCTTGGAAAAGAGTCTTTTGTGATTCCGGAAGGTGTGAGCGCAATGAGTTTTAGCGGACAGAAAATTCATGGGCCCAAGGGAATCGGTTTTTTGTTTGTGCGCAAACAATTTAGGTTAAATTCTCAAATTACCGGCGGTACCCAAGAGTATGGAAGGCGGGCAGGCACAGAGGCTGTTCCGCTAATTGTCGGACTTGCAAAGGCAGTTGAGCTTTTGGGTGACTTCGATTCTATCACCTCCCTTCGTGATCTTTTTGAAAGTGAACTTAAGGCGCATTCGGTAAAATTTGCAGTCAATGGTGAGGGCGAGCGGGTTTGCAGTACTTCCAACTTAGCCTTTGAAGGTGTCGATGTAGAGTCTCTTCTTATGCATCTTGATATTCACGGGATAGCGGCAAGCCACGGCTCTGCTTGTCAATCGGGAAATTTTGCCCCCTCTCGCGTGCTACTGAATATGGGGTATCCACCTGAACGTGTCAACTCATCCATTCGGTTTTCATTTAGCCGTATGAATACAAAAGAAGAAGTGAAAAAGGCTGCAAAGGTCATTTCAGATCTCATCCGACCTTTGTCTTCACTTCGATAACTTTAGCCTCAAGCAAGCTTGCCTCTAAAACTTTGAGTTCAAACGGTTCAAGTAAAAGCGTGTCACCTTCTTCAGGAGGTCTACCTAAGTGGCTTTCCATTAGACTTGAAAGAGTATACTCCTCTTGTTCACTTAAGATGATGTCGAATTTTTTATTAAATTCCTTAACAGTCATGTTTCCCGGAAATGTCCGGTCTAAAATAATGTAGCGCCGCTCTCGACTTGGAATCAGGGGCAGTTCGCCAAAAATTTCGTTGATCAGATTGTCAAGCGTGATAACCCCGATTGCAACGCCTTTTTCATTTAAAATAATAGCGACACGCTGTTTATTGTTTTTAAACTGTTCAAGAAGGTTTGCGACGGGGGTATTTGCGGTTACAAACCACGGAGACTTGGCATATTCGCGAATGCGTCGATTATCCGGAATCCGCACTAAGTCTCTTGGAAAGGCAATTCCGACGATGAGGTCGTGCTGTTTGTGGTAGCATAAAATGAAATCTTTCATTGTATGGCGCATTTTTTCGCGCATTTGTCCAACGGTTGCAAACGAGGGAAATTTCGGAAATGAGTGAAGTGGCTCCA
The DNA here is from genome assembly GCA_040880105.1 of Waddliaceae bacterium. Classification (GTDB taxonomy): domain Bacteria; phylum Chlamydiota; class Chlamydiia; order Chlamydiales; family SLOH01; genus SLOH01. The sequence goes on along the minus strand of JBBDJA010000024.1, from coordinate 9,641 downwards.
TCATATTTTTAGCGGTCAGATGACGAAGGTTAAAAATATTGGCTGTGATTCGATTCAACTGCTCATTTGAGCCTTCTGTGATGTTTTCATCGGAATGCTCTTCGACAATTTTTTGCAGCTCATCAAGAGTGATCAAAAGCTTCGATCGTATGCCTTTACCTCCGATGACCCAGTTAATCGATTTTGATATGAGCCCAACGATCCAAAGCAGAGGAGTGAGTAATTTAGCGGTTCCATAGAGAACCGGAATTCCCAAGAGTGCCGCATGTTCAGCGTAGTGTCTCGCTGCAAACATGGGCGCTAGTTCACCGAAAATAACGACAAGAATGACCTGCATCAAAGGAGAGAGATCCGGATTGAGCCCAAGGGCTGAAAACATTTCGCGCGCGCACTGCGAACTTGTGATATTGGCAACATTAACACCAATCAATGTCGTTCCAAACAAGCGAAACGGGTGTTTAAGTAGATAGTTGATCCATTGGGCCGGTTTTGAGTGTTGACTGACATAGTAGTGAAGCCGAACTTTGTTGAACGAAACGCAAGACATCTCCATCATCGAGTAGTACGCAGAGATAGCGATCGCAAGTCCATTAAAGAGCAACCAATGGAACCAGTTCATAGCGCCTCTTTCTTCTTAATATACACACTTTGAATTCGGCTAGGGATTGAAGAGAGTATCTGAAAGACGGCATGATCTGTTTCGTAGGTGGTTCCGGGAGAGGGGATTTCTCCCATTTTTTCGGTGAGCCATCCGTTCACTGTGATCATGCCGGCCTCACTTTTCAAACTTAAATCAAAAAGCGCGTTGAGTTCGGAGAGTTCTAGCTTTCCACTTGCGATAATTTCATTATGACTTGACCTTGTATACCACTCTTTTTCATCCCTTCGATCGGTGATCTCGCCGATAACCTCCTCCACAAGATCTTCTTTGGTGACAAGCCCCTCAATCTGCCCATACTCATCGATGACAAGAGCGAAAACCTCAAGATTTTCATTCAATTGTCTGAGTAGGACTTGCGCTTGAGTGGTCTCAGGGACGTAGTAAGGTTTTTTTAACCATTTTTTTATGTCCTCCGGCTTTTGGATGAGATCGCGCCGCAAAAAATAACTTTTCGCGGTCAGAATTCCGAGGACATTGTCAATATCTCCTGAGCAAACAGGTAAACGCGTCACTTCTTGCTCCGAGAAGAGGTGGGTCAATTTAGTGAGTGGTTCCGATATTTCATAATAGATGATTTCATCTCTTGGAACCATCACTTCTTTAATACTGTTATTTTGAAGGGAAAGGTATCCTCTGACTAGATTTGCCTCGCCGCTGCTGAGCACTCCTTCTTTTTCCGATGTTTTAAGTACATGTGAGAGCTCATACTCTGAAATGCTTTCTTCCTTTTTTAAATAGAAGAATAGGATTTTTGAAATCGGTGATGTCACCCATTCAGTGACGTTGCGAATGGGGGCGATCACGCGGTGAAACCAGTAAATGGTTGTGACTGTTGCATGTGCGAATTTTTTATTGTACTGCATCCCAAGGTTTTTTGGGATAATTTCCCCGAGAACAAGTGTGATGAGAAGGGGAACACCTACTTGAAAAAGCCACCCGGATTCAACTCCAAAAAGGCTAGAGCAGACGTTTTGCAGAAGGATATTGACAAAGACATTCAACATAAAAACGGTCACGAGAAGTCCACGTGGCCGGCTTAACAACTTGGCAATCAGTCGTTTTTTGGGATCTTGAGACCCCTTATAGGTTTGCACTGTAGGGGGCGAAAGGGAAAAAAGTGCTGTTTCGGAACCGGAAAAAAATCCGGAACCCAATGTGAGAAGAATGATAAGTGCGATGAGAAAAAAATCGTGTGTCACTATTCAAATACCACTTGTGTGAATCCCTCGGGGATGACACCTAGTTCATTCATTAAGACAATTTCTTTCCATGCAGAGTCATTTTGACTCTCTTTTTGTAGCGCAAGTTCATCGTAAACGTTTTTTTCTTTCTTCAATTGATCTAATAAGGTCGCATGTTTTTCTTCGAGTACTTGCATCTCTGCCCTTATTTGCCGTTTATCCTGTTCGTTAAGAAAAAAACAAACGAGGAGGAATGCAAAGACCCAATAAAATTTTGCAAAAATGCGATCTACTCGGTTCATGCGTTCTCAAGGGGTTGAATACCATGTTCATTTATAACGATTTGTCTAAATTTAAGAAACCTTAAGGGAGTAGTTTTTTTCTTTTGATTTCTTACTCTTTCGAAAATCGCGAAAGAAAAAAGCGGAAGAACTGAAGAGGGTGTTTAAAAATGTAGATAAAGAAGTTTAAATATGTCACTTGTGATAACGATTTGACGATGCAGTCAGAAAGTGGTGCAGTTGCATCTTGTATGAAATCATGATGAATATAAAAGAGAGGTTTAGGGAGAGCGGTTAAAGGGAAGAAACCGACCTCTACTGCTTCCGGCCCTGTTTGAGGAGACTTTTCTTCTGTAAGTTCACACTCATAAAAATGGGTCGTTTTAGTTAGGCGGTTAATGGGTGTGTACTTTGCAATTTTGCGCACAATTTTGACCGGACATGAAGTCTCTTCTTCAAGTTCACGGATGACAGCCTCTTCGGGGGATTCGTTTTCGTCGATACCGCCGCCGGGGATTACAAAAATCCCCGCATCGCGACGTTTGAGTAAGAGAGCCTCGCTTCGATTGTTTCGAAAGACGATGCCAAGTACTCCTTCTTTAACTAAAGCCATTTAGTTTTTAGAAGCTGATTTGACATAACCTCTCAGAGTCTCTGCGTCGGCAGGTCCCACTTTTCGAGCGAATTCAGAACCATTTTTGAACACGATAATGGTTGGTAGCGCGCGCACTCCGTGCTTTTGAAGGATATCAGGCGCTTGATCTGCATTCACTTTCAGGAAAACGGCTTTACCTTCCATTTCAGAGGAGACAGATTCGAATACAGGTGCAAATTGTTTGCAAGGTCCGCACCAGTCGGCATAAAAATCTACAATCGCAATTCCCTTTGCAGTTGCTTGATTAAACTGAGAACTGTCTACTTGAGAGACGCTCCCCATCAGTGGTAAAGCTACTATAGCCATTAGAAGTGAAAAAAGTTTTTTCATGTGACACTCTTTGGTAAAGTTGGTCGAGTTAATAAGTTACTTTACATTCTACCATTCTTCGCACGTTTCTGTCTATAAAGGGTAGATTTGGGTATTTTTGTGTTATTTGATCAGTAAAAGCGGTAGTTTTACAGAGCGAGAGTATTTATGATGAATTGCCCAGGAGAGGACTCGAACCTCCACACCTTGCGGCACCAGATCCTAAATCTGGCGTGTCTACCATTTCACCACCTGGGCAGATGGAAAAATAAGATTCTAGATCTTTTTTTCCTTTTCGTCAATATAAAGAAGTATGGATTTAAACATTCAATACGCGATCAAGACTTCCGTCGCGGTGGCATCGAATCCCATTTTTCTCTACCCATTGAAGAGAGACGCCGATTTTTTGCTCTAAATTTTCAAATATTCGAGTCACGTTTTTCTTGTCGATTTCATCTGAGGAACTGCGGCGGAATGCCGAGAGTTCTCCGGGAAAGGTGCTTTGTTGAGAGGCAGACGCCTCTTGATCCTTGAAAAGGGAGGAAATACCCAAACGATTTAATAGGGGATGGTTCTCTCCTAAGGAGGCAATCAAATCCGATAGAGCCTTCTCAAAAGTTGGAGGTGGTGGACATTCCACCTGAGGAAGGCGTTGGCGCGAGCGTTCGTAGTATTTGTGATGGTGTTTAACATCTATAAAGTAGAGTCTTACATCTTTTTCCATCTTTTCCGGATTATCGGAGTTGACTTCAGGATAACCTCTGGGGTATGCAGCTGTAAACCTTTCAAAATGATGATCTAACATTTCTTTAAACAGGCCAAGTTTCTCTTGCTCTTGCTTTTTATTTTGTTGGTATTCATGCCAAACAAAGTAAGCTTCAGCCGGAACTGCTATAAGAATCGCTCCTGCGGCGATCACCTTTACTAGAGTGTCATCACTATCAGAAAATGTGGAAACCAGTCCTGCTGTGATTTGGCAGGCAATTGCGGAACCAAGTATCATCCACGCCTTGTCCTTAAAAAACCCTTTTTTGGCCGGGTTTTTAGATTGAGGGTCTTGAAGCGCTAACTCTTTGTAACTTTCAATGCGCTGCTGAAGTTCGGAGGGTGTGCGAGTTGGTGTCGTGTTTCCTGAGGAATTTGAAACACTGACAAGTTGCGGAAGTACAGCTTGGGGGACCTCCTCCTTGGTTTCCGAGTCATAGTATTGTGCGGGGGCGAGCCTTGGGTCAATTGATTGCATTCTCTTCTTCACTCCGTTCGATTTGATTAGAGTAAAACGATAACATATCATTTAAAGTTGCGCAATTTTGACATAAGTCTTGGTACTGATTTCCGGTTTTTCTCAGTTCATTTGCCATATTTTGGGAAAACTCAATTTGAGCAAGCATGTCACTTTCGGCAGTCGTTAAATTTCTTTGTAACGCGTGAATCTGAAGTTGATCGAGTTCAAGTGCGGCTAAAAGCTCTTGAATTGCCTCTGTTTGTTTGACTTTCTCAGCTTTTTCTTGAGCATTTGCAAGTCTTAGTTTTTCAACTTCTTCCGAAAGTAGTTCAGCTTTTGATGTACGCTTTGCAATAATCTCTTTCAGTTGTTTTTTTGATGCATAAAGGCGCGAGACTGCTTCTTGATACTCAGAAATGCTTGCAAAGTGTTCTTGCTCCATTGTTTGGATAGAGTTTTTTTGCGCATGGGTAAGATCGCAAAGCGCATCGACAGTTCCTTCTAGTCTTGAGATTTTAGCAAGTTGCGATTGCTCACTGGATGTTAATGTATCTAACTGTTTTGCAAGTGTCTGACATGTCCTATCTTTCTCGATCAACATGCGGTTAAGATTGGCAACTGCATGTTTATTGACTTGGTTTTTATATAAAAATTGATGAGCCGGTATTTTCCAAAGGGCAAGCTTTGCTTCATTTAATTCCTTCTCCAGTCGTTTGGCTTTGGATTGCAGCGCGTCTATTTTCCGTTCGAGTTGGATCTGTTCTTTGCTTATTGATTTCGCCGGTTTAAATTGATGCGACTGATATTCCCAAGTAATCAGTGTGATAGAGAACAGAATGCTAGCTGCAACAAGTGCAACTCCTTTAGGATTTGCTTGAAAAAAGTTTTTCTTTGACATCGGTCACTCCAATATAAATTAAAGAGGTTGAATTAACTGAATCCTATTATTTTATCAAGAAGAAATATGAATTAAATCCCGGATTAAAGGAAAGCCTGAAAATTAAGGTGGCGAAAATATTATCGAATTTTAGGAGGTCTTGAAAAATGAATTGTATATCTGTTTATTAAAGAGTATGTTACATTTAGGAACCCCTGATTAACGCAGCTTATTAAATTTTGCATGAATTTTTTCTAAAATTCGAAAAAACGCACTCACTTAACTATCAAGTAGTTAAGTTCGATTGTTTTTTCGAATTTTAGAAAAAATTCATGCAAAATTTAATTAACCTGCGTTAATCAGGCCTTCCTTTATAAAGTTAAAACTTAAAATTTCGCTCTTGAAAAAAGAGATGTATCTTGAAAGTATGGACATATGCCTGAAAAGTTTACCAACCGCTTAATACACGAAAAGTCTCCTTATCTCTTGCAACATGCGCATAACCCTGTGGATTGGTATCCGTGGGGGGATGAGGCGTTTTCTGCTGCAGTTCGACATAATAAACCGATATTTCTTTCGATAGGATACGCGACCTGTCACTGGTGCCACGTGATGGAAGAAAATGTTTTTTCCAATGCAGAAATTGCAAATAAGATGAATGACCTTTTTATCTGCATCAAAGTGGACCGGGAAGAGCGGCCTGATGTGGATAGTCTCTATATGGATTTTGCCCAGGCCTTGATGACAGGCAATCCGGGATGGCCTCTCAATGTGATCTTGACACCGGAACTTTATCCTTTTTTTGCCGCGACCTATCTACCTCCAAAATCGATGCGGGGCGTAATGGGAATGGAAGAGTTAATGGTTCAAATCGAGCAAGTCTGGGAAAGTGAGCAACAGGACCAAATTGTTCTTCAAGGCGAGCAGATCGTTAAACTTTTTGAAGAAAATACACGCCCTATCGGAGATGATCTCCCTCATGAAGAGATCATACATGAGGTGGCAGAGACTTTTTTTCATGAGGCGGATCCGGTGTGGGGTGGGCTTCGCGGCTCTCCAAAATTTCCAATGGGCTATCATAGTACTTTTCTTCTTCACTACTACGCAAAATATCGAGAAACCCGCGCGCTATTTTGGGTCGAAAAGACACTGCAAATGATGCAACGAGGCGGAATATATGATCGATTGGAGGGAGGTTTTCATCGCTACAGCATCGATCAGATGTGGGAGACGCCCCATTTTGAAAAGATGCTCTACGATAATGCTTTCCTTGCAAATGCGTATTTAGAGGCCTGGCAGCTGACAAAAAAAGATGAGTATCAACAAATTTGCGAAAAGACGCTTAGGTACATTCTCACAACGTTAAGAGATCCGGAAACAGGCGCCTTTTACTCCGCTCAAGACGCCGACAGCGAGGGTGTTGAGGGAAAATACTACACATGGACCTATGATGAGGTCAAGGACATTTTGGGTCCTGATGACTGCACGATTTTTTGTGAGTATTACGGAGTTGTTGTTGAAGGAAATGTCGAGGGTAGGTCTGTTTTACACTCTTCGATGACGATTGAAGATTATGCAGAGAAAAGAAGACTCGACCCGGATGAGACGGTTCTTAAATTTAAAGAGTTTGAAGAGAAATTACTACAAAAGAGGAAGAAACGAAAGCCACCTCTAATCGATGATAAAGTGATTACCGGTTGGAATGGGCTTGTGATTGATGTTCTTGCAAAAGCCGGCGCTGCATTCGAAGAGGAAATTTTTATCGATGGCGCAGTACGTGCAGCTGGTTTTTTAATGGAAAATGTATGGGATAAAAAGCAGCTGAAGCGCCGGTATCGCGACGGTGAGTCGGGAGTGCGCGCCTGTCTTGATGATTACGCCTACCTCATTCGAGGATTACTGACCCTTTTTGAGGTCTCTTCTGAAACGAAGTGGCTCCGTTTTGCCGATCAATTGCATACGGTTTTGCTTGAGCACTTTAAGGCAGAAGAGGGCGCTTTTTTTGAGACGGATGGGCAAGATCGTTCAATAATTCTTAGGAAATGCCCATTGACCGATGGCGCTGAACCTTCCGGAAACGCTGTCCATACAGAAAATTTGATTAGGTTGTATCAAATGACCCATGCTGAAACTTTTTTAAGAGAAGCAGAAGATATTATCAGCGCAGTGACCCCATACCTCGAATCCTCTCCAACGGCGTTTGCGTTTCACATGATAGCCTTTATCCGTTACTTTCAAAAGCACACAATTACAATTGTTGTCGCGTTGAATGAGAAAAAGGAATATAAAAAGGAATTGGAGAAGATTCTATGGACATCTTTTATCCCTCACAAGGTTGTGATTTTTAGATATATTGACGATCACGCCCTTTTTTCAATGATCCCGTATGTGGAAAAAATGGTGCCGGTTGACGAAAAGACAACTCTCTATATTTGCGAAAATGCAGTGTGTTTAGAGCCATTAACAGAGTATGAGAAAATGGTAGATGCCATTAAGAGGTTATAAAGTGAATCCTGAAGAGACATTGGAGCAAATTAATCAAAGCGGGAAATTTGACAAGCTCAAACCCTACCTTGATCCCCATCACTTAAGTAAAATGAGTAGGAAGGAGCGGGAAAAACTGGGCATGTTGCTGCTGCGCTCATCTGAACATGAGTTAGAAAGAAACCGCCCGAAAGAGGGATATCAACGGATCAAGCTGGCAAGTAAAGCCTCGCCGAATACACTCCCGTTTCTCGTTCAGAAAGTGATAAGTCTAGCTTCAATCGGCCGGGCTATTGAAGTGGGCGCCCCATCAGATGCCGCCCGTATTTGGCATGAATGCGCAAAGGCGCAATTATTCCTTGCGCACCTAAGTGGTGAGCCAAAAGACTTTCTTGCCTCTCTTGAGTACTTTAAAAAAGCTGCGGACTGCAAAATGGCCGAGGCTGAATTTTGGCAAGAGTACGGTACAGCCTTGTATATGAGCGCAGATCTACTTAACCGTGTGGACTTTCTCCCTCTTTCCTGTGACCTTCTAACCAAAGCAGTGGAACAAAAGCCGGACCTTTACGAAGGCTGGCGCTATCTTGCACTTGCTTCATTTATGCTAGTAGAAAAAAAATCGGATCCATCGCTTTTAAGCCGTTCGATTGCATCATTTAACCGTGCCACTGATCTAAAACCAAAAGAAAGCAAGCTTTGGAGAGAGTGGGGGAGACTTGATCTTTGGATTGCGGAGAGGAAAAATGATGTTGAGTTTTTGCAAAGTGCGATCAAAAAATTTAAACGCGCGTTTCAATTACTTCCGGAAGATGCCGAAACACTTTATTATCTAGGTACCGCTCTTTTATCTTTGGGTGAACTTGAAGAAAATATTGATAGGCTTAAAAAGGCCAAAGGCGCATTTTTTGCCGCAATCAATTTAGCTCCTAACATAGAGAAGTACACAATTGCAGATGCCACAGCTCTTTTTGCAATCACAAAATATTTTGATTCTCCCGAATACTATGAGAGGGGAATCGAGCATTTTAAAAAATTAACAAGACTCTATCCAAAAAATGAGACTGTCTGGCTATTGACTGCCGACTGTTGGTTTGGCCTTTATGAGTTAACTGAACGATTAGAGTATTTGGAAAGATGTGTCGAATGTTGTGATCAAGCAAGGGGGAAATCTCTTTCACTTCAAGTCTTATTTAGTAAAGCGCTCTATGAATTGGCTGCAGAGACAGGGGTAAAGGAGTATGCAAAAAAGGGCTTAGTTGAGCTTGAAAGGGCAATTAAAAATGTGGATGTCTCCTCTTCGAATATGAATGAAATCCGCTTGCTCTACGGGCAAACGCTTCTTATGCTTGGGGAGATGCTCTCCGAGCCATTTTATTTTGAACAGTCGATCACCGTTTTGCAAAAAAGAGTCGATAGCACTCCCGATGACCCGTTTTCCATTTATCAGCTTGCGCTTGCGCTCTCTCAGTACGGAGAGATGGTCGGGGATTTTTCCATTATGAATAGTGCACTTGATGCCTACGAAGATTCTCTCTACTTGAATAAAGAAGATGAGCGGGTCTGGCATGACTATGGCGTGTCGCTTTTTCAGGTCGCTAAATATTGCGAAATGACTGGCTTAAAGCAGTGGGGATTAAGGTTTTATGAAGAGTCCAGACAAATGCTTGAAGCAGCTGTTTCCCTTGGAAATCCGCTATCTTACTACGCTCTTGCTCATTTGCATGCAGCAAAGCAGGACTTAAGTAAAACTGTCGAGTCTCTTGTATTGTCTCATAAATATGGCAGTTTACCATTGATGGATGAGCTGTTGTCTGAAGGCTGTTTTACCTTTCTTCATAATCATCCCGATTTTCAAGAGCTTATCTTTTTAGTTTCTGAAAACGACTAAAGGACCCTCTGAATAACTCAGATTGTTTAATTTAGCGCCTTTTTACTGAAATTCGATAAAATCGCACTCGCTTAACTGTT
>JBBDJA010000023.1:0-19047 GCA_040880105.1 Waddliaceae bacterium | reverse complement strand
TTTTATAATCATTATAACTGAAATCACCAGATGGAATTTGACTATAGCCACCCACTTTTCTCATATTAACACCTATACTAAACTAAACACTTACCTTAATTATAGCATAATTATTAAATTAATTATTTAATAGTAAATAAAGTGAAATATATTAATGCAAATTAATGAAGTAGAGTTATTTAGGAACCTCTTGTAAACTCGGGTTAATTAAATTTTGACTGAATTTTTTCTAAAATTCAAAAAAACAATCGAACTTAACTACTTGATAGTTAAGTGAGTGCGTTTTTCTCGAATTTCAGGAAAAAGGCATAAAATTTAATAAGCTGCGTTAATCAGACCTTCCTTAAATTACATCTAAATAATTTCAGTTACTACTAAATATATATGAATTTTGAAATTCAGGAAAAGAGGCGTGAATGTAACAACCTTTCGTTTTTCAGAGATTTCCTTATATCAAGGAATTTTAATTAATTGTCCGGGGCGGATTTTATTAGAATTTGGGATTTGATCGCGATTGGCTTCAAAGATTTCTTCCCACCTCGCCGAAGTGCCGTAGTATTTCTTGGAGATATGCACAAGGTTCTCCCCTTCCTGAACAAGATGTGTCTTCTCAGCAGAGGAGGAGTAGACTCCATTGAGTTGGTTGTAAATATTATCAAGTGTCTTTTGTTTGACGAGCAGCTCATTTTGTAGACGCGTATTTTGACGTTTGATCTCACGTACCTGCTGAGAATGAACATTTTTCTCTTCGATGAGCGCGCCTAGCTCTCTTTTTAAAGCCAAAACTTCTGCTTTATGAGAGGCGATCTGCTTGTCTGACAATTCACGAAATTGAATCTCTGCCATTTTTTTCTGCTCTTGAGCCCTGTCAAAAGAAGCCTCTAAAAAGGAGATCTCCTGCCTTTGGTTTTTATTTTGTCTCTCTTGTTCCTCTTGTAATAAGAGAAGCGCGTTAACATCTGCAATCCAGGGAAAAACATTTGCTGGCTTTTCTACAACTTTTTCTACCACCTTTTCGACTACCCTCTCAACTACCTTCACTGCGTTCTTGACAGGAGCGCTCTCCTTTTCAACTCTCTGAGGCTTGGGCTTTTGCTTTGCGATGTATCGTATCGAGACAACTTCTGATTTTGCCCCCTCCAAAGGATCAATTTCTCCCTGGCGCGTGATTCTTGCAAGTTGAGCCCAATGCAGGCGTCTTGTTGGATTTTCAAGAAGTAGAAACGGCTCTTTCGGAAAACCGCCGGAGATATTTTGCAAAACCCCTCCTTTAGCTAAACGTTTGCCGGAAAGGCCTCCCTTTAGGTCAAGGTTTACAACATCGCTTGTTGGAATTTCTTCTATCTGCCAGTTATCGTTAACCACAATCGTTTTGTTTTTAAAATTTGCAGTGAATGAGGAGCCGTCTTTTAACTCAAAGAGAAAGCGCGGGGAATTTGAAAAAAGGAGTGTCGGAACGAGTAATAAGAAGAACAAATTGAAAGTTTTCATTCATTAAGGGTATTATTCACTAGTACAACCTACATTTTAGCTATTTTGGCTTTAAAACTCCTCTAGTGCGGAGAATTTGCAAAAATAGAGCAACCTTTGTTGTTCATAGGTTCCTGATTTTGATACAGTTTATGAAAGAAAAAGATAAAGATAAAGCCATAGTATTGAAAAAAGTGCAGGTACACAACCTGCAATCGGTCGACCTTGAACTAAAAATAAACGAACTCATTGTCTTTACGGGGGTTTCAGGTTCGGGAAAGTCCTCGATGGCATTTGATACCATCTATCGCGAAGGCCAAAGGCGCTTTGTCGAATCGCTCTCTACTTTTGCAAGAAGACAAATGGGAGACATGGCAAAACCTTTGCTGGAATCAGCGACAGGAATTTCACCGACCATCTCCATTGAACAAAAAACAGCCGGTCGCAATCCAAGATCAACTGTCGGTACGATTACGGAAATCTACGATTATATGCGGGTATTATATGCGCGTATTGGAATCCCGCACTGTCCCGTGAGCCATGAGCCGGTTCTTCCTCAAAGTAAAGAAGCGATCATCCGCAAAGTTCAGATGATGCCGGAAAATTGCCGCGTGATAATTCTCTCCCCATTTGCGAAGGGGAAAAAGGGAGAGTTCAAAGAGGAGTTTCAAGGTCTCTTGCGAAAGGGTTTCACAAGAATTCGTCTCGACAAGCAATTTGTCGATTTAGAAGAGGAGATCCATCTCGATCGAACAAAACCTCACGATATCGACCTTGTCATTGACCGTTTGGTTGTAAATAATGAGACGCATCTGCGTATTGCAGAGTCTGTGACAACGGCTCTAGAGCTAAGCAACGGTGTATGTAGTATTTACGATCCTGCAAAAGAGGAAGAGACGCTCTTTTCCATGCATGCCTACTCTCCCAAATCAGGACTGTCTTACGGTCCGCTTGAGCCGCACGACTTCTCGTTCAATAGCCCACATGGAATGTGTAGCAAATGTAATGGTCTTGGGACGGTCATCGAATATGACCTTGAAAAGATCATCGACCCCGATAAAAGCATTAGTGAGGACTGCTGCAGTGTTGCAAGCTCCTATCAGACAGTGAAATTCGGCAATATCTACGACAACCTTGCGATGCTCTATGACTTTTCTGTCGACACTCCCTGGAAAAAACTTCCGGAAAAAGCCAAGCATGTCTTTCTGTATGGAACGGAAAAGAAGTGGACGCGCATGCAGTTTGTGAACCCTAGAACCGGTTCCAGCTGGTCTGACCACATCAGGTGGCAAGGGGTTCTTCATGAAGCTAAAAAACGATATGAAGAAGCCAAAAGCGAAAAATACAGACAAAAGATGCAGGCATTGATGACCATCCAGTCTTGCCCTGACTGCAACGGAGAGAGGCTAAAAGCGTATCCTGCGGCAACAAAACTTGGGGGGGTTCGAATATCAAAACTTGCAGACAAAACAATTCAAGATATTTTCACATTCTTTACGCAGTTAAAACTTACAGAAAGCGAGCGTCTCATTGGAGATGAGCTCTTAAATGAAATTCAAAAGCGCCTCCAATTTTTGCTTGAAGTCGGCCTTCATTACCTGACCCTTAACCGCACAGCGCCCACTCTTTCCGGGGGCGAGGCGCAGCGCGTGAGACTAGCAGCGCAGATCGGCTCGGGTCTTGTCGGGATTACATACGTTTTGGATGAGCCAAGTATCGGACTGCACCCAAGAGACAACAAAAAGCTAATCTCTACATTGAAACACTTAAAAGATGTTGGAAATACCGTTATTGTGGTCGAGCATGACGAGGAGACCGTGAAGGCTGCTGACAGCATCGTAGATTTCGGCCCCGGCCCGGGAAGTCGCGGCGGAAAAGTCCTTGTCAACGGGAGTCTTGACCGCCTGCTTTCTCACCCCGAATCATTGACCGGGCAGTATCTGACGGGAAAGAGAAAAATTGAAATTCCGAAGAAAAGGCGGAAACCAAAGAAAAGCGGAATCAAAATCCATAGCGCCTCTCATCATAATCTTAAAAACATCGATGTAAACATTCCGCTTGGCGCTTTTATCGCGGTGACCGGGGTTTCCGGATCCGGAAAATCGTCATTAATCTCAGGAATTCTCCACCCCTCCCTTTCAAATACTTTGCATCACGGCCAAATGGCTGTTGGCGCGCATAAAAAAGTGACAGGTGCAAACAAAATCGATAAGATCATCGCAATCGACCAATCCCCTATCGGACGCAACCCAAGATCAAATCCATCAACCTATATCAAAGCCTTTGATGAAGTGCGCGAGCTATTTAGTAGCCTCCCTCTTTCAAGAGCAAGGGGATATGAGCCCGGTCGCTTTAGCTTTAATGTCAGACATGGATCTTGTTCAGAGTGCAGTGGAATGGGAATGATTAAGATCGATATGGACTTTCTTGAAGACGACTGGACCGTCTGCCCTCAATGCCTTGGCAAGAGATTCGATGACGACACACTAGAGATCCAGTACAAAGGGCATAATATTTACGATATTCTGGAAATGGAAGTAGAGCGCGCCTATGAGCTCTTTTCTGCTATCCCCTCCATTGCCGTTAAACTTAGCACATTGATGAAAGTTGGAATGGGCTATATCAAACTAGGCCAATCTTCTACCACTCTCTCAGGAGGAGAGGCGCAGCGCATCAAGCTAGCAAAGGAGCTCGCGCGCCCCTCTACAGGTCAAACGCTCTATATTTTAGACGAGCCCACAACCGGCCTCCATTTCCATGACATCAAACACCTGCTAGAAGTCCTTCAAGAGCTTGTCAAACGCGGCAACACCGTTCTTGTAATCGAACACAACATGGATGTTGTGAAAACCGCTGACTGGATTATCGATCTTGGCCCTGAAGGAGGGGCGGGCGGTGGAGAACTTGTTGCCGAAGGGACACCTGAAAAAATTTCTCAAATGCAAACGCCGACGGGTGTTGCCGTGAAAGAGGCGCTATTTGCAAAACCGTTGACTGCCAAGGAAATCCCCACACAAAAGCGTACCGAAAAGCAGATTACAGAAATTTCTGTCAAAGGAGCCTCGCAAAATAACTTAAAACATCTGGATCTAACAATCCCAAGAGAAAAGATGACAGTTTGCACAGGACCCTCAGGGTCAGGCAAATCCTCTCTTGCTTTTGATACGCTATACGCCGAGGGTCAAAGACGCTACATCGAGTCGCTCTCCCCTTACGCAAGACAGTTTGTCAAGCAGATGCCTAAACCGAAAGTAGAGCAAATTCATGGACTCTCACCCGCTGTTGCCATAGAACAGAAGGCGCACGCCGGTAACCCGAGAAGTACAGTTGGAACGCAAACCGAGATTTACGACTATTTGAGAATCTTGTACTCAAGAGAGGGCGTTGCCCACGCCCCTGACACCGGCGAGGTTATTGAATCGATCACCAAAGAGACTGTGATCAATCGAATTTTAAAGTACCCCGAGAGGACAAAAATTCAAGTCGCAGCTCCAATCGAAATTCGCCACGGACAGACCTTTAAGGAGAAAATCAGCCGTCTGCGTCAGCTTGGGTACGTTCGACTTCGACTCAATGGTGAGACATTCGATATCGACCAAGAAGAGCTGCTCAATGGCTTCGATCCGAAAAGACAAAATGAACTCCTTCTCATTGTCGACCGGCTCATCGTTTCGAAAGAAAACGCGCACCGCATCTTTGAAGCTGTCGAGACCGCTCTTAAGATTGGAAAGGATCAACTGGTTGTGATCGAAGAGGCAAAGGACCGATGGTTCAATCTTGCGTTTGCCGCCCCCAGTACAGGAAAAGCGTACCCGCCACTCACTCCGCACACTTTTTCATTTAACCATAAGGCCGGAATGTGCCTTGACTGCCAAGGCCTTGGGTATGTCTACGGCGCTAATCTGTTGCAATTCCCTGAGCTGCTTGCCACGCGTGTTAAAGATCTTTTCCATTTTTTCTCCGCACATCCATTTCCGAGAGAGATTTTTGAGCAGTTGGGGATCGATCCTCAAAAGAAAATCGAGACGCTGTCAGGCCAACAACTCAACCTTCTAATGAATGGATCAAGCGCCCTCTATTCCATGAAGAGCGGCCTACAGTTTCACTGGATCGGGCTAAACAATCTGCTTTCTAAAGTGGCGAAAGCAGCTAGACAAAAATACCGCAACTGGGTTTTGCCCTATCTACATGAAACAGATTGTGTCAGTTGTAAGGGATCGAGACTAAACCCTCTTGCAAGACATGTCACTTTGAGTGATTTGACACTACCCGACCTCTGTCACTTTCCGATTGAAAAAGCGGCGCTATGGATCCAAAACCTAAGAAAGGAAGTGAAGTCGAGCCACGTTCTTGAAGAAGTGTGGGAACAGTTGATCCACCGTTTGAAGTTTCTTTGCGATGTCGGGCTTGGCTATCTAAGCCTCGACCGCAAAGCGCCAACGCTTTCCGGCGGCGAGGCGCAGCGCATCCGACTTGCCCGTCAAATGGGCTCCGGACTCACAGGTCTTATCTACGTTCTTGATGAACCGAGTATCGGACTCCACCCAGCGGATAACGAACTTTTAAACCGCGCGCTTATCAATCTTAAAGAGCTTGGTAACACTCTTGTCGTTGTGGAACATGAACCTTCCACCATTCAAATAGCAGACCTCATCTTGGACTTTGGTCCCGAGGGCGGTGAACAAGGAGGATATCTCACCGCAAAAGGAACCCCACAAGAGATTCTTAAAGATAAAAACTCCCTGACAGGACTTTACCTTTCCGGTGCCAAACAGATTCCGCTCCCATTGAAAAGAAGAAGCCTTGATCAACCGAAACTTAAGATTGAAAATGCTGAGCTCTATAACTTAAAAAAAATTAATGTCGAAATTCCAATCGGCTGCCTCACCTGTTTAACAGGCGTCTCAGGATCCGGAAAATCTACCCTGATGCACGAGGTTATCTACCCGGCTGTTAAACAAGGGCTCAATCGAAAAGATCGCATCGAACTCAAGGGGATCGGGAACATATCTGGAATTGAGCATTTTGAAAAAATGTATCTGATCGACCAAAATCCTGTCGGCCATACCATTAGATCCGATGTCTCCACATATGTCGATGTATTAACCCCCATTCGTCAATTTTTTGCGCAGCTACCCGACGCAAAACTTAGGGGACTCACTCCCGAGCACTTCTCTTCCAATCGCGCAAAAGGAAGATGTACAAGCTGCTATGGCATCGGCTACCGCCGTGTGGAGATGCAGTTTCTCCCTCCGATCAAAATTCCTTGCAAAGAATGCAAGGGTTATAGTCTTAACCCTTTAAGCTTAGAGATAAGATATAAGGGCAAACATTTGGGTCAGCATTTAGATCAAACTGTACTTGAGGCGATCGTGACCTTTACGGATCACCCGCGCATTGTTAAAATCCTAAAAACCTTAAACGAAGTCGGACTTGGCTACTTAAAGTTAAACCAAGAACTACCCACGCTTTCCGGCGGCGAAGCGCAGCGTTTAAAACTCTCAAGAGAACTTTCCAAGCGATCAAGCGGTAAGACCCTCTATCTTCTCGATGAACCCACAACAGGGCTTCATAGCGAAGATATCGCAAAACTTCTTCATGTGATCAAAACCCTTGTCGATAAGGGAAATACAATGGTGATTATCGAGCACAACCTCGACCTCATCAAACAAGCCGACTATATCCTTGATCTCGGACCCGGACCCGGCGCACTCGGCGGAAAAGTGATTGCATCCGGAACACCGGAAGAAGTTGCCAAATGCACCGGATCCAAAACAGGAAAGTTTTTACTCAAACAACTAAAAACAAGTTAGTTATCATTTTATCCACACATAATCCCAAAAAATAATAATATGAAAATAAATAAGGGAGACGTTTATGACTATTATCATATCCGCAGTTGTTATTATTTTCGCTTTATTAGCTTTTTGGTTAATTGGAATCTATAACCACCTCGTTCGCCTTCGCAACCGCGTGCGCAACGCATGGGCCCAGATCGATGTGCAACTACAAAGACGCTATGACCTAATCCCCAATCTTGTGGAAGCTGTCAAAGGTTATATTGATCATGAAAAGAGCACTCTGACAGACGTTGTCAACGCAAGAAACATGGCACATCAAGCGCTGCAAAAGGTAGACAAGGCAGGCGGTCCGACAAGTGCCTCTATCCAAGAGCTGCTTTCGGCAGAGTCCATGCTGCAAGCCGCCCTTCCCAAGCTTTTTGCGGTCGCCGAGAGTTACCCAGACCTGAAAGCAAGCGAAAATGTCAAGATGCTGCAAGAAGAGATCTCCACAACAGAAAACAAAGTGGCCTTTTCGCGGCAATCGTATAATGATATCGTGCTTGGATATAATAACGCCCAAGAAGTATTCCCCAACAACCTTGTCGCATCTCCCTTCGGACACTCGCCGGCAGAGATGTTTGAAATTACTGATGAGCGTATGAGAGAAGCTCCAAAAGTCAGCTTAAGCACAAGGTAGGGATATGAATTTTTGGCAGGCGCAAGAGAAAGCGAAGGGACGCACAAAGACGTATATATTCCTTTTTCTCCTGATGGTTTTTGCAGTTACCTCCCTTGCAGAGATGGCACTACGCCTTTATGCTCCAAGAGAATATAACCCCCCTTTCCCTCTCTTTGGCATAGGAATGGCTCTTGTCATTCTCTTCGTTGCCCTTTTTCAGTATCTCATTTTTAAAAAGCAAGGAGGTGGGTATGTCGCAAGACAGGTCGGAGGGCGTCAAATCGATCAAAATAGCCGCGACTTTCTGGAAAACCGCCTCTACAATATTACGCAGGAAATGGCTGTGGCATCGGGAATGCCAATGCCGGAGGTCTATGTGATCGACCGGCGTGAGATCAACGCCTTTGCAGCTGGACTTCAGAAAGAAAAAGCGGCAGTCGCCGTCACTCGCGGCGCTCTTGAACTTCTTAACCGCGAAGAACTCCAAGGGGTCGTCGCCCATGAGTTTGGCCATATCTATAACGAAGACATGAAAATCAGCCTTAGGCTCTCAGCGCTTCTTATGGGACTTTTTTTTCTTCTCACTTGGGGCTACCGTATTTCATTTTTCACCTCCCGCTCACGATCGAATCAAAAAGGAGGTGGAACTGTTATCCTAGTTGCAGCTTTTATTTTTATTATTGCCGGATCCATCATGGCGTTTTTCGGGTCTATTCTGCGCGCGATGGTCAGCCGCCAGCGTGAATACTTGGCCGATGCATGCGCTGTACAGTTTACAAGAAGTAATACCGGGATCGCAAATGCGCTTCGTAAAATCGAGCAGAAGCAAGTCTCCGATATGCCAAGGTCTGCTGCCATCTACTCGCACCTGTACTTTGATAACCGCGGGTTTTCCCACGCGCTATTTGCCACACACCCTCCGCTAAAAAAACGCATTGAAGCGATTGAGGGAGAAACATACCTTCCGGAAGAATGGAAAAAAAATCTTAAATGAAGGATTGTCTGATTACTAACGGAAAATCATAGATTTCTTTTTAGTTCCAGATTATCCTATTAACAAAAGAGGTCAAAATGACTGAAAGACCAGTCTCATATAGAAAAGCAACCGCTGTCTCCAACGGAGTCTTTCTCCTTGCACTCGCCGTGCTGTTTTTTACAGGATGGTGGTGGCCGGGGATTCTACTTGCCATTTGGGCAGCATTAGGCACAAAACAGTACCTAATGGAGAGGTATTGGGACGGACTGATTACAAGCTTTATCCTTGGCGGTATATTTGTTGCAAGCTTCTTCCAGCTCAACTGGTCGATGCTGATGCCGGCAATTTTTGCAATCGGCGGCGTTTATATGATTATTCGAGAATACTATTTTTGGGGAGATAAGGAGACGTGACAATCATTCACGCAGGTCGAATAATCGGGAATAAAGGTCCACCTCTCTATCTTTTTCTAAGAGAGGTGGATGAAAAGTACGCATGGTTTAACGGCGACACCCAAACAGATATAGTTGCAGATACGATAGGCAGTGCAATTACTCTCGCACGCAGGAAATGGAAGTTTAATCACTTCCGCACGCTGAACTGCGGCTTTCTCTATACGCTCCCCGAAAGAGATGAGCACGGCATTAACGCCTTGTTTCATCAGATGGCAGCGTCTTATAAAAGCCCAAATGGCATCTATTTTGATGAAACTTTAGGACACCCCGTCTATGTACAAAACGCCTCACAAGAAGCATTAAACCTATTTAAGGAAATGCAATGACCTCATCCTTTATACAAGGACACTCTCCTACCGATGATGATCAGATTTTAGAAACGATCGGGCATTACCAAATCTTAAAATTGATCGGTAAAGGCGGGATGGGAGAAGTTCTGCTTGCCTACGACACGCGCGTGGGCAGACGGATCGCGCTGAAAAAGATCCGCGGCGACCTTGTGGAACATCCGCATATTCAAAACCGATTTTTGAAAGAAGCCAAAATTACCGCGCAGCTCACCCACCCATCGATTATCCCAATCTATACGATTCATGACGACGAGGGCAACATCTACTATACGATGCCCCACATGCAAGGAGAGACGCTCAAAGAAATTTTAAGAGAGACACGCAAAGAGGAAAAACTTGGGATTACGACTGCCGAAGGGCGCGGTTCAATTTCCTCTTTGATCCGCATTTTCTTATCTGTTGCCCAAGCAATTGCCTATGCCCACTCCAAAGGGGTGCTCCATCGAGACATCAAACCGGAAAATATTATTCTAGGTAAGTATGGCGAGGTGCTAATTCTCGACTGGGGGCTTGCAAAGCTTATCAAAAATCATGAAAATGACAACTTACCCGAGATTGAAACGGATCAAACCCGAATGGGAAAAGTTGTGGGTACGATCAGCTATATGGCGCCTGAACGAGCAAGAAAAAAGCCCGCCTCCATTCAAACAGATGTGTACTCCCTCGGCGTTATCCTATATCAAATATTAACCCTAAGATTTCCCTTCCATCGCCCCTCTCTTAAAGAGTTTCGAGAGAGGATCGATAAAGAAGAGATTCCGGATCCTTTTGAAGTTGCTCCCTATCGTGAAATCCCGAGAATCTTAAGCCAAATGGCGCTAAGATGCCTGGATAAAGACCCGAGCCACAGATACGAAACTGTTGATGAAATGATCCACGAGCTCGAAGGGTATATCGAAGGCAGGTCGGAATGGTATCCGATAAAAGAGCTTGATATAGAGGCAAAAGAGGATTGGGAATTTCAGGAAAACATCTTAATAGCAGAACATGTCGCGATCACAAGAAACACAGAAGAGTCCGATTGGGTGATCTTGATGATCTCAAAAACCTCGTTTACAGGGAACACCAAGCTTGAGGCCAAAGTTAAAATCGGTGAAACAGGTCAAGGGATGGGGTTTTTACTCTCTGTCCCCGAAGCTGCAGAACGCATGCATCTAACAGACGGCTACTGCGTCTGGATCGGATCTGACTTAAACCCCACCACAAAGCTCTTGCGCTCATCTGCTGAGGTTGGATCAGCTCCTGAGACCGTTTTAAAAAGGGGTGAATGGCAAGACATTCGAATCGAAAAAACAAATACCCACTTTCAAGTCTATATCAACAACACATTGCAACTCTCCCATGTGGCGTTTATGCCGCTTGCCGGCACGCATGTCGGCCTGTTTTCACGCGATATCGATTTTGAAATCAAAGACCTTGTCGTCTCCGTCAGTAGTCCAAATATCACAATCAACTGCTTGTCGGTTCCAGACAGTTTCCTTGCCCACAAACAGTACGATAGCGCCCTCATCGAATATAGAAGGATAGGCTACTCGTTTCCCGGCCGTACAGAGGGACGAGAGGCAATGTTTCGAGCCGGGATTACACTGCTTGATCAAGCGAAAAACAGCAAAAACCCCGAGATGTTCGACCTTGCATTAACCGAATTTGAAAAGCTGCACCGCACACCAGGCGCCCCTCTTGAGTATCTTGGAAAGTCTTTAGTCTACCAAGCGACAAAAGAGGATCTCGAAGAGGCAAAGTGCTTTGAACTTGCCTTAAGAAGATTTAAAAACCACCCGCTGCTTCCCCACATCAAAGAACAGATCATCTCCCGTCTGCACGAAAGCGCGCGCTCGCACAGAAGAGCCACCTATCGATTGGCCATGCTAGTCGCCCAGCATTTGCCCGAAAGTATGGGCTCTCCTCCAACAAAAAAATTAACGAATAAGCTCAAGAAAAATTGGGAACCGCTCCCCTTTCTCTTTTCTGTAGAAGGAGAGGAGAACGACAAATTTGCAATCACCCTTGCCTTTTGGCTCTCCAAATCACACATCCTCAGCGAAATTGTCGATCACCTGCAAAGCCTGCCAAACCCGCCCATTCACCTTATCAGCCACGCACTTTTTTGTTTGATCGAACTTGGAGGATGGAATTTAGCGGAAAAAAAAGTCATATCTCTTGAAGGAGACTCCATAGAAGCTCTTAAACCGGCCATACTCGCCCACAGACAAACACTTGCGGACGGAAGATGCGCAATTCTTGGAAGAAAACGAGACGCACTCTCACCTTTTGAAATCTGCACCATGTTCCACTTAATGGAATGTGCGATCATGATGAAGCAGACAAATATTGTGTATGAACTTGCAGAGCATATGCTCCTTGACAATCTCAATGCACATACACTTGAGCTTTGCCACTCATTTCTTATTTTCTCCTATCTGATCGATAGAGATTTAACGAATGCAGGAGAGCTGCTCGAACACTATTCCATAGATTATGTCGCCCAAGACCACAGTTACCTTCACTTTCTCTACGGGGCATGGCTTGCCGCAACAGAGGGTCAAGAGATCTCCGAAATCCACTTTTCAGGTGTTCTCAACGTTGTATTCCCACGCACCTACTCCTTGCTGAGCCACTACCTCAATCACACCCACCATGAACGAGAGCAGTGGGAAAGTAGAGCGTTTCTATGGGAAAAACGGCTGCTCTATTTACAACTTGCGCTCTATCTGCACTGTCTGGATGACGAAGATCAAGCTGAATATTACTTTGATCTGGCAAGAAAACAGAGAGTCGAGGTCTCGGACTAATCAATTTTCTTTGTAAAAGTTTCAGTTCCTCATGACCTATTTTTTGTAGAATTCAATCCGCATTCAAGTTATGATGATTACAAAAATTGAACAAGGTAACAAAATGGTCCCATACACGCATTCGTTAGATTGTAGTATGGATGTAGAGACTGGTCAGACATTTAAATTGAGGAAAACGACTTTTTTTTAAACATTTACTCTACAGCCGATGTTGCCTTTCGTCAATAAGTGGTTTGAGGGGATTCATAAAAGCGATTACGCTTTTTATAAATTTGCACCCCCTAACACTTGCTACAAATTTCTGGAGACGAAATGCACGAAGCCCTATTAAATATAGAATCAAAAGAGATTCGATACGCTCACCTAAAAAACGGACAGCTGGACGCACTTGTCATCGAGCGTAAACACAAACGCCAGCTAACCGGAAACATATACCGTGGATCCGTTTTAAACATTTTAGAAAATATTCAATCCGCTTTCATTGATATCGATGAAGGTGAAAACGGTTTCATCCACATCTCCGACATGGAGAAAAACGTGGAAAACCTCTCCAAATTTTACGACATCGACGAAGAAGCGATCAAAGAAGCTCCGAAAAAGTCATCCATTTCCGAAATGATGAAGCCGGGCCTTCCCGCTTTAGTTCAGGTCGTAAAGGAACCCATCGGAACAAAAGGCGCTAGATTGACCGCTAACGTCTCTATTGCCGGACGCTATCTTGTCCTTCTTCCTAACTCAGCCCATAAAGGGGTTTCGCGAAAAATTGAAAACCGATCAGTCAGAGAGAGACTTAAACGGCTCATCCGCTCGTTTGAGCTTCCGCAAGACATGGGGCTAATCTGCCGAACTGCAAGCTCTATTGCAACAGATGACATGTTGATTACCGAAGCAAACGAACTGCTAGAGACGTGGAACGAGGTTTTAGATCGATATAATAACACCTCCAAGCCCACGCTCTTGTATGAAGAGTCCGACATCCTGAAACGCACTATTCTTACAGCTGTTGACAAACGTTTTGACCGCATCTTAATTGACGACTACCCTACATACCAACGATGCAAGAAAATGTATGCAAAATATGAAAAGGAACACCCGTTAAAAATCGAGTTCTATCGCGACAAATTCCCTATGTTCGAACGCTTTAATGTCGAGAAGGAGATAGAAAAATCGCTAAGACGTAAGATTTGGCTACCCACCGGTGGCTATCTCTTCATCGAAAAAACTGAGGCGATGCACACCATTGACGTAAACTCCGGACGCAGCAAAGAAGGGGGAAAAAACGTTGAAGAGACGCTCGTTCAAATTAATTTAGAAGCAGCAGAAGAGATCGCAAGACAGCTCAGACTCCGAAATTTAGGTGGACTTATCATTTGCGACTTTATCGACATGCGCTACCGCAAAAATCAACGACGCATTCTTGACCGCCTAAAAGAAGAAATGAAAGGCGACACCTCTAAAAATACCATTTTATCCATGAGCGACTTCGGCCTTGTGGAAATGACACGTCAACGCAGCCGCGGCTCTCTTGAGCAGATTTATTTCACCAGTTGCCCATACTGCAACGGAGCCGGGCTCATTAAGACCCATGAAACTCTCAGCATTGAAATTGAGCGCGCCTTGAAAAAAGGAATTGAGTGCTACCAGCAGTTTGCCTTGCGACTTGTCGTACACCCAAGCTTATATGAGTATCTTGTCTTAGAAGACGTCGAGTATTTAAAAGAGATCGCCGAAGAGAGAAATGCAATGCTCACGATAGATACAGACGATACCCTGCATCTCAATGACTTCCATTTTTATTCGACGATTAACAAGCAAAAACTTGAATTTTAAGCATGAATTTCCACTTGCGACTACAAGAGGAAAAAGAAAAGGGAGCGCTTCCAAGCTCTCTTATTGAAACAGTTGCAGAACTATTTGAAAGCTACGTCGAGGCTGCTAAGCAAAACAATGTGGATACGGACATTTCGCACCCGATCTTTAATCAGTATCTCGACCTTGTGACTCAAGAGGTCAACGAAAAAACCCCATTTCACTCTTTTCATGAAAAAGTCATCGCCCCTTTTGATTACTTTAAGTTCGGGATTGACTTTATACGCCCCGTCGTGCGAGTTGAAGAATCGCAAATTTTCGGCGATTCGTATCTAGATGAGATCAATGATGAGATCGTCAAAGGGAACAACGTCATCCTGATGGCTAACCATCAATCCGAGCTTGACCCTCAAGCAATGGCCCTTCTTCTTCAAGAGAACTACCCTATACTTTTACGCTCACTTATTTTCGTCGCCGGCCACAGAGTCACAAACGATCCGCTCGCCATTCCGTTCAGCCTAGGATGCAATCTGCTTTGTATCTACTCAAAGCACTATATCGAACATCCCATCGAAAAAAGGCACGAAAAAATCTTGCATAACAGCAGATCCATGCGCGCACTTAGAAAACTACTTGACGAAGGCGGAAAGTGCATTTACGTCGCTCCAAGCGGGGGTAGAGACCGGTTTCAAGACGGCATGTTACTCCCAAGACCTTTTGATCCACAAAGTGTTGAGGTCTTTAATTTCCTCTCTAACCATGCAAAGAAAAAGACAACGCTCTACCCTTTTGCGCTCTACACCCACTACCTCTCACCCCCACCTGAAACCATTCAAAAGGAACTTGGTGAGAAGAGAAAAATCAGTAATACCGAGCTCCATCTTGCCTTTGGGAAGCCATTTGAAAAAACAAAAATTGTAAAACAGATGCGAGATGAAGTGGCGCGTAAAATGTGGCAAAGAGTCTTTGACCTATACCAGACGATCCACAAGGAATAAAAATGAAAATACTTGCCTCCATCTTTTGTCTTTTGCTCCATGTCACCCTATATAGCTATGAAGAGCTTCCCGACCGTGCGACAACCCCTATTCTAACCCCGTATTTTCAAAAGATCCAAAGTAAGAAAATTCGCTTAAACAATGGCCTTGAAGCCTATATTATCTCAAATCCTAAAGCCAAACAGTCAGGTGCCGCCCTCTCTGTAAAAGTAGGCAGCTGGTCAGACCCCAAAGAGATTCCCGGAATGGCGCATTTTCTTGAGCATATGCTCTTTCTTGGAACTAAAAGCCATCCCGATGAAGCAGAATTCTCCCGATTTATCGCGCAAAACGGCGGAATGACAAACGCATTTACCGCAAATTCTCAAACAAGTTTTCTCTTTACTGTAGACACAAATGCCATGCGCGAGACCATCAACCGCTTTTCTCAATTCTTTTACGAACCCATTTTCAATCCCTCGGGGATTGATCGCGAACTTCAAGCGATCGACCAAGAGTTTGCAAAAGACCAAGGGAACGATGACATCCGTATCTACTATGTACAAAAAGCGCTCTCTCGTAATGACCACCCTCACAGCCAGTTCCATGTCGGAAATAAAAAGACGCTTGAAAACATCTCTAGGGAAACGTTAATTGACTGGTATCAAACGCACTACAGCGCAAACCTAATGAGACTCATCGTCGTCTCGCCGCTCCCCCTTGATACATTACTTACTCTTGTTGAAGAAAACTTTGAAAAAGTTCCAAACCGCAGCCTGCAAGAAAATCAGATAGTTGAAAATATCTTCCCTGATGAACTCCTTAGCTCCTACCTTTTCATCTCCCCCATTAAAAATAAATCCAAGCTCATCCTCACCTGGGATCTGCCCCCCTCGCTCTCCACTGAAAAAGGCGCAAATGCCGCAAGCATCCTAAGCTTTATTCTTGGACATGAGGGAGAAAAGAGCTTACTGACCCAACTGAAAAAAGAAGAGCTTGCTGAAAACCTCTCCACCGGAACTTTTCCAATCGGTAACAAAGCGCATCAATTCTCAATTGAAATCGAACTCACAGAGCAAGGCGTTAAAAACCCAAGCGCAGTCACACACCTTGTCTTCCAAGCGATTTCTCGGATCCGCGAGGAAAATATCTCTAATACCGCCTTTCAAAACATCAAAAAACTTATTCAGCTGAACTATCAACATCCAAACCCCGATCCTGAGTTTTCTTATCTGATGAAAAGCGCCATGCGCATTTTTCAAGAGGAGTTTTCAACCTTTCCGGAAGAGTCGCTTCTCCACAGTCACTACGATCCTGAAACGATTGAAAAGATTGCAGAGTTTCTTTCACCCAAGCATGCCCTAATCACCCACCTACTCCCCGAGCAGTATCTGCCCGCTCTAAACAAAATGGAACCATGGCTTAACATTCCCTATGAAGTCCGAAAGATTCCCTCTAATGACCGGATGCTATGGGAGGGTGCAAAGCCGCATGCATCCATCGATCTTCCCGATGAAAACCCCTTTATACCAAGCGACCTTTCGCTCATCTATTCAAAAGAAGAGATTTCACCACATATTATACCGACGCCATCTCTTATTACAAAAACCGACACACTGAATCTCTATTTTGCGCCCGATACAATTTACGGGACACCGAAAGTCAGCTATCACTTTCAAATTCAAACCCCTCTGGTTTCAAGTGCCGACGTTGCAAATGTCGTGCTTGCAGAACTTTTCATAAAAGCTGTTAAAGAATCCTATAATAGTATGAGTTACCCGGCAAAAATGGCCGGCTACAGTTTTGACATTACAAGGAGTAATGAAGCCATAGAAGTTACATTAGACGGTTACACCGATAAATCGTCAGATCTTCTTGAGCAAATCTTCACTCTAATGGCTACGCTCTCCCCTACAAATGCAGAATTTGAATTATATAAATCATCCTTAGCCAAGCAGTACCACAATGCAGAGCAAGAAAGCGCGCTTCATACAGCCGCTGATATCCTTAAAAAAGTACTCTATGAAAACTACAACAGAGAAGATGAAAAACGAGCGGCACTATTAAATCTTAACTTTGAAACTTTTAATGAATATCGATCTACACTCTTTGATAAAATCTTTGTCAAAGCCGTCATTTACGGAAATATTGAAGCAAAGAATGCCGAGAGGATCACGCGCTCTCTCCTAGACAACTTTAACTCGAAGCCTTATCTACAATATAAACCAAACTTAATCGCGCAGCTTCCCGAAACGAATGGACCCTACCTTTTCCAAGAAAAATCCGATGCGCCCGGGAATGCAACGCTGCTTGCGATTCAAAACCACCCCTTTTCCTTTGAAAATAAAGCCGCCCAAAAAATCCTGATGCAAGCGATCAAACAACCCTTTTTTGACACCCTAAGGACAAAACAACAAACCGCCTACATTGTATTTTCCGAAGCGCAAGAGCTGAGCCAAAACCTCTTTGAATTTTTCGCCGTTCAATCCAACACCCATAGTCCAAGGGATCTACTTAGCCGCTTTGAGCAATTTATCGAAGGATACTTGCAAGAACTCACACACCAAACGCTCTCACCCCAAGAGTTTGAAACAATTAAAGCCTCGCTACTTTACATCATTTCCCAGTCACCCAAAAGCCAAAAAGAGATGGGAGCGACCCTTGCTAAGCTCTCGTTTACCTACAACGATGCGTTTGATAGAATCGATAAACAGATCGATGCCATGCAAAACCTAAATTACGAACGCTTCATTCAAATCACTAAAGAGATGCTCGGTAGAGAAAACAAAAGACGACTTGCCATATTGATCAAAGGAAATACATTAGAGAGTACACCTTTTGATTATGTTAAGATTCGCAGTCTCTCCGCTTTTAGAAATTTATATCATTATGGAAATCCGCATCACGAAAATTCTGAAATAGAATAACCCTTAACTCTTCCCAAAAAAAACTTTAATACACCTAACCCTCTAAAAATCAACTAAGTGGTTTTTACCATTTCTCTAAAAAAACATATTACATTTCAGATATAAACTTGTTTTTCAATTTTGATTTTCATAAACATAAAAAAAAGCCTTGCATTTTTCTTATGAAAAATTTAAATATGATTGCATTAGAACTCTGGGTCGTAGGGAGTATGCTGCGGCATTTCCAGAAGACTGTTTAAACATCATTATGGAGAATATAATGAACTTCGTAAACATCAAAAACACACTATTAACCGGAGCCGTATCGCTTCTCGCATTCAATGCAACAAGCGCAAACGCTGACGGTTATTATAACAACTATGGAAGCAGCTACTGCGATCCATGCAACCCTTGCCCACAGGTCGCATGCCCATGTCCATGCGATTCCAACTTCTATGTTGGCGCTGAAGCGTTGTTCTGGAAAGCGGAAAACAAGGACCAAAACTATGGTGCTGTTACTGTAACAGAAGTTGTAGACTTAATTGACATAACAACAATTGAGCTCCAGTCAGCTAACCATGATTGGAATGTTGGATTCCGCGTATTCGCTGGATACAAAGTTGACGATTGCTGTGACTGGGAACTGTACCTTGCGTACACTCGCTTCACTAGCGATGCTAGCGGCTCTTTTGTAAGTCCTATAACAATTGTAGGTGTTGATACATTTTCAGCTGCGGTTAGCTTTAACAATGATCTTAAGTACCAAACATTCGATGCTTTGGTTGCAAAAGAATTTGAAGTTAATCAGTGCGGATACATCCGTCCATTCTTCGGTTTCCGAGGACTATGG
>JBBDJA010000022.1:0-93552 GCA_040880105.1 Waddliaceae bacterium | reverse complement strand
AATCACAGACACCGGCCTTGCGCACTTAAAGGATCTTCCAAATCTGCAAACACTTAACCTATCCTTCTGCCGCCGAATCACAGATGCCGGCCTTGCACACCTAAAGGACCTTCCAAATCTGCAAACACTTGACCTAAGGTACTGCCGCCGAATCACAGACGCCGGCCTTGCGCAGATAAAGGATCTTCCAAATCTGCAAACCCTTAGCCTATCCGAATGCCCCCAAATCACAGACGCCGGCCTTGCTCAGATAAAGGATCTTCCAAACCTGCAAACACTTGACCTAACCTACTGCCACCAAATCACAGACGCCGGCCTTGCGCACTTAAAGGATCTTCCAAATCTACAAACACTTAACCTATTCAACTGCAACCGAATCACAGACGCCGGCCTTGCGGACTTAAAAATGAACCTTAACCAGTTAAAAATTCTTAGATAATCAGCATCGCATCGCCATAAGGAAAAAAGCGAATTTTTTTCGGCAGCTACTTTTTTGGAGACATTGAATACCTCAGAGCAAAAATATCCACACAAATGACCTCTCCCTTCAAACATGACCTTTACCCTTTATCAGGCCCATCCTTAACTAGAGATTCCTGTTATTTGTAGCGCATTCTTACTAGAATGCAAACCTTCACGAAGCTTGCGCTAGCCAGCGCGCTCGACGTGAAACCTCCAACGGCACTACTATACCGGGTGTATTGAGTTTTATTCACGCGCACACTTACCGACAATCCCTCTCCTATCGGATATGTTTAAAAACCAATTTTCATTCAGGTGTTCATCCCTAGGTTATCTTTGAAGCTCTCAATATTTGCCGTTTAATATGGATTTCCCGGTTCTATGCATTGCCAATAACGATGCAAAGCTGAGTTGAGATACTTTTCTCCAAATCCTATTTTTATTGAAATAAATATATTTAATTGATATAATATATTCATTTTAATTTAAAAGTTAATATATATATGAATCCAATTGATAACAATCAAAGAAACTTTAATAACCCAGTTAATCCCGATGATGTACCGAACAATCCAGGTAATAGGGAGAACGCGCAAGTGGCAAGCGTATTGGGAAAAAGGGTAAGAGATGAAAGCAATGCCGGATCAGAACCTAAAAAGCTGAAAGGCGCTGTATCTTCATCGTCCTCGTCACAAAACGAAAGGTCAAATGAAGCTGAAATCAGAGCGCATTTGGCATCTCAAAGAGTCTTAGGAAAAAGAAGATCCCCTGAAGATTCACCCGAGATTCACAACTTAAAGTTAGCATACAACCATTACAAATTAAGAGTACAAACCCGTGCATCTACAAAGATAGAGATTTTTAAAAATGATGATGTTTTCAATCAATTTATCGAGAAAGTCAATCAGCACAGTGACTCTAATGAAACAGTGCCTGCCCTTCGCGCTGCTGCAAAATGCGGATATTTCCACACAGCTGACTTTTTACTAAAAAACAAACTGACAACAAATACCGATCTACTTGTCTCTATCCAAGAAGCCATCAAAGTCAATGATGTAAAATTCCTGCGGTTCCTTTTTAATTTAGATTGTTACGATCTTGTTACACCAGAATCTAATTTAATCAAAGATGCAGCAAAGCTCGGTGCGATTGATGTCCTCGACTACTTTCTGGACTGCGTAGAGGACGTAGAAGAGAAGGGCGAACTTGATCATGCCCCATTTTTTACAGCTGCCAAATATGGTCAAATACCAGCGCTTAATCTTATGCTCAGAAGAGGATTCGATATAGATGCAAAAGATCAAGATGGCAAAACAGTTCTTCATCTTGTGACAGAAATGGGACATGCAAATACGGTACGTTTCCTGATTGATCAGGGTGCAAACATTGAAACAAGAGACATTTTAGGCACTACTCCCCTACACATTGCAGCAGCAAATGGACATTTAGTGATTGCTAAACTCCTAGTCGAAAACGATGCAGACGTGGAAGCAGAAACTGTCAGCAAATTTACCCCTTTACATGTTGCCGCTAAAATGAATCATGGAGATGTTTTAAAATATTTAATTGATCAAAAGGCTGAAATCGAAGTAAAAGACCTAAGAGGGCTTACTCCCCTGCATTTTGCCGTACGTGACGGACACAATTCTATCGCTGAGATCCTACTCAAAAGCAATGCAAACGTGAATTCGGTAGCTGATCGTAATTTCACCCCTCTACACCTTGCCGCAGCTCTAAATCGCACAGACATGGTAACAATACTACTGAACAATCGTGCGGATATACATGCAAAGACAGTAGAGCAAACCACTCCTTTACACCTTGCGATATATCACGGGCATTTAAATGCTACAGAATTACTACTCCGCTACTGCCCGAATGACTTAAATGCAAAATTTGCTGATGGTCAAGCTCCCCTACACGTTGCCGCAAAAAATAACCGAGGCGATATTTTAAAATTATTAATTAATCAAAAGGCTGAGATTGATATATCAGATATAAACGGTTACACTGCACTCCATTATGCTGCAAGGTTTGGGCATCCATCTATCGCTGAATTCTTGATAAAAAATCATGCAAATGTGAACGCAGAATCAAATGGCAAATTTACCCCTCTACACTTTGCTGCAACAAATAATCAGACGAGCATCATCACAATTCTATTGAACAACCAAGCAAAAATAGACGCAAAAAATAAAGATGGATTACCGCCGTTAGCTGAAGCGATATATTATGGAAGTTTAGAGGCAATGAAACTACTGCTCGAGTTCTTTCCGGATGGTATAAATACTCTACTACCCAATCAGCAAACGCTCTTGCATTTTGCAACAAAATTCAACAACGAAATTATGGTGAAATTATTAATTGAAAAAGGCGCCGAAATTGAAGCAAAATCCATTAACAATTTCACTCCTCTACTTGATGCAGCATACTATGGCTACACAAATATCGTAAGAATTCTACTCGATAATAAAGCCGATATCCATGCTAAAGAGCATGGGGGTAGGACTTGCTTGCATCTTGCTGTAAAAAATGGACATGTAGAGACGGCGCGTTACTTAATTGAAAAAGGGGCTGAAATTGAAGCCAAAAGTGACTATGGACGCACGCCCTTACATTCTGCCGTTGTAGCAAATCAATTGCAATCGGTCGAACTCTTAACCTCTGAGCTTTACCTTGCAGATATAAACGCTGTAAACAAAAGAGATGGGTTCACTCCTTTATATTACGCCGCTTTGTCAGAAAACAAAGAAATTACAGAGCGATTACTTAAAATGGGTGCCAATATCCACAAAAGGATGGGTCAACAAATGACTGCCTTGCAGGTTGCATTAAGATTTAATAAATTAGTTTCAATCGAACTAATCATTGAATACTTAATAAACAAACATAGTTCTTCATCTGAAAATCTAGTGAATTTTCTAAAAAGTCTTAAAGATGGCAAACTAACCGCGCAATCGCTTGCAAAACGAGCAAGTCAGTTGGAAGACCTTAACGAGGTTCTCAATTCTGTTGAAGAGGCTAAAACCTTCCTCGCCTTTCTCGAGCTAGATGAGAATAAACTAAAAGCATTTTTTCAAAATAGAATTAAAGAGACGAAGTTTAAAGACATTTTTATCGATGCCTGTTGTGAAATTAATAGCATCCACTGGATGTACCAAATCAACCCAGTACACTTTAAAAAGAGTTTTACTCCAATTGAGTTACCGAAAGAGGAGCCTGAAGCCAAACTTGGTGAATTGACAACGCTCTTTGACAGGGTTCACAAAGTCTCAGATCAACTACACATGGAAAACAACCCTGAACTTCGAGAGACAGAACTATTAAACCGTGAAGCTCTAAAGAAAGGTTTAGAGGAGTTTATCGGTAAAATTCAAGACAGCGCTGCTATTATAGGCGCTCCAAGAGCAGATAATGTAGAAGCGCTTCAAGCGTTTTGGAGAAAGAACAGAATAATGGCAAAACTCCTCATTGAAAGAATTTCCGAATCACTCAATGAAGTTGAGCGCGCCTCTCAAAACCAAGCTGAACATGCCCGACTAGAAGATACAATTAGTCAACTCATGGATTGTATCGTTTGTTTTAGTGAAGCCGGCTCCTATTGCGCCACTCGAATCAATCAAGCGCTTTCTCGCCATTACTGTATATTTTTCCTTAGCGACGAAGAAAAAGAGAATCAAATGAGCCCTTTTGAGAAAAAAGTCTTTGATAGCGCCAATCAGTTAAAACTAAAGGCAATTGATAAAGTATCGAATGGAGATGTGCATACCCTCAATGCAATCCACTATTTTTTGGGCAATGAACTTGGAATACATTCTGCTGCGGCCTACTTTGATCAGTTAGTTATGGGATCTGAAGAATTTAATCGCGAGTTTAAAGAACGCCTTCGACTACATCTAAGCTCCTATATCAACGTTAAAAGCTATGCCGAATACTTTTATAAAAAAATGAATTCAGATGAATACAAATGGATGGAGTTGATCGAAATACTGACACTGAGGCATTACGAAAAAAAACCCGAGCGTTTTTTAGACGATAGCGACGAGGAGTCTTTAGTGCCTAAGCTAACGCCTTATGCCGCTTTGGAAATTCTTACCCATTTAGACATTTTCGTAAGTGAGCAGTAAAGGAGCCTCGGAAAAACTCAACTAGACCTGAGTTAATCAGGGGTCCCTAATCTTCTTCTCTATCTTTAAAACTGAACAAATTGCGGATGGTCTCAAGGGTGACATCTCGCCCCAAAGCTGCAATTGAGTCGAGAAGCTTGACATCTTTAGGACAGACGCGCTGGCAGTTTTGCGCATTTCCGCATTCACTGACTCCGCCTTCTCCCATCACCGGTTGCAAACGCTTAGACTTTTGCATTTTTCCGGTTGGATTTGCATTAAACAGTCGCACCTGAGCAAAGATCTGGGGACCGACAAATTTAGAATGGGAATTCACCTGAGGGCATCCCTCGACACAACAGCCGCATGTCATACATGTGGAGAGGTTATACATAATTTCTTGCTTTTCAGGACTGATCTTAGGGCCGGATCCCCTATCATAAGGCCCGTCAATGTCAATCCATGCATGAACCTTTTTTAAATTCTCAAACATCGAGGTGCGGTCGACAACTAAGTCGCGCACAAGGGGAAACTTGGAAAAAGGGGCAATTGTAATCACATTGCTGCCGGTCTTCTCTATAATTGGTTTGATCAGCGCCGTGCACGCTTGGCGAGGGCGGCCGTTGACTAACATAGAGCATGAGCCGCACACCTCTTCGAGGCAGCCTTGCTCCCAAACAACAGGGGTGACTTTCTCTCCCTTCCGATTGATCGGCCGTTTCTGTATCTCCATTAAAGAGGAGATCACATTTTCCATCGGACGGATTTTTAGCTCAAACTCATCCCAATACTGCTTCCCGGGGATTCCGCGTAAGACTTTGAGAATATATGTCTCCATACTTAAGACCTATAGCGGAAGTTTAATATTTTCTGGAACATTTTTAAATTCAGGAATCTTCTTCTCCGCCTTCGTATAGTCACGTCCAACCGGCTCTACGTGGCGCAAGTCCGGCTTTTTATAAGAAATTTTCGGCTCATCTTCTTCATATTCGGCAAGTGTGAACTTCAGCCAATTTTCATCATCTCGATTCGGAAATTCCGGCTTGAAGTGAGAGCCGCGGAACTCATCTCGCAAAAGGGCGCCTTTTGTGATGACAAGCGCAAGGTCGATCATGGAGCGAAACTGATTGGCAAATTGGTACGTCTGATTGGCAAAGCGGCTCGTATCATCAAGTGAAATGTTCTTGTAGCGCCGGCGAATCTCTTTTATTTTTTCAAGCGTTTGCTCAAGCTCTTGGTTGTTTCTCTTCACTGTGACATTCTTTACCATTACATCGGCTAACTCATCGTGGAGGGCGTGGACATTCTCACTCCCCCTTCTTGACATAAGATCTTGCTTAAAGTCCTCTTCTTCTTTGAGGTGACCCTCAAAAACAGTTGATGCGGTGTCAGAGCAGGAGCTAGTTAAGGTTTTTAGGTATTTCGGTATCTCAACCCCGACAACAAGGCCGCTGAATATGCAAGAAAGAAGTGAGTTTGCTCCCAAACGATTGGCACCGTGAAACTGAAAATCCGACTCGCCGATATTAAAACAGCCCGGGAGGTTTGTCATTTGGCGAAATCGATCCTCGCGGTCAGGGTCATCTGCGGCAGGCCAGTCTACCCAGCCTCCTCCCATTGAGTAATGAACAGCCGGGAAGATTTTCATAGGGACACGTCTTGGATCATCACCTGTAAATTTCTCATAAATGTGCAGAATCGCCTCTAATTTATGCTTGGTTTTTTCCGGAAGTTCAGTGATATCCAGATAGACTTGATCGTGTCCATCGACGCCAAGACCCATCTCACAAATTTTAAAGATCACGCGCGCGCCGATGTCTCTTGGAACCAAATTACCATATGCAGGATACATCTCTTCAAGAAAGTACCAAGGCTCTCCTGTCTTTCCGCAAGGAATCCTCTCCCCTGATGGCGCCTCAATGCTCTTGGAGGAGTCACCGTAGACCCACACACGGCCACCCTCTCCACGAGCTGACTCTGACATCAGACGTAATTTATCAGGACCGGGAATTGCTGTCGGATGAATCTGAACAAACTCACCGTTTGCGTAAATCATCCCTTGGCGATAGAGTCGCCCGTTTGCAGCTCCGGTGCAAAATGTGGAGTTTGTGGATTTTTTATATATCAATCCGGGGCCGCCGGTGGCAATCACAACAGCATCGGCTTTGAGGACCTCTAACTTTAGATTGAAAAGATCCATGATGACAACGCCGCGTGTGACCCCTTGCTCATCAAGAACAAGGCGCATGAACTCATGATTTTCAAATTTCTCAACGCGCCCTTTAGTCTCATGTTTTCGTACCTGTTCATCAAGGGCATACAAAAGCTGTTGCCCGGTCGATGCCCCACAAAAGGCTGTGCGATTGTAGAGAGTGCCGCCAAAACGGCGAAAATCGAGATTTCCCTCAGCTGTCCGATTGAATGGACAGCCCATACGCGCAAGCAAATTGATAATACCCGGACCTGCTAAACACATTTCAAGAACAGGCGGCTGGTCAACTAGAAAGTCCCCCCCTTTAATCGTGTCGTAAGCGTGAACAAACGGAGAGTCATCCTCCCCTTTTAAATTAATCGCGGCGTTTATTCCGCCTTGAGCGCATACGGAGTGAGACCGTTTACACTTGGTTACAGATACAACTTGAACATTGCAGCCATTCTCAGCTAGCTTCATAGCTGCTGCGAGTCCCGCAAGTCCACCTCCAATTACAATAACATTTTTCATGAGCGTAAATTAAACCAAAAGGTCCCGTATATAGCCGCAAGGCCAAAAAATGCAAGCAAGAGCATTAAAAAAGTAGTGATCCCCTTCATGACTCTTTGAGATTTTTGTGTTAAAGAGACGCCCCAAGTAATCAAAGAAGTCCAAAGCCCATTACAGGCGTGATATACAGCAGAGAGAACGAAAATAGTATAAAGAAACATCATTAAAGGCATTTTAAAGACTTCTCGAACAAGGATCAGCTCGGCTGTACCAAAATTTGTGACTGTCGCAATCGCCTGATTTTCATCAATTGTCCTTTCTTTAACAGCGTCCATCCAGTGACGTTTTTGATCGACCCGTTGTTTTAAGAGGGCAAGTTCTCTTTCACTTGTTCCGGCATCTTTAATTTTTTCAAACGCGTTAATCTCTTTTTGTAGCTCCTCTTGCTCCGTCTCAATTTGACTTTTGTCATAGATCTGCATTCCCAAACGCTCTGCCAGCGTATAAATCCCTGGGTCCGGAGTCACTTTGACCATCCACTCTTTTTGATCCCCAACTGTCGCAGAGGCGGGATAGTTCCAAATCCTCATGTGAAAAACATGGGCAATGACGGCGAAAACTAAAATCCAAGAGGTAATCCTCTGCCATGTATAGGCGTGATTCCGGCGGTACTCCGGAAGGGCCGGTTTCGTACCATCTGATTTGAAAGAGTTGGGGGCGGCAGTTCGCAAGTATTTAATTCCCCAAACCAAATGGATGAGTAGAGGGGCTCCAATTAATGTAAGCTCAATTAAAAGAAGGTAAGGGAGATTATAAATCCAATTGACAGCGTGGACAAACCCCCTTCCATCATCGCCAATCCAAAGCGCTGCTTGAGAATTAGTCAGTAGATGCTCAAGTAAAAAAAGAACAAGAAAAATACCTGTTAAGGAATGCATCCTGCGCCAAAAAAACGATGACATGTCTCCTCAAATCATTCTTAAGTGGTTAACATAATATTTTTAAAAGTAAAATTCTAGCTTTAAATTTCAACCTTCGAACCTTATCAAGAAGAGACCTTTACAGCAGATAGTGGCATAATTTCACGTTTAAACCGTTTAATCTATAAATTGCTTGGGGGAGGTTCGGGTATCGAATAAAAAAACCCAAGTCACTCTGTATTTAACACTTACAAAACAAACTATAATTTACAATACTGTAATAAAAATTAAAATAAGCACATGTTATAATTAAAATAAATAGTAGTATGAATATGATGCCAGATAATTCATTTAATATTAACAAACTACACATTGTAAATCGCGATACGATTCAAAATATGCCTTACAAAAAAGAAGCGCAGGTGGTTGAGCACAATGGAAGACTCTATGAAGTCTATACAATTCAAAAGGAGATTCAACCGAAAATTTCGTTTATCAGAAAAATCTGGAACTTTTTGTTATCTAGAAAAGTAAAACCTATTATCAGAAAAATAGTGCTTGCTGTCGATGCATCTTCTGAAAAAAAAGTGACGACGATCGCGCTCAAACACGGTCTCATCCCTCAACTTACAAACTTTAAAATTCCAGGTTACATCTGGAGTGCTTTTTCGGTTTCCGTAACGAAGACTATTGATACTCTCAATGATCAAGAAGAATTAGTTACAACCATAAAAGAACGACAGGGAGAAATTGCATCTCAAAGGGAAAATTTTCGTCCAAAGATCATCCAAGAGCAAAATGATGAAAATAAAAAAGGCACTTATGAGTCTATTGCGAAGTTAAATACTTTAAAGCCTGTTGAGGGGGGCGCGGGCGGCGCATACCTGCTTTTAGATTCTGATCAAAAGGCAAAATTTATCGTTAAGCCGAATGATGAAGATGCATTTACTCTGAATAATCGGAAACGATACGCTATGCCTCTAAAAGGTCAGCAATATAGAGTCCGGCCGGATATCCCGTCATACGAATCAGCGCAAAACGAAACTCTCTCCTCAGATATCGCAGGGCTTGCAGGCTTAAGAGAAATTATTCCTTTAACAGTACTTGCGATTCTCAAAAATGATCAATTCCACCTTTTAACCGATTCCATTGAAAGTGAAGATTTTGCAGAAGAATTAATTGACCAAAATGGACGGGAGAAACTCTGCTCAGTCCAAGAATTTGTCGATCAATCTGAAGATCTAGTGGACTTCCAACAACGTATGCAAAAAGAGGGTCAACCGGTTAAATTTGACCAAAATGACTTTGAAATGGCAAATCTTTTAGTGTGGGTAACCGGAGAGCAAGATGGACATTCCGGCAATTTTCGCACTTACACAAAAGAAGACGGTTCAATCGGTTTAAAAAAGATCGATAGTGGTTTAATATGCGGGGAAGGTGGAGAGGGTTGCGAGGGTATTGTTAACGGACTTACCATCTATCACGATCAAATGGAAAGGCCGCTCTCAAATTCAATAAAACAGAAGATTAGAGATATTCCGGTTGATGAGATTGTTGATCGGATGCAGTTTCTTGGAAAATCCGATCAGGCAATCTATGCACTGAAAGGAAGAGTAAAAATGATCCAAAAATTGGTAAGCGATAATGAATTGATCACCCTAAAAGAGATTAACCAAGAAGTAATAAAACATTACACAGGATATGAGGAGGTAAGCTTATGAAATTAGTTAACACAGCTTTGGATTTTACAGTCCTTGAATTTGAAGGAAACGAAACAAAATTCCACGACAATTACATGAAAAGGGAAATGGAGGAGATCGGGATCCGTGTCCCCTATCTACTTCAAAACTTATATAACAATAAAAGGGTCATTAAACTGACTGACGATCAATTTCAAAAGGCATTTAAGGAGATCTACTACCCTCTTGTCCTTGACGAATCTAAATTTAAATGGATTGATTAAGTGCGTTCATAGGCACTTCTGCAAATCTCGCTCTTGATTTTAAGAAACCTCCGAATATGTCAGATCCGGTTCAATTTTATATAAATTTTTTCTAAAAAAAAGTCGAAATTAACTAATTGATAGTTAGGTGAGTGCGTTTTTCTCGAATTTAAGGAAAAAGGCACTGAATTTAACGGTCTCGGTTTTCAGGGGTTCCACTCAATGGATTCTTGAGTATTTCTCTTTGATAAGCTACTCTTCTTTTAAAAAAAAGGATCTTTATGCAGTCGATTCAAGTGGCTATTCTTGGAGCTACCGGCCTTGTCGGACAAAAGCTTATTGCAATGATTGCAGATGATCCTTTAATTGATTTAGTTGAAGTGGCGGCGTCTGAAAAAAATGTCGGAAAAACGTATGGCGAGGCGGTTGTATGGAAAGAGGTAAGAGAGCTTCCGAAAAAAACCTCCGAACTGATCATTAAACCGTTAACTGAAGTCACAGCGCCTTTTGTCCTTTCAGCCCTCCCGGCAAAGGTTGCAGAAGGGGTTGAGTTCTTACTAGCCGAAAGAGGTCAACACCTTTTTAGTAATGCCTCATATCATCGAATGAAGGAAAATATTCCCCTTTTAATTCCCGAGATCAACAAAGACCACTTAAGTCTCATAAAAAAGCAAAAGACAAAAGGAAAAATCATCACCAACCCCAACTGCGCAACGACAATCATTGCGCTTGCTCTACACCCGCTACTCAGTTTGGGAAAGGTGAAGCACGTAAGCGTTGTAACAATGCAGGCGATGAGCGGGGCTGGATATCCGGGCTTAAGTTCTCTTGACATGGCGGGAAATATTCTTCCCTTCATTCAGGGAGAAGAGGAAAAGATTGAGTCTGAGACAAGAAAAATCTTAGGAACAGCCAAAGAGCTAGCGCCCTTCCATCTCACGGCCCATGCATACAGGGTTCCGATTCCTCATGGTCATACAGCGACTCTCCATGTGGGATTTGATGCGCCTATTTGCATTGATGAGATTCAGCACCTATATCAAAAGGAGCCGTATCAATACTATCAATCTCAAAGAGATCCGCAGCCAGGTCGTCACATCTCTCCATACGATCAACGCGTTCATATCGGACGAATCAAACAAGGAAATGAGAAAAATATCGTCGGACTCACCTCAATGGGACATAACCTTGTCAGAGGCGCTGCAGGAGCGACATTATTAAATTTAAAAGCCGCCCTTGAGGTGTTATGAAAATCGCTGTCATCGGAACCGGAAAAACAGGTGGAGAGATTCTTAAGATTGGAAAAGAAAAGCATGAGATGACCGGATTCAATCAAAGCTCCCCTCCAGTGGGTCTTGAAAATTTCGATGTGATCATTGTCTTTGTTCCCGGCTTAGCAATGGAAGATTTACTTGAGCCCTTAATCCGCGCAAAGCGTCCGGTTGTCATAGGAAGCACAGGTTTCACATGGCCGGATCATTTCCAAGTCCCAAATGCCCCATGGGTCTATGCGAGCAATTTTAGCCTTGGTATGCAGAAGATAAAAAAATGGATAGAGAGCTCTCTTAGCAAAGGAATAGAGTGCAAGATTCACGAAGTTCACCATATACAAAAGCAAGACTCGCCAAGCGGAACGGCTCTTTCGTGGGGAAAATGGGTAGAAAAGGCAACGGGAATTGCACCAACGATTACCTCTGAGCGAAAAGGAGATGTGGTCGGTATTCACCGGCTCACAATCGACTCCCCTTTTGAAACAGTGACAATTGAGCATCAAGCAAAAAACCGGGGTCTTTTTGCTGAAGGGGCTCTCCTTGCTGCTGAAACTTTATATCAGAGACGTACATTAAAACCGGGCTTACACACATTTGAGGAGTTACTATGCCACAGTTAAATCATTGGGCTACTTGGACTGCCATCATCACTCCTTTTACAGAAAAAGGGATTGTCGATTTGGCCTCTTTAGAACGACTGCTTCGTCGACAAGAAGAGGCGCAAAATGGAATTGTACTTCTTGGAAGTACAGGAGAGGCTCTTGCACTTGACCAAACAGAAAGAAGAGCGATTTTAAACCATGCCTGCGCCCTTGACCTTAGCGTGCCGATTTTAGTTGGTGTCGATGGATTTCGACTTCGCGATGTACAAGAGTGGATGAAAGAGTGCGAAACGCATCCGATCGATGGATTTATGTTAGTGACCCCAATTTATGCGCGTCCGGGAAAACATGGGCAAATCCATTGGTTTAAAGAACTTCTTAACACAACAAAAAAGCCTTGCATGCTTTACAACGTGCCGCATCGGGCTGGCTCTCACTTGCATATAGATGTGATTAGAGAACTGAAGAACCATCCCAATTTTTGGGCGATTAAAGAGGCAAGCGGATCGATTGAGACCTTCCAACTTTTTGCCAAAGAAGCGCCGCACGTTCTTCTCTTTAGCGGGAATGATGACTCTCTTCCCAAGGGTGCGCACGGCCTTGTCTCTGTCATGGGAAATCTATGGCCGCATGAGGTTAATGCTTATGTCAAAGAAAAATCAAGTCATGAAAATTGGAAAAAAGCCGCACGTTTATCCAATGAATGCAACCCTGTCATGATCAAGCGCTACCTCTACGAAAAAGGCATTATCTCTTCTGATTTTCTCAAGCCGCCGCTCTCTCCTAAGGATGGTGGGAATCTTTCTGCTCTAATGGAGGCTGAAGAGCAACTTGGGATTGGAAAATTAAGGGAAGCGCTTCAATAATATCAGAGGCGATCATGCAAGTGGACGTTTTCTTCTTAGCGGCTTCTTCACCGGCTAAGCTATGGAGATAGACGCCTAAAAAAGCAGCTTCCCGAAGCGAAAGTCCTTCTGCAAGAAATGCCGCGATCATTCCAGACAGCACATCCCCTGTACCGGCTGTTGCCATCCCGGGATCGCCATGGGGGTTGATATATTGGTTCGACTCGTTTGGAAAGAGCAGAAATGTTGGACCGCCTTTTAATACAAGGGTCACTTGATGTAAATTCACATACTCTTGGCATCTTTCTAGTGTCACCTCTTCTCCCCCTAAAAGTCTTTTCATTTCACCTTTATGCGGTGTAATGATGGTACTTTTTGGAAAAGCGCATCCCTCTTCTGCAATCAACGTCAGAGCGTCGGCATCGATGACACAAGGCTTTTCTATTTTGGGGAGTAGATCTTTCAGCAATTTACGCATCTCATCTTGTCGTCCAATCCCCGGGCCTATGCAGCTGCTGTTTGCTTTGTTCAGGTGGGAAAGAATAGCGTCCGGATCGTGATAATCGTATCCGACTTTGATTAATTCATAGAGACTAGAGGAGAGTTCGCACTCCATTCCGTGCGGATGAAGCAATCGAACCAATCCGGCGCCTGAACGAAGAGCCGCGCTGCCAGCAAGAAGCGCCGCCCCGGGCATTCCGGGCGATCCGGCCCATATAGCAACAACACCAGCTTGATATTTGTGCCGGCTGGCCTCCATTTTAGGTAGCGCATGAATAATTGTTTTTGGTTCTTTAATCCGCAGGGTACTTGCAGCCTCGGTAATCAAAGTCTCGGGGAGACCAAAATCGGCATAGGCAAGTTTTCCCACATAGTCCCATCCGTCATTAAAGAAAAACCCCTTCTTAGGCAAACCAAGAGAGACTGTCAATGCTGCCTTTATAGCTGTTCCCTCCACCTCTCCTGTCTCACCATTAAGTCCTGAGGGAATATCAATTGCCACAATGGGAAGTCCCGATAGGTTCGCTTTTTCAACTAAGGAAGAAAAAGGCTCTCCAAGCGTGCCATGAAAACCTGTTCCGAATAATCCATCGAGAATCACACCTGTTTCAGGAAAGTACGGCTCTGTATCCACTTTGCCGCCCTCTTCTAAAAAGCGATCGTGATTTTCCTTGCAGAGCTGCCCGGCCTTTTCAATATCAACAATCTGAATCGCATGGACGCGGTAGCCAATCTCTAAAAGATAGCGCCCGGCCACGTAGGCATCTCCTGTATTATTTCCTTTGCCGCAAAGAAGTGTCACTTGAGAGTCAAGGCCGAGGTCTTCAACAAATTTTGCTGTGGCCTGCGCAATCCCCTTGCCTGCCTTCTCCATAAATTCTTCTTCTTTATGACCGGCTTGGTACGCTTTTTGTTCCAATGCAGCCATCACCTTTGGGGTGACTACTTTCATAAATGTTCCTCTTTGATTTTCCTGGACATGAGCTTAACAACTGCCTCTTTTGGACTCAATCCACCGTGTAAAATGCTGTATACCACATCGGTAATTGGCATATCAATCCGATGTTTTTGACTCAGTTGATGAGCAGAAACTACGGTATAGACCCCTTCAACGACCATTCCAATCTCTTTTTGCGCCTCCTCAGCACTCTTTCCCTTGGCAAGTAGATATCCGAATTGAAAGTTTCGAGAGGTCATCGAATTGCATGTGAGGCAAAGATCTCCCATTCCGGAAAGGCCGTAAAACGTCTCAGGGCGACATCCGCATTTCACTCCGAGCTTGCGTATCTCATGCAGACCTCTTGTCATTAACGCCGCCTTCGCGCTTGCCCCAAAATTCATTCCTTCGGTAATTCCGCACGCAATAGCAAGTACGTTTTTTAGGGCACCTCCATATGCGACACCCAAAATATCGGCATTCGGATAGACGCGGAAGCTCTCGGTAGTAAAAAGCTGAGAGACCTCATCGCTTAACGCTGGGTTAAACGCGGATGAGACAACAGAAGTTGGCATCCCCTGAACCACTTCAGATGCGAAACTCGGACCGCTGACAAGAGCAATCTTATCCTTATCACAAAGAAGCGCGGCTGAAACCTCGGGGAGGGTGAGCCCTGTATCTTGCTCAATTCCTTTGGAAGTTAAGATAAATGGGCAGTCGATTTTCCCGGCTTTTTGAAGCACTTCCCGAAGACCTTTGGAAGTCACAGACTCAACCACATAATCTTTTCCTGACAAAACAGTTTGAAGATCTGTTGTCAATGTCA
Organism: Waddliaceae bacterium; assembly: GCA_040880105.1. Lineage (GTDB taxonomy): Bacteria > Chlamydiota > Chlamydiia > Chlamydiales > SLOH01 > SLOH01. The sequence goes on along the minus strand of JBBDJA010000022.1, from coordinate 78,439 downwards.
GGTTCGGATGTTTGCAGCTTCCGGGTAGATTGGGGTGCGGCTTGCCGCTATTGATCCTATCTGCAAGTTCTTGAAAGAGGGTCCAGCAAACGACATCATACCCCTTACCTGCCAACATATTCGCTAAACAAAATCCCCATGCTCCAGACCCTAAGTATCCAATTTTCATCTCTTCACACCTACCTCTTCATCTAGCACTTTCCCATCTCGGTAAAAACAGGCGTCATCTGCTGTGATACTGCCGCCTTCTCTTAAGTCAAAGATCATATCCCAATGCAAGGCGGATTCATTGTTATTTCCTGTTTGAGGGTACCCTTTTCCAAGCGCGAGGTGGAAGGTGCCTCCGAACTTTTCATCAAATAAAATGTTTTTAGTGATATTTTTCATATTCGCATTTGTGCCAATTGCAATCTCTCCGACATATTTTGCGCCCTCATCTTGGTTGATCATCTCTTTTAAAAACGCCTCGCCCTTAGAGGCTTTGGCATCAACAACAGCCCCATTTTTAAAGTAGAGCTCAATATCGCGCACCTCGGTATTGCGAAAAAGTGTGGGGAAAGAAAATTTGGCAACGCCGTTAACCCCTCCATCTTCAGCTAAGAGGTTGGGGCCTGTATACACTTCTCCGTCCGGAAAGTTGATCTTTCCGCAGCAATTGACCCACTTCATGCCGGAAACATTGACCTCAAGGTCTGTTCCTTGTGAATTTTGAAACCGCAGCTTATGTTTAGTCGATAGAAAATCGATCAATTTCAGCTGCTCTTTTTCGATTGTTTTCCAATATTCGATCGGGTCTTTATGATCCAAAGCTCCAAGAGAAAACACCATCTCCTCATATTCCCGGGTCCCCATTTCCGCTTCCTGGGCAGCCGATGGAGTGGGAAAATGGGTATAGGCCCAACGCACCTCTTTTTTTGCCGCGCGATTTAATAGTGCGTCAATGATCGGCTTGCGAGCCTTTGAGACAAGCGTCTGCTTTTCCGGGCTAATATTTGCAAGCAGTTTGGTGTTGCTCTCAGCACCGATACCAAGGTAGAGGTCGCAGTTCATAACAGCATGTAAAAGGGCGGGAGGAGTTTTTTTAAGAAGAGCGTCCGAACCTTCGCGAAGTCGGGTTTCTGACCAGGCGCTCGGGGTGATAAATGTTTCTACAAAAACCCCCGCTTGCGTTAACTTCTCAAAGCACGCCTCCATTAACGGAAGCGCCTCAACATCCCCTGAAAGAACGGCATACTGCCCCTTTTTTGCCTCGAGTGAATAATGGGTGAGTAAATGAGCTAAGCGATCAATTCGGATATCTCTCATAAATGCTTCCTTTTTTTAAATTTCGGCTGATAAATAGCCGTGATCAAAGATCGGTTTTCTGTTTTTCCACTTGTCTACCCGTTCAGGGGTCAGGAAACCAAATTTTGGATCTAACTCAAACGGGTGACTCGGGGGGGTTGCATGAAAAACTTGCCTAAAGATGCGCCTATCTTTTTCTTGGAGAGCGGCTTTGACTTTTGAAATGTCGCTTTCATTTTTTAAAGGCGCAAAGCACTCCTCTCTTGGATAAACGAGGGTCTCCACTCGATTTGCGAAGGGAAGTACATCGAAGATAAAACGCTCAAACTTCCACGCATTGGGTTTTTGCGCCAAAACGGTCTCTCCCTTTTGGTTCAGGTATTTTGCGGCTTTATGGGCAATATGAAGCGGCATCTTTTCAAAATAATCAGACGCCTTTTGCACAAAAGAGGCAGAAAAACTCAAAAGGCTGAGATTTGCATATGGGTAGGGAGTTGTGCTATCGGGACGCTCAGTATATTCGACAACGCAAACATTAGAATCGCTTTTAGCCAAAACGCCGACTTTTTCTTCCGGACGGTCGTTTTTAATCGCCTTGATCACTACCTCGGCTTTTTTTCGTGCATGAAATCCAACCCACTCAGGATCAAAAGGATCGGATAATGGATTATCAATAAGCAGGCACTGAATATACTCAACCCCTCGTTTTCTCCATTTATCGAATATTCCGCTTTTGACAAGAAGATGAAGGGCAGATCCATTTCCATCAGGACCGACGCTGTAGCTGTTTTCTGTTTCTAAAAATGGCTCACCTTCATGATTCAAAAGAGGGAGTGTATCTTGAGAGAAAAACTCTGCGTGCCATCGATTTTTTTCAAAGTATTTGTAAACGGCATCTGCGCTTTCAGGTGAAGTCATCACCGCAAAAGGAAGGCTATGGCCGGCAGCTTCAACCTTTTCACATACAAGCTGAAAAAGAGATTTATTTTTTATCACCGAAATCGGGAAAAAGCCCTTAGGCTGATCAAATCGAAGGCGTGTCCCCTGTCCTCCGGCTAAAAGCAGACATCCGACCTTTCCTTCTTGAATCAGTTTTTTCCCGAGGATAATATCTTCTTCACTCCCCGAGAAGTGAACATCTGTCAAAGGTGTGATGGGATTTTGCTTTGTCTTTGTTTGGTTTTTGAGCAACGTTTGGAGTGTTTGAAGGAGATGAGGATCGATTGTTTTCATATATCTTCAATCAAACGAAAGACTTCCTTGTAGACCTCATCGACTTCGATCTGCTTCATGCAGCGAAAATCAATGGGGCAGGTGCGCTTGTAGCAAGGAGAACACTCCACATGCTTATGGATCACCACAACGGATTTTCCAAGAGGTCCTGTTTTCACGTCGCTAGTGGAACCAAAAAGAGCAACAACCGGCGTACCTAAAGCAGCTGCAATATGCATAGGCCCACTGTCATTAGTTAAAAAGACATTGCAACACTTCACAAGAGCCATCAGCTCGCGAAGCGTTGTTTTCCCTGCGAGATCGAGCACAGACTCCGGCATTTCACGGCAAATCGAGTCGACAAGCGGAGCGCTATTTTGATCTCCAAAATAGATGACCTTTACTTTCGGATCTTGGATCAGACGGCGGGTCACTTCTGAAAAACGTTCCGGAAGCCAGCATTTCGCAAGGCCAAAGGCAGCTGCCGGGTTAACCCCGATCACGACATCCTTCTCAACATCTATATCATACCGTAGCAGTAGTTCCTTCGCCTCTGACAACTCCTGTTCACTTACATAAAGCTGTGTGGGAGTTTTTGATATTGGAATGCCAAGTGGCTCTAAAATATGCTTATATGTCACAACAAGATGCTGATTCTCAAGCTCTTTTGGCCATGCAACTGCTCGATTCAAGAGCCATGTTCTGAAGTTTCCAGTGTAACCGATGCGATTTTTTACATTGCCGTACCAAAACAACCAGGCGGAAGAAAAAGAGTTTGTAAGCAAGAGACCCAGATCGTATTTCCCCCTTCTTAAGGGCTCAATAATTTCGAAGTGATGTGCTCGATGAATCCAGCCGTTGGGGCGCCGGTAGCTTACGATCGCGTCCACAAAAGGATTATTTTCCATGAGCGGCACGACACTCGATTGGCACATCACCGTAATCTCGCTCTCTTTAAAGTGCGCTTTAAGATCTGCAAGCACAGGTGTTGCCATCACTGCATCGCCAAGCCAATTTGGCATGCGCACAATAATTTTTTTTGGAGTAGGTACTGGCCATTTTTGCATATGAGAATATTAAATTATCAGCAGTTGCATTGCAAGTAAGCAGTTCGACTACTTGACCAACTTTTAGGAAAAACGTATCTTAGGCGAGAAGCCGAGAGGAGTCGTTAAGGATTACTGTGACAGAATTACCTTTAGAAAAGGATATCACTCAAGAAAACAGGAAGCTAAAGAGCGCACTACTGACCCTAAAAAAGCGCTATGAATCTCTTACTGAAGAACTTGCAAAAAGCACGCAACACGGGCGTGAGGTTTCCAAAGAGCTGACGGAGACCCAAAAGGAGACACTCTCTCTTGCAAAACAGCAAGCGCTTTTAAAAGATCTCATCGAACGCTCCAAGAAAAAATCAGGTGACGTATCGCAAACGATTAAAAATCAAGAGGCAACCATCGCCTCGCTTCACCTTGAATTAGAGTCTCTCAGATCAAAAATTACAAGAAGCAATGGAGGCGGGTCCTCCAGACAAGAGTTTTTAGAGCTGCAGCAAAAAAGAGAAAAGTTTAAGCAAATGCTCTTAGAGCGTGATCGAAAAATATCTGAACTCGAAAGATATGAGCTCAGCTTCAAAAAGCAAAACCAATATAATCAACAACTTGAATCAAAACTTCAACGGCTAAGTCGTGAGCATGAGGCGCTTTCAAAAAATGAAAAAGTGCTTCAAAAAACTGTTGAGGAGACTCAGCAGCAAAATGAGCAGCTTGAGCGGGTCATCAATCATTTAAGAAAAAAATATGAAGAGACCGAGCTTGAGACATCTCAACTCAAGCAAGAGTTTCAATCCAGCGAAGATCGGCTTGATAGTATTCAAGAAAAGTGCGATGGCCTCGAAAAGGAAAAAGAGTCTCTCATTCAAAAATTAAAAGAGACAACGCAAGAAAGCGAGAAGAAGTACCTTACCTACCAAAGTCAAACAGAAAATGAAATCCAAAAAAAAGATGCACTCATTCAAGAGCTAAAAGATGAGATGGCAAGGATGAAACAGACCCTTGTCACTGCCCTACGCCAAGCGAAACAAGCCCAAACGCAGCAGCATCAAAATCACACCGAAAAAATGGACTTGTGGAAACGGGCAAGTAAATTGCAAGAGATGTTGGAAATAAAGAGCGCGCAAGAAAAAAAATATGAAATCGAGGCAAGACGCCTACAACATGCGCTAAAGGAAATTACCGATACCAACGAGAAGAAAACTACTCAGCTAGAAGAACTTAAGGGAAAACTAAATCAATTAAACCTTGAAGCGCAAAAAAATATCGAACAACTGCAGCTCCTTGAAAAGCAAAAGGGAATCAAAGAACAAGAACTCAATACCGCTCAGCATCACCTCGGAAAAAAGGTTAAAGAAGCGAGCGCCCTTACTGAACAAAACGACAGGCTCGAAAAAGAACTCACCAGAATTCGATCTGAGATCCTAGAAAAAGAAGCAGAATATCGAAATGCAAACCAGCAACTGAAGCAGCTTCAAGAAAAAGAGAAGCAGATAGAGTCCCAAGTGGAAAAATGGGAGAAAAAATATCTCGCAGAAAAAGAAAAGAGACAAGAGAGCGAAGCAAGAGCGCGAGAGCTTTTGATACTGGAAGAAAAACATGCAAAGCTTCAAAATCTCCTTCAAGAACTCAGTGGGTATAGCCCGGCGGAAAGGCCGCTAAAAGAGACGCCTCCCCCTCAAATAAAACAGGAGCAAGACCTTTTTGACACTCAACCAAAAGCAGACTCCTACAAAAGAAACCTCTTCGACTAGAATCCTTGGGATTGATCCCGGGACAGCATGCACAGGTTACGGAGTGATCGATTATACACACGCAATGACTCGAACGCTCGATTTTGGAACAATCAGATCCGCTGCAAAAGATCCCCTGCCCGAACGCTACCTCAAAATTCATAATGGAGTAGAAGCCCTCATAGAGCAGTTTTCACCCGATGTGATTGTTGTCGAAACCCAATTTGTACAAAAAAACGTCCAAAGCGCCCTCAAAGTCGGCATGGCAAGAGGCGTTGTGATTGTGACCGCTGCCAAACACAACATCGCAATCGAAGAGGTCGCTCCGACCCGTGTCAAACAAGCAATTGTCGGCACAGGAGCTGCGAGTAAACAGCAGGTGCAAATGATGGTGCAGCGGTTGCTCAACCTTGCCTCTCCCCCCTCACCGCTAGACGCCTCAGATGCGCTTGCGATTGCAATCACCTACGCACACAGTTTCCGGAGTTCAAAATGTTTGAATATTTAAAAGGTACATTAGTTTCAAAAAGTGATGAAAAAGTGATTATTGATGTCGGAGGCATTGGGTATCTTATATACGTTCCCAAAAGTCTCTATGATCAATTAAAGGGGGTCTCTAATGAAGTGCTTCTCTACACAAGTTTTGTTGTCCGAGAAGATTCTCATACCCTTTACGGTTTTTTCACGTCTAATGAGCGCGATTTTTTTGAAAAGATGACAACAATTTCAGGAGTCGGCCCGAAACTTGCCCTTGCTATTTTGGGCAACATCCCCTTAAACACACTGTTTCAAGTTGTTCATGGAGGCGATGTCAATGCGCTTACCCAAATCCCGGGCGTCGGTAAGAAGAAAGCGGAGCGACTTCTAATCGAGCTAAGAGATAAAGTCGGATCCAGTTCTATAACCGCAAGTTTTGCTTTCACACCCCCTCTACACGATGCGATCCAAGCGTTACAAAATTTAGGGTATAGTAAAAAATCCTCAACGGAGGCAGTCGAAAACGCAAGACAATCCGTCTCTGACCTAAACGATGTTTCACTTCTCGTGACAACAGCTCTAAAAACAATTCATTAAATTTGTCGGGGAAACGACTGGGTCTCAATCAGAAGGACAGAAAGCATTTAAGGCAACTCCTCTCTCCTCTGAGACAAACGTTGGGAAAGCGTCTAACGACTCCCACTTCGCCGAGACTCTTAAGCACAAAGTCTCTTACGCAACTCCTTCCCCTTTGATTCAAAGGTACAGAAAGAGTCTTACTCAATCCTCACTTCGCTCACTCAAAAGGACTTTACAGCACTTCGCTTGCGTGATCTCTTAACCCCTGCTTAATGATCTCTGTCATCTCAATCTTGGAGGGGTCTACGAAAGTCGGGAGTGCGAAATCTTCAGCATCTACATCAAGAAGGCCAAGCTCTGTGCGAAGCTCAAAATCTTCTGCCATTACGGCTTTGACAAGCTGCATTGTCGGGACATTTAGAGGCATCACTTTATCATAAAGTGTCGGATCAATAAAAGGCCTTGGTTCGCCATGAAGGTTTGTTGTGAAATCGTATTCACGTTTGCTGTTATCCAGATGTCCGGAAAGATAGGCGCGGCTAAATGAGTACTTATTTAGACCGAGGCGAAAGAAATGCAGCGCTTCGCGGGAAGTTGGCTCGGGTATTGCGCAAAAGGTATTATGTGAGAACTTTAAAAAGTCAGAAGATTCAACTCCTTCTCCATGTAGAGGATCACCTGAAATCAAACGAACAGGCTCTTTGCGAAGGCGATCGGCAATAAGGTCAGCGACGGCAATCCCTTCGCGGACTCTAAAATAACCTTGTCTTCCCTCGACCAACCCTTGACCTGCTATGCTAATCACTTTCTCAGTAAGTACACGTCCGGTTTGTAATAAATGCCCGATTGCAACGACATCATGGGCTTTCACAGTCCAAACCACATCATTTTCATCTTGAATCGGCGCAATCTCTTGGATATGAAGTGAGAAGTGAGAAATCGGATGGGGACCTTCCGCTGTATGTCTTTCGACATTCTGCGCGTGAATTAAGGCTTCATTTGTTTCATTTTTATGATAAACCAAATGGACTTTGCCGTCTGTTAGCTTCGAAAGAGCAGTAAGACCTGTCTGAAATTCAGACTCATGTCCTTGAATTTGAAGGTGTACAGGCGGAGCGTAAGGCGCAGATTCAAGTCCCTTGACAAAGATGCATCTTGGCAATTTTTCAGGTGAGGCAAGTATGTTGAATGGACGTTTGCGGATTCGAAAAAATATGCCGCCATCAAGAAACTTTTGCAAGATCTGCTCACGTGTCGCAGAGGCAACATCCAAAGAGCCAAGCTCATGATACTCTTCTTCTTCATCGACTTCTATCACAAAGTCAAGCAAGCGCCTCTTAAGGCCACGCCTCACCTCGATGATCCGACCGGATGCAGGAGAGGGCATGAGTCTGCCTTCTAATGCTTTATCTTGAACAATCGGTTGCCCGATCTTTACATCGGTTCCATTTTTGGCATGCAGTTTAAAACGCAAGTCATCAAACGAATCAAGGTTGAGTGAAATAATTTTTGGCGTGCGAGCCCTAGCCTCACCTCCGGGGATAAGTGGTTGAACCTCCCCCGAGGGTTTTCCTGAAATTGGAATATCCAGACCGCGCGTTGTCTTAATGTGAGTCATACTATCGAAAAATAAAATTTACTTAACAATGTATTACACATCGCTTTTTGTGGTCAACACTCCGCGTATTAGAGACATCAATAAAGCCCCGATCACAACCCCTGGTGCCTGTACAAGCAACACAAGTAAGACAGCGCCAAGAACGATTGACTTCTCTGTGCCTTGCACGTCAATATATTCTTGAAATCCTTTGACAATCGCGTAAATTTCAACGTAGAAATACCAGCCGGCAATAAGTCCGACTAGGAGTCCACCAAAAACAGGATGAAAGAAAGACCAGATGATACCAATAACAAGAAGAATATAGGCAACCGTATCTAATACGTGTGTCTGAGCGTAGTTAACAATCGTATCTACATTTTCATTCTTTTTTAGCTTTTCAAGCGTATCTTCGATTTTTTTACTCGCGCTTTCTTCGTGTTTATCACTCTCTTTCGAATGGCTTTCTTTTGAGTGTTTTAAATTAGGATCTTCCGGTGTTGGTTTTTCAGTTGACATATCATTCCTCCAATTTCTTTCTTTATAATCTGCAAACATTAACCAAGCAAGATTTTTCTTTACTTGACTTACTCCCCTAGTAAGGGTTAAAATTTTTTGACTATATTATGTATAATAAAAAAAGCAACCAAATCATTTTTTTCAATCTTGCACTTGGCTTACTTAGCCTATTTTTTCTGGTTTTTGCAACCGGGTATGCAGTGTTGAGAGAGCGTGAGATCCCGCGCGTTGAGAACATTCAAAATCGACCGACTCTACCTAAAACTGCCTTTGAAAAAAATAAAGCCGAATATGACAAGATCGCACCTCCCTTTTTATCTCTTGATTTCATGCCTCTTTCTCTTCGAATCCCCGATCTTAGAAGGAAGATCCTCTATTTCGGCACAAATGAACGACCGGATAGCGACCCCCAAAACTCTCTTTTACACTTTTCGCTCATCGGCACAAATGCAGTCACATCAATCCCCTCTGAGGAACCGATTTACCTAAAGTATAAAGATGGGAAGTACATTTTCAGTGAAGAGAACAAACCCACTGCACTTTGGTTTCAAGCAATTGCAGATAGTGATCGAGTGGAAGTTGCTGTCACTATGCAAGATGAGGAAGGCAATCTTTTGGATCAGCCTGGGGAATTTTCAAAATTCACACTCATTAAGCAACAAAGGCAAAAGCCGACCAGTGGTAAGAATTGGGAAATCGGCAAATGGCGAGTCGACGGAACCTTGCTTGCCAGGCAACGCGCCAGATGGTACGGGACCGATAAGTTTTTGCATCAATATGGAGGAGATGAATTCGATGATCTCTTGGGTAAAGAGCGCATTGACTTCGAAGGAGATGATCAAAAGACCTACTCTGTGTACCTCGGTCCGAGTAACGCTCTGATTTGGAAAGGTAATCGTTGGGAAGAGGTCATCCCCGGACCGGATTCCCTTAACTACCCGTTAATTCACCTGAAAAAAATTGAAGGAAGACTGATGCGTCTTGAAGTTTGGTCGCCAAGTGGGGATCAAAGTCTTCCGCTCAATATAATCAAAGCAGCAGAACCTTGGAATCCTAAAAATGAAGAAAGGTGCTTTCAATTTGCCGGAGCAAGAAGTTGTCATCAGTTTCAAATCAAAGTCGATGGTAAGCGGATGGTCTTGCGTCCGGATGACTGGCTACTGAAGACAGAAGCGGGCTGGATCAAGCTGACGAGCATACAAGCGGTAGATGACTTTATTGAAAGAAAATTGATCGGGCCGCTCTTTGTCTTCGAAGGGCCAAGCGAAACTGACGAGGGAAAAGTATTGAAGGGAACTCTCTTCAGTCCATCAAGGGCGGAGATGGCTCCTGTGGAAATTAAAATTCAGCAAAAAATTAGCAACAGCCCGTCCCTCAACGAGTACAGCGAAGAAGAATTAAGCTCTTTAATAGAAGAGGAACTTGATAATTATCAATAACATAAATAGTAAGACTTAAACATGAAATATATTTTCCTATCTCTTTTGACCATTCTATACCTTCCTCTCGGCGCGCAATCAATCGCGCAAAAAAGAGCGGCTCTCTCAGGAGCTATCGGTGAACTTGATACCGAGATGCAGGCTTTTCTCACTCGTGTCAATGAAGAGCTTGTCGAAAAAGAGCTACAACTCCGCAGGCTATACAGCGAGACCAATCAACTGTGGGAACGGGGCGCTCCTCAATCCTCCTATCAAAGCTTGCTTCAAGAAATTAACGAAACAAAGCAGCATCTTAAAATTTTGCAAGAGAGCTGGCGCCAGATGGCTACTAGGACAGGAAAGAAAGAGCTGTACGCTCTTTGGGACCAGCCGGATACAACAGTCGAGCAGCTTGTCATCGACTACGGATCCCTCGACTTTGTCTATCTTGTTCCGCAAGAAATTGGAGAGATCCCGGTTAATGTGAGCTCATCAATTCCAATTCCCAAAAGCGTTTGGGGGCAGATGGTTGAGCAGATTCTACTTGAAAAGGGTATCGGAATTAAAACAGTCAATCCCTTTCTTCGAAAACTCTATTTTTTGAGAGATGATTTCTCCGACCTTAAGTTAATCACGGCGTCTCGAAACGATCTTTCGATCACACCGGACGACTATCGCATCGGCTTCATCCTTTCACCGGAACCGGCAGATGTGCAACGCACATTTTTCTTTCTGGAAAAATTTGTCAATCCAAATAGCACCTCTATCCAAACGGTCGGTCGTCAGATTTTAATTGTCGGAAACAATGCCGCCGTTAAGGAGACGCTGAAAATATATGATTTCATCGATGCCAATCGAGGGGGTTTGGAATACCGAGCGATCCCTATTAGAAAAGTCGATGCGCAAGAGATGGCCGCTATTCTTGAGTCTATTTTTGAGCAAATGACCACACCGGTATCGTGTTCAGATAAAAATCAGCCATTTCAAGCTCATTCCGGTCATGCGGAAAATTTAGGCCCTAAAATCATTCCACTCACAAATATTGCAAAGGCACTCTTTATTGTCGGGACTCGCGAAGAGATCCAAAAGGCAGAAGAGCTTGTCTGCCAAGTGGAAAATCAAGTCGGCGAAGCGCATGAAAAAATGATTTGGACCTATAAAGCAAGACATTCAGATCCCGAAGAGCTCGCATCGATTTTACAGAGAATCTATCTTTTGATGGTGCAAAATCACATCGGATACGGTGAGCAGGGATACGGAAGGGACAGTGGCAATGATAACACCAATACGGTGAACGCAAATGTTCTAAATGATCCGGATGAAATTAATATCATCTCACCCCCTCCTCGGGATCTATCTCAGGTATACCAAGACCGTTTTTATCAAAGCGGCGGCTATCTGATCAACCCGCGCCCGATTGTTCCCGGGTTTCCATTTGAAAGAGAGACAAACGTAGGAAGGGACAATTTTATTGTCGACCAAAAGACAGCCTCGATTGTGATGGTTGTCGAAGCCGAGCTACTCCCCCAGCTTCAAGAGATGATCTGTCAACTAGATGTACCGAAAAAAATGGTCCAAATCGAAGTTCTTCTTTTTGAAAAGAGAACAAAGCGCAATACAGACTACGGACTCAATTTACTCAAAATCGGAGATCAGGCATCACAGACAAGAAACTCAACTGTTTGCTGGAATGACATAGGAAAAAAAGGAGATTTCATGCCTGAAAATTCCGGCGTTTTACAGCTGGTCTTTTCAAGAATGCAATCGAGTTGCTTTCCGGCTTTTGATTGGATCTACAAATTTATGATGACTCAAGACGATATTAGCTTAAACTCAAGCCCCTCTGTTGTCACCGTCAATCAAACGCCGGCAACGATCGCGATTAAAGATGAGATTTCCATCAGTACGGGAATTTTCGAAGTTCCAACAGATGGCGGAGGAGTCGCGCTAAAAGACTCTTTCACACGCGCCCAGTACGGGATTACAATTGTCGTTACACCTAGTGTGCATATGCACGATGAGCTAAATCTATTTGACGACCCGACCGACTATATCACTTTGCAAACAGATATCACCTTCGATACATTTATACCCGGCGGAACCGTTAACCGCCCCGATGTCAATCGTCGGAACATTGTCAATGAAGTGCGCATCCCGGATGGCCAAACAGTCATTTTAGGAGGATTGCGCCGAAAAGACACGCGCGATTCCAAAAAAACAATTCCATTTTTAGGAGAAATCCCGGGTATTGGAAAACTCTTTAGCCTAAGCTCCCTTCGAGACACCTCGACTGAGATGTTCATCTTCATCACCCCGAAAATTATTTCGGATCCAAAAGAGGATTTCCGACAGATTCGCGAGCAGGAGCTTTGCAAAAGACCGGGCGATATTCCCGCATTCCTCTGCCGCTTAAACGAGGCGCAAGAGCGTGAAAAAAACAGACTGTTCAAACAATGGATGACCGTACTTTTGGGACATGAAAAACCCGGTTACTACTGCCCTGCAGGAGAATATGACGGAAGATAGAAGTCGTCTTACGCATCACCCCATGCTGAGTGAAGACTCTAAGCAAAAGCTTGCCATCTCTTTGGGTATGGAGGTTTTGAGCGACCTAAGTCGCTCGCCCCCTTCAGATGAGCTCATATCAAAAGTGCCGTATGCATTTGTAAAAAAACATCTAGTGCTTCCCATCGAGATTCAAGGCGAAAAGTGTATCGTCGCAGTCTCAGACCCGATTCACCTTGAGCCAATTGAAGACCTTAAGCATATGCTCGAATGTGAAATAGAAACGGTCTACACTCAGAAAGACGCCCTTTTAGTTGCAATTAGTAGCTGTTATGATAGAGAAAATACGACAGCATCCCAGTTAATCGAAGCTTCAAAAAGGCAAGAAACTGACGAAGGAGAGGTTCCGATCTACGATCTTCTCGACCTGTCAAAAGAGCGGTCGCCGATTGTCAAAATCCTCAATTTAATTTTGCGCGAAGCCATTTCTCAAGGCGCTTCGGATATCCATTTTGAACCGACCGAGAGAGGGCTTCGGATTCGATATCGCATTGATGGTGTTCTCCAAAAAAGACACGCGCCAGACGCGGAGTTTCAAGCAGAGCTACTTTCACGCATCAAAGTGATGGCAAAGATGGATATTGCCGAACATAGACTTCCCCAAGATGGTCGTATCAAACTCCGTATGGGAAACCGAGAAATTGACTTTCGAGTCAGCACCGTCCCCATTGTGCATGGAGAGCGAATTGTACTTCGGATTTTAGATAAAGGCACGCTCTTACTAGATATTGAAAAAGTCGGAATACCGGATAAAATCCAAAAAGAGCTATTGCGCCTAATCTCACTACCTGAGGGAATTATTCTTGTCACAGGACCGACCGGAAGCGGAAAGACAACAACCCTCTACAGCTGTATCTCTAAGCTTGCCAAAGAAGATACCAACATCATGACAATTGAGGACCCGGTCGAATATAACCTCAAAAATATTGCGCAAATTGGCGTTAGGCCAAAAATTAAACTGGATTTTGCTAAAGGCCTCCGTCATATCTTACGGCAGGATCCTGATGTGATTATGATCGGTGAGATTCGCGACGTGGAGACTGCTGAAATTGCAATTCAGGCATCACTTACAGGGCACTTAGTCATAAGCACTCTGCATACCAATGACGCTCCTTCGGCTATCACACGACTTGTCGATATGGGGATAGAACCCTACCTTCTCTCTTCAACGATTGTGGGTGTGATGTCGCAAAGACTTGTTCGCCGCATCTGTCCGTCATGTAAGATTTCCTATACACCGGATGCAGAAGAGTTAAGAAATCTTGGATTACACCAAGTGGAAAAGCTCTATAAAGGAAGAGGGTGCAACGCCTGCTTTAAGTCGGGATATCGAGGCCGTCAAGGGCTCTACGAACTCATGCCGGTTGGAAATGCGATTAAAAGGCAGATTGTCAAAAGCCCCGATAGCGTTGCGATGCGCCAAATTGCGCTTGAGTCCGGGATGAGCTCGCTGCTTGAACACGGCGCAAAACTTGTCGCTGCCGGTGTCACAACAGTCTCCGAAGTGCTGCGTGTCACTCGCGGGGTTCAGGAGGATTAACGATGCCGCTCTACCACTATACAGGCTTTAGCTCAAAAGGAAAGCGCACAAAAGGGATGATCGAGGGCCTCTCTGAAAAGCATGCTAAAACCGTTTTGCGAGAGAGCGATATCATTGTCACGGCAATCAAAGAGAAGAAATCGACAAGCCGAAAGGAGAATCTTCGAGGAGATCAGCTCGTTGTCTTTACCGTGCAACTAGAGCAAATGATTGGCGCCGGTATCCCCATCTACGAGAGTTTAGTAGCTCTTGAGGAACACTACCGAGAAGAGTCTTTCCACCGCGTCCTCCAAAGTTTGTGCGAAAAAATCAAATCAGGGTTCAAGCTCTCCGAGGCTATGGCAAGTTTTCCAGGTACTTTTAACACCCTATACTGCTCGATGATCAAAGCCGGTGAGAGCGCGGGAAATCTAGACGAGGTTTTAAATCGTTTAAGCGCGCTTTTAAAGAGGCAAAGTAAATTAAAAAAAGAGATGACAACGGCAATGATCTATCCCGCTACTCTTGCAGCTTTTGCATGTGTTGTCATCATTGTGCTCCTTACATTTGTCGTCCCCTCAATCGCTGCAATCTTTGAGGGTCGCGAGCTTAACACATTGACATCGATGATTCTTACGATCAGCGCATTTTTTCGCAGCTATTGGTGGCTTCTTTCTCTTACGCTTGTTGCCATAGTCTCGCTACTATCTTTTCAGCTGAGCACACCCAAAGGCAAAGTGTGGCGGCAAAAATTCATCCTGCGCATCCCGGGTATTAGGCTTCTTACTATACAATCTGCCTTGGCAAGATTTTGCCGCACAATGGGAACGCTCCAGGAGGGAGGAGTTCCAATACTTGAATCGATGCAGACAGCTCGCGGTGTAATGAATAACGTCGCACTTGAGGATGTCATTAAAGCCGCTGAAAAGGGAATTGTCTCAGGACGCCCATTAAGCAAAGAGCTTGCCAGATCCGCTTGGATTCCCAAGTTAATTCCACGGATGATCGGCATCGGTGAGGAGTCCGGCACGCTAAAAACGATGCTAAACAAAATTGCCGATATGTACGAAGACGAAGTTGAGAAGTCAATCACAAGGCTCTTAACCTTCATTCAACCCATAATTTTAATCGTGATGGGAGCTATCATCGGACTTGTGATGCTCGCAATTTTACTCCCGCTCACTGATGTTTCAAGTTTTACTATTTAAGGAGAATACCATGTACACCCTACAAAAAAGATTTATCACACTGATTGAGATCGTGATCGTCATGTTTCTTATTGCTCTTATTACAGGAGTTGTTGCCTATAACTATAGCGGCACTCTTGAGAAAGGAAAGGAGTTTAAAACCAAAGCCGGTATTGAAAAGCTAGAAGCAATTCTCAACCTCGCCATAGCTGAAGATCCTGAACTTATAGAAAACATTAGTGCCAACTGGACAAATATCGTCAATGGATCGGTCCTTGTGCAAAACCCAAGCGCATTAGAAACGGATGGATGGGGCAAACGATTTGTTGTGACAGAAGAAAATGGTAGGATCAAAGTGACCTCTGAAAGCATTGAGAGATATGGTCGAAAGCAGTAAGCGCCCCTTTACGCTAATTGAAATCATCCTTGTTTTGGCACTGATTAGTCTGATGCTTGGCATTGTCGGAATCAACATCCGAAATGCCTTTGTAAAGCAGAACTTCCTAACCGAAGTTGAGGCAATAGCCTCCAACATGCGCCTTGCGCAAGACCTTACGCTTGTACAAAACGAGGATGTCTCTCTCTATTTTGAGAAATCCAAGGAAAATAACCAATTCAACCACTGGATAGAGGTCGATTGCGAAGAAGACAAGAGACTTCAAAGGGTCATCAATCAGTCAAAAGTCCAATTGAAATCGATTCGAGAGATTAGCTTCCGCGATGAACATTTTCAAAGCGAAGAAAACGAAACGGAAAGAATTGTCATTCGCTTCTTTTCCGGTGGGTATCTGATGAGCCGCGGGGTTTTAACACTTGTAAGCGCTCATTCACAAACGCAAAAAATCCCTCTTTTTGGCTATCCGCACGCCATCCACGTGCACTCTTCTTACCCCGACCTTCTTCCCGATTCAAATAGTATCAATGATCAGCTTACTGAGCTTATGATCGATGAGATCGCTAATGCAAATTAGGAAACAGCCGTTCTTACTATTAGAGGTCTTAATCGCTATCGTGCTTGTCACCCTTTCACTGTTCCCTCTTCTCACCCCTTACCTTTGGATGATCCGATCTGAACAGAACTACCGCTCAAAAGTTGAGATGGATCACTTATCTAATCACGTCTATGCAAGTATAATTGAACAGCTTTATCGTGCAGAAATTTCCTGGGAAGTCATTGAATCAGAAAAAGATATTGCATTTACACTAGAAGGGACCCCCTACCACGCAAGTTACCGCTTTACACACAAAAAAAAGAAATGCAATGAAGGCCAAGGAGTCTTTCTTAAAACGCTCAAGATCAATATCTGGCCGCGTCACTTAACTCTTGAGGATGCTGAGAAAAAAAAATGCGCATACTCTTTTAGTCCAAAAATCTGCTTGGTGCGAACACTTGCCAAAGAGAACCAAGGGGAAGCAGATGAAACGTAGACCTTTTATGCTGATCGAGTGGTTTATCGCCACGACCTTAACGATTGTTCTTCTCTCGACCACAGGATTTTTTTACAGACACTTCGTTTTGACAGAGCGGAAGACATCTGAAATAGCAAAGCAGTCCTTCACTTTAAGATTCTTTGAAAATAGGGTGAGAGGCTTATTTCAAAATGCAGTCAGGACAAAAAAAAAGGGCGACCTTTCAGTTTTTTACACACCTGAAACCCCCTCATCTCTTTTTAAAGACGGGACCGACCGTCTTCTTTTTGCTTTTGATAATGGTGTCAAGAGTCGAAAAAGCTTTGCCGGGTACGTGATCGGTGAGCTTTTTCTAACTCCTGAAAACCAACTCACACTAGCTGTTTGGCCCGAAAAGAAACGATGGGGTGACTTTGACCCCCTACCCATCCATAAAGAAGTGCTTTTGGAAAATGTCTCAAAATTGAATTTAAAATTTTTCACTCCCCCAAAAATTACCGATCCGTATGTTTATGAAAATGTTCCAACCCCCCGATGGGGAGAGTGGGACTCCGGATGGGAAAATACTTTTGGCCAAATGCCCGCTTTAGTTCAACTGGAGATCAACTGGAATGGAGAGGAGCGAACGTTTGTGTTCCCTCTAATTAATAACAACCAACCCATTATATATAACCGTTAAATAGATAGACAAAATGAATATTCTTCTTTTTATTACATCAATGCTCATTCTTTTCTCCATTATGACCTTCGGTAAATTGAATCAATTTCAAAATAGTGCCCTGATTAACCACACCTTTGAAACCTACATTAAGAACGAAAAGGTAAAAACAGACGATAAAGCTGCAGAAAATCGATACGAAGAGACTACTGTCAGCAAAAATGGGAAAATAGAAATTAATAAAAGCATTGTCCGAAAGCAGCTCACATTTAAGCTCTTTGTCAACAAAGAGGAGCGCGAAAGCCATCTTCAAGAAAGAGAGGAATTTGCCTACATGATAAAAAATTTAATGCAGAATCTTTTCGAAAAGAAACAGTTTTACCTTGAAATTGCCGAAAAAAGACCGGGCTTTTTAGATGAACTCCTAAGTGCAATTGAAGAAGAGAGCGCAAGATTGACATGGAATATCACGCGGAAAAAAGACCTTGCGAACCTTCGACTGCAAGACCCTGCGCTTGATACCCTTTTTTCAAAAATGTTAAATCAGTCTCTTCTTGATTTTATCACACTAGACAAGAGCAACTATCAAGTACGCGTTTGGCTTGCGCCTGAAGAGGTTTTAAAAACTTTCTACCCAATGGAAATTGTAAATGAAATCGCAAGAGAACGATTGGTTTTGCATACACTCATCATGAAAGGCACTCTTTCTAAAGAAGAAGCTGCAAATCAGCTTAAACAGAATTTTGCCTCTTATAAAGATCCCCATCTCTCTTTAAATAGGCTCGACTATTCGACATCAAAAACGCGCCCTCCTAAACCCTCTAATTTAGAAATTTTACAATAATGTCTTCTTTTTGTTACTTTTAGCGTATGTTGCATTCAAACACAGCTGTTTTAGTGGTTACTCACAACAGCGAAATTCACATCAAAAAAATGGCTGAATGCGTTAATAACCAGACAATCCCCCCAAAACAATTCATCATCGTCGATAGCGGATCAACAAATCCGAACTATCTAGATACCTTTTCCGCAAAGACACGTAAAGAAAAGGGAGATATCGGCTTTGCCAAAGGCAACAACCTAGCGTTAGAGCTTGTGAATGAAGAGATCAAATACGTCCTATTTTTAAACCCTGACGCATTCCTTACCCCCTCATTTTTAGAAAATGCAGAAACCTTTATGGAGCAGCACCCCGAGTGCGGCGCCTTAACAGGAACTGTATTGGGATATGAAATTGAAAAAGATCAGCCAACAGACCTTTATGATACGACCGGAATTTTTCAAAAATGGTACGGCAAGTGGTATGATCGTGGGCAAGGCGAAAAATATGACCCTAAGCGGTTTAACACAATTGAAAAGGTGCCGGCTATATGTGCAGCTGTTATGTTTTGCAGAAAAGAGGCTCTGACCCAAGTCATGCAAAAAAAGCAAGTCATGGACGAGAGCTTCTATATGTACAAAGAAGACATCGATCTATCGCTTCGGCTTCAAGCGAAGGGATGGGCTCTCTATTTTGTTCCCGCTCTTCTCGCCTACCACTGCCGCGGCTGGAACCGGAAACGCAAACAAATGCCGCACAAATTTCGGATGTTATCGGCAAGAAACGAGCTGAAAATCCATTTAAAACAAAAAAATGTGTTAAAAATCACATACTCTTTACTTAAATACCTTTCTGTAACCACTAAAATATTTTAATCAATGGTAAATACTGTTTCATACACTCAAGAGCACATCAACGCAGCTGTTACAATCCAAAGCTATTGGAAAGGATACAAGGTACGACAAAACACAATCCTTCCCAAACATTTTACACCCCGCTGCTCACAGTCTCTATGCGCATTTATAGATGAAAATATCCCCAGAGACTCAATCGTTTTGACACTCGCTCGTCTAGTCAACAATTTCTATCCATTGCGATTAAAAGCTTTTTTATATCCTCCATACTCAATCCCCTTCATTTCATCGGATATAGATTGCAAGCTTGAAAAAAGAGCTCCCCGGCTCGCCTGTCGAATCGATTTAGAGCGAGCTGGCAAAACAAGCCGCACAGTTCATTTGATTTTTCTCGATCGCTTTATTGGCCAAGGATACTATAAAAGCGTCTATTCTTCATTTACTTTGCACATCAACTTTAAGACCAAGCAGATTCAATGGGCCCCTTCAATTTTGACACGCTCAACAAGCCCTGAAAGTGAATATGCCGCATTAGCTAATGTAATTAAGGGAATCAACGCCGAGAGAGAGGTCTACGGCAGCAACCCCCCTTTCAATTGGCCAATGGTCAAGAAAGTATCTCGTATTAGCAATTATTTCTCTCTTGAAACAACCCGAGAATATTTCCCCCATGTTTTAGATATTTACATCTCACAAACCAACAGAAAGCTCCCCCTTTATAGAAAGCTCAACCTCTTTATTCAAATAATAGATACCCTAAGAGAGTGGCATCGGAAAGGGTGGGTGCATAATGACGTTAAAATGGACAATATCTTTATAAGAGAAGATGGAACCCCGTATCTTGGAGATTGTGATCTTGCCGAGAAGATTCAATACAAAAGAGACTTTAGGCGTAGTAGCTACGATTATTGGAGTACAGCGAGAAGTTACGGCTATATTACCCCTGAATGCGATATCTACGCCCTAATCACTGCCACCACCTATATGGTGTTTGGAAACCCCTTTTTTCCCTACTTGAAAAACCCCTTTCAACTTATGAATGCAAAGAATCAGAAAGCACTCTTTGCCGAGTCCGCAAAGGAGCAAGACAGTAAATATTTATCGATTGCTAGGCGTGAACTTTTCAAGCTCTTTATGTCGACATTTGAGAAAGGACTCCTACTTAACGCATGGTTGCAGGCAAATCCTCAAGAAGCTGAAAAGTTAAATTGGCATGATCCTGAAATCTTACAAGAGATCGAAAGACGTACAATCTCCCTTGATCAGCTAAAGGAGCACATAATACGCATTCAAGGGTTGATCACCCCTTAGCAAGGCAGTGAGACTTTATCTCCAATCGGTTTTACCCATTTGCTTGCAAAGTTTGAAAAGCTTTCAGGGTCATCCGAAACAAAGTACTGAACATGCGCTTCAGTTTCACGAGTATTAGGAAAAAGCGACTGTAAAGCGGCTGCGCACCCCTCCCCCGAATCACAAAGTCTCACATCTTCCCCCATTTCCATGCGGATCAGATCTTTTAAAAAAGGATAATGCGTGCAGCCAAGGATTAGTGTATCGACTTTGGCTTCTACTAAGGGCTTTAAATACTCTTTGACAATGAGCTTTGTTGCCAAATGGTCTAAAAAATCCGCTTCAACAAGGGGAACAAATAGAGGGCAAGGAGACGAAATCACTTCAATGGATGGATCTCGACTCTGAATTTCTAATGCATACCGATTCGATTTAATTGTGCTTTTCGTACCGATAACACCGATCTTCCCCTTTGTGACTTGTATTGCGTAATCAACCGTCGGACGTAATACATCAATCACCGGGACAGGTGAAATTTTCTCAAGAGCTTCCATCGCATGGACAGAAGATGTATTGCATGCCACCACAAGCGCTTTAATATCTTTTTCAAAGAGAAACTTCGCTATTTCAAGCGAGTATTGAATGATTGTCTGCGGGCTTTTGTCCCCATATGGGACTCTGGCAGTATCGCCAAAATAAATAAGGGACTCGCTCGGCAACTGAGCGCGAATCTCTCGAAGGACCGAAAGTCCGCCGACCCCGGAGTCAAAAATGCCGATCGGCCGGTTCATTGAGGAATCTTCAGTTTTTGACCCACAATAATCTGGTCTTTTTTCAACTGATTGAGCTCTTTAATTTTCTTAATCGTTGTTTTATGTACAATCGCGATTTTTCCGAGGCTGTCCCCCGGTTTGACTTGATAGATTTTGTCATCTTCTTCGACCTCGATATCAAAAGCGCCAAGCAGCTGCTTTAACTCCTTTCGAAAAAGGGCGATTTCCTTATTTTGCTTTTCGATCTCTCGCGCTTGCTTTTGCAATTGCTTTTGATCTTCCAACAGAGTGGCCGACACCTCTTCCGCATACTTCTGGAACGCTTTTATATCTTTTTTTAAGGCTTTCACACTCTCTTCCATACGTGAAACTTTATTCGTCTCAGGTTTTTGAGAAGAGAGCTCACTTATAGAATGATGGATCTCATCCAAAAGATTTTCTAAGTATGTGATTTGTATCTTTTGCTGACCCAGTTCGAAATCATGATTATTGACCTCTTCACGCAGGTCTGAAATCATCACATCAGACGGCAGCTGTTGATAAGGCCGAGAGAGACAGGGGGAGAATACTCCCCCAAAAAATGCTATCGCAAGAAATATTCTCATATTCACTTCTGATGGATTTTAAACTCTGCGCGTCTGTTTTGTGCCCATGCGTCTTCGGTATGACCTAAGACAACCGGCTTCTCTTTACCGTATGAAACGGTATAAAGTCGATCTTGGTTCGCTCCAAGCTTGACAAGCTCGTTTCTAACAGCGTTGCTTCTACGAGACCCTAAGGCTAGATTATACGCTTCAGCTCCACGCTCATCGCAGTGACCTTCAATAAAAACGTAGGTATTTGGGTTTTGATTCAGGTAGCTCGCAATTCCACGCATGATATTTCGGTTTTCATCCCCTTTAATTAACGTGCTGTTATGAGGGAAACGGACCGGAGCAAAGACACCGTTTAGTCCGGGAATATCTTTTGGATTTTTAAATCCGTCAACACCCGGGATTTCTGTAGTGGAAGAAAATTCATTTGAATAGTACGGGCGGTCATTCATTGCGACATGAGTATTGCCTTGGTAGTCTTCAAGGGGGATAAACCCAAGATCTTCTTCATAGAAATCACCTTGAAATCCGACAAAATCGTCACGGCAGCAGACAGCGCGCGAATCGCCATGTTTTCCTCCGAGACTTTTAAACCCTCTTGCCACGTGGCGGCTAGCTGTCCGAGTGTCATCCCAGACTTCGCTGCTGTTTCGATTGCAACAACCGGACATAATCGTTGCCAACATTGCTGCCATTACACCAAATTTTAAACTCCATTTTCCCATGCTCTCACCTCAATAGACTGTTAACTTGGCAGTCATCCTAGCATATACTGGAAAATTTGTGGAAGCTCGATCTTCTATCGATAAGGCTCCCATGCCGGAAACCGCCTGTCACCTACTCCTGAAGACAAACAGACAGATTTTTGATCCTTCAGAGTCAACAAATACAAGTTGCTATCTCCTTGATCTGAAGTGTTATAAACCAAGCACTGACTGTTTGGCGCCCAGCTTGGATTCTCTTTATTTTTTTGCCCCGTTGTTATTTGGCGGTGCTCATCTTTCAAACAGTCGTACACAAAAATTTGGCGCACTCCCTTTACTTTTCCGCTATAGGCTATCTTTGTCCCATCAAAAGACCACGCAGGACACGTGTTTTCAGTGCCATAAGAGGTGAGTCGCTTAATTTTCATCTCCTTCAAAGAGGCTCTCTTTTCCGGAATCTCCATGATATATATCTGCGGAGAGCCTTGTTGATTTGAGACAAAGGCAAGCTTTGTTTCATCAGGAGAGAAAGAAGGGGTTCCCTGTACAGAAAGCCCTTTTGCAAAGATTTGCCTCGGACGGCCGATCGGGCCCTCTTCCGGGCTAAAATCTTGTAAAAACAGATCTGGATTGCCCCCGACATCGCTAACAAATGCGATATAATTGCGCTGAGGAGAAATTGCCGGCATCAGCTGGTTTCCTCTTAATTTGAATAACGGGATCCCTTTTGAGCTTTGCAAAGAAGAGACGTAGATTTTGGGAGGTCCGGACAAATAACTGACGTAAAAAAAAGAGCCGCATGCCATGCCGGATTTTGGAGGAAGATAGGCCGGTGTCAAACAATAGCCGGCATCTTCTGTCAAACGCCTTGCGTTCCAGCCGTCATAATCCGACTCCCACACCTCTGATTTTTCCTCATTCCGAAGGGTATAGAGCAAATGCGAAGAGGCAATCCCCCTCCCTCCAAACAAGCTGCGATATATCGCATCTGAAATCTGATGGATTTCTCTGCGGTCTTTCTTTATATCTCCCGAGAGCGTCATAGGGCCGAAGGTGCGATCCAAATTATCGAAGGGCGAGATGAAGTGAACAGTTAAGACCATCTGCTCAAGCTCAAGTTTTATCTCGTAAGTATTCAGGCCATTTTTTGGAGAGACCACCTGGGTCATGCCATTATGGTTAAGATCAAAATTCAACGCATTTTGGAGCGCCTTTGAGAAATCACTGTTATTCTTTAGTGGGTGAACAATAATCGGAAGCAAAGCGTCTTCAGTCTCAACTTGTACAAAAAGATGTTCAGACGAGACATTAAAAACCGAAAAACAAAATAGAATGGTAAAGAGAAATCTCATGATTCGCCACTTAGTGTAATTGTTAAAGTTGTTTCCGCTTTTATGCCCGGAAACTTCAGCTTTGGAACGCGGGACTGCACATAATCTTTATTCCTTTGACTTTTCCCGCTTTTTTCAATTTGTACTTTTTCAACAGTACCGGATTTTGCAAGCATCAGCAGAAAAGTAATCTCCCCTTTTTCAGGAAGACGCACCTCTCGCTTCAGCACAGCTGAAATAAGGTCTCCGCTATCGGAATCCTCTGAAGTCAAATCGACCTGTAAGCTACAGCTCATCTGAGGAACTGAAGAAACGCGCACATCTCCTGAAGATTTATGCTCTTTCTTATCCATTTTTTCAATGTTTTGTTTCAGCTTCGCAAGCGCTTCCTTTTGCTTGCTTGAAATGGAGTCCTTTTTCGATTTCGGCTCTTGCGTTTTTGGATTTGGCTTTGGAGCAGGCTGCTTTTTTACCTCTTTCGGCTTCTCTTTTTGTTTCGGTTGCTCTTTCGGTGCCGGATCCTTTTTCGGTTTTTTCTTCGGTTTCGGTTCCTCTACAACTTTTGGCTTCTCCACCTTAGGCTCCACTGGTTTTGGCTTCTCCACCGCTGGTTCGTCAACGGGCTTTGGCTTCTCTACCTTCGGTTCTACTGGCTTTGGCTCTACCTTTGGCTCCTCTATAGGTTTTGACTTCTCCACCTTCGGCTCTTCAACGGGCTTTGACTTCTCCACCTTCGGTGCGCTTTTTTTTATTTGAGGCCCAAGAGCCACCGTTTTTACCAAGAGAGGTTGAGTCGGCTTTTTTGATAGAGGTTTTTCATTCGATCCACGTATCCCAAGTGTAATCGCAACGAAGTGAACCACGAGCACAAAAATCGCGACCCGCCATTTTGGCGTATTAATTCGGTTGTAAAACAACATCAATTTGCTCAAATCCCACAATCTCCGCTGCGTTTTTTACCGATTGGTAGATGCCAAAATGCGCATTTTTATCACAAAAAATCTGGGGACAGTCCTTAGGATGCTTCTGCTTTTCAACGCGTAGGCGATGGACCAGCTCTTCCTCTAAAATCAGTTGCTCATTCAATCGAATTTGGTCATTTTTTGTAATATGGACGGCAATTGGCCCTTTCTCCTGAACAGAAAGACTGTCCACCTGATCAGATGGAGCATTTGCAAGCTCGATCTTTTGTAGTTCTAAAATTGGAGCAATGACGATGAAAATAATCAAAATCACAAAAACCACATCAATCAATGGAGTCAAATTCACTTGAGGCTCTTCTAAGTCTTTTGTTTTTGTCCGACGACGCACGGCTTAGTTCTCCACTTTACGATACTGCATTTCCACACACGCCAAAATCTCAGTAGAAAATCCTTCCATTTCAACCTCCATTCGATGAATACGGCTTTTTAAAGCATTATATGCAATCAACGCCGGAATCGCGTTTAATAACCCAAGCACTGTTGTTGTAAGGGCGAGTGAAAGTCCCGAAAGCATCGCTTGATTGCTTCCACCCATTCCCGGACTGTTCAGGTCGGAAAATGTTGTCAAAATCCCCCAAACTGTCCCAAGTAGTCCAAGTAGCGGAGCTAACCCCACAATCGTCGAGAGAAAAAAGAGGTTTTCCTCGAGTTTTTTGGTCAAATGGCTAATCTGCGCCATTAGATGAGACTCTACAAGGTTAATATCGGCAGCGGAGAGAAAGGACTGCTTGCTGAAGTGGTGGTTTTTATCTAATAGATCGACAGTGTGCTTCTGCAATACTTGATATAATTCAAAAAACGGATTGAGAAACTTCCCCTTTTCATAAGAAATTTTTAACGGTTTTGTGCGGTGCGATTGGAAAGTCGAAAAGAATAGAGAAGAGGCCTTTTCTGCGCTTTGAGTCTCCCAAACCTTATATATCAATAGGCTCCAACATAAGACCGATAGTAGCAGGAGGGAGAGAAAGATCAGTTTTCCAAGTAAATCGGCATGTATGTAAGCGCGATAAAACGGATTTGCACTTACAAATAAATTGTTTACAAAAAATGTTAAATACATTATAATCTCTCCTTAATAATAAGTAATTTTGTAACTCAAAGATTGACATAATGTCAACCCACGTATTTTAACGGAGGATAATATGAATCATTGGAAAACTTGGCTTTTTGCCTTAGTATTAATAGGATCGGGACTGAGCGCACTAGAACCCGAAATCTCAGAACCTGTCACTATCCAATTGATTCATGAAGAAGAATCGATCCAACCGGGTCGCCCTTTCTGGGTTGGAGTTCAATTTAAAATTGATAAAACTTGGCATACATACTGGAAAAATCCGGGAGAAGTGGGAGCGGCGCCAAATATTGACTGGAAACTTCCCAACGGTTACACGGTAGAAGAAGTCAAATGGCCATATCCGAAGCGATACGCTCATCCTGACTCTGTCACCTTCGGTTACGAAGAGCAGGTAACCCTACTTGCAAAAATTATTCCCTCAACGCTCGCGCATGAAGACGCCAAGCTCTCAGCTAGTATCCGCTATATTGCTTGCTCCGATGAAAATTGCCAGCCGGGTTTTAGCGATGTCGAAATCCAGCTGCCGGTAAATGAGAGTACGCCTCAAATTGCATCCCACCATCAAACGCATTTTAAAAGCGCGCGGCAAAAACTTCCAAAGCTTGCAACTCCCCAAGTGACAAGCCATGGAACAAAAATGAAGATTACCCTTCAAGAAGCTACAAATCAAGCCGTTGTACGTGCAGAATTTTTCCCTGAAGATTCCACCGGATTCGATCTAAAAGAAGTCGCTGAATGGAGTGAAGGATCCGTTATCCTTCCAGCTTCGGGAGTTGACTCTATAAAAGGAACTTTAGTTCTCCACCATGAAAATGGAGAGCCAACCGTTTATCACATTGATAGCGCAAAAACTGCACAAGATCAAGCGTTCCAATCCGAGCTTCAAGGCCATTTCTTCCTTGGACTTCTCTTTGCCTTTGCCGGAGGACTCCTCCTGAATCTAATGCCTTGCGTCCTCCCTGTGATTTCTTTCAAAATCCTTGGGTTTGTCAAGATGGGTGGAGAAGATCGCTTTAAAATTTTCCAGCATGGACTCATGTTCACACTTGGTGTTGTCCTCTCGTTCTGGACACTTGCCGCAACGATGCTTGGACTACAGACTTACGGTCACGCCATTGGTTGGGGATTCCAACTGCAGAACCCTCTCTTTGTCGGGATTCTTGCCACTCTCATCTTTATCTTTAGCTTGAGCCTCTTCGGCGTCTTTGAGCTCGGCACCTCGGTCGCCTCTAAAGCCGGAAATCTCAAAACCGCAAAAGAAGGACTAAGATCATCATTTATGAGCGGGATCCTTGCGACAGCAGTTGCAACGCCATGCTCCGGGCCCTTTCTTGGAACTGCCATTGGGTTTGCCGTCACACTGCCCGCGATCTTTGCGATGATGATTTTCACAGCGCTTGCGCTTGGACTTTCATTCCCATACTTAATTATCGGTATTTTCCCCTCCCTCATCCGCTTTTTACCAAAGCCGGGCAAATGGATGGGCACCTTTAAAGAGGTGATGGGCTTTATCATGCTTGCGACTGTTCTTTGGCTTGCGTGGGTCTTCGGAGCGTTGACAACATATTCCGGACTCCACCTGTTAATCAGCGCGCTCTTTATCTTTGCTTTTGGGTGCTACCTATTCGGTAAATGGGGAACTCCTGTGACACCTAAAATGACGCGGTATATCAGCCATACCGTGACGATCCTCTGCTTCGCCTTTGGGGGATGGACTCTGTATCAAGCGTCCAACCTAGAAGAGATGCCAAGCTATACAGATGAGGTCATCGCTTTTAATGACGCAACCCCGAGGAGTAATCGGTGGGTCAAGTACTCCCCTGAAAAGCTTGAGCAGCTTCGCAGTCAAGGTGTCCCTGTCTTTGTTGACTTCACCGCCAAGTGGTGCTTGATCTGCCAAGCCAATCATGCGGTTTTATCGACAGATGCCGTTCAGAACAAATTCAATGAACTTGGTGTTGTACGCATGGTCGCCGACTGGACCAAGAGTGATCCGGTGATTACAGAGCAGCTGCGCAAACTCGGAAGAAACAGCGTTCCTCTCTATTTGTATTATGGCCCGGGTCAGGACGTTGATATTCTTCCTCAAGTTTTAACTCCTGAAATTGTCATTGAACACTTAGGGCAGAATGTACATTGATTCCCATGCTCATCTTACCTCGCCAGCACTATATGACGAGGTAGATGCAATTCTCGCCCGCGCAAAAGAGGCGGGCATAGATACAATCATCAACATCTGTACCGATAGAGAGACATTAGAAAAAGGTCTTATCCTCAGGAAAAAATATCCTTGGATCTACAATACTGCCGCGACTACCCCGCATGATGTGGACAAAGAAGGCGAGATTCTCTTTGACTTAATGGCCGCCTCTGCCAGAACCGGCGACCTTGTCGCCGTTGGCGAAACCGGTCTTGACTACTACTACACGCACTCAACAAAAGAAAATCAAATCCACTTTCTTCGCCGCTACCTTGCACTTGCTACCGAATGTAAACTCCCGGTTGTGATCCACTGCCGAGACGCCTTTTCAGATTTCTTCCGTATCCTCGATGAAGAAAATTATCAAGGTCCCGGCGTCCTGCACTGCTTTACTGGTACCCTCGATGAGGCAAAAGAGGTAATCAACCGCGGCTGGTTTCTCTCCCTCAGCGGGATTGTCACCTTTAAAAAAAGCCTAGAACTTAAGCAAGTCGCGCAAATGGTTCCCCTATCCCAGCTCCTTATCGAAACAGACTCCCCCTACCTTGCGCCCAATAGCCGCCGTGGCAAGCAGAATGAACCGGCCTATCTCACAGAAACAGCTCAACATATTGCCGAGCTAAGGGGAATTTCAGTCTCGGATCTAGCCACTGCTACAGCCAGAAATGCCAAGCAACTTTTTTCTCTCTAAGACCCCCCTTACGGACGTGAGGTTCGCTAAGAATCCTCTGATTCACTTGGGTCGATTAGATTTCGCATGAAATTTCTCTAAAATTCGAAAAAACAATCGAACTTAGCTGCTTAACAGTTAGGCGAGATTTAGTTTTCCTCGAATTCCCTTGAAAAAGGTGCTAAATTTAATAGCCTCAAGTTAATTAGATTTTTTTCAAACATCCCCTCTATTGAAGAAGAATTAAAACCCTATTTTTTTCTAGAGGGTCACCTTTTTCCCAGTCTAGTCCTATATTAATTCCCATTCTTTAATGTTTCTTAACATATATATACTATAATTAAGTATTCAACAAAAAAAACAAAGGAAACAATTATGGCAAATCTAATAAATTTTACTCCTCAAGATATGGAAAATATTACCCAATTCGTAAGAGTCACTAAAGACCTCCATGAGACAAAACTCACCAAGTCAATCACAGCTCTTGATGTTGCAAGACCTGCTATGACTAGAGAATTAGTATTCGACAATATAACCTCACCTACAATAAATTTCAGAAATAGACAAAGCTCTGTTTTAGGGAAGATTATGGGTAGAAGTGCGACTTTAATTGTCTTTGCTACCGCAGGTTTACTGTCGTTAGCAGAAGGGATTGCATCCTTAGCTTTGGCTATAATAACATCGCCAACCCTGCTTCTTTCCAAAGAATCACAACTAGCAAAATACCTTTTTATAAGAAGTGCTTCAGCTGCATTCGCTGGGATTGCCGTCTTTGCTGCTAGTTTTTTTCAATTAGGACAGTCTGAAATTAATGGTTTTGAGTTACCTGAATTTAACGAAATTAAAGAAAAAATCACCATCGCTTCTCAATCAATTTAACCAAGGCTGAGAAATTTACTCAAACAAAGTAGTATAGTGCGCGCCTTTTTTAAGGCGCGTTTTTTTGTCGGATAAATGGATAGAAGAGAGAGGGTCGGTCAAGCCCGAATTTTTGTGTACAAGAAGATAAGGCACTAAATTTAATAGCCTCAAATTTTTCAGGAGTTCCACAAGGGAATTCCTCTATCAATTTTTCAAACCTTTTTGCTAAACTCCCCTGTTTCAACAGAGATTATCTTAAAATTGGGATCAAAATGTTAAAAATACTGCAGATTGGGTGCATTCTTACCCTCTTACTAACGCAGAGTCTTACTTCCAAAGAGATCGATGAGACACAATTTTATCTAAAGAAAATCTCTTCGGAAGAGATCAAGCAGATCAAAGCACCTGAAGGGGTGATACAGCACGCTCATCATTTTTTTTCTATAGAAAACCTTCCATTAAAGTACTCTCACTTAACATTCGTTATAAATAGACCCTTGTTAAAAGAGCAGGTGTCATATCCATATTCTAGAGAAATTCTTGGCGATAACGATCGAATTGCAATCTCTAAAAGAGGATTTATTCCCGGAGAAAAAGTGAACTTCCTCCTAGTGGATGACCAAAAAAATGTCGTCATCAAACGAACTCTTACTCCTATTCCTCAAGAGAAATTATCAAGAGATGGGAAAGCAAAAATTATTGCAAACTACATTCTGCACTACCCAAGCCCAATCTACAGCCTAGAATTAGAGGGATTTGAAAAAGATGAAAAAATGATTTTCAAATGTTACTCTGATTTGGAAGAGTCTCAGGAAATTGAAGTTTCCGCCGCTTTCGGGTTTACCCTCTGTATCGATGCAATCGTGTTAAAAGGGGGGAAAAGCCGCGTGGTTATTAAGAGAAAATCCGGAGAAAAAATGGTTCTTCAACTTCCATGGGGAGATGAGCTCGCTTCTTATTTAGATGCAAAAGCTCTATTTTTATTTAAGGAAGGTCTGATTAACGCAGGTTAATTAAATTTTGCATGAATTTTTTCTAAAATTCGAAAAAACAATCGAACTTAACTACATGATAGTTAAGTGAGCGCATTTTTCTAGAATTCCCTTGGAAAAGGCACAAAATTTAATAAGCTGCGTTAATCAGGGGTTCCTAAAGTTAAAATAATTGAATTTCACTTACAACTCATCACCCTCACACATGAGACTGCTCTTATAAACAAATCAAAAACTTTATCGAACATCAATATTCTTGGGTTTAAAAAATCTTTATAAATTATAAACATTTAAATTTTATAATTTAGTAAATAGTTATAGTTTAACCCTAACAATTAAAAAATATTATGATTACAGAACTTCAAAGAAGTGATGCATTCGGTTTTCACACTCAATCTCAACTTCAGGATAAATTTTACACTTCACTCCCCTCAACTAAAAGATTTAAAGATACAGTTCTTCAAAAACTGGGAAGTACGGAGAGAGATTATCCTGTAAGGGCTAGTGGAATAATTTCAAAGATCACTATTATTAAAAACACTCTAACTGTGGCCGGTTACATTCCAATCATTGGAACCATTATCGGCATTGCAAAACTGATATTGATAAACAAATACAAATCTCAACTTGATGATGCCCTGAATCAAGCTGAAGATGAACTGAATCAAGCCGAAGAAAATCTTAAAGAAGCAAACGAACGATACAAAAACGCTCCTGATCTATTAAAACGTGGAATTAGTAGTTTTAGGAATTTTTGCCGTCAAAGTTCTGTGGATGCAGAACTTTCAGGTACTAGTCTTAAGATTAGCGATTACAGGCAGATCATATCGAATGCAAGATCTTTGACTTCCATGCAAAAAAACAGAAGCTGGGTCGAGGTGACTTCACTAGGTTTTTTATTGATAATTCCTGATCTAATCTTCACCATCGGACGAAATCTTCCAAAATAGCCCGATTAAGCGTTTTAAAGATACCCAAGCTTCTCGCCTCAACTAAGAAGTTTTTTTCTAGAGCAACTAATGTACATGCTTCATAGAAGCTCTATATTTAATCTCATTATTAATAAACACTTAACATAAAAAAGTTATAATAAATGAACACAAAATATTAAAGGTTTTATGAAGAATACTACAATAGACTTTATCAAATATCCCATCATAGAAAGACAAAATGGTAATTTACTCAAGGTACGTGACTGGAGAAACAGCTTTGATTCTATTCAGGGAAAAGTCTTAGGCCGTAGTGTCACTCTGCTTGTTTACGCCACCGTAGGTGTTATTTCGGTTGCAGAGGGAGTTATATCGCTCGCTTTAGCCATACTTACAACTCCAACATTGTTACTTTCACAAGACAAGCAACTGTCAAAATGGCTTTTCATCAGAAGCGCTGGGGCAACGCTATACGGAATCTATTACGTTGTGATAGGTATAATACAAACAGGTCTAGACAATCTAGGGTCAAGTAAACCACAAACCCCGGAAAATATTTCAAAATAAGGGTAGAATTGAACTTTGAACACAACCACTTAATCCATTATTCAAAGATTGATTTTTAAAAAAACTTTATCAATCTTAATCAAATATTAATATTAATAAATAAAATAAATAAAACAAAAAAGGAGAAAATAATGGAACAACTTAGAAGGAGCGCATTTATACTGCTAAAAGACTTCGATGACATAAAACTCACCAAATCGATGACAGCATGCGATATTGCTTTGCCTACGCTATCATATAGAGCAAATGAAGTCTTTGTACCTACAATAAACTTTAGACAAAATAAAAATTCTGTTTTAGGAAAATTCTTAGGTCGAAGTGCAACTTTGATTGTTTTTACTACCGCAGGTTTAATTTCATTAGCAGAAGGTATTACATCCTTAGCTTTGGCCATAATAACATCCCCAACCCTGCTTCTTCCCAAAGAATCACAACTAGCTAAATGGCTCTTCACGAGAGCAGCTTCTGCAATAGGCTTGGGCGTTACGAGTTTCGTTTTAGGTTTAGTGCAATTAGGACTAAACCTTGAAACTCGGGGACCTATACCAGAACACCATCTACCGATTCCTGATGCTAATTATTTAAAAGAAGCATTTCAACACCCAGCATTTATTGCTTTTATCATGAATAAACCTCCCTCAGATTTCGAGGATAGGCAACCCCCCCGCCGCCACCTTGAGCCTTCTCATCAGCAAGGACAGGTATCCTTAGATTCGGATAATGGAGTATTGGATATGTCTCCACATCCCCTTTTAAGTAGATCGGAGCAACGTAAGAGAATTATTAGTTCAGGCAGGTCGGATGATGGAGTATTGGATATGTCTCCCCCTTTAAGAAGATCGGAGCAACTAAGAGAATTATTAGTTCAGGCAGGTCAGGCAGATCGGTTGGATCAACTACCCCTCTCAGATAGCGAAAATTGGCTTCCCTAGTAATTTCTAGTTTGCCATTTTGATCTAAAATAGCCCCCAGAAATGGGGGCTTTTATTTTTGGAACTTCTGAAAAAGTCAACATCAATAAGAAACCTCTGAATAAACCCCGATACAACTAAATTTAACAACCTGAATGACGCAGGGATTCCTTGAATTGGTGTTGCGATTGACTCATGCTTATATCTATCAGATATTGCGCCATCTAATTATTCTTAATCTCGCCTTAATAATTATAGTAAACAATCGATGTGTCACTCAAATAAATACTAAAAAATTGTAAGGAGACATGAATGAAATCGCGCATTTTATCAACGGTATTCAGTTTACTTTTTATCGCTGGCTTCTCAGTGGTAGAGGGTGGGTTCATCAATGATGGGATTTTCAAATCGAAATACCTTCGACTATTTGTAGACGGGACTTTAGAGAACAATGGCTCTTTGATCGGGACTAAATCGGCAATCATCAAAAGCGGTACACTCACGGGAAAGGGACTGATCCACTCCCCAAGAATTATGATTCGAGCAGATCTCTTTAACTTCAGAGGCACAATTTATTGTGAAGAGTCATGCGTAATCCTAAGCCCGGTTTTGGTCGATTTAGAGATGTTCACATTTGAAGGTGGAGGGAAGCTTGAGTTTGTAATCGATCCTTCTGTAATCACATACGATGAAGCTGTTTTGCAGCACTTCTGCCCGATTGAAGAGGAGTTAGAAGATGTAATGGAGTATGTTATTCAATAAAAAAAAGCCCCCGAAAGGGGGCTATTGTATTTATCGAGATCTCACTTTTGCAAGTAGACGTAAAAACTCGATATAAAGCCAGATCAAGGTGACCATTAGAGCGAAGGCGCCATACCATTCCATGTATTTAGGCACGCGGTACTGAGCTCCCTTTTCAATAAAATCAAAGTCAATGACTAGGTTTAAAGCCGCGATCACAACAACAAAGAGAGAAAAGAGAATTCCGGTCAATCCGCTACCGAAAATGAAAGGGACTGAAATTCCGAAGAAACTCAAAACAATCGAAATGAAATAGACAATCGCAATTCCACCGGTTGCGGCAAACAGCCCGAGTTTAAACTTCTCTGTCGCGCGGACAAGGCCTGCTTGGTAAGCAAGCAACATGGCGCCGAGTGTTCCAAAAGTCAACATCGCCGCTTGTATCACAATGCCCGGAAACTGTAGTTCCATCATCGAGGAGAGTCCCCCAACAAAAAGGCCCTCAAGCAAAGCGTAAGCCGGTGCTGTGAATGCTGCCCACTCTTTTTTAAAGATAGTAACTATTGCAACTCCAAAGCCGCCAAGAGCACCTACCCAAATCATTGTAGTCACCGACTCGGGATTTCCACCTGAATTGACAAATCTCATCCACGTCCATCCGGAGGTTAGAAGCAGCAGTAAAAGCAAAACAATGCTTTTGCCGACGGTACCGGATACAGTCATGGCATGATCCGCCCCTTTAGAACGAAGATCGGCGAATGTATTTTCTTGTAATGTGGGATTTGATGATCTCATCATGATCCTCCTTTTTTAAGAAAATGGTACCACAAATGCCAATTTTTAGAAATTGAGAAGCCGTATCACTTCGTTTTCTAGAGCTTGCGGTGTTGTGGGTAGTTTAAAAATAAATTTTGCTTGCTGTAATTTGCCTTTTACTTTTTTCTGAACAGTGAGCGAGAGCTTTTCATGCTTGATGAGCGCATATCCATTTAAACTTGCCCAAGCGCGAAGCCGCATGAGGTGATAAAGCCATACTGCCGGAGGTGGAATCGGCCCAAAACGATCCTGCACTTCTTCAAAGATCTCATCGACCTCTTCCGGAGTAGAGGCGTCGCCGAGGCGATGATATATATCCACACGCAGGCTTGACTCGTTAATGTACTCTTCTGATAGGCGCGCCTCGATCGGAAACTCAACTTTAGCTTCCACAAGCGCATCCGGAAGAGCGCCTTTAAGTCCCTTCACGGTGCGCTTAAGAAGCTTGCAGTAGAGATGAAATCCGATGGCTGTCACATTTCCCGACTGCTCGGTGCCGAGTATGTCACCCGCTCCCCTAATCTCAAGATCACGCATTGCAAGCTTCATTCCCCCTCCATATCCTGACGACTCTGCAAGCGCATTTAGTCGTTTACGGGACACTTCAGTGAGAGAGTGTGGGTTTTGAATGAGAAAATAGGCAAAGGCCGGGCGGTTCCATCGCCCCACACGCCCCCTCAATTGGTAGAGGTCGGCAAGTCCAAAGTGCGCGGCTCGATCAATTAAAATGGTATTGGCATTGGGAATATCAACGCCGCTTTCCACAATCGAGGTGGCAACAAGAATGTCGACTGTACCGTTTTTAAAGGCGTGGAAAACCGAATCAATCATATTCGCGTGCATCTGTCCGTGTACAATTGCAATGCGCGCTTGCGGCAGCAGTTTTTGAATGCGGCTGGCTGCAAAATCGATTGTCTCCACGCGATTATGAACAAAGTACGCCTGACCATCTCTGGAAAGTTCCCGAAGAAGGGCTGTTTTAATAATCTCGTCTTCCGGTTTTGTGATTACCGTTTTAATCGGAAGTCTATCTTGGGGAGGCGTGTTAATAACAGACATATCTCTTGCCCCGATTAGCGACATATACAGAGTCCGTGGAATCGGTGTGGCGGAAAGAGTTAAATAATCAACGCCTGTTTTGATCTGCTTCAGGTGCTCTTTTGCCTTCACGCCAAAGCGCTGCTCTTCATCGATGATCACAAGTCCAAGGTTCTTAAACTCCACATCTTTGCTGATCAATCGATGTGTGCCGACGACAATATCGACAGATCCTTGCAAGAGCCCCTCAATTGTTTTTTTCCGCTCTTTTGTCGATTGAAAGCGAGAGAGGCAGGCAACATTGACCGGGAAGTTCTCCATCCGCTCTTTAAAGTTATCATAGTGCTGCATCGCAAGCACAGTTGTCGGAACTAAGACAGCCACTTGCTTTCCGCCATCGCAAACTGCCTTAAATGCAGCGCGCATCGCAACTTCTGTCTTCCCATACCCCACATCGCCGCAAACCAGTCGATCCATCGGCTTTTGAGAGATCATATCTTCCTTGATCCCTTTGATAGCAGCTAGTTGATCTTCGGTTTCGGCAAAAGGAAACTCCTCTTCAAACTGAGTAAAGTCACTGCCATCTTCCGGATAGGCAAAACCTCCCTTAATTTCTCTTTCTGCTTGCAGTCGCAAAAGATCTTTTGCATAACCTAAGATGGCAATCTCTGTCTTTTCTCTTGTCTTCGCCCATTTTTTACTTCCCAGCTCATGTGGTTTCGGCGCTTCTTCACCAGAACCGATATACTTAGTAATCAGATGCGCTTGATCAAGCGGGACAAAAAGTTTTGCCCCTTTGCTATATTCAATCACAAAAAACTCAACGACAAACCCTTCATGGTTTCGGCGCTTTTCTGTCCCCAAGTACTTTCCGATCCCATTATGGAAATGTACAACCATCTCGCCCGGGATAATATCAAACATCTCCGAGGCCGGCATATGATAGGTGCTTCGAAGCTTCTGGCGACGAATTTTAAAACGACCGGTCAGCTCTGTATACGGAAAGACCACTTGGTTTGAGAGAACAAAACCCGAAGAGAGATAGCCCAAAACAGTTTCGGTTGTTTTCGGCAGGGTCACCCCCTCTTCTACAATCATTTTATGTAATGTACGCTCCTCAGCCTCGGTTTGACACAGAAACTGAAGAGAGATCTCTTTTGATGAGACTGCGCGCAAGAGCTCAATCCCGCTGCCGACATCTCCTTCCTCGCGAGTGGGAAGCAGGTAATTGCTCAAGGGAATAAATGGATTTTGCCACCGCTTGACATCAAACGTCTGCTCAAAGATCTCAAACGAAAGCGCGTGCATCGGACCACTTTCAGAGTAATAGCCGCCGGCCTTGCGATCTAAAGCCCTCACTTGAGAGAGCTCCTCGATTGGCTGCTGAGAGAAAAAGATTTTTTGAAGATTTTCACAGCTCTTAAGAAATTCTTCGAATGAATAAAAATTCAACTGATTTTGCAGCAGTTTTTTTAGCTCTATCCAGCGATCTTCAAGACGAAGTAGATCATCAAAGACAATAATGGCATCATTACACAAGTAATCGAGTATTGATCCTTTCTCTTGGCTCTTTTGCAAAAGCTCCATCTCTCTTGCAGCTGTAATCTTTAATTCTTTAACGCGCGCAACAGATGTTTGAGCCACGGGGTCAAAGGTGCGAATCGATTGAACCTCATCGCCCCAAAACTCAATGCGAAACGGATCCGGGGATGAGACCGGGAAAACATCAATAATCCCCCCGCGCACAGCAAACTCTCCCTTATCGGCAACGATTCCTTCTCGACGATATCCCATTGAGACAAGTTGTGTAATGACTTTGTCAAAGTCTACTTCTTCATTTACTGCGATAGATAAATAGAGGTCTGAAAACTGATTTGGGACAATTAATTGCTGTAGACACGCTTGTAAACTACTTAAAATCAGGGCCGGTTTTGTCTCATTTAATACCGATTCGAGCACTTGATATCTTTCACCGACGATATCGGGACTTGGAGCAATTTTCTCTTCCGGCAGCGCTTCCCATGCGGGAAATTCGTGGACGCTGTGATCGGAGAAGTGCACAAGATTATGAAAAAGCTTATGCGTCTCTGTCTGTTCGGCTGTGATAATTAGCACATGTTTGCCGGTCGTTCTTTGGGCAAGCTCGGCAACGAGTGCTTTCGGGGAGTCCCAAAGCTCTTCGATTAAGATATTTTCTCCGTCTCGAAGGGCATGGCTTAATTGCAGGAGTTTTTCATTTTGTTCAAACATGGTAACAATTATAGCAACCTCTTGTGAAAAACAAAAGGGAAAGACATAATGGTTGTATGACTACAATTATTCAATCCATTCATCAAGCAATTGGCGCTGTTCAAGAACTTCTAGAACCTAAAAATATCGCCTTTTTAGAAGAGTCAGCCAGGCTTACTGCCCAAACATTTGCCAATGGCAATAAAGTGTTAATTGCAGGAAATGGAGGAAGCCTTTGCGATGCCATGCATTTTGCAGAAGAGCTCACAGGATTTTTCCGAAAAAAACGGCGCGCGCTTCCGGCCATTGCTCTCTCTGATCCCGGCCATATTACTTGTACGGCAAATGACCTTGATTTCGAGTCAATTTTCTCTCGAGGAATTGAGGCTTACGGAAAACCGGGTGACCTCTTTATCGGGCTTACCACAAGCGGAAACTCCCCTAACATTATCAAAGCGTTTGCAACGGCAAAAGCGCTTGGATTAAATACGGTGAGTTTTCTGGGAAAAAATGGCGGGGCACTTAAGAATGTCGCAGACCTTGAGATGATCATCACCTCATCCCAAACATCTGACCGCATACAAGAGGCCCATATGGCAGCGATCCACATAATCATTGAACGCCTAGAGGAAATTCTCTTTGATGAAAAGAATCAAGAACTTGATCTTTCAGAAGTTGGAGCTGTATTGGGTTAGTCTTGTCAACGGACGACAAGGAAAAATTCATACCTTCCTTCGACTGATGCTTACCCCTTTTGCCTCCTTCTACGGCACCGCCGTCTCTTTACGAAACTGGCTGTATGACCAAGGGTGGAAACGCACCTATCACGCTCCGGTTCCCTGCGTGATTAGCATTGGTAATCTTGTGTTGGGAGGTACCGGAAAAACCCCGATCACCCTCAAGCTTGCCGAGATCTTCTCCGACAGATACTCCGTTGCGATTTTATCTCGCGGATATGGCTCTTGTGATGAGCCTCTTCTCTTTAAAAATCGCCTAAAAAATGTCCAGGTCCTTGTTGGGAAAAATCGCACCGAATCGGCAAATATCGCCTCAAAATCCGGCGTTAAACTGATCCTTCTTGACGACGGCTTTCAACATCGGCGCCTTGCCAGAGACATCAACCTTGTGACACTCCAAGCGGATGATCCGTTTGGAAAAGGACATCTCTTTCCACGTGGATTTTTAAGAGAGCCGCCTCTTTCCCTTAAGCGAGCAGACCTCATTTTAATCAATCACAAACAAAATAGAGATATTGACTCAACTGCTTTGCATCAAGCCCTCTCAAGATGGACAAACGCCCCAATCATAGATTTTTACCATCGACCCGAGGGAATCTTTACACTCAGCGGCGAGTCAATTGACTCGATTCAAGGGAAAAAAGTCGGAGCATTTTGCGGAATAGCGAATCCCGAGCGTTTTCAATCGACTTTAGAGTCTCTTGGAGCCGAAGTCGTCTATTTCCACCCCCTCTCGGACCACGCCGAACTGACCCCTAAACAGCTTGCAAAGATATGTAAGAAAGCAGAAGAAAATGGGGCGGAACTTGTGCTATGCACAGAGAAAGACGCTGTGAAACTAAATCCTTCTGATCCTGTTGCCTATGTGAAAATGGGCATCGAGATTGTTAATGAAGAAAAGTGGCAAAAGCTCATATCTAAGATCGAAACGTTTATTGAGAAGAGATAGTCTTTTTTCGGTAAATCATACGACGTAAGATTGTCAGTAGGTCGCACTGATTTAATTCTTCATTAAAACCCTTTGCTTTCATCAAAGAGGCAACTACCTCATCCAAGGAATACAAATCTCCCCCCTCTCCATAAAAGGACCACGCATTGTACCCCTCTGCAAATGCGGCTGAAAGTTTGAGATTTTCCATTTCATCACTTTTGATTTGTTTTGAAAAATACGACTGACAATCGTCCACAGGATCTGATTTAACTGATGACGCGCTTTTGCTCTCACTAAAAGAGATGAGCTCAACTTTCGCCTTTAAGGCAAGGCAAGGCTCATAATTAGAGCGAAATCCGTATGCGTAATCAGGATGAATAAAGATCTCACGAACCTCGCCAATACGCATTCCTTGCATCCCTCGGATCAGCCCCGGCATTAAATCTTTAAATTGACACTCTTCTGATGTTGATGTAGCTAAAATCTCGCCATCTTGGAGACGAGAAATACTATACCCGATTTTTACCTGACGATCTGTATCATTAAGACAGGAGCCTGTCCCCGACCGAACCACTCTGTAATACAACTTGTTTGGAACAATCGCTTGATTCTTTTCCTTTTCTGCAATCCCTTGCATCAAACGAACGCTCTTTTCAAGATTCATGTTTGCCTTCTGAGCTTGAATTGCATTCATGTAAAGAGCGAGGGGCATCACAAGCTCATTCTGTTCACTTAAGTCGTCGTCTTTTTCTTCTTCTGCCAGGCGCATTCCTTTAATTGTCGAAGCAATATAATCGGAATCTTTTTCAAGCAAATTTTTCCAAATTGACAAAGCAACAGCATCTACTACATCTTTTTTTTCTCTCTTAAGAGCAACCTCTTCAGACTCCTGATCAGAGACAACTGTCACTAGATTTGGTCTATATCCAAGAATATGCGTGAGCACATCCTCCAAGAATGTATCTGAATTTAAAAGCGCGCCAATCTTTTCTTGAGCCTCGCAATACTCTTGAAGCAACTCTTGCGACACAGGGTCATCCCTAATATAGGCAAAAGTCGGTAGAGCGGGTGAAAGATAATTAAACCTTCTTGTTGTTATCAGTTTGTCAGACAGGCTTTTATGTTCCTGCTTCAAGTTCTCATAGCCGAAACTTGGAGTCACTTCTAGAGCAGGTTCCGTAAACGCATTTAACAAACGACAGCTTTCAACAGAAGGAAGCGTGCGCAAACCGTCCCGAGACCCCCGCGAGGCTAAAGGCAATCTTTCTTTTTGATACCCAGCCTCTTCAATTGTCTCAAGACGACTTTGATACAAAGCATTCTTTGTTCCATATCCAAGAATAATTCCTGTCAGAACTTTATTTCTCTTTAACTCTAAGTAAAATGCACTTTTCTCATCACACAACCTGTTTAAGATCTCATCGCTTGTGATCTCAGGTCCTAAAGAGACTTGGAAAATCGGTAAGTTTTGATTGACAACAGAATGAAGCGCATTTTTATGAATCCAATCAATATTTCGCCATCCACGATCATGAATATCATAACGTACGATAGCGACAGGGCCTCTATTGTTCGATCCAAAATAACGAAACCAAACATCAAAACCCCGCCTTATACGCTCAAAGTGATGATCTAGAGGCATTCGGTAGATATTTTGTTCTGCACAAGGAAAAGTTACATGTTCTCCATGAGTACTAATGGGCTTAATCCCAAATAATACGTAGCCCACTTCAGTTTTTGTCAGCATGAACCTAAAATACTCTTCTAGCTCCCTTTGATCGGAATCTGAGATTTCTATTTGGGTCGGATTCAAGTGTGGATCACCTGCCACAAGTGAATGACAGCTAAATAAGGAAAATCCGATAACGAACATGATTTTAGAGAACTGAGAGTACATAAAACCTTAATTTTAAATCACAGCAATGAACAGATCGGACACGCAGCCGGGTCATGTTGGCGCGCTTTGCAATACACTCTTGCAAAAAGGATGATCTGCAGATGAAGTTTCGACCAACTCTTTTTTGGAAACGCGCATTTTAAGTCGCGTTCGGTCTGCAAAACTGTTTTACCTTGACTAAGACCCCAGCGCTTAGCGCAACGGTGAATATGCGTATCGACTGGAAAGGCCGGTTTGCCAAAGGCCTGTGCCATCACAACAGAGGCCGTTTTATGTCCAACCCCGGGAAGCTCCTCAAGGGCCTCAAAGGTATCCGGGACTTTTCCAGCATGCTTTTCAAGAAGGATTTGAGAAAGAGAAAAGATCGCGTTCGCTTTGCTCGGTCCAAGGCCGCAAGGTCGAATAATGTCCAAAATGATGCTTGGGGAGAGCTTAACCATCTTTTCGGGCGTATCTGCTTTTTCAAAGAGTAACGGCGTGACTGTGTTGACACGCTCATCGGTGCATTGCGCAGAAAGAAGAACAGCAATTAACAAGGTATAGGAGCTGCTGTGCTGAAGCGGTATCGAGGGGTGTGGAATGTATTGATCCAAAATCTCTTGGACAATTTTTGCGTTCTGTTTCATTTTCCGATGCAAAACTTTGAAAATATCGCGCTTAAAACATCCTCTGTCACATCGGTGCCGATAATCGTCCCTAAGTTTTGTAGGGTATGGCGCATATCGATTGAGACAAGTTCCGGTGACGCCTCACTTTGAAGGCCTGAAATGACTCTGTTGCACGATTCAATGGCGTCTTGAAGCGCGTGATGATGGCGCAAACTTGTAATCATGACCTGATCTTTTGAAGGGGGACCCTCCTTCCAGATCAAACGGTCAAGCTCTTGGTGAAGCCGGTCAAGCCCCCGTTTTTCTTTTGCGGAGACTTTAACTTGCGCGAGGGAAAGTTCAGGAAGCGCAGTCTCTGCAAGATCAATTTTGTTCCAGATCACCAAGGTTCGATCCTTCGGTAGCTCGCTTATGAGTTGATACTCCTCTTTTGAAACCTCTCGAGAGACATCGAGAACAACAAGAATCACATCGGCCTCACTCATTGCGCTGCGTGTGCGGCGGATCCCTTCCATTTCCACGATCTCTGACGCTTCGCGAATGCCGGCTGTATCGATCAGGCGGATGTTTAGCCCCCCGATGCGCAAATGATCTTCAAGCAGATCGCGTGTGGTTCCGGGAACATCAGTGACAATCGCTCTCTCTTTATCAAGTAGAGCATTCATAAGGGACGATTTTCCCACATTCGGCGCGCCGACAAGACAAAGCGTCAATCCGTCGTGTGCGATTTTCCCATCGTGAAATGTTTCATGTAGAGCGTCCATCTCCCCTTTCACATTTGACAGTAGATCGATGATCTCTTGGGCTGTTGCAAACTCTAGACCCTCTTCCGGAAAATCGACCCAAGCCTCCAAGATCGCGGCAACATCTGTCAGTCCATGCTGAAACCCTCGGATTTTCTCAGATAAGCGGCCTTGAAGATGCGTCTCCGCGGCATCTAGGGCATGTGTGTTTTTGGCATGAATCAACTCTTGAACAGCTTCAGCTTGCGCAAGATCAATTTTTCCATTGATATACGCCTTGAATGTAAACTCGCCGGGCTTTGCCGGCTTTGCACCTGCTTTAAACGCAACTTCTAGAACCCGCCTTGAGATGAGTCCGCCGCCGTGACAATGAATCTCAACAGTATCTTCTCCGCAGTACGAACGCTTTCCGCGCATCACAACTAGCAGCGCTTCATCGACAGAGGCGCCTTGCTCATCGATCACTTTGCCAAAATAGAGTTTATGAGAATCAAACGTATGGACATCTTTTGAAAAGATGCGCCCGGCGACAGCAATCGCATTTTCCCCAGAGATGCGCACAATAGCAACTCCCCCTTCTCCCGGAGGTGTGGCAATGGCTGCAACAGTTTCGTTTGGATAGTAGGCATTTTTTGTCATAAGTTGCTATTATAGCAAGATTTAGAATTTTTTTCTTGAAAAAAGAACCCGGTAAAATCCCCTCCTATATTTCCTTCGAAAAAAAACTTGAAAATCACTATGGTTCTAAAGAAGATATATAAATTTTTTAATATGAAAAAAGAACCTCTATTCCTCTATTTTTTACGTTTCATTTTTGCCCTTGGTATGTTTGCCTTTATGGGGATGCTATACTGGTCATCCCTTCTACTTGAAGATCGTGTCGAAAAAATACAGGCAGATGTTAATCGCACGCATAGCGCCATTTTAGAGCTGCAAGAAAAAATCGATTTGATCCCCCAAGCATCCCAATCGATCTATCAACCGACAGATGCGGCAAATTCGCGTCCGCATATTGACAAAAGTCTACCCAATCTTTTGAAAGAAGATCCCTTCTATCAAGAGACACTGCCCGGAATTCTGGGTAAGAATTTTAGGCCCCATGGCACTTTTCACTACGCCGTTTTGCGAAAGCCTGAAAATCTGCACCCCTTTAGCAACTGGTCTGAAGTGAATACGTTTAAGGGACTTAGCAACGCATCTGTCGGGTCTTTACAATTTGGTTTTTATGAAAAATTC
Source organism: Waddliaceae bacterium (assembly GCA_040880105.1). Taxonomy (GTDB): domain Bacteria; phylum Chlamydiota; class Chlamydiia; order Chlamydiales; family SLOH01; genus SLOH01. Next base: position 34,703 of record JBBDJA010000022.1, on the reverse strand, counting down.
TCCCCGGGACTGGCTATTAAAATGGAAGCGCGTCCGTTTGATGAATGGAACAATCCCGAGTACTGGATTCATCTGCGCGATGACATCTACTGGGAGCCGCTTTCGAACGCAATGTTTGAAGGAAAAGTCAATCTCTCCCCTTTTTTTTTGCAAAAACATCCCGTAACAGCGCACGATTTTAAATTTTATTTTGATGCGATGATGAACCCCCACAATCAAGAGGGCGGCGCAGTTGCAATCAGAACATACTTTTCCGATATCGATGAGATTCGGGTCATCGATGATAAAACATTTGTCGTAAGATGGAAAACAGAGCCTTTCATACTAGACAATGGCACCGAAGTTAGAAAAATTAAATATTTAGCCGAGCAACGGACTGTCGGACTCTATCCACTTCCCTCATTTATCTACAAACACTTTGAAGACGGGACAAAAATCATTGAAGACGATAGTCGAGAGGATGCCTACCGCACGAACTCGGTTTGGGGAGAGAACTTCTCCAACCACTGGGCAAAAAATATTATCCCCAGCTGCGGTCCCTGGATTTTTTCAAAAATGACAGATCAGGAGATCTCCTTTCGCCGCAACCCGGATAGCTATAATCCTTTGAGCGCCCTTGGACAGCGAACTGTCTACAGCTTCAAAAACAGTCCCGATAGCATGTGGCAAAGCTTTAAAAGCGGCCAGTTAACCACCCATACTCTCAACCCCAAACAAATGATTGATCTGGAGGACTTCCTTAACTCAGATTTCTATCAAAGGCAAAAAGAAGAGGGAAAAGCGATTCGTCAGCTTGAATATTTGGTGCGCAGCTATTTTTACATCGGCTGGAATCAAGCAAAGCCGTTCTTCAAAAGCAAAAAAGTGCGCCAAGCGCTCACAATGGCAATTGACCGCAAGAGGATCATCGACCAATTTTTAAATGGACTCGGGGTCGAAATCACCTCTCCTTTCTTTATTGAATCTACAAGCTACGACCATACGCTACCCAAATGGCCGTATGATCCGAATACAGCAAAGCGCCTCCTGGAAGAAGAGGGCTGGTTCGATCGCGAGGGAGATGGTGTCATTGAAAAAATCATTGATGGCAAACCGACGCCGTTTCGCTTTACAATCACATACTTTGTCAAAGACCCACTTAGAAAAGCAATTGCAGAGTACATAGCCACCGCTTTGAAACAAGTTGGAATCGAATGCAATTTAAACGGAGTCGATCTTGCTGATTTTTCAGCAGAATTTGAGGACAAGAGTTTTGATGCCATGCTCGCCGGCTGGGTACTTGGCACACCGCCGGATGATCCCAAGCAGCTTTGGCACTCCTCCCTTGCGAAAGAAGCGGGCTCCTCTAACCATATCGGATTTGCCGATTTGGAAGCAGATCGCATCATCGAAAAACTGCAATATGAAAGCGATCCGGAAGAGAGAGTGAAATTGTACCATCAGTTCAGCCGCATTATTTATGATGAGCAGCCGTACACCCTTCTTTTCACTTCAAAGGCGATCCTATTATACCGAGAAAATCTTGGGAACGTCTTTGTCCCAAAAGAGCGTCAAGACCTAATCCCTGGGGCGACAGTGACAGAACCAAGTTCAAGCATTTTCTATTTCAAATGACAGCATATATTTTAAGAAGACTACTCCTACTTCCCTTAACTCTATTTTTCATCATCTTGGTCACGTTTCTAATTATTAACCTCGCGCCCGGAGACCCGACAACAATTATGGATATCTCTCCGACCGGTGCCGGGGGATTTTCCGAACACCGAGGCGTCTCCACAGGGGTTGATGACCGCTACCTGCAGTTTCGCGAGCACTACGGGCTTACCCTTCCGATTTTTCTCAATTTTTGGACATTCACCTCTCAAGATAAAGTTGAAGAGATGCTCTTTAAGCTATCCCATCGTGACGAAGAAGATTTGACCGCAAAAGAGTTCAACACCTTAAGGGTGGCGATGGGCGATCGCTCCCCGTATGTGATGCCAAAAATTTTATCGATCATGGAAAATCCTGATACGAATGAAAAAATGCGCCGAATGGCAATCATTTTTTTTATCAGAGGAGCCACCCAATTTGCCATCCTTGGATCTGATTTAAATGAAGTGCAAAGAGCGTATAACAGAAAGATTGCCGCTGATAATCAGTTTCTAAAAAGACAAACGCCTCTGCCCTTTGACACCTCCGATGAGATTGAGAAAAAAATTCATGCGCTAAAAATATGGTACCAAGAAAATAAAGGCCTCTATCAATATGAACCCACTGCCATGAAATCGGTGAAAATTGCCTTTCAATCGCGGCTGATTCGCTACTTTTCAAGAGTCGTTACGCTTGATTTTGGCACGATGAGAAACGATCCGAATCAAACTGTCATCTATGAGGTAAGTAAACGGTTTAAATACTCTCTTACTCTCTCTGTCATTCCCCTGATCATCACGTTTTTCCTCTGCCTCTTCTTCGGGTTAATTATGGCTTATAACCAAAATTTCTGGCCGGACTATTCACTCAATCTTTTATTCCTTGTTCTCTACGCGATCCCAATCTTTGTCGTCGCCCCCTTTCTAATAGAAAAAATTGCGCTTGGAAACACCTTTCCCTTCACAAACGTGCCGATTCCAATCAGTGGATTTACAAGCCCCGAGCCGATCTATGAGCAGTTAAATACATCTCAAAGGTTAGTCGATACTCTTAAGCATATTACCCTGCCGCTGATTGCCATTATGTACGGCACGCTTGCCGCCTCCACGCGCCTTTCTCGCACTGCAATCCTTGAGGTTTTACGCAAAAGCTATGTGCGCACAGCGCACGCAAAAGGGCTCTCAAAAACTGTTATCATGGTCAAACACGTCGGCCGCAATGCGGCAATTACCATCGTTACCGCACTTGCAAGCTCTCTTGGCGTGGTTCTTGGAGGGTCTTTAATCGTAGAAACAATTTTTGGAATTGACGGCTTCGGTAAATTTTTCTATGATGCCGTCCTCAACCGCGACTACAACGTGATTATGTTTTCCACAATCGCAGGCTCCTTTCTAACACTTGTCGGCTATCTACTTGCCGATATTACCTACACGATTCTTGACCCCCGGATTACGTTGGAATAAAATGGAAGCAACATTATGGAGCAGTATCTGGCAGCAGTTTCGACAGCATAAAATCGGTGTGGTCTCCGGATGCGTTCTCTTTATCTTTTGCCTTGTTGGACTCTATGCGCCCTTCCTCGCTTCAAGCAAACCTCTATTTGTCATCTATCGAGGAGAGATGTACTTCCCGCTTTTCAGATATCTCCTTTATACCGGGTTCTACACAAAGCCAATCGACATCTTTTTCAATCTCGCGATGTTTACGCTTCCCTTAAGTCTTCTCTTTAGAAAAAAAGCGTGGGTGTTAGCCGTAGTTGCCATACAACTCTTGGGTTTCATCTACATTGTTTTCAAAGTCCCTTCCGACCCGGCAGCAGATTTAAAGCTCATGCAAGAGAGGCAGCAGGCACTTAAAGAAAGTCCTCCCATCAGCTGGGAGTTCGACCTTAAATATATGAACAGATACGCCAAACTCAATCGGCTCGTTCAATATAAGCTCTTAAAAGAGAGAGAAACCACGCTCCCCCAGCATGCGCCCTCGCTTTGGAAAACCCAAGAGGAGAACCGCAATCGATTAATTCAAATCTATCAAAAGAGCGGCGATACTAACAGTTTGCAATTTCTCCTCGACAAAAGAGAGTGGCTAGAAGAAGAGAGCCGAAACCTCCATTGGATGGTAATGCCCCTGATCTCCCCTTTTCATTGGGAGGATGACGCTGGCGGCGGTCAAGAGTACAATAGAGCCGTCTCTTTTTGGCAGTTGACAAGGATTAACGGCAAAGACCTTACAGCAGCACTCATCTTTGGAATCCGCATCTCGCTTGTGGTCGGCATCCTGGCGGTAAGCATCGCGGTTATAATCGGCATTCCGATCGGCTCGCTCGCAGGATATTTCGGGGGATCATTTGATATCGTAGTCTCTCGTCTGCTTGAGATTTGGGAGTCCATGCCGATCTTTTTTATGCTGCTGCTTTTTGTCTCCATTACCCAAAGCAAATCGATTTTTCTTGTGATTTCCGTGATCGGTTTTTTTAGCTGGACCACCTTCTCAAGATATATTCGTGCCGAAGTATTTAAGCAGCGCAATCTTCCCTACGTGGAGGCGGCGCACGCCATTGGATTTACATCCTCTCACATCCTTTTCTCAGATATTCTTCCCAACGCGATTCCGCCAATTCTCACCCTTCTCCCCTTTTCAATCATGGGAGCAATCACAAGCGAGGCCGCTCTATCCTTCCTTGGCCTTGGCGAAGAGGGCTCTTGTTCATGGGGGGTGCTTATGGATGAAGGCAGGCAAGTTTTCCCTGGAGAAAGTTACCTTTTATGGCCACCGGCTATTCTGCTAACTATTTTACTTATTTCCATCGCGCTTGTCGGCGACTCTATGCGCGATGCCCTTGACCCAAAACTTAGGAAATAAGGTAGTTCTAAATCACTTGAAGTGCGCGCTTTTGCACGTAACCAAGCTCACCGTCTTCCGTCTCGATCTGTAGCCACATCCCCTCTTTAGTGATATTTAAAATTATCGCTTCCTGTCCGGCCTTTGCGGGCTCTGATCTAACGGGCGCATATGCCGTGCTGTCGTCGCGATAAAGAGAAGTCGACTTTACCAAAATTGCCCGCATGGGCTCGATATACCGGGTATAGGCAAGTGAAAGTAAAAAGAGAGCGGCAAAGAGACCCATGCAAATAGAGGAGAGCTTGAAAAAGCGCAAAGGAAACCATATGTGCAATGAAAAAAGTGCAAAAGAAAGAAAGGAAAAGGAAAGGAAAAACTGCATGCGAGAGGAAAAAGAGAAAAAAGTGTGAAAGAAAAAGATATTTTTAAAAATGGAAGACGGCTCCTTAGGAGGAAGACCGGCCTTTTCGCGGGCTAAGGAGATATTATGATCAAGAGCTTGTGACTCCGGCATCTGTTTGCTTGCTTTTGCATAATACAAAAGCGCATACGGGTATTCTCCAAGCTGATAGAAAGTATTGCCGATATTGTAGTAAAGCGCCCCGCCCCCTCTTTTTGGCTGAGGAAGCTGCATGTAAAGGTTCAGCGCCTCGTTAAACGCCTCTTCCCTCTCTTTTGGGACACTTGTCTCAACGCCCCTTTCATAGGCATCCCCTGCCAATGCAAGAGAGGCTAAAAAAACAAAAATAATATTCACGGCGCCTCCTTAGAGTTTTGAAAGAGCGTCTCTGCCTCTGTAAAGAGCAGCTCCTCTTGCTCTTTTGACTCTTCTGAATAGAGATGGGCATCGACTCGATCTAAAAAATGATGAATTTCATCGGTTGGTTCTAACTGCAAAAAAGCCTCTTTTAAAAGAGGCAATGACCGCGCGTGCATCGCATTTTGAAAAAGAGTTTCACTTGAAGCTTTTAGCGGCGTTTCGTTAATTGATCGCCTCCATTTGAGCTGTAAATAGATGAAAATAAAAAAAATGGGAATCACAAGCGTCCACCAAGGAGAGCTAAATAGAGGCTCGCGCAAATCCGCGCTAGTCAGCGGCATATTGCCGACAATTTCGATAGGAGACGCCTCTGTTTGTGACTCTACGATTTCCTCTTCTGGCTTCTCTATGGGAACCACTTCAATTGCAATCGGCTCCGATACAAGTGTGCGGTATTCTCTTGTCTTTGGATCAAGAAATGTAAATCTGATGGGTGGGACCGTCTCCGGAAGTGTAGAAAGTGGCCGAAGGGCAATGTTAAACTGTTTTGTTCTTCCTCTGACATGCTCTGTCGGGGGCAAATCATCTGACTCCAAAAGACCGGAAAATCCGGGCAAGCAGCAGAGATTAGGCAAGACAACCACGCTATCTTCGTTCTCTGAGCGAAAGGTAAGGGTAAGGGGAATTCTTTCACCGACACGTATTCTAGAGCTACCCTTCATCTCAACTTTGAAATCTGTAAACGAGCCGACGGCGCCTTCAAAGCCCACCTCTTCCCTAAATGGAAGCACCTCAATTCTCATAGGGTCAAGATCCGCTCTTAAAGACTCTTTTGCATACGCTCGTCTCCCCCCACTCTCTTGGTAGGCGCGGCCTTCGATAATCGAGCGTTCAAACTGAAAATCGCCGGGCTCAACCGCCTCGATCTCTTGAGTCACTTGCAAGATATTCATCCCATTTTGAACGCTTTCCTGAATCTTTTTTCCCCCGATTCTACGAAATCCACGCGCCTCAAGAAGCGGAAGCTCTTGTATTGTTAACTCAATGTTCCAGTTAAACTCCATGCGATACCCAACAGACGCGCGTTGCCCGGGGTATAAAGGGAAATCTCCCTCCAAAACCGGAACTAATCGTAAAACGGGCGCTTGGATATCAACTCCAACTTCTTCATCCGCACTCTCCACGGTCGAACGTTCAGTCACTTGATAGCTTCTTTGAAAGGAAAGATACTCTTTTCCCTCCACATTGACCGAGACTTCAGGAAGCACATGAAGCCCCTTTGCTTTCGGCGGAAGTGTGAAATTATAGATAGAGATGACAAGGTCGCTATCTGCAGAAAGGCGCACCTCCCGCACAAACTCAACTTGCAAAGACTCCCCTTCCAATTGAATATTTTGAGGCTCAATCTGTTGATCTTTCTCGTGAGTTATTGTCAGGGTTCCTATAACCGGACTGCCTTCAATAGTCGGATCATCAACCTCTGTCGATATGACCACTTGCGCAAGTAGGAAAAAGGATAATAGACTTACCATAAGGACCCACCCTCTCTTACCTCTTTTGGTTCTTCATCCATTTGATCTTCTATTTCCATTTGTCTCACCCTTTGGATTAATTTTTGAGGGATCGGCTCCGGCTGGCTCTCTTGCGGAGGTCTATCGAGGGCATCAAGTGCCCGGCTCCAAAAATGTGCGGCGCGCTCTTGATTAAGTAAGAGCATACTTTGGTTTTCACTTTCAAAGAACTCCATCGCTTTTTCCGCCGCCTCAAGACCGGTTGCAAAAAGCGGAAAGACATCGTTCCATGGCTCACAATGACACCTGCTGCTTTCTGCCTCTTGGCTCTCAATTGCTAAAGGGACAAAACGGCGAGCGATGAGAGGCAGCCGATTTTGCCACTCAAGAAGGCGACTATCAGTAGGGTCAATGCGCGTGGCTTGAAGGATTCTAGACTGCCTTTCAATTAACCATTTTAATGCATTTTTAGGATCATCGTCCGGAAGATTGGAAGAAAGATCTTCTATCTGCACCTCTAGGGTCTCCTCATCCGATGCGCCCAATTCGGCAAGTTCCACATCTATTTGTCTTGCAAGTTCGCCGCGTGCAAAATTCACTGCCTGCCGAAGCAAGGTGACAGCCTCCTCCTTCTCTGCATGGCGTGCCATATGTAGCCACAAGACCGCAAGATCCTCTTTTGCAATTTCAGCAAGCGCCGGGTCTTGCACCTCCAACAGTGAAAGTGGTACTAACCTCTCTTCAGCCTCCTTTAACTTTCCTTGCTGCATCCATTCGACCGCTTGATTGCGACGCGCGCGCCTCTCTTGCCACTCTTCTGCATGAAGAGATGAGAGCATCAAAAGTAGACATGATACCCGCACCCATGTGTTGGGAGCAAAGTAGACAATGCCAAGAAGAAAAAGAGAGATGGCAAGCGGCAGTTGAAAGTATCGGTCATAGAGAAGGGACTGCTTGGAGTCTTCTATCATCGACTCTCCGAAAAAGGAAGGATCTTCATCTATTGCCTCTTGAATTTCATCTGCAACATCCATGATCGATCGCGCCTTTGTCTCGATGTATCTTTCACTCAAACGACTTAAAAACGCGCGGTTAAGAGCAGATGTGACAGGCCCGTCATCCGACTGGATTCCCGGAATGATTCCACCCTCTTCGGAGCCGACCCCAACAGTAATTAAACGGAGAGCCCCTTTTGGCAAATCAAGCGCTTGATCGTGGTCTCCCCCATCAGTCACAAGAACGATAGTTGTCGGACGCTCGACGTCTTGAAGATCTTGGATTGCCCCTATCACATCGGTCCCTGTCACCCCGGTATTGTTGATAGAGACATTTCCGAGCATCATCCTTACCCAAAGCTTGTCTAAAGTGGGGGGCGAAAGGGTCTCTGTCTCCGATGTAAAAGCCACAAGCGAGACATTATCCCCTTTGGAATTTTGTACGACGCGGTCAAGAAGCTGCTTGCTAAACTCAAGCCTGCTTTCACGCGTCGAAGTATCTTCAACTAACATTGAGGCCGAGGTATCGAGAAGAAGAACTAAATCGTGAATTTTACGCTTGCCATCCGCCTCTTTCGCTTGCATAGCGTATTGAGGGTTTCCTCTTGGTCCCATTAAAGCAAAGGTAGCAAATATCCACGCAAATATGAGGCATCCGAGTTTCACCCAATATAGCGCCCTTGGAACAACAACTGCTTTTTGAACCTCCTTGGATCCAATTGTCTCTAAAGAGCGCCTGCGATAGAAGAAAAGGGTGACTCCACCAAGCAAAATAAACGGCACAGCAAAGAGAAGGTATGCAGCCTGAGGCATAGCAAAGCTCATGGCACCCTCCTAAACCAAGTCAACTGTAAAAGCTGCGAAAGTCCAATAAAGCAAATTCCGACCATAATTAAATACGGGGAAAAGGAGTGTTTTTGATAGCGGTCTGGCTCCTTTTCCGGAAGCGCACTTTTTTCCAACTGATCAATCTCTTCATATACTGCGTCCAATTCTTCCGGAGATTGCAGTAAGAAAAGGCGGCCTCCAGTCTCTTCAACAGCCTGCTGCATCAAGGTGCGATGCGCCTGAAATTCTCGCGTTGTGATCCTCGGGTCAACACTAACCAAATACAGTCGCGCCCCCACCTCTTTTGCAAGCCTAGCGCCCTCAATGAGCTCTAAGTGGCGCAAAGAGTCAGGAGCATCCAGACCTGATGGGTTCTGTATTCCATCTGTCACAACAACCATCACCGCATTTTTAATCTGATACCCCTCTCGCCCCCCTGGATCGCGCTGCTTTGCAAATTGCTTTGTCGCCCCGATGATTCCAGCTGTCTTATACACAGCGTAACCAAGCGCTGTTCCGTCTTGCTGCTCATCTTTAACCCAGTCAAGACCGTCTAGTTCTTTCAGTATTAAGTTGTGATCAAGTGTTAAAGGAGAGATTACGTTCGCAGCTCTTGCAAATGCGATTAATCCGATCAAATCGTTTTCTCTTCCTTCAACAAACCTCCCTGTAACCTCTTTCAATATCTCCATTTTGCTCTTTTGACTGCGCCCGTCTTCGCGCCAAACAATCAGCTCCTCTTGCATCGAGCCTGAGCGGTCAAGAACCAAATAAATTGCGACCCCCTCCACTTGAGACAAGTGGCGACTGCCCTCTTTTTCCTGCCATATATACGGGTCTGTCATTGCAATTGAAAAAAGAATCAGGGATCCCAGAAACAAGCCATTCGGTAAATCTAAAAGCGCAGGCGACCCTTTGCGCTTGAGATCAGATAGCCGTGAAAATTTGATATGGGGCTCCAAATAGTCTCTACTCAGGCGATAGAGCAGACCGATTCCAACCCAAAAAATAATAACAAAGAGAATCCCCATTGTCTTAAGTTAGCAAATTCCACTCAGGATCACAAAGAATTTAATTGAAAACCAAAGTTTTTTTAGCAACTTCTGAATCACTCAAATTAATTTAATTTTGCATGAATTTTTTCTAAAACTAGAAAAATCAATCGAACTTAACTGTTTAACAGTTAAGCGAGTGCGATTTTATCAAATTCCCTCGAGAAAGTCTCTATATGAAATAAGCTAGGTTAACTAGGGATTCCTTCTCTTCTTAACATCATCTTTATACTGATTCAGTATAATAATAACTCATTAAAAACAAATAACAGAACAACACCTAATAATAATTGAAAAAATAAATATATGAATTTCATCAACTACTGCACAACACAAATTGAAGGCCAAGGACGGGTTCAAGACTTTGCAAATCTTACAATGGCGCCATGGAGGGCGTTGATCGGAGGAAGAGAGTGTCATGTTATAAACAAGAATCTTACAGTTGTGAATCACAGCAAGCCATTCACAACGGCTGAAAAAGTGGTACATGTGGCTAAAGTTACTTTTGCTATCATCGGCACCCTCTTGATCGTTCCTCTTTTGATCTGCACAATCTGCAAATTGGCAGCAATAGATGATAAGTCATGGAAACTGTCGCAAGTGGCAAGCCTCATGAAAAAGGCAAACCTTCACTCTCTCCCAATTAATAAACATAGTCAGCTACTCAACGTTGCTAAAAATCTACAAAGACACACAAATGGCAAGGGATCGAAACTACTAACACCTGAAATTGTATTCCACCTTGATCAGTGGGAAAATCTTACAGATAAGGATCTGCAAATACTAAATAGCGAAGCGTATCGAGAGCGATGGTCTGAAATTGATGATTTTCACACTCTTGTCAAGTTAGCCAATGCTTTATTAGAAATTGATGATTGGAGAGATCCAAATTCACATACTGTTAATCTTCTTTTCACCTTTCACAATGCGACTGCCGCCTTAATGGATTTGCCTAAGAAAACGATCTTCCACCTACTGGAAACAGCACGGATATGGGAAAAACAAAGAGGATGCGATCTAAATACCGATGAGAAATTAAAACTAACGGATCTTTATCACAATTTCCATTTTACTTCGTCACATGAATCTGTGATTCGCACATACAATTTAATTCACGCACTTGAATGGGGACCTTCTTTTTTAAACTTCGAATCAGATGTATGGGAAGATGTGAATGCCAATACCATACATGCAACACGTCATCTCGGTCTTCTTTCTGCTCCCAACAAAATTAATATCGCACAAGAGGTGCAAGCGGAAATTGATACGATTGACATAAGGGAAATAACCCAGATTGCAGGTCAGTTAGATTTAGATTTGAATAAACAAGAAGAATTAAGAGGGTGGATTGAAAAAGTAAGCGAACCTCAAAAAAGAAAGGTTGATTCTGAAGCCTCCGCCCTCACTAAAAAATATTTAAAAATGATTATCTACAAATTTCGAGAAGAAGGCACGGATAAAAAATTCTTTATCGAACACATACTCGAAAAAAAAAGAGCATGTACTCCGACTTGGGTAGAAGTCACCCGATCAACGATGGAGAAACTTTACGGTGTGAGTGGCGTAAGACAACAGCTTTTGACCTACATACAAGACATTAAAGACGGTATCTTTCTATCGACTCAAGGGAAAGACTGGCATGTACTGAGCCATGCTCGAAAACATTTCGGCAAGCAAATCGGACTCAATGTCGAAGCCGGAGAAAGTGACGGATTTGCAGACTGTATCGGCAATAAATCGCAAAAATCGCTTTTAGAGCACTTCAATAAGGAGTTCACTTTAGTCCGTTTAATTTCCGCCCTCCTAACAAAGATACATGAAGACAACAGTTTAGAGACTAGAACTGAAATTCAAGAAGTTCTTTTTGAAGACGCCTACGCTCACTATCTAAAAAACAAAAGGGTCGATGATGAAGTCAAAGAAGAGAAGGAAGAGTTCAACGATTACGTGTATGTTCCGGAGACTTTTTTTGATAAAAAAAATGGGATTTCCACTCTTTTAAACCCCGAAGGTTTAATTGAGCTCCTCATTCGAACGAAAATCTTAGATAAACCGGAAGTTCCACACAATTCCGGTAGTCGTATATCTAACGTGTTCAGATCAATATTTAATCGTATATTCTAGGAACTTCTGAAAAAAACCGTCCCCCTCTTTCCGGGGGAAGAAATTTTTATTCCGAATCGGAAATTTAACATCCAGACTTTACATGTGTGAAAGCATTCCGCATTCAACCAAAAAAAAAGAGAATTCTCATCGCATTTTTTCTCTTCCTTTACAGTATCTTTAAACTTTCTTTCTATAATTACACTTTATAAAAAAAAGGAGACACCATGTTTAATCCAGTAAAACAAAATTATAATATCGCAGATTCAGAATTAAATCGCCATTTTCCGGTAGAGGGTACTGTTCCACTTTACAACACTGTATTAAGTGAGGCTCTTGCATCTGCAAGTAAAACAGCTGAAGACATACTAAACCAGCTGCAAAAACCGCAGGGCAACTCCAATCCTCCACCTCCTAAAAAAATCGGAAATCGCGTGGTCATTCGTGAATACCATCATTTTTGGGGAGGATCTCCCTTTCCGTTCTTTATGGGTCCATCGAGAGTTGTACATCACCACCATTACAACGAAAGCAAAAAAAAAGATGACAATTCAGCTGCAATCCGCATCATCGTCGGTCTTGCCGCCACGGTAATTGGAGGATATGCCATTTACAAACTTGGTGAAGGCGGTCGAAGGATTATCGACACAGGCGAGGAAATCCAAGAGATTGCAGGTAGAAAAGCAGAGTTAAGTAACAGAATGAATTGTTATGGTAATGATAATGTTGATCTAAATCGTGCACCAGCCTTTAGAGCACAAGTCCTCAACATATTAGGGGCTCATAGCCGCATCTTTAAAAGAACGCGTCAAAATGCTTTAATTGATATCGCGATCACTGTTGGAGTAGTCGCAGGTGCCGTACTTGCTATCGCATGGGCAGTCACCCCAATCGGAGCGATTGGCATTACAGCTCTTGCTCTATTTATGATAAGTGGAGGCGCTACATTGTTTAAACTGGGATTTAGTGATTCAGAAAAACGCAATAGAGTGGATGCAGAAAGGATTCAAAGTGAAATTAAACGCTTGCTACCACCAGCTTCTAGATCTGGTCTTCCTTTCGCTTGGATTAAGTAATAATTTCAACATGTTGTGCAGTTTATGAATTATTTTCATTACTGCACAACGCAGATTGAAGGGCAGGGACGACTTCAAGATTTAGCAAATCTTGCAATGACGCCCTGCAGAGTGCTGTTAGGAGGAAGAGACTATCGCATTATAGAAAAGGATTTTACGCAAGTGCCTCACAAGACGCCGTCAACAACGGTTAGGAAAGTGATGCATGTGGCTATATGTACTTTCTCTCTCATTACAACTCTCCTGATCTTTCCCATTTTAATCGCGACGATCTGCAAGTTAGCGGCAATGGATGAAAAGTCGTGGAAACTGTCGCAAGCGGCGAGCCTTATGCGAAAGGCAAACCTTACCACTCTTCCCATCAAAAAACATGAGCGACTGCACGCACTTGCCGATATTCTTCAATGGCATACAAGTAGAAAAAATCCCAAAACACTCTCCCCTGAAATATTACTACGTATAAACCGGTGGGATCAACTCACAGTGGATGATCTGAACATTCTAAACAGCAAAACCTACTGCCGGCAGTTGTCTGAAATTCGAGATGTTGACTCTCTTGTCAAAATCGTATCTGCTTTGATTCAAATCGATGAATGGAAAAACCCAAAATCTCGGGGGTTTCATCTTCTTTTTACCCTCTATGAAGCCTATCCCTCTTTGAAAGAATTGCCTGCGATGTGCCTCTCCAATCTGGTGGAGACAATTCAAGTATGGGAAAGAGAGAGAGGATATGAGCTGAGTGACGAAGAACTACTGAAACTGATCCATCTCTACCATAATTTTCACTTTGATTCACCTCCTGAATCTGTCATTCGCACATACCATCTGGTTAGTGCGCTTGAATGGAGCTCTCCTTTTTTAACCTTCATAACTGGTGACCGGGGATGCGTAAGTGCGATTAATGCAAGATGTCACCGAGGCCTTTTACATGCCCCTAAAAAAATGGAGATTCCGAAAGAGGCGCAAGCAGAAATTGAAAGTATCAATATAGAAGACCTAAGCGAGATTGCAAGGCAATTAAATCTATCTGAATCTCAAAAATCAGAATTAAAGGAATGGATTGATGAAGTCAATGAGTTGCAAAAGGGCCACGATATAGATGGGTGCGCTTGCAGGGAGACTAAAAGATACTTACAAACAATTATCTATAAATTTCAAGACCCTAAAGTCTCTGCAGACAAAAAACTCCTTTTCATACAGGAAATTCTCGAAAAAAAAGGGGCATGTGCCCCTAGCTGGCCACAAATCACCCGAACAACAATGCGCAATCTCTATGGTGTAGGTGATGTAAGAGAGCAGCTTTTGATCTACATCCAAGACATTAAAGACGGCATTTTTCTCTCCGGACAAAACGACCAGTGGCACATTTTAAGCTATGCGCGGCGACATTTTGGGAGAAGTCTTGGGCTAGATGTCGAAGCCGGAGAAAGTGACGGCTATTCCAGCTGTATAAATGAAAAAACGCAAAGCGGGATTCTTAATGATTTCAACAGCAAATTCAATTTTATCCATTTAATTTCTGCTCTACAAACAAAGATCCGAGAAGACGATAGTATCGAGTCCAGAAGTGAAATTCAAAAAATTCTAAGCAGTTATGCCTATTCTCACTATCTGGAAAATAGAAAGAGCGATAGCGAATCCAAAGAAGTGAAGGAAGATTTCGATGAGTTTTGTTATGTTCCGGAGACTTTTTTTGAAAAAAAAGATGGAAACCCTATTCTGATCAATACCGAGGGCGTCCTTACGCTACTCATCCAAACAAATATTTTAGACATTCCTCGAAAAAGAGGAAATATTTCACACACTGCCTCTCATTTTTTTTCAAAGTAATCTAAATTATCGTACAGTAAAGATTTTAAACTTACGAGCGTAGGGTTCACTTCATGTTGATGAGAGCAATGCAACTGCAACAAGTCGGAGAACCTCTCAAACTTGTCGAACTTCCGATTCCCAATCCAAAGAGCGATGAATTTTTGATTAAAATTGAGGCATGTGCTGTTTGCCGAACGGATTTGCATATTATTGAGGGTGATCTTAAAAACCCAAAACTGCCGCTAACTTTAGGGCATCAAATTGTCGGTACCACAAGCGAGGGAAAACGGGTGGGAGTCCCGTGGCTGGGGGGAACTTGCCAGAAATGCGCCTTTTGTCGCTCTGGAAAGGAAAATCTATGCGACCGGGCAATCTATACGGGATATGAAAAAAATGGAGGCTTTGCAGAGTATTGCGTCGCAAAAAAAGCATACTGCTTTCCTATCCCTCAAAAATACTCCGCCATTCATGCAGCTCCTCTTCTTTGTGCGGGGCTAATCGGATACCGATCCTATAGAAAATGTACGGATGCTAAGCGGATCGGATTTTATGGATTCGGTGCGGCCGCGCATCTTTTAATTCAGATCGCCAATTTTGAAAAAAAAGAGATCTACGCCTTCACTCGCCCGGGCGATAAAGAGGGTCAACACTTCGCAAAAAAGCTTGGCTGCGTCTGGAGCGGCGGATCGGATCAACGTTCACCTGATTTACTTGACGCCGCAATTATTTTTGCACCGGTCGGCGAACTTATACCGACAGCTCTTCAAAGTTTAAAAAAAGGGGGCATAGTTGTATGCGCCGGCATCCATATGAGCAACATTCCCTCCTTTCCCTACTCTCTTCTTTGGCAAGAGCGAACAGTCACCTCCGTTGCCAATCTAACAAGGAAAGATGGGGAGGAATTCTTCAAGCTTGCAGAAAATTTAGATATTGAAACATCAGTCACACCGTATTCCCTTGAAGAGCTTAATCAGGCAATTGAGGATGTGCGTTCAGGTGCGGTTTTGGGTTCTGCTGTTGTTGAGATTTCAAGGAGCCTCTGAATCACTTAAGTTCTATTAAATTTTGCTGAAATTCGAGAAAAAATCGAACTTAACTGTTTAACAGTTAAGTGAGTGCAATTTTCTCGAATTCCCTTGGAAAAGGCACAAAATTTAAGTAAGCTGCGTTAATCAGGGGTTCCTCAAGAGAGGCGGGTGGCAATATAGACAACGTACGATAACAAAAGAAGAGCCCCCTCCCACCTTACGATTTTGAGCTGCGTCTGAGCTAAAATCCACATTAAAACTGCAAGACCGAGCATGTAGGTCGCATCTACCCAAGTGATCCCAACGACCTCTATTGGGCGTACGAGTGAGGCAAGTCCTATGATTGCCAAAATATTAAAAATATTAGATCCGACAATATTGCCCATAATAATATCCGGCTGTCTTCTGATAATTGCTACGATCGAAACTGCAAGCTCAGGCAAACTTGTCCCAAGTGCCACAACAGTAAGGCCGATCACAGCGTCGCTGATATTAAATGTCTCAGCTAACATGATAGCGCCGCTTAAAAAAAGGCGGCCCCCAAGAAAAAGAAAAATAAAACCAAAAGCAATGAGCACAAGCTCAATCCATACACTTTTTATTAAGTGACCTTTCAGCTCTATCTCTTCTGCTTCCCGCATGTGATTCTCTCTTCCGGATTTGATCGCTTGCCATGTGTAACAGAGAAGACCGAGAAGAAAAATGAGGCCGATCACACGCCCAATCGTATCGGTGAATAACAAAACGCCCCAAAGGATAAAGGAGACAAGCGCCATAATCGGAAGGTCGCGCCTGAATAATTGGGGTTTAACTTGAAAGGAGCGACAGGCTCCTGCAAACCCTAAGATCAAAGCGGAGTTGGCAATATTGGATCCGATCACATTGCCGATCGCAATATCCCCTTCCCCTGCAAGACTTGCTTGGAGCGAGACCACAAGTTCCGGCATCCCTGTCCCGTAGCCCAATATCGTTAAACTGATGACAAGAACAGGAAGGCCTAGCCTAAACGCAAACGAAGCTGCCCCTCTGACAAGGGACTCAGCTCCAATCCAAAGAGAAGCGGCACCAAAAAAAAGAGACAGTATCATTTTATCCTTTAAAATTTTAAGCCTTTTATCTTGCGCATAAAAAGTCAAGAATTACGATCAAAATCTCTTTACAACCATCAGTATTCGCGTTAAGATTTTTTCCTTTATACACGTGTTGCTATTATGAATAAGTCAAATCCAAATGAACCGTCCGAACTTGAAAACATCTTCGAAGAGAGCTCTATTGTACGCTTTATTGTTGATAACGGAAAAGTTTTGCTTATCAGCTTTCTGCTCGGTCTCTTCCTAATCATCGCTCTCACGCAATATTTTAGTGGAAGCGGAAAACCAAGTCCCTATCTCAAGGCCGAGAGGGAGATGCAAAACTTAAGGCATGCTGTTTACACTACCGACAAAATTGAAGAATCCGCTGCAGAAATGACTTCGCTTCTGAATCGCAATCCAGAATTACAATCTAAATACGATGCGACCGTTGCGCAGATGCTGATCGGAATTGGCAATGAAAACCAAGCCGTACCGATTGCAAGGCGCGCATTAAAGCGAAGTCAAGACGCCTCCTTAAAGGATTACCACGATTTTGCTGAAGTGACCCTACTCATTGAGCAAGGGAACATTGCCGAAAGCCTCCAAAAATCAAAAGAACTTAAACAAACGCTCACAGCCCGCTCGAACCTCGCTCTTTATAATGTATTTAGGATTGCTGTCCTTGAACAGAAGCTAGGAAATCGCGAAGAAGAACAGCGCGCGTGGCAAGATCTCCAAACTCAACTCAATGAGAACGAGCGGCCGCAAGACTTTATCGCGCTTTTTTCCGATGGTGATATCACTTTAATGGATTTCATCGAGGAAAGGCTCAAAAATCAATAAATCTTAATAAGGAATCTCAACACTTCAGGGGTTCCTTGATTATTTTTCATTAACTTGGTACATATTAACCTTTACAAAAGATAAGTATTGAACCGAGTTTTTCTTTAATGCTTTTAAAAGAGCCTCTGATTAACTTAGGGGTTCTTAAATTTTTGTAAAAATTAGACCCTTTTTTTAGAGGGTTGACTCCGGCCTTGCGGGACGATTAAGCCAAAAAGGAGGTGACACGAGGGATTTTGGATAAAAAGATTTTTTATCCCGGCGCAGGAACCGCAGATTTAGGAGTATTTGGATAAATAAGAAACAGGACTCAAACGACCCCCGTTTGAGAGGAATGACAAATACCTTCGGGTAGTTGGAGTAAATAGTGAGTGTAAAAGAGTACTCACTTACCATTGAGAATAAATTTGAGAACTTTTCAGACGGTGACTATACACCTAAACTTGTTCTCATAAATGGTAATGCTGTCAAACGTGAGCCTAAGACTGAAATTGCTGAGTCGATTGAAGTGAAAGGAACACTAACTGTCTCTTTCTGATAGGAAGAGAAAATACGATCTCGGCGATATCCCCTTAAAGGGGGTATCGCTTTTAAGCAAAAAGGAGAAGATGAAAAAAAACAATCTGCTATTACTCCTCACTTTTTTAGTGGGTCTTCTGATTTGGTTTACTCCCCCGCCTACTGGATTAAGTCCTCAAGCGTGGCACATGTTTGCCATTTTTGCCGCAACGATCTTCGGCATCATCACTCAACCTCTGCCGATGGGCTGCATGGCATTGATCGGACTTGGAGCATTGGCAATCACGGGCGTCGTTCCCCTTGAAGAGACTCTCTCCGGATTTTCAAATCGAGTCGTCTGGCTTATTGTTTGCGCTTTTTTTATTGCAAGAGGCTTTATTAAAACAGGCCTTGGACTTAGACTTGCGTATATATTCACCAAATATGTCGGAAAGCACACCCTTGGACTCGGCTATAGCCTGCTTGCGACCGATCTTCTTTTAGCTCCTGCCACCCCAAGCGTAACCGCAAGGGCCGGAGGAATTATTTTCCCCATTATCGAGTCACTTTCCGAAGTGTTCGGGAGCAAGCCTCACGACCCCTCTTCTCGAAAGCTTGGAGGATTTTTAACCACCGTTGTCTTCCACTCGACATGTGTCACAAGCGCCATGTTTATTACAGCAATGGCAGCAAACCCTCTCATTGTAGAGATTGCCGCAAGTGCCGGAATCGAGATTTCTTGGGGCCAATGGGCACTTATGGCATCAGTACCCGGCCTTATCAGTTTATTTCTCATTCCACTTATTATTTTTGTGATCTACCCCCCAAGCATCAAATCTACCCCTCACGCCACACAGTTTGCCGATGAAAAACTGAAAAGCATGGGCCCCATGTCTTTTAAAGAGTTAGTCATGCTCGTGGTTTTTTTACTTCTGCTTGTGCTTTGGGCAGGCGGCACTTTTTTTGCAATTAATGCGACGACAACTGCATTTTTGGGGTTAATCTTACTCTTAGTATTCCGCGTCCTGACGTGGTCAGACATTAGAAAAGAAGAGGGCGCATGGGAGACGTTGATCTGGTTTTCTGTTCTGATTATGATGGCCCACGAGCTCAATGCACTTGGGCTTGCCAAATGGTTCGGTGACTATGTCTCCTCCGAGCTCCAAGGGATCGGCGGCTGGCCGGCCTTCTTCATACTCAGTTTAGTCTATTTTTATTCCCACTATATCTTCGCAAGCAGCCTTGCCCATGTCGGCGCGCTCTTTACAAGTTTTCTTATTCTTTCGCTTGCCCTTGGCATCCCGTCTGGATTTTGCGTCCCTCTTTTGGCATACTTTAGCAGCTTATTCGGCTGTCTTACGCACTACGGAATCGGTTCCGGGGCTGTTCTTTTCGGAGCCGGTTACGTCCCGATTGGAAGTTGGTGGAGAATCGGTTTTATTATGAGCTTAGTCTACATCTTCATCTGGACAGTCATTGGCGGCGCTTGGTGGAAACTACTCGGATACTGGTAAAGATATGTACGCCCCTATTGTTGGAACTCTCGGATACGTCGTCTCGGAAGATCGAAAAGACGTCCTACTCATGCATCGGAACCTAAGGGATGATGACGACCACCTCGGTAAATATAATGGCCTTGGCGGCAAGATGGACAAAAATGAAGATGCCCTCGGCTGTATGAAGAGAGAAATTCACGAAGAAGCCGGAATCGATGCGCTCGAAATGCAACTCAAAGGGACGATAAACTGGACTAACTTCGGACCCAAGGGTGAAGATTGGATGGGGTTTATCTTTCTGATTACAAAATTTTCAGGAGTTGTCAAAGATAAGTGCCCGGAAGGCACTCTTGAGTGGGTGCCGATTTCAGAAATCCACCGTCTACCGATGTGGGAGGGCGACCGCCACTTTCTTCCTCTTGTATTTGATGAAGACCCAAGACCTTTTCATGGCTATATGCCCTACAAAAATGACAAGCCTCTAAGCTGGCACTTTCACCGCATGTAAGTTGCGTTTTTTTTTAAATCGCGTTGTAGTGGCGATACCAATTCACAAACTTTTGAAGTCCCTCGGCCAGATCCGTTCGAGGAGAAAATCCCAAGCGCTTTTGACTATGTGAGATATCTGCAAAGGTCTTTGTCACATCCCCCTTTTGCATGGGAAGGTGCTTTTTCTCAGCCTCTATTCCAATTGCTTTCTCAAGGGTCTGAACAAAGTCAAGCAGAGTAACCGGTCGGTTGTTTCCTAAATTAAAGATCTCATGAGCCGCTCCAAGATCGACCGCCTTGATGATTCCGTCTACGATATCATCGACATATGTAAAGTCTCTTTGCATCATGCCTTGATTGAAAAGGGAAATCGGTTTTCCCGAAAGAATATCTCTTGTAAACGAATAATACGCCATATCCGGACGCCCATACGGACCGTAAACAGTAAAGAAGCGAAGCCCTGTGACAGGGATTTTATATAGATGGTGGTATGAGCTTGCTAGTAGCTCATTTGCCTTTTTTGTCGCTCCATACAGGCTGGCTTGATTATCTGTTTTATCTTGTTCGGAAAAAGGGATTTTTTCATTCAACCCATATACCGAAGAAGAGGAGGCGTACGTTAACTTAAGATGAGGAAACGCCCTACAAAGCTCTAGGATATGCACAAACCCCTCAAGATTACTCTTCACGTAAGTATGGGGCGCCTCAATTGAGTAACGGACGCCCGCTTGGGCTGCTAAATGAACAACGTGTGTGACACTACAAGTCTTAACAAGAGCATGCAGCTCTTTAGGGTCGCAAATATCTGCTTTTTTTATATCGATGCCAAGTGATTTCAGCGAATCTGCGCGGTCATTTTTGAGCTTGGGACTGTAGTAATCATTAAAGTTATCAAGTCCGACTACAAAATCGCCGCGCGCCTGAAGGGCTTTTGCTAAGTGATAGCCGATAAACCCCGCGCATCCTGTGATTAGAACCCTTTTATTCATCATTCAAAGGAATCTCAACTAAGCAAAGCGTACCGTTTCTGATTTTCTGTGGAGGCCCATTACCATCCGTCCACTTAAAGCCGCTTTTTGTAGATGGATCTAATACCGGCTCAATTTTAATTGGGATCATTGAGGATTCACCCTCCGTTAAAAAACGCACCACCTCTTTTTTGCGCAGTTTTTCAAGTATCTCATCCTGAGTGATTGCAAAAGGTGAGACATGTGAGATTTTCCCGACAATCTTCCCATATGTGCTTGGGTTCACATCCGTTGGGGTAATATAGGCAGTCATCTCCGGATAGACCATTTTTTTTGCAGCCACCCGAATCGTGCAGTAAAAGATTAGAGGCGTATCCTCTTTTTCTTCTCGCTCCATTCGGATAATCGGATCATTTGCCTTTATCGATTCGCGAGGTTTTACAAGAACATCTAAAACCTTTCCGCTTTCAGTAGTGAAGACAGACGAGAGCTCCTCTTCCATCACAACAAGATCAAATTCCCCCTCGGAGTTTTCAATTTCATCCAATTTAATCAGAAACTCTTCATCTTCGAGCATCGAAAAATTTGACAACTCAGCCAAATGATTGGCAAGCGAGGAGTCTACTTTGGAAACTGCGATCCGCTTTTGACTCACGGCAAGTTGAGAGTCTTCGAGAACCGTTTTAGGTATGAGTCCCTTTTCATACAGTCTTTCTCTTGAAATCACTCGATCTTCTAAGACTTTTAATTCTGAGAAGAGCTGCTGAAGCTGTAAAAAATCCGTTTTTAATTGAAGAAGAGTCGCGCGCCTTTTCGGATGATAGACAGTTGCAACTTTTTCTTTCGCATCGAGCATCTGGTCTTTTTCGACAAAAATTTCTTGGACAGTCCCCTCGGCTCTTGCAACCACATCAAAGAGTTGCTCTGTACTTAGCGCAATAGCGCGTCCGACAATTTCATTTTGAGTGACTACAGCAGAGGGAATACTCACATCCTGAAGGGAAGATTGACCGATCAGAGTTGGCTGGAGAAAAAGTAACGCAAAAAATGCACCCCCGACTAGAAATAGGCTCAAAATCACTCTCACTGTTCGGTTCATCTTCACTCTCCCATTTGAAGTAATCGTTCAACATCATAAATATTGGCAACTTTTGCCATGCAAACCGACTCATCAGGCTGAACGAGCATACCGGTAATAAAAAACAGATCCACTAGGTTGCTGGCGTAATCGCGTAAAATGCGCAGCCTCTCAATGCGAGAATTACTCAATCGATTTTCAAAGTCAATCACAACAAAGACCGTGCTGTACCCCTCTTTTAAACGCTCGATCTCAGCCTCGGTCGATTTTTCAAACCAGTTGACTGTCTGATCGGCATAGTGAAGCTGCTCGATTAAGTCGTAGTGATTGCGAAGCGCAACATTGAGTTCCGAGCGAATACGCTGAAAAAGCTCATCCTCTTCTGTCATTGCTTGCGAATTAAGCGCAAGACTTGACCTAAGCTCACCAAGCGCACGGTCGTTTCCGAATGGATATGAAAATGTGACCCTTGCAACTAGATCTTCTTGAGGATGGCTACTGCCAACAGATGAAAAAAATCTGTTTGAGTTTTTAAAGTTTCTAACTCCCGCTCCAATACCGACGTTTAACAACGGAAGGCGATCTTGTCTTGCCCGCGCTAAATTTATACGCGAGGAGGCCACTCGATATCTTGCTGCAATCAAATCCCCCCGGTTATTAGATGCCAGCTGCTCAAGACAATGCGGATCCCAGCACAGTATTTTTTTATCAAAGGGAGGGAATTCATCAACGACAATATCTGGCACTTCACAAGAAAATTCACACGGCGTCTCTCCCATAGAAAACAGTAGCGCATGATAGGCTCTATAGACACTTTGACTGGTCTCTGTCATTTTGCGCGATTCATTATAAATTTCAGCAAACTGCTGATCGATTTGACTTGCGGCCATCTCCCCACCCTCAATCAGTTGGGAAGTGGAATTGGCAAGCTGAAGCAATCGCTCGCGTGTCTCTTTATTGATTTGATATCTTTTAATTGCAAAAACAAAGTCCCAGTACCGCTTTAACGATTCAGTGAGCTGACCTGACATCGTTTGAAGAAATTCCCATTTCACAGCTTTAAGTTCAACCTCTGAAATCATCTCTTGCGCCCTTTCGCGGTTGTACCAAAAACGTCTGAGAAGCGGCTGATCGATCAAAAATTGAAGTGAGTACTCATCACAGTATCCAAAACCCCTCGTGGGGTCTTTATGGTTGCGAAAACCCCCGTTTAAAGAAAATTCCGTACCGACTCGAGAGAGCTTCGATAGAGAAAAGCCAAGATTCGAATCATATCCAGACTCTCTTGTCTGCTCTGCGCATGTCTGCTGATTATCGCCGAAGCGATGTTCTAAGGCCGCATCTAAAACAGGGTTAAACGCCCCGCGAGAGGTTTGTAAAACACCCTGCTGGCCAAAGACATCATCTGCTGCGATACTGATCTTCCATTGATTTTCAAGTGTAGACCCAATGACAAATGGAAGCGAAAGCGTGCGACCTTCAAGAGGTTGCACCTTGATGTCCTTTTCGATAAATGGGGAGATGTCTGAATTTAGCGGATTAATGCAGACAGCCCCGAGCTGATAAAAACAAAAAGCGGTTAAAAGTAGTTGCAATACTAAAGAGCGCACTTATTGATAGACTCCTTTATCATGTTTAAAGCTTCTTCCACATTTTCAGGCTTTTTTCCGCCCGCTGCTGCAGAGTTTGCTTTTCCGCCGCCGCCACCATCGATAACTGGTGAGATTTTCTGGATAAGGTCTTTAGCTGAAATCCCCTTTCCGATCCAGTCATCACTTACCATCACCAGTACTTGACACTTGTTCGGCTCTTTTACAGCAAGAGCGATGACACCTGACTTTAGCCTCTTCATCACCTCGTCTGCAAAGGGGCGTAAATTTTTTGAAGAGAGCTCAAGCTCTTTAATAATGACAGGTACAGAACCCATTTTTTCAGCTGTCTTGGCCAACTGCTCCGCTTGATTTTTCTCTAGAAGTTTCAGCTTTTGAGTAAGCGTGCGGTTCTCTTCAAGGAGAGTTTGAATCTGCTCTTTGATCTGGCCCGGCTTTGCTTTTACGACCTGAGCAATCTCATCCAGAAGCTCCTTTTGTTCATCGACAATTTTTTCCGCCTCGAATCCGGTGACCGCTTCCATACGGCGAATCCCCGCAGCGATGCTTCCCTCTTTGGTAATTTTAAAAAATCCGATACGGCCAAGCATCGAGGTGTGAGTACCCCCGCAAAGCTCTTTTGAAAATTGAATATCAATTACACGCACTTTCTTCCCGTATTTCTCACCAAAAAACTGCTTGATCTCTTGATCCTTCTGCACCTTCTCGTAATCCACTTCATACCATTTTACCGGTAGATTTTCCCGTATTTTCGCGTTAACTAGGGATTCAATCTCCTTTATCTCACTACTTGTCAGTGATTTATGGTGATTAAAATCAAACCTTAGACGGGTCGGTTCAACGACAGATCCCGCTTGATTTGCATGAGGTCCAAGCACTTTTTGAAGCGCCCAATGCAAAAGATGGGTCGCTGTATGGTTATTTTCAATCTCTTGCCTTCTCTTGGTGTCGACCTTTGCAAAGACGGAGTCATTAATCTTTAAGCCGCCCTCCACTTTTCCAAAATGAGCCGTTACACCTTGGTAAGGCGCTTGGCAATCATTCACCTCTAAAAAACCATTTTCCCCTTGGATCACACCTGTGTCTCCGACCTGTCCGCCCATTTCAGCGTAAAAAGGGGTGCGATCAAGGATGACGATCCCCATTGCCCCATCACTGATCTCAGAGACCGGCTTTCCATCTACTACAAGTCCAATGATCCTTGCCTTAGCTTCGGCATCCGTGTACCCGATAAAAGTCGTTGTAAAATCAGCAAAAAGACTCTCTTCGGCCACTTGGCTAACCTTCTGATGCGCCTGCCTAGACCGCTCTCTTGCCTCTTCATCAAGTACCTGATACTTTTTTTCATCAACTGTCAGATCGGCATCTTTGGCAAGAAGTAAAATTTCTTCAAAAGGCAAGCCATACGTATCTTTGAGTTTAAACGCCTCTTCACCTTTAATCTGATTTCCTTGACTCTTTGCCTTCTCAACAATTTGACTCAGCAGGTTCCCTCCCCGATGAAGGGTGCGTAAAAACGTATCCTCTTCTTGGGTTAAAATTTCGGAAATGGGCTCTTTTGCCTTTTTGAGCTCGGGATAGTCATCTCCCATCAAAGTAATCAGACGCGGAAGAATTTTTGCAAGAAACGGTTGGTCAAGACCCAGCATCCGTCCATATCTGACAGCGCGCCGCAGCACCTTGCGAAGGACGTAACCTCTCTCCACATTTCCCGGTTGCAGACCGTCTGCAATCGAAAAAGAGAGCGTGCGCATATGGTCGGCAATCACATGGAAAGCCGGCGCAAGTTCAGAGTCATTCGGGCGGTAGGCAATGCCTGAAATCTCTTCAACCTCGTTAATTAACCCACGCAAGACATCTGTTTCAAAAACATTTTCCACATCCATCTGAAGCGCTACAATTCTCTCGATCCCAGCCCCCGTGTCAATCGATGGCCGTGGGAGCGTGAGCAACTCCTCCTTTTCATTCCTGTTGTACTGCATGAACACTAGATTCCAAAACTCAAGAAACCGCTCTTCTTTCACATCATCTTTGGGATTTTTCGCCTTTCCATACGCCGCGCCGCGGTCATATAAAAGCTCTGAGCAAGGTCCGCACGGGCCCTGGTCGCCCATTGCCCAAAAATTTTGCTTCTCCTCAAATCTTGTTATCCTATTTTCCGGTACATACTGCTTCCAAAGCTCAAACGCCTCGTCATCATCGCGAAAGACTGTTGGCCAGATGCGGTCTGGATCAAGACCAAACACATCAACTGAAACTTCCCACGAAAACTGAATCGCCTCTTTTTTAAAGTAATCTCCAAAAGAGAAATTTCCGAGCATTTCAAAAAATGTTAAGTGCCGGCTGGTGTGACCCACATTTTCTAAGTCGTTATGCTTTCCCCCCACTCGTATACACTTTTGAGCTGAGGATGCTCGCGTATAGTCTCTTTGGCTTTTTCCTAAAAAAACATCTTTGAATTGATTCATTCCGGCATTGATGAAAAGCAAGGTGGGATCGTCAAACGGAAAAACAGGCGAGGAAGGAACGATCGTATGCCCCCTTTCCGAAAAGTACTTAAGAAATTTTTTACGTATTTGGCTTGTCGACATGGGTAGTTCTTTTGTAGAGAGTTATAAATTTTAAAGGCTATTCAACATAATAACGCCTAGTTGAATAGTAGTAAAGAAGCCCGAAAAGAACTTCATACTGAAGCCTCTGATTGAATAGAATGGGGGTCGCAGACTCTTAAGTGAAATGAACCCTCTGAATAATCCCCTTTTTAATCCGACTATTATGCAATGGATTGCAAAATAGTCCTGACTATTTCGCAATCGGTTGCATAATAGTCGGTATGGAAAGGTGTCAGAAAGCTGCGATCTTAGCGGATTTACAAAAGAAAATGGTATTACTTGCCCGACCGAGGCAAGCGGGAAAGACAACTCTGGCTAAAGAAATTGGAAATGAATTTGATTCAACGATTTACCTTAATTGTGATAGCACTGGAGATAGAAAGATCATTGATGAGTGAATTGTGGTTGCCCTCGAATAGAAACCCTTGGCAAAACTTGAACAGTCCATAATTACCGAGAGTTCTCTCTAGGATCCCCTGATTAACTCAGGTTAATTTAATTTTGCATGAATTTTTTCTAAAATTTGAAAAATCAATCGAACTTAACTGTTAAACAGTTAAGCGAGTGCGATTTTATCGAATTCCCTCGAAAAAGGCACTAAATTTAATAATCTGAGTTAATCAGAGGTTCCTCTATTACAATTGAAAAATCAAATAAAATTCTCGAGTATTACGAAACCCTTAATTTTTGCTATTAAATACCTGTAATTGTAGAATGGGTTAATTTTAAAAAAGAATACTTTAAATCTTCTGAAAGATCAGCTTATTGAACTTTTATGAGGCAACTTAAAATAGGTACATCAAATGGCAGCTCCGTTAAAACAATCAAGTTCATCACCAATCTCAATTCCTGGAAGCCCACCTCAGCGCCCTCCTAGGAGAAGACTGACTTTATCACGTTCACCCTCAGAGGAGAGCTTAGGCTCATCTTCTCCTCTCGAACAAACAATAACAAAAAGTCGGTCACTCGATTTGTTTTCTCCCAGAAATAGACTTCCTCGCTCTCAATGCTCGCTTTCTCAAATTTCAGAAGAGTCAGGAAGAAGAAGATCGCCTTTACATCGACTCTTTTCTCGCAGATGCTCACCCAAATCGGTTAGCTCATGTGATGAAAGTAAAAATGAACTCGCATTTAACGAGAAAAAAAGTGCATGCATTGTATACGGAGCCATCGACTTGGAAAGTGCAAGCAGCATTGGAGATGTGGATCCTATATCAGAAGAGAATTTAAAATACGCTTCCCTTTATTCTCAGAATCCGGTCGTTCGAATGAAATTTGCTGAATTCTGTAAAACTGAGGAGATTACCGAATTTCCTGAATTTTCAAAAACGGTCAAAAAAATCGAAGGATTGATTCAGACACTTGATGAGATGGAAAAGTCGGGTCAATATCCGCAGAATTTAGAAGATGCAAAGAGAGTCGGGTTTATTAAAATTCACCATCGCTACATTAAAAATGTATTGGATGAGCCCCAAGGCCCTTTCCACTTAAACGGATCTTGTCTCAATATTGAAAGCCAACTTATCATCAAAACCCATAAAATAGTGGCTCCTTTCCTTTATGAAAATTTCCAAGATTATTTAAAGAAAGAACAGATCAAGGTCATTTTCAATGCGTATATGCAAGTCATTAGACAGTACGAAGACGCCCCAATGTGGAAAGAGAGACTAGGGGAATTTTGCAAAAAATATAATAAAGGCAAACTGTTTTACGCTAATTTATTAGTTTCAAAATGGGATTAAATCAAACTTAAAACTATTTATTTACAATAAAATAATAAATATGATATAATATAGTTTTTAAAAATAGTAAATAATTTATTATTCTAAATAGGTATATAAATGTCATCACCATCCCAAAGTGTTAACAGCTTATCGGAGTTCAGTTTCCCTGACACCCCTTCTTCCCATAGACGCTCTATCGGGCAAGCAAAAGAAGAGCACCTACTGATCAGAGAAAAAGTGAAAAGGAATTCCAAATCGCTTCATCGCCGTGAAAGAAGTCATTCGGTGCCTGCTCTTTTCAAACAGCGTGCCCTTGATCATCTTAATGACGGAACCAAACTTGAGCCTTTGGAAGAAGAAGGCTCACCTAAAATAGAATATTTTAAACGGCGCGCCCTTAGCCATCTAAGTGATAGTGCTAAATCCGGCCGTCTACAGAGAGAAGATTTTAATTTCTTAAAATTCAAGGAGCTTCCAAAGGGAGTTCGCACTGAATTTCAAAAATTCTGCAAAGAGGAGTATATCACAGAATTTCCGGATTTTTGCCAAAAAGTAAGAGAGATTCAGGGTGTACTAGAGATTTTGAATAAGAAAAAACAACCAAAAGGATTTTCTAAACTCTTGGAAAGAGAGAGATACGTTAGACTTTATAAAAATTATATTGCATCTGCAAATCAAAGCTTTATACCGGGTATAGAAAAAGGTCATAAAATAAAAACAGAAGAAATAGAAAAAAAACAACAGCTATCTCAACAAGACATTGATCAATTAAAAAGACTTAAGAAGGAGCTACAAGAATTAGAAGAATTTAAGGACGCAACACCTTTAAATATAAGTAGCCAAATGCAAAATACAATCGAAGAAAAAGTTAAGCCTATTCTTTATGATAACGAAGAGAGTTTTCTAAAAAGGGATCAGCTTGTTAAAATATTCGATATTTTTTTCAAAGATGTCATTATGGAGTATGAAGATAGCAATAAGTGGCGACGCATGATTGAAAAGTTTATCAATAGATGAGTGAATAAATATTAACGAATAACTACCCTAGGTCTCTTTCGATATGCTGAAGCTTCCGTAGCTCATCTCGCAGATGGGCAGCCTCTTCAAAATTCAACTCCTTTGCCGCTTTCTTCATCTCTTTTTCAAGTAAAACGACCCGCTTTTCAATCTCATTTCGAGTCAAATAGGTGGGCTCTTCTTCTTTGAGCGTCTCGGCTTCTTGAAGAAGAGGATTGATTCCGCGACTGACGCTTGTCGGCGTAATCCCATGCGCTTCATTATACGCTTTTTGCTTTTGACGCCGCTCTTCTGTAATTTCTAGTGTGCTTTTAATGGCCTTTGTAATGGTATCGGCATACATGATCACATGTCCGTCTACATTGCGGGCCGCCCTTCCACAGGTCTGGATTAGAGCTGTTTCGCTGCGTAAAAACCCTTGTTTATCGGCATCAAGTATGGCAACAAGTGTCACCTCGGGGAGGTCAAGTCCCTCGCGCAGAAGGTTAATGCCGACAAGCACATCAAATTCTCCGGCGCGAAGATCTTGGATAATCTGCATCCGCTCGATTGTGTCGATATCCGAGTGGAGATACTTGGCTTTGATATCGATTTCATTTAAATACTTGGTCAGCTCTTCTGCAAGCCGTTTGGTGAGTGTGGTCACAAGGATACGGCCGCCTTTTTTGGTCTCTTCATGAATGGCATCAAGCGCATCATCCACTTGCCCCTCAGCCGGCCGGACTTCAATCACCGGATCCAAAAGCCCGGTCGGTCTGATGATTTGTTCAACGACCTCTCCCCCTGCCTCACTCACTTCCCAAGGGGCAGGTGTTGCCGAAACGTAGATGGTTTGGGGAAAATGGGCGTAGCTCTCTTCAAATTTAAGAGGACGGTTATCAAAAGCGGATGGAAGGCGAAAGCCAAACTCCACAAGCGCCTGTTTGCGCGCACGGTCGCCGTTATACATCGCATGGAGCTGCGGAATCGTCTGGTGGGATTCATCGACAAATAGAAGGTAATCCTTGGGAAAGTAATCGAGAAGGCAAGAGGGTGCATCTCCTACATTGCGACGGCTAAAATGTCGGGAGTAGTTTTCAATTCCTTTACAGAAGCCAATTTCGCGAATCATTTCAAGGTCATGAAGCGTACGCTCTAATATCCGCTGATGCTCAATAAATTTCTTTTCTTTTTCGTAGTAAGCCGCGCGCTCTTTCAGCTCTATTTTAATGGATTCAATCGCCTCCTCCCTCACTTCCTCAGGTGTCACGTGGTGAGAACTAGGGTAGATAGTCGCTTCTTGAATTGTGTTGATACGCCTGCCGGTCAACGGGTCGAAAAGCGTGAGCCGATCAACTTCATCGCCAAAAAATTCAACCCGAATCGCAACATCCTCTTCATAGGCGGGAAAGATATCGAGAATATCGCCCCTCACCCGAAAGGTCGCCCGTGAAAAGTCCATATCATTTCTCTTATACTGCATCTCAACAAGATGAAACAATATATCGTCTCGTTTAACGGACTCTCCTTGCTTAATTACAAGGTTCATCCCGCGATAAAATTCCGGCATTCCAAGGCCGTAGATACAGGAAACGGAAGCGACGATAATCACATCATCTCGCTCAAGCAGCGATCTTGTGGCGCTATGACGCATCTGATCGATCTGATCGTTAATCGACATATCTTTTTCAATGAATGTGTCGGATCTGGGCAAATACGCTTCTGGCTGATAATAGTCGTAGTAGGAGACAAAATACTCAACTGCATTATCCGGGAAAAACGCCTTGAATTCTTGGTAGAGCTGGGCAGCGAGTGTTTTATTATGTGCAAGAACAAGCGCCGGACGACCCATTTTTTCAATGATATTTGCCATCGTAAAGGTCTTACCGGAGCCTGTCACACCTAAGAGCACTTGCGACTTTTTCTTTTGTGAAAGTCCCTCTAAAAGAGTGGCAATTGCCTTTGGTTGGTCGCCGTCTGGCTTAAACTGACTATTGAGTTTAAACGGCATTTTCCATTCTCTTCCGGGCAGTGCGCGAGATCTTATTCCACCCGCCTTTTAGCCCCATGGCCGTGCGCATCTCTTTGACTGTCTCATTTGAAATTTCCTGCATCTTCAGCGTACCTTTATAAATGATCTCCTCTACAAGGCCTTTTTGCGCAATAAACATCTCTCTTTTTTCTCGGATAGGCAACAGGAACCGATTAATCGCGGCCGTAAGCTTTTGCTTCACCTCGACATCGCCGACTGTGCCTTTACGGTATCTCTCTTTAAGATCATGTATTTCATCTTTGTCTGTATTAAAGATATCGTGATAGATAAAGACCGGATTGCCCTCGACTGTTCCGGGAGTATCTGCATGAATGCGATTGGGGTCGGTGTACATTGTCTTTACTTTTTTCTCAACTGTCTTAGGATCGTCAGAGAGAAAAATCGCGTTTCCGGCAGATTTACTCATCTTACCTTTCCCATCAATACCGATCAGTGACGGTGTATTACTTAAAAGGACTTCGGGGAGCGGAAAGACCTCTCCATAATATTGGTTAAATCGTCTTGCGATGGTACGAGTGAGCTCAACGTGCGCCTCGTTATCCTTTCCAACCGGAACCACGTGGGCGCGCGGCATTAAAATATCGGCCGCTTGCAAGATCGGATAGCCCACAAGACCAAACGGGATGCTTTCTTCTTCAATATGGGCATTTTTTGCCATCTCTTTAATACTCGGAAGGCCCTTCAAGCGATTAAGAGAGATGAGCATTTCAAAAATCAAGTTCATCTCATACACAGCCGCACATTCGGACTGTAGATAGATAGTGGATTTCTCCGGATCGATGCCGCAGGACAAATAATCGATCACCATCTCATAGATATTTTCTCGAAGCGAGAGGATCTCGTTTTTTTGCGGCTTGGTGGTCAGCGTATGCAAGTCGGCGATAATAAAGAAGCAGTCGTATGCATCTTGCAGCTGGACGCGGTTTTGAATCGAGCCGATATAGTGTCCAAGATGCAGTTTTCCGGTCGGTCTATCGCCGGTAAGAATTCGTTTTTTCATATTAATAGGCTCCTACTTTATCGCCAATTTCAATTAAGATGACCAAGACTGAGATCACCATCACAATGATTAAAGCCGGCTTACCACCCCAGGCTCGAAAGGGCCCTTTAAACCCTTTTTTATAACGTCCTCCCCACGCCATCATGGCTGGAAGCAGTCCAAGCAAGATAACAACTCCAAAAGCGCCGGCAAACTGCAGGGCAACGATAAACGCGCGCGGGTGAAAAAAGATAAAGAGAAACGGCGGAATCAGCGTCAGGAAAATTAACTTCGCGCTTCCCCATAACGTCTCCGGGATATGTAACCCATCGGATAAGAAGTCCATCAAACTTTTAGAAACACCTAAAAACGAGGTGATCACAGCAAAAAAGGCAAAAAACTGCGCGAGGAGGCTGATCAAAGAGTTTCCGATGTTTAAGGAAAGAAGAAGCGAGCTGTTAACATCCTCTTTATAGCCTTCGCTCAAGCTGTATTCGCCATTCAGTGGAATTGTTCCAAGTGTAATCATCTCCCAAATCACATAGACCGCAAGAGGGAGCAAACTGCCAATGAAAATCACCTTTCTTAAATTCTCAACATCTCGATCTAAGTACGTGACCAGCGTTGGGATAATAATATGAAAGCCAAAGGATGTGGCAATCAATGAAATGGCAAGAAGAAGGCTTGGCACATGAGAATGACTTAAGAGAGCGTGGTCAATATGGGGCGCGACAAAGACAAAAATCCCCACAAACCCAAGAATCAGCGCCGTCATCAAAATCCGGTTTAAGTAGTCCACATACTTCGTGCCTTCAAAAACAAAGAGACCGACAATCACAATCAGCGGAATTGCCCCCGCCCAAACAGGAATATCCCATCCCATCAGACTCTTGAGTAAAAATTGCACAGCAGGAGCGCTTCCGGCCATATATGCCGACGTGAGTAAATAGAGCAGGAGCAAGTAAATCACCCAGCTCAAAAGCTCTGCCCATTTCCCAAGAGTTGCATGCGCCATTGTGATTAAATTCGTTTCTGCCCCGGTCCAGAGATTAACTTCAAGAATCAAAAACGCCGTATAGGTCATATACGCCCAGAAAAAAAGCAAAAATAGCAGGGTCGGATAAAACCCGGCAAACC
This sequence comes from Waddliaceae bacterium, assembly GCA_040880105.1. Lineage (GTDB taxonomy): Bacteria > Chlamydiota > Chlamydiia > Chlamydiales > SLOH01 > SLOH01. The sequence goes on along the minus strand of JBBDJA010000022.1, from coordinate 1,509 downwards.
CCGTTACAATTGGAAGCCCGAGCATCCCCGCCCCGATTGTCGTTCCTGCAATTAGAAAGATTCCACCGATAACTTTAGAGTTCATAAATATCCATCCCATAGTTCGAAAAATACAATTAACAATGATGCGATAAAGATCAATGATAAGATCACTCTCCCTCCCGGAACCACCTGCAGATCTTCCCGCTTTTCAAGGTATCTCCCCTGCCAGACCATCGCTACAGGGAGCATACCGAATAAAATAACAGCTCCAAATGCTCCGGCGTAGCGAAGTGCAAGTAAAAAGATCTTTGGATATAAAGTTGCACAAATATAAGGCGGCGCAAGTGTCAAGAGCACAAGTAGCGCTTTGCCCTTGCGACTCTTTTTAATATGCAGTCCATCGGAGAGAAAATCAATAAAGCTAAGAGCGACACTTAAGAGAGAGGTTATAATTGCAAAAAAGGCAAAATACTCTGCTAAATCGACAACAAAAGCATTCCCGACAACCTCTCGAAGCGCGCGCGTTGCCATTTCCCCGTGGTTTAATGCCTCTTCAAACCCGCCTTCAAAAGGCACGATACCAAGCATCACGCCATTCCACATCAGATAAATTAACAAGGGAAGCGCTGAGCCAATCCCAATAGCGAGCTTTAACTGCGAGACGTCATGTTTGAGATAGCGAGTCACAGTCGGTACTAAGTTGTGATAGCCAAAAGAGGTGATCATGACAGGAACCGCAAGCCAGCCTGCCTTTAGATTAAATGTCAGCAAGTTTTCGCTTTTCACATGCGGCGCGCCGACAAAGATTAAGAGCAAAAACGTCGCGCCGAGCCCGGCCATAAAAAAACGATTCCAGTTGTCGACAGCCGCTGTGCCGAAGTAGAGAATTAAAGAGAAAAACAAGGCAGTACTAAGACTTCCAATCCAAGGTGCAAACGGCTGCCCGGTCGTCTCTTCCATAAAATCTGAAATAAGAGCGCCGCTTCCAGCCATATAAGCGACCAGTAGCGAGTAGAATAGGTATAAAAATAAGCTCCATGCAATCGCTCTTCCGAAATTTCCAAGCGTTCTCCCCGCCATCGTCACAAATCCAACGTCTTCTTTAAACCAAAGATTGACCTCGAGAAGTAGAAGTCCCGTCGTGAACATGTAGCCCCAAGAGAGTAGAAAAAAAAGTGAGGAAGGGATAAACCCGGCTTTTGCCGACAAGATCGGCAGGCCGATCATGCTTGCCCCGATCGAACAGCCGGCGATCAGCAAAACTGCTCCAAAAAATTTACTTAGTTGATAACTCATATACACTCTCTCTGATTAAATTAAAAAAAAACAAAAGTAAGATGGGGGGTGCATAGTAGGCCTTATGGCCAAAAAGAAAAGAGTGAAAAAAGACAAATACGCAGATTCATAACAGTTGCAAATCGTTTAGGTGCCTTTGAATGACTTAAGTTGTTCAGAGGCATCTTTACTATAAACATACAGCATTGAAAGTTTTCAGGCAAAACGTATGTGTTATTAGAAAGCCCTAAA
>JBBDJA010000021.1:15061-19463 GCA_040880105.1 Waddliaceae bacterium | reverse complement strand
GTGGGTGGCTATAGTCAAATTCCATCTGGTGATTTCAGTTATAATGATTATAAAAATTTAAAGAAAGAATTCAAAGGAAAGAATGTAAGTGATCTTTGTCTGAAAATATTAGATAGCGTCAATAAAAATAAGTTGACAATTGAGCAAAGAAAAGAAGTTTTAAGTAAATTAAATGTAATAAAAACTGATTATCACAAATTCAGCTCGAAAGAGAAGAGTCTTTTTAGAAAGGTGCTAACAATACTGAAAAGGCTTCTGAGAAGGGATAGCACCGATATAAGCTTTCAAAAAACTACAAATACCATCTCTTCGCTTGAAAAGAAAATCAAGTTTGAAGAAATTTTACATAACCGTTTAACAAATGAATCTAAAGACGAAGTATATAAATCGGTTTTTAAAAGCGTAAGCACGCACTTGAAAGTTCCAAAGGAGCATGCAGCTGTAAGAGAGGATTTAGAGATTCTTAAGGAAAAAAAAGAGCAGTTAAGTGTTCATAGAAATGCAGTCGAAGCCGCAGTACATTTAATAGAAAAAGATCCAGATATCAATACTGAAGAACAACAGAGAGTGAAAATGGAGAACCTGAAACCACAGAAGGGGTTGAAGCTTGAGATTGAAGGTATAAAGTCAAAAATTAGAAAATCGTTGTATTATGACTCACTTCGTGTCGAATTGGAAGCTTACGCAAAAACCTTTAAAGACACTCTTAATGGTCTTGATGAATCTGGACAGATTGTTGAATACGTCTTTAACGCCCCCCTATATTTTATTGAATCAATTATGGACAATCCGGATGAAGGCAAGCAAGGTCTTTGTGAGTTCGGAACTAGGATTGCCGGGGAAGAGCGTAAATTAATCATACTCCAATTGGTCTCTGGATTAGAAGTCGATGAATTAAAAAAAGTTTATGATTCGGCATTTGATAATAAGTTGAGTTCAAAAGAAGATGACCTTCTCCCTATGTATGTAGAGGCAATAAAAGAAGTTTTTGATAATATCTTGAGTGTTGCAAAGAGTTCTGAAAAGTCAATTTAGAAACTTTCAAGCTATAATCTCGTAACTATGGAATTTCTGTACTTGAGATTATCACAGCCATTTGCTATAATCCCATATTAAATTGTGAATTCTAGGAGCAAAAAGATGTCGAAGCAGTGCCAAGTGACAAAAAGGAAGCCCTCAGTCGGAAGAAAATACGCAATTCGAGGGATTGCAAAAAAGAAAAAAGGGATTGGTCTTAACATCACCGGAAAGACAAAAAGACGCTTTGAGCCAAACTTGATGAAAAAAAGAATCTGGTTTGCTGAAGAGAATCGCTTTATTTCTTTGAAACTATCAGCTGCAGCCCTCAGAACAATTGACAAGAAAGGAATTTCAGCAGTTGTTCGTGAGATGCGTGCGAACGGCGATAAGGTTTAGGCTTATTTCAACGGCAGCCACTTATCGTTGATATTGAATCGTTTGTTGATGTGCTTCTTTCTCTCTATTTCTATAATTTCCTCATCGGATAGTTTGGGGAGAGAAGCACGGATTTCCTGAAGCTTATCAGCGATTGTAACAAGTATTTTCACGTCCTCTTTGTTGACCTCTTCACCTTTATCTAATATCTCTTCTACTCTGCTTTTTTTGATTTTCATTTGCGTGTACAGCCTGCGTACTTTTGAGGAGAGCCAGTGAAGATCGTGTCTAACGCGTATGAGCTTCTTTGCGATCTCTCTTTTCTGTAATACCCGTTTTTTTTCTTCAATCGAGTCTTTTAATTCGACAAGCTCAGCAACTTCATAAATATTTTCAATGGTCAGTTTGAGTAAACCTTCAGAGAGCGCTTTTTCAGCTTTTGTGTACTCTATCTTAGACATCTCATCCTCATATATAAGTTTATTATATCACTTTTTTTTGAATTTAACAAATAGGGTGCATGTTATACATTTAATGTATGGAGAAGTTGAAAGCAGACATCGTAATTATCGGTTCAGGACCCTCAGGGCAAAAGGCGGCCATTCAAGGGGCTAAAGCCGGAAAGAAAGTGATTGTAGTTGAACGCGAGAATGAACCTGGTGGTTCTTGTCTATTTTCGGGAACAATTCCAAGTAAGACGTTTCGCGAGGCAATTATCGATTTGTCAAGGTTTAATGCCCGCAGGTTTTATGAGGGTAAGATTAGTCGAGAGGAGGTGACGATCCCACGTTTGAATGAGCGACTCCAGATGGTGATCGATGATGAAAAGGCGATGATTTATCGTCAATTTCGACGGAATAATATTCAACTTTTGCAAGGCACAGCACGTTTTGAGTCTCCACATGAATTGCATGTGATCGATGAAAAGTTTAAGGTTGCCTATCATTTGGAGGCTGAAAATTTTATTATTGCAACAGGGTCGCTTCCACGCAATCCAAGAGAAATTCCCTTTGATGACCGCGTGATTCTTGACTCTACACGGCTACTTGGGCTTGATCGGGTACCAAAATCACTTCTTGTGCTAGGTGGTGGGGTGATCGGATCGGAGTATGCGAGTTTTTTCGCGATTTTAGATACAGAGGTGACGATTGTCGATAAGCAGAGTCATATTCTCCCGATGTTGGATAGTGAAATCGGGGTGCACCTCCAAACTGCGTTGACAGAGATCGGGGTGAAATTTATCGGCAATCGAACTCCTGATCGGATTTCTAAAAGGGGTGAAAGAGCACATGTATTATTGAATGACGGCACGGAGCTTGAAGCTGAGGCTCTTCTCTTTGCGCTTGGGCGGACAGCAAATGTTGAGGGTCTTCAGATTGAGAAAGCCGGCGTCATGTTGAATGACAAAGGGTATGTGATTGTCAATCCGCTTTTTCAAACAACAGTTTCGCATATCTATGCTGTCGGTGATGTAATTGGCGGGCCCTGCCTAGCGTCAACAAGCATGGAGCAGGGGAGGCTTGCGATGCGGCATATTGTAGGGGCACAAACGCATTATTTTCCCTATAATTACCCGATTGGGATTTATACGATCCCTGAGATTTCAAGCTGTGGAATGACAGAAGAAAAGCTAAAGGAGCTTCAGTTTAACTATGAGGTTGGACGGGCGTATTACTATGAGATTGCGCGCAGTCATATTGCCGGAACACATACAGGGCTGTTAAAGTTGATTTTCCATGCCGAAACCCTTGAGCTTTTGGGCGTTCATGCCATTGGAAGTGGGGCGACGGAATTGATACATATCGGTCAGATGGCCATGCATTTTAATGCTAAAATCGATCACTTTATCGATCAAGTCTTTAATTACCCGACATATGCAGAGACGTACCGAGTAGCTGCCTTAAACGGGGTTAATAAGATTAAGCATAAGAGTTAACAGACCCATGGGGTCAAGATTTCAAGACCTTCCTCTGTCATTAAGAGGGTGTGTTCCCACTGAGCGCTTGGCTTGCCATCGATTGTGCGCACAGTCCACTGATCTTTTTTATCAATGACCCCGTCTTTGTCTCCGGCATTGATCATCGGTTCAATGGTAAATGTCATTCCGGGAAGGAGTTTAATTGGGTTGTAGTTGCGACTGTGCAAGATTTGCGGTCCTTCATGGAATTGGACACCCACCCCGTGCGCAACAAACATATCGACAACGGAACATCCTTTACTTTCGGCGTGGTCAGAGATGATATCGCCGATTTTTGAGACGGGATCTCCAGGGTGGATCTCTTTAATTGACTTCATAAGACACTCATAAGATGTGTCAAAAACAAGTTGCTTTTCCTGGGAAATTTCACCGACAGCAACCATCCGACTGCAATCTCCGTAAAAGCCATTTAAGATAGAGGATACATCAATATTTATGATGTCGCCCTCTTTAAGTTTCTCGTTTTTAGAGGGAATGCCATGGCATATGACATCGTTAATTGAGGTTAAGATACTTTTGGGGAAAGGGGGAGAGCCGTAACCAAGGGGAGCTGGCTTAGCGCCTGCCTTCATGTGGAGGTCATGTGCAAAATCATTTAACTCTTGAGTGGATATGCCGGGAGCCACTAGGTCGCATGTGGCATCAAGGATTGTCGCAGCTAAGGCAGAAGCAAGACGTATTCCTTGAATTTCCTCAGCTGTTTTTAAGTAGATTTGATACTTTTTTTTGTATTTATCTCTTAGTTCACTGTCGATAATTGGCAGGGCAGGGTTTTTTTTAGGAAAATGGCATTTTTTCCACTTCTTTTCACTCCCGCACCAGCAAGGATCATTTCTTCCAATCATAATTAAGCATAAGAGTTAACAGACCCACGGGGTCAAGATCTCAAGACCTTCTTCTGTCATTAAGAGGGTATGTTCCCACTGAGCGCTTGGCTTGCCATCGATTGTGCGTGCTGTCCATTGATCTTTTTCATCAATGACCCCGTCTTTGTCTCCGGCATTGATCATCGGTTCAATGGTAAATGTC
>JBBDJA010000021.1:0-14961 GCA_040880105.1 Waddliaceae bacterium | reverse complement strand
CTTTACTTTCGGCGTGGTCAGAGATGATATCGCCGATTTTTGAGACGGGATCTCCCGGGTGGATCTCTTTAATCGACTTCATAAGACACTCATAGGATGTGTCAAAAACAAGTTGCTTTTCCTGGGAAATTTCGCCGACAGCGACCATCCGACTGCAATCTCCGTAATAGCCGTTTAAAATACAGGTGACATCAATATTCATAATATCGCCCTCTTTAAGCTTCTCATTTTGGGAGGGGATGCCGTGGCAGATCACATCGTTGATCGAGGTGCAAATGCTTTTGGGGAAAGGGGGGTAACCGTAACCAAGAGGAGCTGGAGTAGCGCCTGATTTTAAATGGAGTTGATGGGCAAAATCGTTTAGCTCTTGAGTCGATATGCCGGGAGCCACTAGGTCGCATGTGGCATCAAGGATTGTTGCAGCTAAGGCAGAAGCAAGTCGAATTCCTTCTATCTCCTTAGGCGTTTTAAGGTGGATTTGATACTTTTTTTTGTATTTTTCTCTTAAGTCACTGTCGATAGTCGGCAAGGCAGGGTTTTTTTCAGGAAAATGGCATTTTTTCCATTTTTTATCACTTCCGCACCAGCAAGGATCATTTCTTCCAATCATAATACTACGTAATATAAAGGAAATGTCCTTTTATAGAAAGAGTGTTACCGTTATAATTTCCTCCTATGAAACCAAAAGAATTGAAATATCCTTTTACTTGGGAAGAGCGACGTGTCTTGATTCATGGCCGCGTTTGGTATCTGCCGGCTTGCTTGAAAGAGGAGGACTCTTTTGTATTTCCCGGATTTCACTCTCCGGAACTTTTTGGTAACGACCACCCGGTTTTTGTTGAGTACTGCTCAGGGAACGGGGCTTGGATTGCAGAGAGAGCAAGGCTTGCACCTGAACATAATTTTGTTGCTGTTGAGAAACGTTTCGATCGGACTCAGAAGATTTGGTCGAAAATTCACAATCATCAGTTAGAGAATTTAATTGTCGTATTCGGTGAAGGGATGGCATTTACAAAGCGCTTCCTTCCTTCAGACTCTATTGAAGGCGCATTTGTGAACTTTCCCGATCCATGGCCAAAGAAAAAGCACGCAAAGCATCGACTCATTCAAAAGTCGTTTGTGGATGAACTCTCAAGAATTTTAAAAAATGAGGGAGTTATCACACTTGTGACAGATGATCCTGACTATTCCTGTGCGATGATCGAATCGTTTCAACACCCGAATTTTCACTCACTTCATCCCGAGCCATTTTATGTTGAGGATCTCGGTCAATACGGATCGTCATATTTTGATGCGCTTTGGAGAGAAAAAGGGAAGGTCATTCGATATCATCAATTTGAAAACACGTGTACTTAATCGTTTGAAATTTACGGATCGTTCCTATGCAAAAGAAACTTGCCGAAGCAATTGTCTCTTATAATCAATCCATCGGTAATGATGCAGCAGCCATTAGAAATGCTGAGAGACTTTACGATGATGGGGCGCTAGCTGTTATCACAGGACAGCAGCTTGGGTTGTTTGGCGGGCCGGGATATACGTTTCATAAAGCAGTATCTGCTCTTTTACTTGCTAAAGAGAAAGGCGCTATTCCCATTTTTTGGCTAGCGACGGAAGATCACGATATTGATGAAATCGACCACACATATTGGATAGATGTGCGTGGTAATCTCGATAAGTTTCATCTCTCTTTTCCAAAGGACGGAACCCCGGTTGAAGACCTTGTTCTCAAAGAACATCATCTGCCGGAAATTCAACGTTTTTTACAAAATATCAATCGAGAAGATCTGCAATTTCAACCAGGAGAGAGCTACGCGCTTGCGATGGCAAGGGCTTTTGCTACTTTTTTTCACGGCACCGGTCTTGTCTTTCTCGAGCCTAAGATCCTGCGACCTTTTGCAAAAGATTTTTTTCATGCACAATTAAAAAAAAATCCGACCTATCTCTTTTGTAAAAATGAGCAGGGTCAGCGCCAAAAAATTGATGAAGAGTCGGATGCAATGCATGCGCTTATCGATCAAGAGCCAGAGCGCTTCAGTCCAAATGTGTATGCAAGATGCGCGATGCAATGCGCTCTTTTACCCACTCACTCTTATGTTGCAGGTCCAAGTGAGATAAAGTACTGGTCGGAACTTGAAGGATATTTTTCATCTCATCATCTTCCAATGCCAAATGTCGTTCCGAGGAAGTCGATTACAATGATTACAAAAGAGGTCTCCGAGCTTTTAGATCTTTGCGACTTAAGTCCAATAGGTGCATTGCCGACGCATTTCCAGGAGCTTTTTCCGGAGGTTTTCACGCAAGCTGAGGAACTAAAAAAAGTATGGAAATTGGCAGCGCAAGAAAAACTTGGAATCTGGGTCTCTGACCAGACGATCACCCACAGTTTAGACCACGCCCTGACGCGCTTGCAGCGAAAGGCGTACGTAAAATTCTTAAGTGAGAAGGGTATCCCAAGTCACGCGCTGCATTTGCTGCATAACTTTTTACATCCTCACAAAAAGAGACAGGAGCGAGTGTTAAATAGTTTTGCTCTTTACTCGCACACTTCCGTGCAAGCAGTGTTAGAAAAATTAAAAAAACATGACGAACCCATTTATCTATTTCTTGACCAATGAGTACAACAATCACCCTTTGCGGAAAGCTAAATTCCACACTAGATTGGAAACAACCACTCCAGACTGCCGATAGGTTGTTAGATAAGGGAAAAGAAATATTTTGGGATTTAGACCTTGGCCTTTTTGATGATCTCCCGCTACCTCTAGACAATGAGATGCAGTACCGCTCTTTATCCCTCTCTTTATCGCAGTTCAATGAGGCAGTGACTCCTTATCTTGACATAAGTCAGGGAGTCCTTTTGTGTCATGGAAATGAAATGGATGTAGACTTTGAAAAAAAGGCGGATTTTTTGTCTTTATTCATTCCTTGCGTTCGAGAGGAATTAACTCCCTATCTCTCTTTAAAATTTTCACTTGAAGCTCTCGTCTATCCGACTTTTCAAGAGTGCAGGGTTATTTGGAGAGAGGCACCAAGCTTTTTTGATCCCACAGCATCAACCGGCATTCTTGTTACCGAGAACAAAGACCCTTCTTTCTTAATAGAAATGCTGCAACAGCAAAAGCAGTCTTTTCGTTTAATTCCTGAGTCATTTCTCACTTATCAATGGGAAGGTCTCGACAAAATTTTTGTATTGGAAAGCGGTCTTTCAAGAGAGGGAAGACGCTCTTTGCAAGGTTTTATCGCAACTGAAGGGGAAGTCGTTTACATCTGATAGTGAACCTGTTAAAAAATAGGAAAAAGGATGATTTTACGATGACTCAACGTGCCCAAACTGCATTTGATACCTATAAAGCGACAAAGCGTCTTCACGAATACGTACAAATGGCTCCGAATCTGTCTGAAAATGGTGTGCTTACAGAAGAGAGAATCGGTCTATATGTAAAGGAAAGTTGTGGGTTCAAACTCCTCTATGCAACAGAACGGGTGAATGAGCAAATCTTGGATGCTTTAAAGCAGCTAGCAACCGAAGCGAATGCAATCCAATGGCTCAACCGAATGCAAGCAGGAGATGTCATTAATAAAATTGAGGGCTACCCTAGCGAAAGTCGAACTGTTTTACACACTGCGTTGCGGGATCAGTTTGAAAATCCGCGAAGCGAAACTCCCGCAAAGGAGGCTGCCGCTCTTCAGAAGACAGAACTAGAAAAATTAAAGGCATTTTCAGACTCATTAGATCAAGAAAGAAACTGGACAGATCTTTTGATGATCGGAATTGGGGGGTCATATTTAGGTCCTGAAGCAGCTTATGAAGCGCTTTCTTTTTTACAAAAAAAGGGAAGAAGAGTGCATTTTGTCAGTAATATCGATCCCGATAATCTGGCCGGGACTTTAAATGGGCTTAATCTTGCAAACACTCTTGTCGTTGTTGTTTCAAAATCCGGAACGACCCTTGAAACACTTACAAACGAAACCATAGCAAGAGCGCGCTTTACTACAGCCGGTTTGAATCCGAATGACCATTTTATCGCCGTTACCGGAAAAAAGAGCCCGATGGATGATCCTTCATTATATCGCAACGTTTTTTATCTCTGGGACTTTGTGGGCGGTAGATACTCCACCTGTTCAATGGTCGGCGGAGTTCCTCTTGCCTTTGCTTTTGGATATGAGGCATTTGTCGAGTTGCTACGCGGCGCTCATGAGATGGATCAAATCGCTGCAAATCATAAAGTGGATGAGAACCTCCCGCTTCTTGCAGCTCTGTTTGGCATTTGGAACCGCAATTTCTTAGGCCACTCCACACTCGGTGTTATTCCGTATTCTCATCCGCTTCACCGTTTTGCCGCTCACTTGCAGCAGCTTGATATGGAGTCAAACGGAAAACAGATCGATCGATCGGGACACGCGCTTTCCTCACAATCGGGTCCAATCGTTTGGGGCGAGCCGGGGACATGCGCTCAGCACTCGTTTTTCCAGCTTCTTCATCAAGGAACAACAGTCGTTCCCATTCAGTTCATCGGTTTTAAAGAGAGTCAGTGGAAGCAAGATATGAAAGTAGAGGGCACGACCTCTCAAGAAAAGCTCTTGGCCAACCTCTTTGCTCAAGCAATTGCCCTTGCTGTCGGGAAAAAGGATTCGAACCCAAATAAAGAGTTTAAAGGCAATCGCCCCTCTAGCATTTTACTTGCCGACTCCCTAACCCCTCGCAGTTTTGGGGCTTTACTTAGCTTCTTTGAAAATAAAGTCGCCTTCCAAGGGTTTATTTGGAATATCAATTCTTTTGACCAAGAGGGAGTGCAGCTTGGAAAGGTACTGGCAACGCAGTTAATCAGTCGATTTAAAGATGCGAATACGGGAGAAAAGGGCGAAAAAAATCCAATCGGGGATGCATATCTCAAACATGTACGAACAATTTGAAGAATTTCTTCTCTACATCGCATCGGAAAAAGGGCTTAGCCAAAGCTCAATTGAGGCGTACGAGCGAGATGGCCGCAACTGGCTTGCGTTTTTGGAATTAAAAAATATCACTGCCTTTTCCCAAGTGGAAAAAAGCACCTTCATTCAGTATTTAGCATCACTTCGCGCAAAAAATGCCGCGATATCCTCAATTTGCCGTGCGCTTGCAGCTATAAAAGTGCTCCATCGGTTTTTAAAAAGAGAGGGGCATATAGAGACAAACCTTGCAATCTATATGGAGACGCCTAAGCTCTGGCAGTTGATCCCTGAAATCTTAAATGAAGAGGAGATCAAGTCCTTGTTCACCCAGCCCAATAGAGATCAACTCTTAGGGGCGCGCGATCTTGCAATTTTGGAGCTCATGTACTCTTCGGGTCTTCGCGTTTCTGAGGCGTGTCAGATCGAGATACATGGTGTTGATGATACTTTTGTTCGAGTGATCGGCAAAGGGAATAAAGAGCGACTGGTTCCCGTCGGAAAAAAAGCGATTGAGGCAATCAACCACTATAGTAGATTTCGTCCGGAATCATCTTCCCGACTTCTTTTTCTCTCTCGCTCGGGAAAAGCTCTTGATCGCCAGACTGTGTGGCGGCGGATAAAAAAATACGCTAAAGACGCGGGGATCGTGAAGTCCATATCACCCCATACACTTCGGCACTCCTTTGCAACACATCTTTTAGATCATGGAGCCGACTTGCGGGTCATTCAAGAGATGCTTGGCCACTCACATATCGGCAGTACGGATCGATATACCCATATTAGCAGAAGACGTCTCTTCGATGCGTTTCATTCCGCTCATTCCAAAGCAAAAGAGAAATGGAAAATATAGAGAATTAGGACTTATTCATTCTTTGAATGAAATAGTCGATAGTTGGCCTAGCGTTTTGCAGAAATTCTCTTTGCCGTCTTTCTTGAACCCGGTCAAGCTCCCCGCTATATTCCATGAGTTTAAATCCAACAAAGTTTCCGAGCAGGCATGAGGTAAGTCCAAGGGTGACATGGGGAGCAAAAAAGCAAGCTACAATGGATGAAACCCCAATTTGCCATTTATACGCGTTATATACTCCTTCTACTCTACTTAGTAGCTCACCGATTCTCTCAGGCATTGCGATAGAACAGAGAAATCCAAAAGCAAATAGGCTTGGGTTAAGGACAAATCCCGCCCCTATCATTAAAATTTGAAATGAAATTTTGGCAATTTCAGTCACTTTTTGACGTAATGTTACGGAAGAGGGGAGATTGTCCGGAGAATCGTTTGCGATTGCTAAGGGAGAGGCAAAATGTAAAGGAGAACTGTTAAAAGTCATTTCTTTAGTCTGCTATTTAAACGAGTATCATAGCCTTATTCTCATATTTTAGGAACCCCGGAATAACTCGGGAAAAATTTATTATTTTCTGAGTAATTCTGATGTTCTTTAAAGTTTCCTGTAATCAATATTATTAAATTAGTATCTGTATTTGTAAATTTTATTTTATATTATTGTTTAGAATTGTAATTTGTGATATAATTTGTTTTTTTAAATAAAGGTTGAATAATGGCAAATCCAGTGAATAGTGTCATATGTCCAGGAAAGTTTCCTCACGATTTTTGTGAAGATTTGAATAGAAAAATTTTTTCATACTTAGATATACAAGATCTTGCAAATGTTTCTTGTGTGAATAGAGCTTGCAGGGAATTGGGAAGTGACGAGAGGTTATGGGAAAACCAATGTCCTGAAATCAAAACTCCTGACGGAATGAGTTTGAAAAGACACTTAAGTCAACATGGTGTACTAACAGAGAATAAACTGATTGAACGCGTGCGAGAATTTGTAAAAAAAGTTCAAATTAATCAGATCGGCGTTTATGAATGCCAGTTTCCCCTTAATAATAATGCCTATTCTTGCAAGATAGTGATTGGCTCCGGGAAATTTGAAAGCAGGCGACCAGTTGTACAGAGAGATATCTTTGCAAAAAAAATCGATGAACCCCTTAATCTCTTAAGAGCAGATGAACGATTAATATTTACAGAACAATTTTCAGCTATCCTTCCTGAAAACACCTTTCGCGAGATTAAAAATATATTTCATAACAGAGTTGAACGGCTTCAAAACATACACAACATGATAGAGTGCCCGTTTTTTCATTCGGATAATCAAATGAATATTTTATCTAATTCAATTCCTGCTCTAATGAATTGGCGAATGAGTCAGGAAGGTTTTGTGAAAAAATTAGGAGCAAAAGCAGTTACCTTAGTGGGTCTGACTAGTATTGGTGTGTTTACTCTAGCAGAGGGAGTAACCTCTCTTTCTTTAGCTGCAGTTGCATCTTCTGCACGTCTATATTCAAAAGAGAATCAATGGGGGAATATGCTTTATAAAAGAGGGATGATGGCAATAGGTTTAAGTCTCGGTTACACACCTGTCGCATTTACTCAATTGGTAGTTGACCGTTGATCGATATCTACATTGAAATCTAGTCATTTCTTTGATAGAGTAAAAGATACAGGCATGAAGGTTATAGCGTTTTATTTAATTAGAAAATGGATTTTTGCGCCTGTTGACTCTTTATTCCGGATTGTTGAGACTTTAAAGCAATATAAGATCAAAATGTAAAAGTTTGTTGTTTGAAACTTATTATTTAAATCTGTATTTAATGGATAGTTTTTCTGTACTATTATAATAAATAATTTTAATTTCGCAATTAATTGCACTTCTGTGATATAATTTATTTTAAAAAGGTATTAATTAATGGCTTCTGTGGCAGTTAATAATTTCATGTCTCCAAAAGACTTCCCTGCACTTCCTCAAAATTGTACACGGAATATTTTATCTTTCTTGGATCCGCAAGATCTTGCAAATTTCTCTCAAGTGAGCAGAGTTTGTAGGGAAGATGCAAGTGCGGATAGATTATGGGAAGACCACTTTGGTGAGATAAAAAGACCGGAAGGAATGAGTATTCAAAAGTATTTAGGCCAGCATGGTGTAGGGTCAGAGAATCAACTGATCCAGCGTGTGCAAGAGTTTGTGAATAAAGTTCAAATCAACCGGAGAGGCGTTTATGAATGCCTTTTTCCCTTCAATCCACAGTATGCTTGTAGATTAGAGATTGGGTATGGGATTTTTGATCGAAATGTAGAGTCAGATATTAAGCAGACAGATTTTTTTGCGTTAAAAATTGATGAACGCGAAGGTAATATTCAAAGAATTGAAGAAAATGATTTTATTAGACTGTATGATCATTATCCAGTTTACAAAAAAATTGTTGCTCGAAGTTGGCTTAGAGGGATTACTTCCCATCTTCCACAAAATACCAGTCAAGAGCTTGAAACTATAGTAAATAACAGATTGAGAAGTCTTGAAAAAACACAAAACTATATAGAGTTACCGTTTTTTTATTGGAGTGGGTGTCCTCCTAATATGATGGATGATAGAGATTTTGATGTAGGTGCAGGATTTTTGGTAAAACCAATTTTTTTACCTTGCCTCCGATGGCGTGCGTCTCCCAACAAAACTCCTTTAGGAAACGTAGGAGCAAGAGTTGCTTGTATCATCTGTTTTGCGACTGCTGGTGTATTATCTATTGCAGAGGCAGTGGTCTCTCTAGCCTTATCAGTCTTAGCATTTACAGCGGGTCTATTTTTAAAAGAGAGTCAATGGGGTCGTATGCTTTTAAGTAGAAGTGTAACAGCCTTAGGTTGCGGTGTACTCTATTTACCTTATGCGTTTGTTCAGCTATTTCTGTAGCTTCAACACGGCATTGAAATTTAGTCATTTCTTTGATAGAGTAAAGGTTACAGGTGGGAAGTTATGACTTTTTTCGTCAAGTTTGAAAATGGATTTTTGCCACTGTTCACTCTTTATTCCGGACGTATATATGAATCCTAATGATGGGCTCAAAGAGTTTCATCTTTCTAAAGAAGCTGCAAAAAAGCTTAAAAATCGAGCCGCTTTAAAAAAAGAAATTTCTTCAGGAAAAACCGCTCAAGAAATTCTAGGCTTTACTGATTCGGCAATGGACGCTTTTTATCGCGCGGCTGAGACTTTGTTAAATGGCCGGCGGTATGACGATGCTTTAAATGCATTTCTTTTTTTAATTACGATGAATCCACATCATCATGACTACTGGATAGGGCTCGGTATGTCTGTGCAGATGGTAGGCGACTATCAGTCGGCTCTTGATGCGTACGAGATTGCGGCAATGTATGAGGTAGAAAATCCGATTCCGTACTTTCAATTGGCTAAATGCTTTATGGAGCTCCACGACCGTGAAAATACACGTGAAGCCTTTCTACTTGTAATCGAATACGCAGGTGACTCAAAAAAGTACGCCTCTCTAAAAAAAGAAGCAAAGAAGGCACTAAAACTTCTAGATGATTGAAGTTACTGCTTTTACTGCTCAACCTTTTCGATTTTTTCAATCAAAAGCTTGTTGACAACAGGAGGCGAGGCTTTTCCTCGGCTAAGCTTCATCACTTGACCCACAAGGAAACTAAACGCTTTTTGTTTACCGTTTTTAAAATCGATGACCGACTGGTGATTCTGGTTAATCACTTGATCTATCATGGCTTCAATTTCAGAGCTGTCGCTTAAGGGTTGAAAGTCGGGGTTTTCTTTGACGATTTCCCGAGGATCTTTGCCGGGATTTTCTACCATAAGATCCGCAATCGATTTCGCCATTCGTCCTGTAATCACTTCCTCATCGACGAGTTTTACAAGGTGCGCTAGGTTCTCGGGTGTAATGCCGCTTTTAGAGAGCTGCATTCCGCTTTCTTTGTATCTGCCGGCAAACTCGATAATAATCCAGTTGCAAAGCGCCTTTGCATTGGGATGAATGGCATAGGCTGTCTCAAAGTAATCGGCTGACTGTTTGTCGCTTGTGAGAAAGAAGGCGTGATCCAAGGAAAGGCCCAGCTCCTTCACATAGCGTCTTTCACGCTCTAGTGGAAGCTCGGGAAGTTCTGATCGTATTTGGTCGATAAACTCTTGTGTCAAAATGAGGGGCGGCAGGTCAGGCTCGGGGAAATATCTGTAATCATCTGCGTCTTCTTTGCGGCGCATCAGGATGACCTCGCCGAGATCGGGATCAAATCGGTATGTGGACTGTGGGATAAGCTGAGTAGGCGTTAAATCCGGATGGTCTGTGTAGAGTTTGATCTGCCTTTTAATCTCTGCAGTTACGGCTCGATGCATGTTAGAGAAGGAATTTAAATTTTTAATCTCGATTTTCGGGCGTAGGGCTGTCTCTCCTTTTTTTCTAACTGAGATGTTTACATCAAAGCGCAGCGAACCCTCCTCCATGTTGCAGTCGGAGACGTCGAGATATTGTAGGATTGCTCTAATCGCTGTTGCGTAGGCAACGGCTTCATCCGGTGAATGGATGCACGGCTCTGAGACGATTTCGATTAGAGGCACACCGGCGCGGTTGTAATCAACACCGGCAAAATTAGAAAAGTGTTTTAACATTCCCGCATCATCCTCTAGATGGACGCGGTTTACGGCAAACTGCATTTCTTTACCATTCACTTCTGCAGTCACTGTTCCGCCAATCACAATCGGCTGGTCGTATTGTGTGATCTGAAAATTGCGGGGACTGTCGGGATAAAAGTAGGATTTGCGATCAAATTTACTGAACTGTGGAATTTCAGCTTTGATGGCGCAGCCAAATTGAACGGCTTTCCGAACGGCTTCTTTGTTGATGACTGGAAGGCTTCCCGGCATCCCGGTGCATACTTCGGTGATGTTCACATTCGGCTCATCGCCAAATCGATTCGGCGCGTGGCTAAATAGCTTAGATTTTGTGTTGAGCTGAGAGTGAATTTCAAGGCCGATGACCGGCTCCCAATGATCGAACTGCGTCATAAATTTGATGGGGTTTTAAGGTGATATTGTGTGGCCTGTTCAAATGCGTATGCGCCTTGCATGACCCTGACATCTTCCGCTTGAGGTCCTAAAAGCTGTAGCCCATATGGCATGCCTTGTCCATTGAAGCCGTTGACAATGCTAATGGCCGGCAAACCGGCAAGGTTGGCGGCAATTGTATATATGTCTTCCAGGTACATTTTCAAAGGGTCTCTGATCGCTCCGAGTGGAAAGGCTGTATCGGGAGTTGTCGGCATG
Organism: Waddliaceae bacterium; assembly: GCA_040880105.1. Taxonomy (GTDB): domain Bacteria; phylum Chlamydiota; class Chlamydiia; order Chlamydiales; family SLOH01; genus SLOH01. The sequence continues at coordinate 3,913 of JBBDJA010000021.1, read as the reverse complement.
GCAATGAGGTCACACGACTTAAAGTCCCGAGCAAATTGCTCGATAATCAGTGTGCGAACCTTTTGCGCTTTTCTATAGTAGGCGTCTTGATATCCGGAAGAAAGAACGTATGTTCCCATTAAAATTCGTCGTTTGACCTCCGGGCCGAATCCTTCTTCTTTGGACAAATCATACACTTGATCCAACGTTTCTGCTTTTTTGGAACGCTGTCCATAGCGAATCCCATCGAACCTGGCAAGATTGGTTGATGCTTCAGCTGTGGCTAGGATGTAGTAGACTGGAATGGAGGTGCGTAAAATTTCAAGATCGATATCGATAATTTCAGCGCCTAGCTCTTTGAGTGTCTCAATCGAGCGCTTAAAGTTTTCCTTGGGCTCGTCTTTGAGGTCATTGAGGAAGTGCCAAGGAACCCCGATTTTCATTCCTTGAATATTTCCGGTCAATTGGGACAGATACTCTTCGCCCTCTTTTGGTAGACTGGTGGAGTCCTTTTCACACGGTTTGCCGATTACTTCCATGATCAATGCTGCATCTTTAACGTTTGTTGCGAAGGGGGCGATCTGATCAAGAGAGGAACCAAAAGCGACAAGTCCATAGCGTGAAACGCGCCCATAAGTCGGTTTGAATCCGACGATTCCACAAAGCGAGGCAGGTTGTCGCACTGAACCACCGGTGTCGCTACCAAGAGATAATGGGCAAATTCGCGCGGCAACAGCGGCAGCGGATCCTCCGGAAGATCCTCCTGGAGTCAGCTGTGTATCCCATGGGTTTTTTGTTAGCTGAAGGGCGGAATTTTCGGTGGAAGAGCCCATCGCAAATTCATCGAGGTTTGTCTTTCCGATGAGAATCGCCCCTTCATCTTCTAAAAGCCTTGTGACGGTGGCATCAAAGGGGGCTGTAAAATTGGTGAGAAACTTTGAGGCGCAGGTGGTGTTTACACCCTTAATATGAATATTATCTTTGATCGCAATCGGAACACCGGCAAGCTTCCCGAGCGGGTGGCCGGCTCTTTTCCTGCTATCTAAATCTTTTGCTTTTTCAAGAGAGCGGTCTTTTAGTAGGGTGAGGAATGCGCCGATTTTGGGTTCGGTCTTGTCAATTCTAGAAAAAGTTTCTTCTACAATTTGGACCGCCGTTTTCTTCCCGTCCATAAACTGATTCTTGATTTCTATAGCTGACATCTATGAACCTTAAAGAGTTGTAAATCTATCTATTTTCCTTTGATCACTGGAGGAACGCGTATCATCCCGCCGATTTGTTCGGGCGCATTTGAGAGAAACGTTTCGCGCGACATTGTCTCGCCGACAACATCTTCTCGCATGACGTTTTGGACCTGCGAAAGCACTTGAATGCAGGGCTCGACATTTTCAGTATCCACTTTTTGCAGTTGATCGACATAATCAAGAATCTTTTTAAGATCTTGCAAAAGCGACTCTCTTTCCTCTTCAGTGCAGTCAATGCGGCTGAGCTCGGTGAGTTTTTTTATTTGCGTTTCATTTAATTCTGCCATGCATGAATTTTATCCGCAGCCGCCTTATCTTTCAATCTAAAATGTGTGTAATTTGCGATATAAATTAATGTAACCGCCTTCAAGGTAGATCTCTTTTTGCCGACTGCTCATAGAGAATTTAGTTTTGATGGTAGTCCCTTTTGTTATGTTTTTGACAATGACTTCATCTCCATTGGCGACTTGGCTATGAAGGTCATCAATTGCAAGAACATCTTCTTGATCAATAGAGTTATAGTCGCCCCTATCGACAAAAGTGAGGGGAATGATACCGAAATTAATAAGGTTTTGTTGATGAATACGGGCAAAGCTTTTGGCAATCACTCCATGCACCCCAAGAAATCTCGGTGCCATTGCAGCGTGTTCTCGGCTGGAGCCCTGGCCGTAGTTAAGTCCGCCAACGATAAACTGTCCTGTCTTTTGGTTTTTAAGCGCGCGTTCATAAAATGTTTCATCGACTTGAGTAAACGTAAATTTACTAATCTCAGGAATATTGCTACGAAAAGGAAGCACGCGGGTTCCGCCGGGTAAGATCTCATCTGTCGATACATCATCACCAAGTTTTATAGTGACAGGTCCTTTTAGATGGTCAGGTGTCGTATCGAAAAGGGGAAGCGCTTGGATGTTCGGACCCTTTTCTAATTTATGCTCTTTGTTATCTTTAACAGGTGCTTGCAGCATGTCGGTGTTTACACTTGCCATTTTCGGCTCTTTTACCTTTGGATGAGGAAAGTCTAAATCGCGCGGATCTGTGATTTTTCCCATCAAGGCGCTTGCGGCAGCGACTTCCGGGCTGCAAAGGAAGACAGAGTCTTCTTTTGTGCCGGACCTTCCGGGAAAGTTGCGGGGAACCGTGCGAAGGCTGTTTTTTCCTGTTGCGGGCGCTTGTCCCATGCCGATGCATCCATTGCAGCCAGCTTGGTGAATACGGCCACCGGCACTGATCAACTTGATAAGATAGCCCTCTTTTGTTAGATCTGCTAAGATTTGTCTTGATGTTGGGTTAACATCAAGAGAGACTTTACTGCTCACTTGTCTGCCGTTAACGATTTCTGCTGCAACTGCAAAGTCGCAAAAACCGGGGTTCGCTGATGAACCAATCATCGATTGATAGATCGGACTGCCTTCTACTTCACGCACGGGGACGACTTTTCCTGGACTTGAGGGTAGGGCGATTAACGGAACAAGCTCTGAGAGGTTTATCTCTTCATATTCGTCATAAGTTGCATCCTCATCGGCAAGAAGTTCGACCCAATCCTCGCCTCGACCCTGAGAAATTAAAAAACGTTTAATTTCTTGGTCTGATGGAAAAGTTGTTGTAGTAGCGCCAAGTTCCGTACCCATATTGGCAATGACGTGTCGATCCATCGCTGTTAGTTCTTTCAATCCGGGTCCATAGTACTCAAGGATCCAGCCGACTCCTCCCTTCACTCCATGCCGCCTTAGCATTTCTAAGATAATATCTTTTGCACTTACCCAGTCAGGTAATTTTCCGGTCAACTTAATTCCCATGACCTTGGGCATGGTCAGGTGATACGGCTTTCCTGCGATGGCAAGGGCAACTTCAATACCGCCGGCTCCCATTGCAAGCATACCTAATGAAGCGGCAGCCGGGGTGTGGCTGTCAGATCCAAGAAGAGTTTTTCCGGGAATACCAAAACGCTCTTGATGAACGGGGTGGCTGACACCGTTGCCGGCTTTGCTATACCATAAACCAAATCGCTGGCATGCGCTTCTTAAAAAGATGTGATCATCGGCATTTTTGTGATCGTTTTGAACGACATTGTGGTCAACATATTGCACTGAAACATCTGTCTTCGCGCGGTCAAGTCCCATTGCCTCTAGTTCAAGCATCACCATGGTTCCCGTTGCGTCTTGCGTCAGCGTTTGATCAATTTTAATTCCAATTTCGCTTCCGGGAGACATATCTCCTTCGACTAGATGGCTTTCAATTAATTTTTGTGCAATATTTTTACCCATTCTCATACCTCTTCTTTCTTGAATCTGATCTTAACTTAAGGTGCATGTGCTTGACAATATAATTTATCCATACAAAGATGAGTAAATAAGAGGAGAGATCTGAAAAAATTCTAACCTACTTATTTTCAGATACCTTTAAAAATTTCAGGAGGCAACCATGCCCTTTACTTTAGAAATCGGGGATAAAGCTCCACAATTTTCTTTACCGGCGACAGATGGAAGAAATTATTCATTAGATGATTTTGCAGACGCGCAAGTCCTCGTGATTTTTTTTACATGTAATCACTGCCCCTATGTGATTGGATCTAATGAAGTGACAAGAGAGACTGCTCTTAAATTTGCTCCGAGCGGTGCGCAATTCGTCGGAATTAATTCAAATAGCGAAAATACCTACGAAGAAGACTCATTTGAGCACATGGTTAAGGC